>NZ_JAOTIK010000002.1:0-600000 GCF_030116705.1 Streptomyces sp. ML-6
CGACGGCACCAGCCACAACAGGGCGTGCCCGGGGGCGGAGCGCCCCGGGCACGCCCGGGGCGGCGCGGCACCGGCCCCAGCCCCCGGGAAAGGTCCTCAGGCGCGCCCCAGCACGCCCGCGCCGCTCCCCGCCCCTGTGCCCCGTCCCGTCGACGGCTGCATGCTGCGCCCGTCATGCCGTCAGGCACGGCCCCCTCTGCACCCTGCCCCGCAGCCGGGCGGAATTCGGGCCGTCAGGCGCGGCTGAAGAGCCGTCAGGCTCTCCAGCCCGTGCTTGGGCGCTCCCCAGCCCCCGCATCGCCGCGCCTTGGCCCCCGCACTCCGCGTTCCGGGCCTGCGCTGCGGCCTGATCGTGGCGGGTAGTAAGGCCGGTAGCGCGGAGGGGCGCAGCGGTGTGACGGGCGGGGTGTGGGTGTGGGCCTCGGCGAGGTGCTGGCCGACGACAGTTCGGCGCTAGCGGGCGGCCGCGCTCGGCCAGGGCCGCGCCGAGGCCCACACCCACACCCCGCCCGTCGGTTCGCTGTCGTGTCAGGTGCGCCTGCCTCCTCGGCACGCCCTCCCAGCGGGTACGTGCAGGTGCACCATGGCCGGCCTTGTCGGACCGTCGACGCCGAGTGGTCGCGTCGCTGCCTCCGGGGAGGGCCCGCCCCGGAAAAACAGGATTAGGCAAAATGGGGTGGAAAATGCTCCCGAGTCCGGGATAATTAATTTCCGCTGCACTGCCTGGATCGCTCGACAAACAGTTAGGAATATCCGATGAAGAAGATCGCCTTATTCGGCCCTCCTGCGAGCGGGAAAACGACGATCGCGAAAGAACTTTCCGCTTCGCTGGAAATTCCTTGCACTGACCTTGACAATGTGCTGTTCACCGAGAACGGTCCTCTTCCACTCGATGAATTCCGGGGCAAGGCCGAGCGGATCACGCGGGGGGAATCGTGGGTGGTCGAGGGGAATTACTCAAAGCTTGCAGACGTGGTGTGGCACCGGGCGGATGTCCTGGTCTGGCTCGACCTCCCGTTGCCCCTGATCGTGCGCCGGATCGTGTACCGGAGCCTGCGCCAGCTCACCGGCCTGGACGCGAGCATCCAGGCGCAGCGGCTCACGTGGAAGCGTGCCTTCTTCGGGCGGCGGTCCCTGCTGCGCACGGCTGTCCGGAAGTATCGCAACAACCGCCCCCGGTATGCCCGGCAGGTCGCCGAGACGGCCGAGCTGGGCGTCCGTGTCGTACGGCTCCGCAGTGGGCGGGAGGCGGATGCATGGCTCGCGCGGCAGCTCTCGGGACGGTGAGCGGGTCGCAGGGGATGAAGGCGGCACCGAAGAGTCTTAGATACTGTAATGTTGTAACTGTCGAATGCTGGGTCGGGAAAAGGTCGAGGCCGACGGAGAGCCGCTCTGAGAGCGACCCGGCACACCGCCGGCCTCGTAACCACGTCGCAGGCCCGGAAAAGGAACCAGCCTGCACCCAAACTCTACAGGTCGCACCTGCGGCACAGCAGCCCTCGAGGAGACGATGTGATCCCCCGTAACCGGCCGGTCATCAACGAAGCCGACGTCGCCCGCCGCATCGGCGTGCCGCTGGCCACCTGGCGCCGCCGCGACGCTCCTGGCTTCCGCAGCCGCGTCCCCAGCCTGCTCCCTGAGAGTCGCTACCTGGTCTACGACCTGGCCCAGGCCGAGGCCTACATCGACGGCAAGCCGATCCCCGCACTGCCGCAGGACGAGCACCCCGAGGACCTGCTCACCGCCGACGAGGCCGCCGCGGTCCTCGGCATCAACCCGGGCACTGTCCGCGCCTACGCCGTTCAGGGCTACCTCTCGGCCGGCACGACCGTCTACGGAGCCCGGCTGTGGCCCCGCCGCGAAGTCAACAAGCGCCGCGACAACCCGCCGGGCCAGGGAAAGGGCGGCGGCCGCCGCGCCGGCGAACCTCAAGTCCCCCGCAAACAGCACTCCTACGAAGGAGACCCGCGGCTCCGTACCGCCAGTGAGGCCCTCGCTGCGGCGAACAGCGCGCCCAAGAGCCGCATCGCCGCCGAACTGGCCGCAGAGCACGGAGGTACACCCCGCACCTGGGAACGGCTCCTCACCGCAGCCGCGGCGCTCCAGGACGGCGCCCCCGAGGCCCGTGCCTGAGAGACCACCCCTGACAACGAGCGCACGGAAGCGGGCCTCCCCGAGGCGGGGCACCGCATCGGTGCTTCCTTCCTGATTACGCGTCACCCGCGAAAAGGAGAACACGGGACATGACCGTGATGAAGCTGCGTGACCACCAGATCGAGGCCGTGAGCGCGATTGTGCGCGGTCTCGATATCCCGCCGGGCGGTATTCCCTGGAATGGTCTGCGCGGCCAGGTGCACGCCGCGTGCGGAACGGGAAAGACCATCATCGCGGCGGCCTCCGCGAAAAGGATTGTTCCCAAGGGCCGCGTTCTCGTGGTGGTGCCGACCCTCGATCTCCTGGCGCAGACCGTGAAGGCGTGGAGCAGCGTCGGGCACAGAGGGCCGGCGGTCATGGTGTGCTCGCCGCTGGAGGATCCGGAGCTGTGGCACCTGGGAGTGCGGTGCACCACGAACCCCGTGCAGCTGGCGCTGTGGCACGCCACGGGGCCAGTGACCATCTACGCCACCTACGCCTCGCTGGGCGTGCTCAGGGAAGCCTTTGAGGGCGCCTACGGCCAGAAACTCGGCCCGGTGGACCTCGCCTGTGTCGATGAGGCGCACCGGACGTCGGGGTCGATGGGGAAGGCGTGGGCGGACATCCATGACCAGACGAAGATCCCGGCGCGCCGGCGGCTGTATCTGACGGCGACGCCGCGGATCTGGGAGGAGCGGCTGAACCGTGAAGTGGCCGAGGGGGTGCGTGACCCGTTGCCGCGGGAGATGGCGGCCTCGATGGATGACGAGAAGGTCTTCGGGCCGGTCCTCTACAAGCTGTCGCTGGCGTCGGCGGTGTCGCGCAAGTTGCTGGCGCGGTACCAGATCATCGTTCTGGAGCTCCAGGACCCGGTCGTGACGCCGGAGCGGCTGATGGGTGAGGAGCGGCACACCGAGGAGGTCCGCGGGCAGCGCCTGGGTGCCCTCCAGGCTGCGCTGCTGCACACGATGGAGCAGCACAACCTGTCGACGTGCATCACCTTCCACCACCGGACCATAGAGGCCGCGGCGTATGCGGAGGGTCTGGAGCGGGTGGCCGAGCGGCTGCACGCCGACCGGCCCGAGAAGTACCCGGCTCGGATCTGGGCGGACTGGCTGTGCGGTGAGCACGTGCCGGAGCGTCGGCGGGAGGTGCTGCGCGGGTTCGGCTCCACCGCCCGGCGGGCTGTGCTCTCGAACTGCCGCGTCCTGGGTGAGGGCGTGGATATCCGGGCCGTGGACTCGGTGGCCCTGCTGGACCCCAAGGGGGCCCCGCACGACATCGTGCAGGCGATCGGCCGCGCTCTACGTCAGAAGCCCGGTGAAGGAAAGCTCGCTTCCCTGATCGTGCCGGTATTCCTCCGGCCTGACGAAAGCCCGGAGGATATGTTCACCTCTGGTTCGTACCGGCCTTTGGTGAAGGTATTGGAAGGTCTGCGGGCTCACGATGAAGAGGCAATCGAGTTGCTGGCTATTCCGCAGGAGCCGCAGAAGGACGTCGTGCAGCCCTCCAGATACCTCGGTGCTGCGCCTGGTGATAACGAGGAGGAAACCCGGTTGCTGCTCCGTTTCGCGGCTCCCAGGGACCCTGTGATGGTCGCGGACTGGGTCAGCTTCAACGTGATCGACACGGAGCGGCAGGACTGGGCTCGTGGCTGGGCGGCGCTCAGGGGCTTCGTCGAGCGCGAGGGGCACGCCCGGGTGCCGTACGAGCACCGCGAGAGGGCGTTTCCTCTGGGGCGGTGGGTCGCGGAGCAGCGGCGGGCGTTCGGGGCGGGGCAGATGGCCGGGGTGCGTGCCCGGCGGCTGGAGAAGCTGGGCATGGCCTGGTCGGCCGCTGATGCGCGGTTCCAGGAGAATCTGGCGGCGGCGAGGGTGTACTACGAGCAGCACTGGACGCTGTGCGCGCCCCGGTCGGCGGCGGTGCTGGACAGGCCGGTGGGGCAGTGGCTGTCCAACCTGCGCCGTCCCGGCGCGCTGGCCGGGCACCCGGAGTGGGAGGCCGCGCTGGTGGCCCTGGACGAGGACTGGAATCCGTCGTGGCCGGCGCAGTGGCAGCGGCACTTCGCCGCGCTGCGGGAGCTGGTGCGCGACGAGGAAGGGCCGGCGGAGGTTCTGCCCGGGTTCACCGTGCACGGCATGGACGTCGGCAAGTGGCTGGCCCAGCAGCGCAGGCCCGAGGTCTGGGCGGCCCTGGTACAGGGTCAGCGCGAGCGCCTGGAGGCGGTCGGTGTCACCCCGCTCCCGGTGACCGTGCTCCCGGAAGTCCCTGCCCCGGCCCCGGCCCTGGCGGAGCCAAGCATGCCCGCCGAGTCGTCCACGGCGCCTGTGAGCGCCTTCGAGAGGGGCGTGGCGGCCCTGGAGCAGTACAAGGCCCGCACGGGCTCTGTGAAGGTGCCCAGGGCTCACGTGGAGGTGTTGCCGGACGGGTCGGAGGTCAAGCTCGGAGTCTTCCTGTCCAACACCAAGTCCAGGCGCGCGAAGCTGACCGTCGACAAGCTCGTCGCGTTGGCCGGCCTCGGGCTGGAGTGGGCGGCCATGGAAGGAGCGGCGTGATGATCGCAGCCGCGGAAGAGCGGGGTGTGCAGGATGCTGTGCGGCGGCACGCCCGCACCAGGGCCTTCGCGGAGGCGGAGGGCTTCGTCTCGGCTGTGCTGTCCGACCCTCGGGTGCAGGTGACGCGGGGGCGGGTGGACGGCGGAGACGGAGCTCGGCATGGAGCTGTGCATCCGTCTCCAGTCGTTCCAGGACCGCTATGACCAGGCCGTGGCGGGTGGCGACGTGGCCCGGCTCCCGGGATCTGCCCGGGCAAGCACGGCCGCTGGGGGCGGATCTGCGTCCTGCCCGACGGGCATGAGACCTCGATGGAGGAACCGCACTGGGGCCGCAACAGCGAGGGCCAGCCGATAGCGTGGGTGGGCAGCACACCTGACGACTGGTGAGCGGCGGTGGTAAGACCGGCGGAGGGACCCCGGGGCGCAGGGCGGCCCGGGGTCCTCCACTGTCCGGGGCCGGGGACGCCTCTCCCAGGTCCTACACGCACTGAGGTGCGATGCCCGGGGGTTCCGAGCTGCGGCATCGCACTGGTGTGCGTGTAGGGCCTGGGAGCTTGGGCCGCTCCCCTCACCGAACTGCGGCGCGGCCAGGACCAGTTCAGTTCGGAGTGAGACGACCTGACCGACAAGCGCCAGGCGCTGGCTGGCCTCGGGCTGGAGTGGGCGCAGTAGCGCAATGGGGGCTCTATGGGTCCTGCTTTCGGTGCCCTTCTACATGCTGTGCAGCTAGTCGGGGGAGCGGCAGCGGAAAGCTGCGGTTGGCGCGACTCCACCGCGAGCAACTTTCAGTGACACTTGAAGCGGTACTGAAAGTTGGCTACGGTGGGGGCTGCACCAACCGCACGGGCAAGCCCTGCGGCATCGCCCCGGAAGGACCTGTGGAATGACCGTGAGCAAACTCCCGACACCCGTGTCTGAGACGGCGACTGTGGCGGTGCGCAACGCCCGGAACACCCTTGCCATGGTGGCCAAAGGGCCGATCCTCCGAACGGGCAACCCTGATGACTCCGCGCGTGTGGTGCTGTGCTGGGGCGAAGGCGGCGCCGGGGCCCTGAACAGGTGGGAGGTCACGGCCTCATGGCGCGGTCACGGCTTCTGGGTGGCACAACACAAGGGGAGTGGTTCATCACTCGCGAGCGAATGCACCCGGCGGACCTCAGTAAGAACCCGAAGCAGTGGCGCAAGTCTGAGCAGGTCCGACACTCGGACCGCCGCCCGATCCGGAGCCGGGCAGAGGCGGAAGCCCTGATGATCGCCCGGGTAGAGGAGCGGCGTGGCCGTGAGTCCAAAGTGCGTGGGATCATCAAGGCCGCGGCCGATGGCCCGGCTCCGAAGTGGACCCCGGCCCCGAGCATCATCAAGCCGCGCAAGGCCCCGCGTGCGGACTGGTCCCCGGCTGACGTACTGGCCAAATGGGGCGACTCGGTGAGCTACGAGGAGATCATCGAGGAGGAGGCCGAGGACGTCGCCACTTTTGAAGGGGCTGCCGGTCCCTCGGGGCTCGTCGAGTGCCAGGCAGCGGCCGAGACCACAATCAGCCAGAGCGCGGAGGCCGGAGAGATCAAGACCGGAGCACCGACGGGGGCCAGCACGCCGGCGCCTACCAGGGTGTCCGACCCGGGCAGTGTCCAGACGTGGGAGGGCGGCGGCACGGTTCCGGGCGTCGATGATCCCTGCCCGACAGCGCCCTGTCAGGGCGTTAATGCGAACGGGTCGAGCGAGATTCTCCTGCAGGTGGCAGAACCTGTCTCCGACGCGCCCGTAGTACCAACACCCGTCAAAGGCGTGCCCCGGTACCGATTCAGGCGATGCGACGACCGGGGATGCTACCCGGTGACGGTCGATGGCGCGTTTGTCGGCCACGTCTACCGAATTCGCTGCACATGGTTGGCCATCGGCCTTTCCGAAGAGCATGCGACCAGTCACACCAGCCGCGCGGCAGCAGCGGCCCGACTCGTAGCGCTGATTGACATGCGGGTCGCTGCTGAAGCCGACATGGCGCGCAACATGCGGCGGCGCACTGAGCCACCCCAGGGATGGCGCTTCACCATGTGGGACGCGGTCGGTCCGGGCGACATCGTCCGAACCCCGGCCCGGTGCCAGCCCGTACAGGGAGCCTCGGACGGCGGTCCGTTGTATCCGGAAGTGTGGAGCGCCCCGGTGACCTTGACCGGTGTCGACTATCTGTCCAGCGGGGCCATTGTGGCGCGTGGACAGGAGGAGGGCGCGCCTGCATGGTCCGGAATGGGTGTCCTCCTGTCCACGCCAAAGTTCGCTGAGGTCGGCGTCCTGGTGCCGGAGACGACCCCGGCGCGGACGACCCCGGCACAGTGGGTCGGCGCCCAGGCCGAGGGAAAGGGAAAGGTGCTCTTCCCCTTCGGGGGAAGAGGTGTCGGCGGCTGCGTCACGCTGACCCATGCCGCTGACCTGCGAGGACAGCGGGCAAGCGAATCCACCGTTGGCAACCTGTTGAGCAACCCGTTGCGCAACCTGTTAGGCAACCCGTTACGCAACCTGTTGAGCAACCGGTGGGCCTGCGGGCTTTACGTCGACATGGTGGCGACGGTTCCGTCGTGTGGTGGGAGATCGAGCAGCATGGCGTGGAAGAGCGGGGCGGCCGGGAGGGTCGGGCGTAGGCCGCCCAGTGTCTGCCAGCCCCATGATTCGTACAGTGCCCGGACCTTGGGGTGCTCCTGGAGGACCAGGAGCGTGGCGCGTTGTTCGGGCCGGGGTATGAGCAGTGCGTCGTGGAGTCGGCGGGCGGTGCCGGTCTTGCGCCAGGGGGCGCGGACCATGAGCTCGCTGAGTGCGTAGGTGCGAGTGCCGGTCTCGGTGATGGTGTCGGCGGGTGTGTCGGTGAGCAGTCCGCTCCACCACCGGCTGGCGGGAGGCAGCGGGGCTCCGTAGGCGTAGCCGACGGGCTGGTCGTGGTCGTAGGCGACGGTGCAGGTCCAGCCGGGGCGGGTCATCCAGCTGTCGAGTCCTTCGGCGAACCGGTCGAGGGCGCAGAACGGGTCGCTCTGTGCCTCCTTCGCGTAGACCTCGGCGTAGATGTCCAGCAGGAGCGGGCGCAGGCGGGGGGTGTGGCGGGTGGTGTAGTGGCGGATTTCTATGCCGGTGGTCACTTCGGGTGGTTCTCCTATGCGGTGGCGAGGGCGCGGTGGAGGGTGGCAAGCCGGTCGGTGATGGCGCGGCTGCCGATGTGTGTGGTGTCGATGGCGGCTGTGGTGGTGTGGGCGTCGGTGGTGTTTCCCTGGGCGAGCTGGAGTTCGGCGAGCTGGACGGTGTAGTACGCGTGGCTGCGGCGCAGGCCGGGTTCGAGGAGGGTGAGGGCCTGGGCGGTGGCGGTCTCGGCGTCGGCGAGATGCCCCATCGCCTGGTGGGTGATGGCGGCGAGTCCGCTGATCTCGGCCGTGGTGAGGAAGTTCAGCCACCGGGGTGCGGGCTGGGTGGGGTCGATGCGGTCGTGTGCGGTCTGGGCGGCGAGCAGGGCGCGGGCTGCGGCGGGGCGGTTGCCGGTGTGGGCGTGGCTGATGGCCAGGCGGGATTGGAGCAGGGCGGTGTAGCGGGGGTTCTGGCGGGCTGCGCGGCTGGTGAGGGCGGTCTGGCTGATGCGCAGAGCTTCGCGGTGGTGGCCGCCGCGGCGGGCGTGGATGGCGAGGTCGGACCAGGCTCGGGCCTGGGCCTGCGGGTTGGATCCGAGGATGGCTCTTTGCAGGGCGGTGGTGCGCCACCGGTGTGCTGCGTCCAGGTTGCCGGCGTCGTCGGCGGCCCATCCGGCAGAGCTGCACAGCGATGCGATCGTGGTGTGGAGTGCCTGTTCGACGCGGGGGCCGTAGGTGCAGTGGTCGGCTGCGGTGGTCAGGCGGTCGAGGTAGGTGGTGGCGACGGTCAGGAGGGGTTCGCCGCCGATCGCTGCGAAGTGGGCGTCGAGGCGGTTGATCCTCTCCCGGGCGCGGGTGATGTCGCTCATCGCGAGGCGGCCGCCGGTGGGGGTTTCGTCGATGCTGAGGGCGAGGGCGACTGTGGTGGCGGCGGTGGCGATGATGAAACGGCGGCGGCGCACGGGCACCTCCTTCGTCGGTGCGGGAGGCCTTGGGGGGGTGGGCAGGTTCGCGCTGTTTTTGCCTCGGGGGATGAAGCCGAGTGCCTGCGCCGGGCGGTCGAAGAGCTGTTCCAGGGCGTGAAGGTAGCGGGTCCAGGGCCATCGGACCTCGCCGCTGATCCAGCGCCGTACGTGGCGGTCGGTGCACTTGCGGGGGTGGTTCTCCCCGAAGATCCGGGCGGTGACCTGGTTGATCTCGTCGGCTAGGCCCTGGTGTGTGAAGCCGTACTCGGCCATCACCGCCTCGAGCCGGGTGTTCCGCTGCCTGTCCATCAGGTCCCCCCGTAAGTACCGGTCGCGGCGCGGACGGTAGTCCTGCCGGTTTTCTCCTGTTGGTAAAACTGTCCGGTCCCTGGCCGGTACTTGCCCGGAATCCGGCCTGAGCCCACCCGAACGTGTCGCGGTTGTCTGGGAGTACGCCGACAACCGTCCCGGGGAGGCCCTCATGCCGAACTCGTCCGGCCACCACCGCACCGCCCGGCCCTTACCGGCCCGGGTGCGCAGGAAGATCGCAGCGCTCCGCGCCCCGGCATCAGACGGGCCCCTCGTCGTCCCGGTGACCGCGGTGGCGCTGTATGCCGTGGTACCGGTGCCGGGCACCGAACACCTGGTGCTGCCTCCTCTGGCCGCGCACGCAGAGGCACGGGACTGGAGGGTTCCGGCCGGGTGTGCGGTGACCGACACCGGGCCACTCGACCAGGAGACGGAGCTGCGGCCGGGCTGGGCACGCATCCGCGCAGCGGTGGACGGCGGCCGGATTTCCGGGATCGTCGTCCCTTCGTTCGCGCACATCGCCTACCGCTGGCACGACTGGAACGCGCAACGGTCCTGGCTGCTGGGCCGCAATCTGTTCGTCACCGCCACCGACACGGTCACGGGTCTGGAACCGGAGGAATCACGGGCATGAGCTACGGCGTGCTGCACGACCCCGAGGCGCTCCTGGCCGAGGAGCTGCCGCTCGACCGTACCCCCGTCACGGCGCTGGCCGACGCGATTCTGGCCCGGAAGAACGTGAAGGGTCTACGGGCGGGCGACTGCGCGCAGATCGCGCTGCTCCTCACAGGGCACGCCCGCGTCGTCGCCGCCGAAGTGGGCCGGCGCTTCGAAAACCTGCCCAAGGACAGTGACCTGCGGCCGCTGATCGACCAGGTCCTCCAGGAAGCGGAGCGCCGCCTGTCGGTCACTTCCCGGACCACCCTTGCGTACGCCCAGCAACGGGCCCGGCTGGTGAAAGCGCTGTACCGGGCGCTGGACCGGCTCCCCAACCCCGGCCCGCGCCCGAGGACTCCTGACCTCTGCGGCTCCCCCGGTGGCACGGGATGAAGGAACCCTCGGGTCGGAGAAGGTTTCCATCCCCGGGGGTTCCTTCGTCTCGTGAGGACGGCCGGATGCTCGGGCCTCGGTCAGCCCGCCCACCCGATGTCACGGACCTCCAGACCGTCGCGGTAGGCCACGTACGAGACCCAGCACCGGCTCCCGAACACGTCGACAACGTCCTCGCCGCCGGGCGTCGGCCACCGGTCGGGTCGCTTCGCGACGTCGACGATCAGGTCCTGCACAGTGCTCCGCGCCGCGGCGGACGGCAGCCCGTCCATCACCTCCGCGGCCAGCCACTCCAGCCGTACGTACCGCATTCTGCGCACCCCCGGTGATCGGCAGGAGAGCACGCTACGACGGAACGTCTGGGCTTGCCGGGGCCTGTGGATATCCCGGTGATGGGCCTGTGGCGGCCAACGGCAGTAGTGGCATCTGGTGGTTACCCGGGTCAGCGCGAGCGCTCAGTGCGACGTGGGTCTGCTTTTGGGCAACCTTCTGACCTGCGCATTTGATGGTTTGGGTCAGCGGTCGGGTCAGGGGTGCTGAGAAGAGTTCACGGCATCACCTGAACGGGAGCTGTCGTGACTGGAACGCGGGTTTTTGAGTCGCTGGATGCCGAATGGGCGCTGGTCTGCGCCGAGGCCGGGAGCGCCGAGATGGTGCTGGGCTGGTTGCAGGAGGGCGGGGTGGTCCTCAGCTGCGGGCGAGCAGCAGGTCTCGAGGATGTGCTGGCCGAACTGGGGGGTCGGGACCGGGGGCAGGGGCGTGTGCACAGTGACCGGTGGATGCGGGTGCTGCTGGAGCGGGCGGCCGGTGAGGGTGTTGGTGCGCAGTTGGCTGCGCGGGTGGTGGTGCAGGCGATGGTGCCGGGTGCGGTGCGGCTGACGCAGCGGCTGTTGCGGGCCGGCCGGGATTTCGACGAGGTGGGGCAGGTCGTCGTCGCGTGCCTGTACCAGGTCGTACGCCGGTACCCGTTGCAGAGGGCGGGCGGGGTCGCGGCGAACCTCCTTTTGGAGACGCTGCATCTGGCGAGCCGTGAGCTGAGGGCGGATGCGGAGACGGACGCGCTGCCGTGGCACCCGGCCCTCGAATCGGCGGTGGTGTTTGACGGGCCGGTGGCCGATCCGGCGGAAGAGGTCTGGCAGACGGTCGTCGGACGGCAGGCTGTTGAGGCCGGGCTCCTCGCAGCTGGTGAGGTCCCGGACGGTGCGCGGGGCGAGCTGGTCGAGCTGCTGGTGTGGGCTGTGGCTGCCGGACTGCTCGAGGTGGTACGGGCTCGGGTGATCGCGGAAGAGTCCCGGGCTGGGGCGCGGGAGAGCGCGGAGCGGGCTGGTGTGTCCGCGATTGCGTGGCGGCAGCGTCGGAGCCGGACCGTGCGGCAGCTGCGGTCGGTCGCGGACCGGTGGGTGCAGGCGGCGTGATGACGATTTCTCAGATTTCTCGGCTGTGGCTGTCACGTCTGGGGGGCGGGCGCTCCTTGGTCTGGGTGTGCGGCGGAACGGCTGCCGTACTCGGGCTTGGAAGGGGTGAGCGGGACATGGCGGATCCGGTGCTCGCGGCGGAGGACGGCGGGGACATCGAGCTGCTGGTGCGGGCGCGTCGACGGTTGCGTGATCTGGTGGTGCAGCTGGAGGTGGCGCCGTTCGCTGACCGAACGGCGCGGTCCATGCGCGCCTACCTCGATGAGGATGCGGCACCGGCCCAGGCCGCGTTCGCCCGCTGGGCCGCGTTGCCGAAAGCGGCTCGGGACACGCTGGCCGCCCGGATGCGGCAGGAGCAGCCGTGAAGCGCCGCAAGGAGCAGCCGCAGGATGTGCTGCCTGCCGAGGCGGGTGGTTGGGCGCTGGGTTCCCTGGGCGGTGCGGCGAACGCGGTAACGGTGATCCGCCGTACGGCCTGGGTGCTGTTGGTGGCCGGGCCGGTTCTGGCGGGGTGGGCGCTCGTGTCCCGGCCTGCGGTCACGGCGCCTGCGGCCCCGGTGCGCCAGGAGCAGCCGGCGGCCGGGCAGCCTGCGGGGCCGGGTGGGTTCGCCGAGTTGTTCGTGAGCGCGTATTTGACGGCTGGGGAGGGCACCGAGGAGTTCTTGGCGCCGTTCTTGCCGAATGCCCGCGAGGTGAGTCTGACGGCTGATCCGGGCGTGCAGCGGGCGCAGGAGGTCGCGGCGGTAAGGGTGCGGGCCGTGTCTGCCGGGTACTGGTCGGTGACCGTGGCTGCCCGGGTGGTCTCGGCCGGTGCCGCGGGCGGGAAGAAGACAGGGCTGGAACCGGGTGGGGCCGGGCCGGTGCTGCGGTATTTCCAGGTTCCGGTCAGGGCCGGTGCGGGCGGGGGTTTGGCGGCTGTGGCGCTCCCGGCCGAGGTGGGTGCGCCGTTGTCGGGTGAGGCTCCGTCGCTGGCGTATGGGCAGTCGGTCCCGGTCCGCAGTACCGATCCTGCTGCGCAGACGCTCACGGGGTTCTTTGCCGCCTATCTGGCCGGCCGCGGCGAGCTCGACCGCTACTTGTCCCCCGGGACGGCCCTGGCCGCGGTGTCGCCTGCCCCGTACGGGCGGGTCGAGGTGGCCCGGTTCGCCGAGGTCGGCACGAACGACCCGTTTGGCACCGACGAGCGGGGCGTTCCCGTGTCCGACGGGGAGCGCAGGCAGCTCCTCGTCGATGTCACCGCATCCGATGCCGGCGGGCAGGAACGGCCGCTGACGTACGCCGTCACGATCACCGCGCGGGACGGGCGCTGGGAGATCGCATCCGTGGAAGGGGCCCCCGTGCTGAGCAAGGAGCCGGTCGGGGCCGGGACGAAGGAGAGCGCGCAGTGATGGACGTGACGGTACTGGCTGGGGCGATCGACGACGTCGACCAGCTCACCCAGAGGATCACCGGTTTGCTGGTCGGCTCGGTGATGTCGTTCATGGTGGTTGCGGCAGTGGTGACTGCCTGGGCCAAGTCGAAATCGATTCTGGCTGCCGGTGTGGCGCTCGCCGGTGGCGTGGCGTTGTGGTTCGCGGTGATGAATGCTGCGGTGTTCCGCGACAGTGTGGGCGAGGACATCGCTCCGAACAGCGGCTCCGTGAAGAACGCGGGCGCTGTTCATGCGGTGGTCCGAGTCGTCGAACCGGTGGACGGTGCGCGGCGATGACCAGCGTTCTCGCCGTCTTCCTGACGGCAGTTGTGGTGCTCTTCTCGGTGTCGCATGTATGGGCCAAGGTCCGCTCACTGTTTTCTTCGGTCGCAGTACTCGTCGGCACGGCGCTCTTCTTGTACGTGCTCCTGGCGGCCGTGTTCCACGACAGCGCCGGTGTCGAGATCGTCTTCGACGGTTCCGTGAAGAGCGCGGGCGCCGGTCACACGGTGGTCCGGGGCATCGAACCTGCGGCCGGTGAGCAGCGGTGAGCGGCGTTGCGGCGCCGGAAGTGCTGGTTGGCCGGTGCTACACCCGGGCGCGCCGTCACCCTTTGATGATCGGGAAGTGGCCGGGTGGGCGGGGCCGGATCTGGGGTGGTCCGTACACGGTGCCGCAGATCGTGGTCCTGGCCGCCTCGCTCGCGGGCCTGGTGCTGACGCGGGGGGTGTGGGCTCATTTCGGGCTGTTCAACTATGCGATCGCGATCGGTGGGCCCTATGGGTTGTCGCTGCTGGTGCGCCATATCCGGGTCGACGGCCGTAATCCGCTGGCGGTGGCCGCGAGTTCCGCCTCGCTGGTGGCGCGGCCGCGGGGAGGGCGGCTGGGCGGTCGTCCGCTCAGGTCGCGGGGTGGTCACCAGCCGCTGATCGGGGTGTGCAGCGTGACCTGGGCCGCACCGCAGCCCGGGGCAGGTGCCAGGGGCGCGGGCCGCCCCGTGCTCCGCCCGGTCCGGTCTCAGGCTGCGGCCTCCCGTGTGATGGGCGCCGGCCGCACCACCACAAGCGCTTCTGTGTCCGAGAGCCCTGTGCCCGTCGGCCGGAAGGACGTCGGCGCAGCCCGTGGAGCGGTTGGCCGTCGGCCGGCGCCGGTCGCGGCTTCGTTGCTCGCCGCCCGGCGCCGCGGCCGCCAGTTCAGCACGAGTGATGCGCCTGTGGCGCAGCGAGGGGAGTGACCTGTGATGCGGATGCCGATCCGGCATGTGGCCGGGAATGTGATGTGGACGGTGCACGGTCAGGTCTGGGCGGTCTACCGGGTGGCGGGGGCGGATGCCGCTCATGCCTCGCGGCGGGCGAAGGAGCAGCGGCTGGGGCAGCTGGAGGCGCTGGTCAAGGCGCTCAAGGGTGAGTCGATGCTGCTGAGTCTGTGCCCGGCCGTCGACCCGGCGAGTGTGGTCGCGAAGATGACCGAGGGGATCGATCTGGCGGGCTGTGGCCGGTACCGGCAGGCCATCGGTGTGCTGCGGGGGCAGTTGGAGCAGTTGGAGCTGACGGGGCGTACGGACTGGCTCGCAGTTCCGCTTGCGATGACGCGCGGGGAGTCGGTACGGGAGGTTTTCGCGGCGGCGCGTGCGGATGTTGCTCTGCAGCTGGGGCTGCTTCCGCGGCCGGTGTCGGCGCGCGAGGAGGACGAGCGCCTGGCCCAGGCGCAGCGGATGGCGTCGGTGTGGCCGCCGGGTATTGCTCTGCGTCCGGCGACGACGGCGGAGGTTTTGTGGATCTACGGGCACAGTGCCCGTCGTGGGGTGTTCGAGCCGGTGCTGCCGGAGGGTGCGGGGCCGGGGATGCGGGGCCGGGGGCGGGGTGCGGCGGCGCTCGGCCAGGTGGTGCTCGCCGAGGGCGGCAACCTGTTCGACGAACTCGACGGGCAGGGCCTGGGCGGTGGCGGGGCCGGTTCTGTCCGGGCGGGGAGGCAGAAGGCAGGGCGAGCGAATCCGTTCGCGCGGCGCTGGCTGGAGGTGACCACGGAGTGGGGGCCCTCGTATCAGGTGATGCTCGCGCTCTCCGAGATGCCCGAGGCGTTCGCGTTTCCCGGGTCGGAGTATCTGTCCTCCCTGGATGCGTTCTCGTTCCCGGTGGACTGGGTGGTGCGCCTGAGCGTCTCCTCCGGTACCGAGGCGGAGGCGAAGACGCGGCGTCAGGCGCGTGAGCTCGCCAACCAGTACAGCGAATACGACGGTGAGACCGCGGGTGTCCCGGCCAGCGTCGACAAGGCAGTGGGCGGGCTGGACGAGTACCGCGAGCGGCTGACCGCCTCGCAGACGGAGGTCGAGGTCCGTGCCATGACCGCCCTGTGCGTGTGGGGCGGCACCCCGGAGGAGGCCGAGCGGCGGGCCGGGGAGCTCGCCGGGCACTTCACCGGCAACGAGTACACCTTCACCCGGCCGCACGGTGAGCAGGAGAACCTCTGGTACGGGATGCTGCCTGGTACCCGCACTCCGCGGGTCATGGCCCAGTACGCGCAGTACCTGGTGGCGCGGGACTTCGCGATGGCCGGCCCTTTCACGGGCAGCGGGCTGGGGGATGCCTCGGGGCCGTTGTTCGGGCTGCAGCTGGCCGGCGGCGGGGTCAGGCCGGTGCTGACGGACTGGGCGCGCGGCCCGCGGGAGAACACCTCGGCGACCGCGGCGTTCATCGGGGAGCTCGGTGCGGGCAAGACGACCGCGATGAAGTCGGCCGTGTATTCCGTGCTCGCCGCGGGCCGGCGGCTGCGGGGCGGTACCCGGCGGGGCCGGGCCGTGATCGTGGACCGGACCCCGCGCCAGGAATGGCTCCGCTACGCGCAGGCGTGCCCCGGCGAGACCGAGTGCATCACCATCGACGACCAGGCGGCCGTTTCTCTCGATCCTTTGCGGCTGTTCGCCGGGCGGGAAGCGCAGCGGTTCACCGAGTCGTTCTTGACACTGCTGCTGGGGCTGGCTCCCATGAGCGATGAGGGCATCGCCCTGTCGGAGGCGGTCGAGGCGGTGCTGGCCGAGCCGCATCCCTCGATGCGGGTCCTGGTCGAGGAGCTCACCAACCGCGGCGCCTCGGGTGATACGCATTCGGCGATGGCTGCCCGCCGCCTGTCGGCGGTGAGGCGCAAGGACCTGGCTCGCGCGGTGTTCGACGAGTCGCTGCCCGTGGTCCGCGGCTCGTCGGCCGACACCCTGGTCTTCTCGGTGTCCTCGCTGGCGTTGCCCACCAAGAGCGAACTGCGCGGCGGGGAGCGGCTGGAGAAGATGGAGTTCGAGAAGATCTTCGGGCGTGCGGTGATGTACCTGATCGCCGCCCTGTCCCGGAAGGTCGCCTATGCGGACCTGGACGAGTTCGCGCTGGTGGTGTGGGACGAGTGCTGGTGGCTGACGTCCAGCCCGGAGGGCCTGGCGCTGGCGCTGGAGCTGGTCAAGGACGGGCGTAAGCACAATGCCGGTGCTCTCTTCGGCGGGCACGACGATGACGACATCGGCCCTGACGACGAGGGCGGGCAGATCCTGCGCGGGCTGATCCCCCGCAAGTTCGTCTTCCGGCAGACGGACCGCAATCTCGCCCGCCGTACCCTGCTCTTCCTCGGCTGCAACCCGGACGACGAGGACCTCCTCGCCCTGGTCATGACCGGGCTGTCGCCCAACAGCGCCGAGTTCGGTGACGAGGAACGGGCGGCGCGGGCCGGTGAATGTCTGCACCGCGACCTGACCGGCCGAATCGGTGCCATGCAGGTCACACTGCCCGCCGACGAGCAGGCTGTGGCCCACATCCATTCCCAGCCCATGCAGAGCGCAGCAGCATGACCAGGCGGGCTGCCGCATCGGCGGGGACACCGAGGGCGCGCGCCCGGGCCCGGGGCGTGGGGGTGCTGCAGGGGTGAAGCGGTGGGCGCGCCCCGGGCGGTCCATGGCTGCGGGGCTGATGCTGCTGGTGCTGTCGTTCCTGGTGTCGCTGGTGCTGGCGGGCGTGTCGGCGAGCGCGGCCCCCACACCGACGCCGGCGCCTTCGCCTTCGGTGGGTCCGACGCTGCCCGGCCCGCAGAACCCGCTCGAGCCGAGCCCGCTCGTCCCCCAGCCGGGTACGTCGGGCCGGCCGGATGACTCCCCGCTGATCCGGGACGGGATCAAGGAGGCCGAGAAGGAGGAGAAGGCCGCCCGCGCCGAGTTCGACAAGCTGGTGGAGAAGTACAAGAAGGACCGGGCCGCGCAGGGCGGGGTGCTGTCCGCGTTCGAGGTGACCGACCGGGACGGGAATCCGGTCAGCTCGTACCGCATCTACTCCGACACCGGGGACTGGAACGACTGGGACCTGAGTGTGCAGGGGTTCCTCGTCGAGATGATGTTCATGGGGAACAAGTGGATCGTCAGCTTCGCCTGCTTCCTCTTGACCTGGAGCCTGGCGTTCTCCCTGGCCGGGCTGATGCTCAAGCCGGCGCTGCAGGTGTCGACGTCGCTGTACGGGAGCGTTGTCGTGCAGATGGGTCTGCCGGTGCTGTTCCTCACCTTCACGATGGTCGTCGCGTCGTGGCATCTGCTGTTCGGAAACCGGGTGCGCGGCTGGGGCGAGATGGCGGCTGCCCTGGTCATCTCCGCACTCGCGCTCGGTGCTCTCGCCTCTCCCCGCAGCTCCTGCTCAGCAAGGACACCGGGGTGGTGGGCGTGGTGCGGGACCTGGCGGTCGAGACCGCCGCCCTGGTCCTGGACAAGGAAGCCATCGACACGGCCCGGCCGACCACTGAGAGCGGATGGGAGAAGAAGCCGTCCGGGTCGACCGTGGGTGCGCAGGTCCGGTCCTCGCCGAGCGCGCTGGCCCGCCCCATCACCGACGCCCTCGTGGACGCGTTCGTGGCCCGGCCGGCCATGCTCCTGTCCTACGGGCGGACCTTCGAGGGCAGGTGCGGGAAGAAGTTCCGCGATTCACGGGTCCAGCAGGCCGTGTTCGACCAGCTGGTCGACACCAAGATGGAGAAAGGCAAGTCCTTCCTCAAGGACCTGCCGGGCTTCGGGATCGCGCTGCCCGACAGCGTCAAGAACTGGATGGTCGACACCACCGTCGACGCCGCCACCTCCCAGATGCTGGAACAGGTCCACGCGTCCGGCCCCATCAAGGCGTTCGAGAAGGCCTGCGTCCAAAACGCCGGCACACTGAAGAAGGCGTCGATGGACAAGGTCGGCGGCGCGCTCTTCATGCTCCTGGCCGCGTTCCTCACCTGCATGTTCGTCATCGTCCTGGACGGTGCATTCCTCTTCGCCCAGCTACAGATCGCCATCGAGGCGATGATCGCAAAGGTGGCCCTCGCGGCGGGGATCCTGCCCGGCCCCGGCCGGGCCTGGCTGTGGGGCCGGGCCGCGGCCATCGCCCGCGGCCTCGCCCTGATGCTCGCCTCCATCGCCTCCATGTCCGTCTTCATCGTCGTCGTCAACGCCGTGCTGAACACACCGGAAAGCGACCTGCCGGGCGGTCTCACCGTCCGGTTCGTCCTTTTGGACTGCGTCTGCGTCGCCGCGTTCATCTACCGCAAGAAGCTCGCCCGCTCCACCCGCGGAGCGGTGGCACGCGCCCGTCACCGCCTCGGCAACTCGCCCCTGGGCGGATCCGTCTCCCCCGCCCCCGTCGACATGCCGAGGCGCGGCGGGCTCGGCAAGGGCCTGCTGCTCGGCGGGCTCATGCTCGGCGCGGCCGCCGCCACCGGGGGAACCGGTGCTGTGCTCGGCGGCGCCGGACGCATCGGCTCCACCCGGCTCGCCGGACGCATCGGCGGCTGGCTCGCTCACGGCGGGGGCCGTGCCGTGGCGGGGCTGACCCGGCTCACCGGCCGCACCATCGAGGCCGGGGCGAAAGGCACCGTGAAGGCCGGGGTGTTCGGCCTCAAAGCCACTGTCGGACTGCCGGTGTACGGGCCGCGCGCGGCCCGCAGGGTCGGCGCGGCTGCGACCGCTCTGCCCGCCCAGGCCGCAGGCCGGGTCAGCAGCGCCGTCCAGAACCTCCAGCAGAGCGCGCAGAGTTTCCACCGGAGCTACGTCCAGCCCGCCCAGCAGTTCGCCGGGGAGTACCGGCACAACGTGCGCTCCCTCGGCCGGATCGTCCGGGGCCGGCCCGGGCTCGGCCCCTACACCCCGCCCCGGGCCGCTGTTCCCGGTCCCCGGCGGGCACCGGCGCCCCGCCCCGCCCGGCCGGCTCCTGCACCCCAGCCGGCCCCCGCACCGCCCGTCCGGCGGCGCCCTGCGCCGCCGCGCGTCGCCCAACCGCCCTCCAGCGCGGCCCAGGCCATGCTCCAGCAGCGCCTGCACCGCATGCGCCAGCCGCGGAACACCGGGAGCAGCACCCCGCCTGCGCCCGTCCCCTCCGCCCCTGCGCGTCGTTCGCAGGCCGCGCCGCGCCTGGGAGGGCGCTCATGAGCGGCGCACGGAAAGTGGCCTTGGCCGTTTCCCTGTACTGGTTTCGGCTGTGGGTGTCGTCGGCGTCCTGGTGCTGTTCATTGCCGCTGTCGCAAACGGGGCGGCCGGACACGAGAAGGAGGCCGCCGCCCCGCCGTCCGTGTCCGGGGCGGCCCCGGGGCGGTGGCCGGCATCAGTCCGGTGATGCTGTCCGCCTACACCCGCGCCGCCGCGAACGTGCGCGCCCTGCGGCCGAAGTGCACGGGCATGCGGTGGTCCGTCATCGCTGGGATCGGCAAGGTCGAGTCCAACCACGCCTCCGGGCGCACCATCACAGTCGGCGGGGATGTCCGCCCGCGTATTCTCGGGGTCCGGCTCAACGGATCCGGGGCCGGGGGGAACACGAGCGTCTTCTCCGACACCGACCACGGCCGGCTCGACGGCGACACCGCGTACGACCGGGCAGTCGGCCCCATGCAGTTCCTGCCCTCCACCTGGAACGGCCCCAGCGGCCAGGACGGAAACGGTGACGGGGTGAAGGACCCGCACAACGCGTTCGACGCCGCGCTCGGAACCGCCGTCTACCTGTGCGGAACCGGGACCACCGACCTGTCCCGGACCGACCAGCTGCGCAAGGCGGTCTACCGCTACAACCGTTCCGAGGCGTACGTGGGCGACGTCACCGGCTACGTCGACGAGTACGACCACCTCCCCGCCGCCCAAGACAGCACGGCGGGGTCGGCGACCGGCCGGGCCGGCGCCGTCGTCGACGCCGCGCTGGCACAGCGCGGCACTCCCTACGTGTGGGGCGGCGGCAGTACCACGGGCCCCACCAAGGGCGGCTACGACTGCTCGGGCCTGATGCTCTACGCCTTCTACCAGGGCGCCCGGGTCACGCTTCCCCGCACCTCCCAGCAGATGCGGCACTCCGGTACCCGGGTCCCCCGCTCGCAGATCCGGCCCGGCGACCTCATCGTCATCAACAACGACGGAAACTGGGGACACGTCGGCCTCTACACCGGCAACAACACCATGGTCCACGCGCCCCGGCCCGGAAAGACCGTCGAGACCACCTCAACGTCCGGGTACTGGGAGCGGTACGACTGGGACGTACGCCGAGTGCTATGAAGTCGTGTAGATTCTCATTGGAGATGTCGTTGTCTCAGTGTTCTGTCATCAACTTGTCGTCCAGCAGCCCGAGTTACAGGACGGGCTCGACGTAAACGACGAACGTCATCTCGGTTCGAGAACCAGCCTTTCGCTTGGTTTTCCATGCCTTCCGTGCAGATTCCCGCTGGCCACGCGCCATCGTCCCGGTGTCGGTTCCGCCTACACAAGGGGTCGCTGTGGCACGCGCTTCGAGCCAGAAGAGCACGACAGAAGGTGAGACGGTCTCGGTCCGCTACCGGCAAGCGGATGGCCAGTTCGTTGAAGCGGTCCTGGACCGCCTCATCGTTCCCGAGGTGACCGGCGGCCTGCCGGTACGGGATTTCCGCTGGTACAAGGGCCGTCGTCATTACTCGGGCTGGTACCACGCCGCCACAGTGGGGCGGCTGGTGGCCTACGAGAGCCGGTTGGAGCTGGCTCGGATTCTGCTGGCCGATTTCGACCGCGGTGTCGTGGAGATCGCCTCCCAGCCCTTCCAGCTGGCCGGTCGTGACGGTGACCGGCTTCGGCGGCACATCCCTGACCTGCTGCTTGTCCACTCTGACGGTCTGGTGACCGTCGTCGATGTCAAAGCCCCTCACGCATGAAGGACCCGAAAGTGACTGCACAGTTCGCCTGGACGAAGCGCATCTGCGCTCGTCGCGGCTGGTCCTACGAGACCTGGTCGGGCGGCGATCGGGCCGTGGTGGAGAACGTACGGTTCCTCGCGGGCTACCGGCGCCCTCAGCTGCTGGAGATGGACCGGGCGCCGGCAGTGCTCGCGGCGGCCCGGGGCCAGTCGACCATCGGCGGCATCGAGGCGGCCCTGGCCGCTCGGTTTCCGGCACATGCGGTCCGTCCGCTGGTGCTGCACCTGATCTGGTCGGGAGCCCTGGTCGCGGACCTGCGGCGCCCCTGGCGGCGGCCACCTCGATCGAGGTGGCGTCATGACCGGCCGGGCAGTGACCGTCTTCCCGGGGGTGCGGCTGCTCTACTGCGGCGACGTGGCCGAGGTTGTCGAGCTGGAAGGACTCACGGCCACGCTGCGCAACGAGCGGACGGGTGAGTTCAGCACACTGCCGCTCGGGCGGTTGGCGGCCGACGCCCGGTCCCTGGGGGCGGGGAGTGAGCCGGAGACGCAGGATGGGTCTGTCCTGCTGGCGAACCTGTCCCCGGCCCGGCGGGCGAGGCTGCATGAGAGGGCTCGGCATGTCCGGGAGGTGCTGACCGGCTTCCGAGCCGGGCACCCGGACGGCGCCGCGGCCGACGAGCCGCGCCCGCAGTTCCAGCCGGATCTGCCGCTCGGGGACCGCACCGCGGCCAAGGCGACGGAGCTGAAGGTCTCACCTCGGACGATCGACCGGTGGGTGGCTGCCTACCGTGAAGCAGGCGAGGCCGGGCTGGTGGACGCCCGAGCCGTCAAGGGCCGGGGTTCGCGGGTGGATCCGCGCTGGGAGGAGGCCCTGCGCTGGGTGCTGGCCGAGTTGGTGAACGCCTCTACCCCCACCCGGTCCGCGGTGCTGCGCCGCACCGAAGATCGACTGGAAGAGGAGTTCGGGGCCGGGACGGTGCCTCTTCCCTCGCGCGCTACGGCCTACCGGCGCCTGGCGGAGCTGACGAAGGGCACGAGCGCGGTGTCCGGCAGTGCCAAGTCCCGCCGCTCGATCGCGGACCGGCCCCGCGGCGCCTACGGTCGGCTGCGGGCGACGCGGCCGGGTGAGTACGTGGTGCTCGACACGCAGGACCTGGACATCTACGCGATGGAGCCGGTCACCTGCCGCTGGGTTCCCGTCCAGCTCACTGTCGCCCAGGACCTGTTCTCCCGCTGCATCGTGGGCCTGCGGGTGACAGCGTGCTCCACCAAGGCGGTCGACGTCGCCGGGGTGCTGTTCGAAGCCGTCTGCCCGCCCATGGACACTGCGGACCGCCCCGAGCTCGCTCCCTATCACGGGCTGTGGGACCACGTGGTGTTCACCGAGGAGGACGCGGTTCCCGGGCGGGGGCTGTGTCCGCCGGAGACGCTGGTCGTCGACCACGGCAAGGCATTCATGTCGGCCCACGTGATCAGTGTCTGCACCCGGCTGGGCATGTCGATCCAGCCTGCCCAGCCGAAGAAGCCCACCGACAAGCCAACCGTCGAGCGCTTCTTCCGAACGCTGCGGGAGGGGCTGATCCAGCATCTGCCCGCCTACAAGGGCCCGGACATCCACAGCCGCGGGGAGAGGATCGAGGACCAGGCGTTCTTCTACCTCCACGAGGTCGAGGAGATCGTCCGCGAGTGGATCAGCGAGGTGTTCCACCGCCGCGCCCATGAGGGACTCACCGTCCCGCACTGGCCCCACCTGCAGTTGTCCCCGCTGGAGATGCTCCGCGTCGGAGTGCACCGGGCCGGACGGCTGCGGATGCCCGCCACCGCCGAGCTGGCCTTCGAGTTCCTGCAGGTCAGGCCGCGCACCATTCAGCACTACGGCGTCGATGTCGACGGGCTGCGTTACAACGGGCCCGCGCTGGACGGGCTGCGCGGGACGACGAGCCCCTACGGCGGGCGTCTGGCCGGGCGGTGGCCGATCCGCGTCAACCCCGACGACGTGCGGTTCGTCTACTTCCAGGACCCCGACGACGGCTCCTGGCATGCCCTGGAATGGGAACACGCTCCCGCGCTGAACATGGCCTTCAGCACCGAGGCCGCCGCCTACGCCCGGCGGCTGGCCGCCCGCACCGGACGGCACATCGATGCCTCGAAGGCTCTGGGAGATCTGCTGGCCCGCTGGGACCAGGGGCTGGTCACCGACCGCCGCGAGCGTCGCATGGCGGTGCGGCTGTCGGCCGAGCGGGCCGCGCTGTCCCTGCCCACCCTGCCGGACCAGGCCACGGCCACGAGCCGGCCGGAGCTGACGGTGGTGCCAGATCCTCCCCTCGGCGACAGCGACGACGAGGACGAGCTCTTCGATGCCCCGCAGGGCGAGGACTACTACGCCGATGCCTTCGAGGTGATCGAATGAGGCAGCCGCATCTGTTCAGCCTCTCCCGCAAGGAGGGCTGGCGCCGCTTCGTCGACGAGCCGGCCCGGCAGCGCCCCGCGACCCTCACCCGGCGCCAGCTGGCGGCCCTGGGCGAGGAGGCGGCCGAGGACTACAACGACGCCCGGCACGACTGGCATGCCAACTTCGGCATCGTGCAGACACCCCAGCTGGCCTCCGTCCACGATGCGTTGGACGAGATCGTCGCGTCCAACCGGCAAGACGGCGACCGCATCCGTTCCGCGGCCGTCATCGACGCCCTGCCGGGTCTGGGCAAGACCACCATCGCCAACCTCTTCGGCCGCACCTTCGACCGCCAGCAGATGCGCCGCCTGGGCCAGGTCACCGACGCCGGGCACGAGCGCATCCCCGTCTTCCGTGTCGGGCTGACCTCCAACACCACACTGCGGACCCTGAACCGGATGATCTGCGAGTTCTACGGCCACCCGGCCGCCGACCGCGCCAATGCCGCCACCTTGGCCAGTCACGCGCTCGACTGCGTTCTATCCTGCGAGTCCCAGCTGGGGATCATCGACTTTACCGACCGCCCGTAGTCCTGCCCGTGATGTCCGTCTGGGACTGTGACCAGCACGTCCTGGGCTTGTTTACCGACCGGGTCCGGGACGTCTGTCATGTTCTGGAGTCGGTACGGAGGACAAGTGGTACGGCACGTTGTGGTGGGGGACCTGAGGGTCCAGCGGATCGAGCGGAAGGACGGGCAGCGGTCATGGACGATCGTCTGGCCCGAGGGAACACTGCACGCGGAGGCGGACCGGTTCCTGCGTGAGCACGAGGGCTCGGGCACGCAGAGGACGTACGCGTACTACCTGGTGGACCACCTGCGGTGGCTGGAGCGCGAGTGCCTGGCCTTCGACACGGTCCAACTGCGTGACCTGGAACGGTATATGGGGATCGTCGGCGCCGAGGTCCGCATACCGCTCGGGGAACCGTGGCGGGTGGGCAAGCGCCCCTACGGCCGCTCGGCGCTGTCGACCGCGGCGGCCTGCTTGAAGGGCTTCTACCTGCAGCAGGCTTCTCGCGGCATCAACGGCGAACTCGGCAAGAAGCTCGACAAGTCCCGTCTGCCGACGCGGGCCGACAAGCGCCGCTCGTTCCTCGGGCACGTGAAGAACAAGCTGCCGACCAACCCACTGGCACCGAAGGGGCCGCACCGCCGGCACCCGAAGATGCTGCCGGAAAAGGCCAGGGAGAGGCTGCTGGGGACAGTGAACGCCGCCCGGGACCGGCTGGTTATCGACTGGCTCGCCGACGGCGGACTTCGGATCGGCGAACTCTGCGGGCTGCACCTGGTCGACCTGCACCTGCGCGAGAACGCGGCCTGCGGCGAGTGCCGCACCCCGCACCTGCACGTCTGCCACCGGCCCGGCAACCCGAACCGGGCCGAGGCCAAGACCAAACATCCCTGGCGGGTCGAGCGCGGGACGGTGACCGGCGGGCTGATCAAGCGGGTCAGCCCGGCGATGGTGCACTCCTACTTCGAGTACATGACGACCGAGTACCCGCGGGGCGCCGGGCACGGCATGCTCCTGGTCCAGCTGCACGGCGCCGATAGCGGCCAGCCGTGGGCTCCGGTCGGCGCCCGCCGGATGCTCGGCCGGGCCGGGAAACGCGCCGGGTTGGGGCTGGTGAAACCCCATGCCTTCCGGCACACCTTCACCTCGGCGGTTCTCGATGCCGCGGACGGCAACACCCTGATCGCCCGGGACGCCGGCGGCTGGGCGTCGGCCGCGATGGTCGATGAGGTCTACGGGCACGTCGATGTCCACGACCCGGTCTTCGATGCCGCGCTTCGCACGGTCTGGGGTGAGACGAAGTGACCGCGAACTCGCTGCTGCCCCTCTACACCGAACGTTCCGACCGCGAGGGCCGTGACAGGCTGGAGATCCTCACCGCGCTGATCAGTGCCCCCTTTTTCGACCCGATCTTCCGTGGAGTACTCGTCCGGGTTCCCCAAGACCACTCCGTCTACCAGTGGGGATGCGTCGTCGGCGCCTGCGAACGCGTCCGCTCCGGAGGGACGGACCTGTGCTCCAACCATCTCCGGCAGTGGGGAAAGGCGCGGGAATCGGGCACGACCCGGGCGGAGTTCCTCACTGCGGCACAGCCGCTGTC
Source organism: Streptomyces sp. ML-6 (assembly GCF_030116705.1). Taxonomy (NCBI): domain Bacteria; kingdom Bacillati; phylum Actinomycetota; class Actinomycetes; order Kitasatosporales; family Streptomycetaceae; genus Streptomyces; species Streptomyces sp. ML-6. The sequence continues at coordinate 25,643 of NZ_JAOTIK010000002.1, forward strand.
CCGGGCCGAGTTCGAGCGCGAGGGCCCGTGCTCGATCTGCCCCGATCGGCCGGCGGAGCCGCGAACCGACCTGCGGTTGTGCCGCGCCCACTACAGCTCCTGGAAGTACTACGTCGCCCCGCGCGATTCCGGGGCGGACTTTGAGCAGTGGGCTGCTGAACAGGAGCCCCGCGGGGGTTACGGCAACTGCAAGGTCACGGTCTGCCCCGGGCTGGCGGAGTCGCCGCTGGGTTTGTGCAGCTGGCACTGGCACCGTTACAAGCGCGACCGCCGCCCCGGCGGGGCGGCCCTTCCGGCCAGCTGGTGGCAGCGATACGAGAGCCAGGGACGCTCCGTCCCCGTCTCCTGCACGGACGAGAACGCCTTCCGCACCTGGTGCGCGAGGGTCGATCCGGCCCCGAGGCCGGGACTGGTCAACCTGCGCGGTCTGCGGCCGCTGCTGCGAGCCGAGATCCAGTACACCCTGTTCGCCCACACCCAGCAGGACCGGCACAGCATCTGGCGCCTGGACTGGATCCAGAAGCTCGTCAACCTCGCGCGAGAGCGCGACGCCGGCTCGCTGACCGACCTGGACTTGGACGACTTCCCGCGGTTTCACACCTCGATTGTGAAGAAGATGCTCCACTACCTGCGGCTGGTCTACTTCACCCCCGAGCAGACGCGGGACGCCGGGTTCCTCGAGACCGACCACTTCGGCATCCGCTTCCCTCACCGGGCCAGCCACATCGACCTGACCCGCATCACCCAGCGCTGGCTGCGTGACCTGCTCTGGGACTACACCGCCGAGCTCATCCGCTCGCCCCACCGCCCACGCACCGCAGTGCCCATCGACGGCATCCGCCGGGCCTGCACCGAGCTGAGCGCGTTCATAGAGGTCGACGCCCCCGGCGGCGGCCACGACCCGAGCGCCTTGCGGGTGGAGCACATGCACCGGTTCATCGCCGATCAGCGCCATCGTGAACGCCACGGGCTGCCCTCGCTGGTGATGAAGGGGCTCTACGGAAAGCCGTCGACGGTCACCTCCGTCACCCGCACCGACGTGTTCAACGGCGTCCGCAAGCTGCTGCGGAACGCGATGGAGAACGGCGCCGCCGAACGGCTCGGCCTGGACCGCGAGTTCATCATCGCCATGCCATTCGCCGGCGGCGAGCCGCTGCGAGCCCGGCGTCCGTTTCCCGACGAGGTCGCCCGAGCCCTGGCCGACGAGGCCAACCTCGCCCAGCTCACAGAGCAGTACGACCCCGATGACCAGGGGATGCGGGACGTCTGGGAGACCATCGTGCTGACCGGCCGCCGCGTGAACGAGGTCCTCAAGCTGCGCTGGAACTGCATCGGCCGCTACGGCGGCCTGCCGATGTTCTGGCACGACCAGACCAAGGTCGGCAACTACGACACCGCAATCCGTATCCCCGACCGGCTCTACGACCTCCTCGCCGAACGGCAGCGCAAGACACTGGACCGGTTCGTCGCCCGGCACGGACGCCGCCCGACCGGCACCGAACGCGCTCAGCTTGCCCTGTTCACCAGCAAGGTCCGCAACCCCGACGGCGCTACCGCTCTGTCCTACCAGTGGTTCCACCGAAGGTTCCGGGAGTGGGCCACCGAGCTCGACCTCGGCCAGCTCGTCCCCCATCAGGCTCGCCACACTCTGGCCACCAGCCTGCTTCGGGCCGGGGCGAGCCTCACCCACATCCGCCGCTATCTCGGCCAGGTCTCGGACCGGATGGCCGAGCACTACGTCCACCTGACCAGCGAAGACCTGGAGAACGTCCTCCAGCACGTCTGGGTCACCGGCCCCGGCACCGCCCAACCCGGCGAACTCCTCGCCGGAGAGACCACCCCACTCACCCGAGAGCAGGCCCAGGCCCTCGCCATCGACCTCTCACGCCGCAGCACCCCCTCCGAGGGCGGGTTCTGCACCTTCCAGCCCGTCGTCGACGGCGGCGCCTGCCCCTGGAACCTCGACTGCCACAACTGCGACAAGTTCGTCCTCTCCGGCGCCGACCTCCTCTACTGGCGGCGCAAACGCGAACAGTGGCGGCTGCTGGCCGAAGGCGCCCCGGACGACGCGATCGCCGACTATCTCCACCGCTACTTCGAGCCCACAGCCCGCGCCATCGACGGCCTGGAGAAGGCCCTGGTCGGCCTCGGCCTCCTCGGCGACGCCCTCGCCCTTGACCTGCGCAAACCCCAGGACTACTTCCACCGCGTGTGGTCCACGGCCTTCCGCGCCGCCGACCTCGCCGACGCGGGCGACGACGAGCAGAGCGAGTACAGCGATACGTGCACAACCGACAACGACCCCGAGCAGGACATCGCATGAAGACCTCTGCCGTTCCAGAACCCCGCACGGCCGCCGCCCTGGCCGCCCGCCGCCACAAGACCGAGACCGCCCTGAAGCGGGTCCGTGAAGCCATCATCCGGCTCCGGCGTGAGAAGGCCCAGGTCAGCGTGACCGCCGTCGCCCGTCGAGCGGACGTCTCCCGCACCTTCCTCTACGACAATCCCGAGGCCAGAGCCGTCATCGCCTCCGCGATGGCCGAGGCTGGAGAGCGCCGGACCCAGTTGCTCGCCGACCAGGGCGAGGAACGTGAGGCGACCTGGCGTGAACGCGCTCTGAATGCCGAAGACGCCCTCAAGACCGCTCACAGCGAGATCCTCGCCCAGCGGAATCGCATCGGTGAACTCATCGGCCAGGTGCGGGACTTGGAGGCCGAATGGGCCGAGGAGGCCGTCCAGCGGATCACTACCGAGAACACCACCCTCAAACAGCGAGTCCGTCAGCTCACGGCCGACAACCGCAGCCTTGACGAGCGGCTCAAGGCGGCCCGCTCCAACCTCCGCTTCCAGGACCGCCGCGTCGCTGACCTCGAAGCCCGGATCGTTGACCCAGCGTCAGGCATCTGACCTCGCCTTCGCTCTTCCGGCCTCATGGCCCGTTCTCCGTCCGGTGGACGGGCCATGTCGGCGTACACGTGAAAGTGGCCTGCAGTCACTCCAGGAATCCTCCGTTACAGAAGGCACCATCCGCTGCGAGGGTCCGGTAGGTCACGCCTTCCCACCCGTTGGGTTGGACAGCGAGTCGAGTGGCGGCTTCGGCCGCGAGGTATTCGTGCACGAGCTCCTTGCCGCCAGCCTTGAACTGTCCTTCGAGGGTGTGTTGGATGTTCCTCAGGGTCCGGTTGGCCTGCACTGCGTAGGTCTTCGCCAACCCGAACATAGTGAAGTGGTGCGTGGCCCGGGCTATGAGGCCCTGCCCCCATGTTGGTGGCGGGGTCACGAAGAACTCCAGCCGCACGGGGGCGTCGTGAATGACTTTGGCCTGCAGCCAGGTCACGTCGTCGATACGGTCGAGATACGGGTGTAAAGGTGTGGTCTCAACCGTGGTCGGCTTTTGATCGCCTTTGATGTGGTTGCAGTCGCTGCAGGCTGGCACCAGATTGAGTGGGGCCACGCAAAGAGCGGGGAAGGACATCTTAGGCAGGACGTGGTCGAGCTGACGGACGGTTCCGTGCCCGCACAGGGGGCACCTCTCGTCGACGGGGGCGCCCATGAGCTTGTCATAGATTAGGCGGCCCTTTTGGTTCCCCGCATCCCGTTCTCGTACGCCCAGGTCACGGCGGCCTTGTCGTCGATGCCTGGAACCTTGAACTCGGCGGCTTCCAGGGCGTGCAACGTCTGGCTGTGGGCTGCTTCCCGGAAGCGCTCTCCTGCAGCTTCGACGGCTTCGGCCGCGGCTGTCAACTTCTCTTGCCGACTGGTGTCCCGGGTGCTGCTCACACATGCGTCGTAGCTCTCGCGGGCTGTCTCGGCGGGGGGCTCCAGCGGCCACATCAGCGGCTCTCTCCTGCGGCCTTGTCTGCGAGGAGGATCCGCACCAGCCCCTTGGCCTCGCCGCCCAGCTGGCCGCCGAAGTGGGCAAGGACTTCTTCGTAGGTGCCATGGGCCCTGACCGCCCTTTTGACTTCCGCGTAGAAGCCGGACTCCTTCACCTCCAAGCCGAAGATCTCGTGTGTGAGGACACCGACGTTCTCACCGAAAGTCTCGATGGTGGGCCGCTCGGCCTGACGGTTGCCCCAACGGCTCAGTTTCCAGATGCAGGAGCGGGGGACCTCTTGGAGGACGACAGGGGAGTGGGTGGCGATGACCGCGACTGCGTTGCGGTCATCCATCAGGTACGACAACGTCCTGATGAAGGAAGATAGGAGCGGTGGGTGCAGGTGGGCCTCGGGTTCGTCTAGGAGCACCAGGGACTGCTCGGCCACGAGCGTGGCCAGCTTCGTGATGGTCAGCAGCACGATCGAGTGGCCTGAACTGAGTTGGCCAAAGATCCTTCGGGCTGCCTCTTGATCGCTCTCCGTGAATGTCTGTGGCGACTGCTCACGGAGGCGTCGAGCGAAGTCATGGACGGGGAGGCGGCGAAATGCGGGTCACTGCTCAGAATGCGCAGGGCATGGACCCACCGTCCGAGCCGTCCGGCCGCCCAAACCTCTTTGAGGCAACTGGCGAACTCCGAGCCCAGTTGTTCATGTGATTTGGGCTCGCCGAGGTTGTTCCCAGCGCTAGCGAGCCCCACGTACGCGTACGTGGTCGCTGCGTGGTCGGGGTCGCCAACCACACTGACGAAGGGGTCGAAGGCACTGAAGGTGACGGAGACGACGTTGACGAAGGGTTCACCGTCCTCCGCGGTGGGGGTGGGGAGGTGTTCGATTCGGCCGGCATTGACGTCGGCGCGGTCAGGGTGGACGGCCGCTTGGGCCATGTTGCGCAGCAGGGTGGTTTTGCCGACTCCGTTGCGTCCGATCAGGACGTGAATGTTGCTGGACGGGGTGGTGCGGGGGGTGACCACGAAGCTGAGTGGCGGGGGCGGCGGGACGTCGCTGTCTGGCGCGGGAACGAGGTAGTTGAAGCGGTACTCGGTGAGCCGGGAACCACCGCTGGCGATGCGCTTGAACTGGGCCATGACCGTACGCTTCTCGACGCTGCGCAGCAGCGAGAGGGCCGTCACGTCGTATTGGAGGGCGAAGTCCAGACGCTTTGATGAGAGAGCGATATCACCCAGTCCGATGAGGATCTCCAAGCGTACCTGGGTGCCGAGTTTCCTGATGCTGTCGTAGTACAGGTCGTCTTGGCCCAGGGAGAACAACTCGGGCCTGCGGAGGGAGTCAAGGTGCTCGAACTGCCCTACGGGGAGGGGACTGGGCCCCGGTTCCTGGGCGCCGAGGGCGATCTTGACGCGGCCCAGGCGCTGGATCTGTCTGTTTTCGTCCCGAAACCAGAGGTCGTAGCTGGTCTGGTAGCCGTGGTCGTCCCCGGCAACTGGGACGAGGATGGCTTCTTGGGGGCCTTCGTCCGACGGGGACTGTCGATCGGCTTGGACCACGAATCGCACAGGGTCTCCTGGGAGCCACTCAGGGGCGCCGAGCCTTGACGAAGCGGATGCGGCGCCGGGACTCGTGAACGGTATCTGGTCCTGGGGCCTGGTAGCGGCGTGTATTCAACTGCCGTGAGTTGAGCCCGTTCATCAATACTCGGCTGAACTTCGGGGAGTACGCGGACAGCCGTCTCACGAGACCACACAGACGAACGACAGCAACTCTCCATCACGGACATGTAGTCTATGAATCGTCGCAGTTCAGAGCCGGTTTCCGAGCTCCTGCGGTCGGTAAACTGGACGACATCCACCTCCTGGACACCCGCACCCGCGTGGGCGCCGAGACGTCCGACCAGATGAAGTACCTGTCCGAACGTGTCGGCGCCACCTTCGTCTACGCCGGAGTCGCCGTCGAGGACTCGCCCCTGCTGAGCGGAATCCGCGGGGCGCAGCTGGCGGGGCGGTTCAAGCTCCTGTCCAACCCTCCCCTGGCATACGGGAGTCGGGAGCAGCAGGCAGCGTGGCGCGGGCTGCTGGACGGCATGGAGAACGCGCTGCGTCTTGAGCGGCACCGTCCCGGATCGCTGGGGCGCATGGCCCGCTATCTGCACGAGCGCACCGGCGGGCGGCTCGGGAGTCTGTCCGCGCTGATCCGCGAAGGAGCGATCACCGCGATTCTGGACGGCACCGAGAAGATCACCAAGAAACAACTCGATGCCGTCCGTCTCGACCATCTCGCTGAGCAGGATGCACGGCCCCCAGCCGAGCAGGCCCCGTCCGGCCACTCCCGGACGGCCGCCTGAACAGCACGTACTCGCCCCTGCCTCTTGTTCTGCTTGTTTGGTGGACGTCCCCATCTGCGGGCGTCCACCGGCCAGTCGAAAGCTGACCTCACCACGCTATGCCCCTGTCCCCACCTGTCCAAAGCCGCCTGGCCGCGGGCGCGATACGCACCGCGCCCCTCGAAGGCGAGACGACCGCTTCATGGATCACCCGGTGCGCAGCCCGCTACCACCTGCCCGCAAGTCCTTACCTCCGAGCCGTCCTTCAGCAAGAGGGCCGCGCCACTGTGAGCGGCCGGAGCGCGCTGGGCGCCGAGCTCTACCTCAATGCCGCGGCCCGCGAACGCGTGGCCGCCTACAGCCGCATCGAGGAGCAGGTCCTGGCACGCGTACTGCCCGCCTGGCCGCTCGACCTGGATGTTCTACGGCACCACACCGGGCCGGCCGCGCACTGGCAGTCCCCCACCACGCACACGGCCGCGTCGGTCATGGCCGGGTGCCTCAAATGCACCGCACCACGCAGCCGCGGACAGCAGGTATGGCAGTACCGGGGCCGGCACCAGCGCGTCTGCCACACGCATCGCATCTGGCTCGTCGGCGGCGAGGCGGGCTACACCGGACCGACCCAGATACCGCTCGATCACCTGGGCCAACACGAAGCCGCCCGCATCCTGGCCGCACACCGACGCCACCAGGACCTCACCGACCCAGGCGGCATAGCCGCCGAGGCGTGGCTGTGGGCCCGCGGCACCATCCAACACCTCTACACCGACCAGAAATTGATGTCGGGCACTGTGCCGGTTTCGTGGAACAAGCGCCTTGACGCCCTGGCCGCACAGGCCGGTCGTATGGGCAAGGTGTGGCCGTGGTGGATCATCGCCCGCGACCTGGTCACCTATCCCGAGACCTTCGCTCTGGCCGAAGCCCTCACCGCGATGACCGCGGACGCGGACGCGTACCAACACGCCGCAGCCGAAGAGCACTTGGCTGGCCTTCTGTCCGACGCACTCCGGACGAACACCGGCCCAGACCCCGCCGACGAGGCGGGAACCCTCGCTCGATGGCTCGCCCGACACGCACGCAGCGAACTACAGCGCTGGCTGAACAGCCGCCACGGCGACGCGAGCGCGGCACCCCTGCACGTGGCGCCCCTGACCTGGGCCCTCAAACGACACGCCGACCGTCAGGGCTGCGAGGCGGACGGGGTGTCCGGCCCGGTGTAAGAGAACCGGTACCCGGCGAAGTCGCCGACGTGGATGTATCCGAGGCGCTGATAGAGAGCGTTACTGGTGGGGTTGTCCGGGTCCGTGAACAGGACAACGTCCGTCGCGCCCGCGGCCAACGCGGCGCGGCTCGCCTCGGCGGTCACGGCGCCCGCGAATCCGCGGCCCCTCAGGTGGGATGGGGTGTAGACGGGGTCCAGCCGGATCATGCCGCCGACAAGCGAGGTCGTGGCTGCCATGGAGACGGGAGTGCCGTCCGAGGTATGCCAGAACGTGAAGTGCCGGTCACCGAAACGCGAGTCGACCCAACGACCGGCATCGATCAAATCGATGGAGGACTGCTCTTTGACATCCACGCAGAACTCGCGGCACCAGCGCACAACTTGCTCATGGTCTGTCCCGTCCGCGATACGCCCCTGTCCCTCGGGGCGGGGCTGCGGTGGGGTGAGCGTACCGAGACGGTAGAGGTGAGTCCGCCAGAAGATCTCCGATACTGCTCCTGTGCGCTGCTGCCATGCCCGTGCGAAAACGGTGGCGGTGTCGTGGTCCGCAATGACGTTCACCGGCAAGTGGCCCTGCCGGGTCAGACGGGCAGCGAGGCCATCGGCCTGCGAGGCAGAGAGCGGGGTAAGGCCCAAACGGCCACGCGGAGTGCGGTAGAAGATGGCGCGGACCTCGCCTTGTGACGCAAACCAGCCGAAGACGGCCGCCTCGGCCTGTGCGCCTGTACCGCTGACACGCAGCTTCTCGATGTCCGTCAACGGCGTGTTGTGGAGAGCAGGCCGCGAGCGCAGAAAGTCCCCGGTGTGAGCGAGGAAGACATCGATGTCTTCAGTGAGTTGCCAGTCATCCGTGAGCATGCTGCATGGTCCACCAAGGCAGTAGCCCCACGCACCCCTCCGTGTGGGTTCCAGCACACGCTTCATACCCACACTCGGTAGAGCTGACCAGCCGCCCAACCAACCTGCACACCCGCCACACCACACAAGCCACAGGCCTACGCGGCGCCCGCAGTGCACCACCAGGACGTCATCCCGCTGATCAGGAAAACTGACTCAGCTCCCATGGGCTATCACTCAGCCCATCTGAAAAACACCAGGCCACACCACCACCCAAAGATCAACTAAACCAAGCCCCGACAACACGTCTGCCGCGGACCGCGCCGGCGATGCCGAGCTCGCGCATCAGGCGTTCGACGGTGCAGCGGGCCACGACGTGGCCCTGCCGGTTCAGCTCCCTCCAGATCTTCCTCGCCCCGTAGACACGGTAGTTGGAGTCGTGGACGTGCTGGATCAATTCCTTCAGCTCGCCGTCCCGCACGGTCCTGGCGGACGGCACGGTCCGGCGCTTGTGGTGGGCGTAGTAGGTGGAGGGGGCGATCTTGCAGTCGTGTGCGCTCAGCACACGGCAGATCGGCTCGACGCCGCCGAAGCGGTCCCGGTGCTCGTCGATGAACGCTACGAGCGTGTGTGTGGCCGGTCGAGCTCGGCCGCGAAGAAAGACGCCGCGGCCTTCAGGATCCCGTTGGCCCGCTTCAGCTCGGCGTTCTCCTTCTTCAACGCCTTGAGCTGGGCGGACTCCTCCGTCGTGGTCCCCGGCCGCTGCCCGGCGTCGATCTCGTGCTGCTTCACCCAGTTCCGCAGCGTCTCGCGGGAGCCGATGTCCAGCTTCTCGACCACCGCCTGCAAGGCCGCGGTATCGGTCGGGTGGTCGCCGCGGACCTCGGCGACCATGCGCACCGCACGTCGGCGCAGCTCAAGCGGGTAACGGGAAGGTCGTGCCATGACTCGATCCTTTCATGAAATCGAGTCTCCACTTCACCCGGGGCGGTTCACCCGGGCGCGTGCACACAAGCTGGTCGGCGAGCTCTCTGATGACGCTTGGGTCCGTGTGAGCTGCGGGGACGGCGCCCACGGGCCGCGTGAATACCACTGGGCGGCGGCCCCGATCCGGCCCTGGCGGCGGGAAGGCTGGGACCACTGGTTACTGGCACGGCGCAGCCTCACCGACCCCACGGACATCGCCTACTACATCTGCTTCTCCCCTGCCGGGACCCCGTTGGAGGAACTCGCGCGGACAGCGGGGTCCCGGTGGATGGTCGAGGAGTGTTTCCAGACGGCGAAGAACGAAACCGGGCTCGATCACTACCAGGTCCGCAGTTACACCGCGTGGTACCGGCATATAACCCTCTCCATGGCCGCCCTCGCCTTCCTCGCCATCCTGCGAGCGGAGGCAAAAAAGGGGATCCAGACACCGGCCATACTCAATCGCTCATACCCATGACCATGAATGAGGCCCGGCGAATCTTCAACCGCGTCTCTTCCCCCATTCACCACCACATTCAGCACGTACTCGCGTGGTCGCTATGGCGAAGAAGGAGTCAAGCACGAGCCCGTACCAGCCATTACCAACGCAGAGGACATCACGAAGTGTCGTTGCAGTATGCATCCCGTACGCGATCGTGCAGGACGGAGTCGTACGCGACTGGGGACGTTCAGTGGTACGTCCCCCTCCTTGAGGAGGGGGACGGCTGCGTCAGGCGGCGGGCTGTAGGACGGTGTGGACGGCGGCGAGGGCCTGGAGCCGGTCGGCCACGGCATCCGGGCCGAGAGCCGCAAGGGCCCACAGGGCACTGAGCTGGCTGCCGGAGGAGCAGATATTGATCAACGGCGGCCGGAACGGCGCCACGGCGATGTTCCGGGCGGCGAAGGGTGCGGGGTCGAGATAGGTCATGCCACCGGTCCCGCACAGATACGCGCGGGCGCCGGTCGCGGCGGAGAGGCCCGCGAGCCGGACGGATCGGCCCGGCCGGGACGGGAGTTGGCTGCTGGTGAGGATCTGGCCCTTCCAGCCGAGCAGGTCCAGCAGGACGCGGGTGGAGATCTCGGCGACCGTCGCGGTCCGGCCGGTGGTGAAGGCGTCCAGCACCGGGTCCAGGGCCTTCGCGAGGGCGGGCCAGTGGGGGCTGGAGCCGTAGTGCTGCCGCAGCATCCCGGCGGTTCGGCGGCAGGCCAAGGCAGGGTCGTCGATCCGGGCGTCCCGGATGAGGGTGGGCCGCCCATTGGGGAGGTGGGTGGGGATGGTGAGCCACTGCTGGCGGGCCGGGTCGTCGAGGTCGGCGAGACGGGCTCGGTGCTGGTAGTCGCGGCGGGTGAACTGCACGTCGTCCAGGACGATCCAGCAGTCCGCCGCGAACAGCTTGGCCAGCGTCGTCAGTCTCGGGAACACATTGGGCTGGTGGATCGCGCACAGCCCGCCCGGGGCGGGCAGGTCACGAGGTGATGAGGCGGCTGGTGAAGCCGTCGGCGATGAGGGATTCGTACGCGGCATGCACGTCCTCCGGGACCTCCTGCTCGGTGGCGAACCCGAGCTTCGGATACTCGATCACCCGCTGGAGATCACCGACGAGCATGTCCAGGACGAGCTTCTCGTCGCCGATGGACTTCAAGTAGTCGTCGAACTCCAGCGGCTCCGACGCGCACAGGATCTCGACGTCGGGCCACAGCTTGCGGGCGGTCGCGAACGATCGCCTCTCCATGTAGGGCTTGGACACCAGCAGCACCGTGCTCGGGTGGATTCCAGCGCCGGTGAGGACCTCACGCGAGAGGGTGATGTTCTGCCCGGTGTTCCCGGCGTTGGGCTCCAGCAGGATCGCCTCGGCGGGGACGCCGAGGTCGTGGCTGCCCAGCCCGATCGCCACGTCGACGGGCCGCAGTTCGTGGTTCATCTGGTGGTAGTCCCAGATCAGCTTGGCCTGGCGCCACTGGTCCTCGGTGATGGCCTGCTGGTTGTCGCTCACGCGTTGTCTCCCTGGTCACCGTTGCCGGGGGCCGGTCGGCCCCTCGCTCATGGCCTTGATGCCCTCGATACTGCGCAGCTGGTGCACGAGTCCGTACTGCGCGGCCACCTTGGCGGCCTGGTCGAGGACGAGGTGTCCATCATCCCGGGTCGCTGCGTCGGAGAGCAGGATGTGGCCATGAGCGGTGTCCAGTCGCACGCGTTGCATCGGTGATTCGGTGGTCCCGCTGTTGCGGGCGATGTCGATGAAGTGCAGGGCCTGGGTGAGGTCGCCGGCGCCGCGGCGGGCGAGGGCGAGTTTCTGATGGGCCACCGACCAGTCGTCGATTCTCTGGGGGTCGGAGCTGTCTTCGCAGGCTCTGGTTCATGTTGATGCAGCTCAGCGACTCAGTAGCTGAGTGTACGCATCACGACACCTGTGGTGCTAGTGCTCGATCCGGTGATCTGCGGCCGCATCGGCGGTGATGGCCCAGCACTCGTGGTCTCGCCATTCACCATTGACGAACTGGAAGCCTGCTGAGTAGCCCTCGCGCTGGAAACCCAAACGCTTGACGAGATTCAGCGAGGGCGCCGACTGGAGGCGACCCGGCGGAACGGTTACTCCGTCGTCGATGAGGAGGCAGAATCCGGCTTGTGCTCGGTCGCCGTGCCGGTCCGTGACTTCACCGATGCCGCCGTACAGGTCGTCGGACCACGACGACGCCTGGAACTCAGGACCCAGGAGTGCGTGACCCCGCCCTGCGATGGGCGCGCCACCTGGAGAGGGGGCCCTGCGCGGAGCCTGACCAGCAGTGCACGTCCGTCCGGCTACGGGCGAGGACTCGCGAAGTCTGAGGGGTCCGGGTCACGGCATCGTGGTCCGGCCACCCGACTGAACGGCCCGCGGCAGCGCTGGAATTGGCGTCGTGGATGAGCACGGTGCTCTCTCGTACCGGGCGGCGTGGACAGTCCGGATGCAGCGCGCCTGCCTCCTAGGTGCCTCCGACGCCGCGCTGTACAAGCAACAAGGAGAGAGCTTCGACTGCGGGTGAAGTGTCGGCCTCCCGGGTCGTGATGTGGATGTCGTGCGTGAGGCCGGTAGGTTGCGCTACTTCGAGGTAGGTCACGCCTGGGCGAGGGGCTGCCGCGAGAGCGGGGATGAGTGCCACGCCGAAGTCCGCAGCCACGAGCAGGGACAGGACATCGTATTGGTCGGAGCGGAACGCAATGTCGGGCTCGAAGCCCTCAGCTCGGCAGATGAGTTCTGTCGCTGCCTGAAAGCCAGAGCTCGGCAGTGCAGAGAGCCAGGTGGCATCGGCGTAGTCCCGAAGATTCGCGGTGGTCTGGCCGGCTCGCTGAAGGTGAGGGGGCACAGCCAGTAGCATCCGGTCGCGGTGAAGGAGCACCTGGCGCAGGCCCTGGAGACCGGGTTTTGGCAGACGTCCGTATTCATGAGTGACGGCCAGATCCAGGTCTCCGTTCGCCACCGCCGGCATGGATGTCTCCGGCTCCGCCTCCGTGAATGTCATGCTCACGTCCTTGTATCGCTGACGGAAGGCCATCAGCGTGGGCACGATGAGCCCGGTGGCGACGCTGTTGAAGGCCGCGATGCGGACCCTGCCTCCACGCAAACCCGACACAGCCCGTACGGCGGCCTCCGCAGCCTCGAGTTCGACGAACACGCGATGGGCATGTTCGACCAGAACCCGCCCCGCCTCGGTGAGACGTACGCTGCGGGCGGAGCGCTCCAGCAGCGCGGTACCGATGTCCTGTTCCAGGGCGGAGAGCTGCTGGGAGGCGGCTGAAGGCGTGCAGCCTGCCAGCTGAGCCGCTCCGGCGATGGTGCCTGTGCGTACGAGGTCTCGAAGCAGGCCGAGCCGACGAGTGTTGAGCATGGGAGAAACCTATGTCCCTCGGCTGCCCAGTCTGGGCAGCGAGCCGAATGGCTGCGGTCGCTTCCAGGAGGGCGCCGAGATCGGGCAGGTCGGAGCCGACGAGCGGGGGGCTCCCCAACAGGGTGAGCAGTGTGGGATGAATCGATCGTCGGCGGTCCCTTTTGGGACTGGATCTGTTGTACGGCACCGCAGGAGGGCGACGTCTGGCTCGACTGCGGGACGGGCTGGTCAGGGGGACGGCCAGTGCAGCCCGCTCAGGCAGGTCGAGCCCGAGCGGTCCCGTGCCGGCCGTCCCTGGATGTGGGAAGGACAGCGGTTAGGCGAGGCCTGTCGGGGGTTGCTCGGGGGCAGAAACAGTCGTTGCGGGCAGTGATGTGACTGATGACTCCAGCCCGTACATACCGTTGCTCGACCTGCTTGCCAGCCGGGAGTGGCGGCGCCCGAAGACCACGTACAGGACGGCGGCCAGAAGGAGCCAGGCTGCGAAGAGTGTCCAGGTGATGCCGGGGAGAAGGTAGGCGAGGTAGAGGCAGGAGGCGGCAGCCAGTACCGGAACGACGGGGTGAAAGGGCACCCGGTACGGGCGGTGTGCGGTGGGGGCGATCCGACGGAGCACACTGACTGCGGCAGCCACCGCGACGAACGCGATGAGGGTGCCCATGCTGGTGAGGTCAACCAGGTACTTCAGCGGGACGAGGGCCGCGAGGACGCCAGTGATGAGCCCGACGATCCAGGTGTTGTGCACCGGAGTGTGGCGCTTGCGGTTCACCCGCTGGAAGATCTGCGGGACCAGACCGTCTCGGGCCATGGAGAGCAGGATGCGCGTCTGGCCGAAGAGCGTGACCAGAACGATGCTGAAGATGGACACGACGGCACTGGCGGACAGGAGGACGGCAGGCCAGCCCATACCGGTCACGTTGCGGAGGATCTCGGCGAGTACGGCCTCACCCGCGTCGGACTGAGCGCCGAACCGGTCCATGGGCTGGGCTCCGATCGCGGCGATGGAGACCAGCACGTAGATCAGGGTGACGACGGCGAGGGTGAAGAAGAGGGCGAGCGGAACCGTCCGTTTGGGGTTGCGGACTTCTTCGCTTGCCGTGGCCACTGTGTCGAAGCCGACGAAGGTGAAGAAGACGCTGGAGGCGGCGGTGCCGATGCCGGCAAGGCCGTGGGGGGCGAAGTCGGCGAAGTTGTCCGACCGGAAGGCCGTGAAGGCGATGGCCACGAACATCACCAGTGCCGCGAGCTTGACGACGACCATGATCGCGTTGACGACGGCTGACTCGCGGGTGCCACGGGCCAGAAGTGCGGAACAGAGCAGGATGACGACGAGTGCGGGGATGTTGACCACGCCGCCTGCGCCCGGTGGTTGGCTGATCGTGTCCGGGAGAGAGAACCCGAAGAGCGCGTCGGTCAGTTCGTTGAGGTACTGGCCCCAGCTGACCGCCACAGCCGAGACGGAGACACCGTATTCAAGGATCAGGCACCAGGCGACGAGGTAGGCCATGCCCTCGCCGAGGGAGGCATAGGCATAGGAGTATGTGCTGCCTGCCGCAGGAAGCACGCCGGACAGTTCCGCGTAGCAGAGGGCTGCCAGGCCTGCGACTGTGGCGGCGATGACGAAGGAGAGTACGACGCCGGGGCCGGCGAGGGGGACGCTGGTGCCCAGGATGAAGAAGATGCCGGTGCCGACGACCGAACTGATGCCGATCAGGGTGAGTTGGGCCAGGCCGATCGTGCGGCGCAGAGTGGTCCCCGCTGGTGGACCGTCCAGCGGATCGCCGGCTGCGTCGGCGAGCATGTGGTCAAGGGATTTGCGGCGAAGCAGCTGGTTCGGCCTGAGGCTCATGAGTACTCCTGGATGTGTCCCTCAACCCACCTGGCTGTCCCGGTGTGGGCCTTGGTGCCGTTGTGCGGTGCCGTTCTCGGATCGGGCCCAGAAAGTCCGGAGGCTGCTTGGTGTTTCTTGCCCGCGATGGAGAGATCCGGCCATGTGCGAAGTAGGCCGCCGGTGGTGAAGACGTGATGTGGCGCAGGACGCGGGGGCGCATCGCCGTCTCTGCGGGCTTCCTGATTTACCGGCTCTCGCTGAGCGAAATGAGGGAAATGAGTTCCCATGCGGTGTGGGCGGCGGCGAGTCCAGTGATGTCACTGTGGTCGTAGGCGGGGGCGACTTCTACGACATCGCATCCGACGACATTCAGACCCGACAGGCCGCGGAGCGTCTTGAAGAATTCACGGGTCGCCAGTCCGCCCACCTCGGGAGTTCCGGTGGCCGGGGCGTGCGCAGGGTCGAGGACGTCAATGTCGACGGAGATGTAGACGGGACGTGTACCCAGGCGGCGCCGGATCTGCGCGACGATGTCGCTGACCTTCCGATCCTGGAACGCCTCGCTGTCGATGATCTCGAATCCGCCTTCCCGGTCATCGGCAAGTTCGCTCGGGTCGTAGATGCCGCCGCGCGTTCCGACATGCTGGCAGTGGTTGAGGTCGATGATCCCTTCCTCGGCCGCGCGCCTGAAGGGCGACCCGTGCCACACGCTTGCCCCGTGGCAGGTGTCCCAGGTGTCCAGGTGGGCGTCGAAGTGCAGGACCGCCAGAGGCCCGTGTGCCGAGGCTGCCGCCCGTATGAGGGGCAGAGCGACGGTGTGGTCACCGCCGAGGGCGACCACACGTGTGCCCTGGTCCACCAGACGCCGCGCGGCGGCCTCGATCGTCGCGACTGCGCGGGGGATGTCGTACGGACCCACCGCGACGTCGCCGGCATCGACGACCTGTTGCGAGTCGAACGGAAAGACGTCGAGGAACTGGTGGTACGGGTGCAGCTGTCGCGAATTCTCGCGGATATGCGCGGGACCGAAGCGGGCGCCGGGCCGGAAGCTGGTCCCGCTGTCGAAGGGAATTCCGAGGACAGCTACGTCGGCGTGAGCGACGTCTTCGATCCGAGGAAGAAGCGCGTAGGTCGCGATCCCGCCGTAGCGAGGCATCTCGGTTTCGTTGCGCTGGCCGATCGGCGTGGGATTTCCCATGAGCGTATTACTCATTTCATAGCGGCGTGCATGCTCTGGTTCAGCGTTGTATAGCCCACACGCCTGTCGAGGCGGCCGGCTCCGGTGATGAGGAAGCGGCGCGGAATATCCGCCAGGCGTCTGCCGGTAGGCAGAGGTCGGCCAGAATTCCGCAATACGACAGAAGGGATAAGGGCGGTTTACGCGTGCGTGAACAGCGTGGCTCATACTCAGCGGCAGGAGAAGCAGGGTCGCCTGATGCCGAGCTTAAGTTGCACTAATGCTCGGGGTGGGGTTGCGGGCGTTGAAGACTGGTCACATGCGCGCCAGGCGCATAGGCCGCCGCTGGCTGCGGCTCGACCTTCCGGTCCGCAGACCGCCATGTGCCGCAAACATCCCCGGTCACTGCCGCTGGGGCGCCGTCAGGCCTGCTCGAGGGCTCGGGCGACGCGTACCGCGTCCGCCGTGGCGCTCACCGCGTGGACGCGTACGGCCCATGCGCCGGCGCTTGCCGCGAGCGCGGAGACGGCGGCCGTGGCTGCGTCGCGTTCCGGAGGCGGCGGCGGTGCGCCGTCGGCGCGGGTGAGGACGTGGCCGAGGAAGCGTTTGCGGGAGGCGGCGATGAGCAGCGGGAGCCCGAGGGTGTGGAGGCGGTCAGTGTGGGCGAGGAGGGCAAGATCGTGGTCGGCGTTCTTGGAAAAGCCGAGCCCGGGGTCGACGATGACGCGGTCGGGTGCGATGCCGCCGGGCCACGGCGGCATCCACGCGTGCCTGGAGTTCGTCGACGACCTCGGTGACGACGTCGGTATAGCGGCCCTTGACGTTGCCGCCTTGCAGATGGCCCCGCCAGTGCATGACGACAAAGGGCACCCGTGCGGCGGCAACGACCGAGATCATGGCGGGGTCGGCGAGGCCGCCGCTGACGTCGTTGACCAGCACGGCCCCGGCTTCGACCGCGACGGAGGCGCGCATCGTGTCCACGGAGACAATGGCGCCCTCGGAAGCGGGGCCGCGGACGATCGGGATGACCCTGCGCAGCTCCTCCGCCTCGTCGACGCGGCCGGAGCCCGGACAGGTGGACTCGCCGCCGACGTCGACCAGGTCGGCTCCCCGTGCGACCAGGTCGAGGCCGTGCTTGACGGCGGGCGCCGTATCGAACCAGCGCCCGCCGTCGGAGAAGGAGTCGGGGGTCACGTTCACGACCCCCATGACCGCGCAACGGTCCCACTCCGGAAGGCCCGCGGGGGCCCGGCGATCACGCCGAGGCATCGACCGCGCTCATGACGTGCTTGATGCGCGTGTAGTCCGCGAGTCCGTAGGCGGACAAGTCCTTGCCATGTCCGGACTGCTTGAACCCGCCGTGCGGCATCTCAGGAGTAAGAGGTCCGTGTGTGTTAACCCATATCGCGCCGAAGTCGAGCGTGCTCGTGGTGCGCAGGATACGGGCATGATCGGTGCTCCACACCGAGGCGGCCAGACCATACGGCTGGTCGTTGGCCAGTTCGATGGCCTCCTGCTCGGTGGTGAACCTCTGCACCGTCAGGACCGGGGCGAAGATCTCCTTCTGCACGATCTCGTCCCGCTGGCGCACGCCCGAGATCACGGTGGGGGCAAGGTAGTACCCGCGATGCCCTTCGCGGGCGTTGTCACGTTGTTGGGTGTGTAAGTGTCTGACGGTGCGTCGGGGCATGATGGGACCGCGGTCCGGGCCGTGTTCAGGCCGTGGTGAGACGGCCGACGGCGCCGGTGATCTGGTCCCAGATGGCGAAGCGGATGGTCATCTCAGCTCGGTGTTCGGGGGCGGTCATCAGGTGGCGGCGGGGCCGGAAGTGGGGTGAGATGCCGCTGAAGGCGGACAGGAACCGCTGTGCTGCGCCTACAAAGCGGAAGCCCTTCATCGCGCATTCGCGTTGCCGGGTGGGCTGGTGGCTGTTCTCGGCCCGGTTGTTCAGGCCCTTGTGTGAGCGGTGTTCGACCGAGGGCATGACCTCGCGGTGGGCCGCGCCGTAGGAGCGGAGCTTGTCCGTGACGATCACGCGCGGCACGGCGCTCGTCTTCTTCATCAGGCGGCGAAGGAAGCGCCGGGCGGCGGCCTTGTCCCGGCGGCTCTGCACGAGGATGTCGAGCACGTTGCCGTCCTGGTCGACGGCCCGCCACAGGTACTTCCGCTCCCCGTTGACCTTGATAAACACCTCGTCCAGGTGCCATTTATCCCTGGGTCGGGGCCAGCGGCGACGCAGTCCGTCGGCGTAGGCCTGCCCGAACTTGGCGCACCACCGCCGGACCGTCTCATAGGAGACGATCACGCCGCGCTGGAGCATCAACTCCTCCACCTCACGGAAGCTGAGCGGGAAGCGGAAGTCCAGCCACACGCAGTGGGAGATCACCTCGACCGGGTACCGGTGTCCCCTGTATGACGGCGACGTGCACCCCACGTACGATCCCCCTCCACCATGATCAACCCGAGGATCCTCCCACGCCATCCGCCAACGTGACAGTGCCGCTGGCACCGTTGCAGCGCGAACGGCTTCACATCTGGTTCTGCTCCCTTGCGGAGGCGGCGGGGGTATGCGCACTGGGGCATGGCGCATACCCCTCGCCGACGAGGTGGCGATCAGCCGCGGAGGGCAGAGGCGAAGAGGGCGGGGAGGTCCTGCCATCGGGGGTTGGCGGCGAACTCGGTGAGGAGGCGGCCGGTGCGGGCGGCGGTGGTGTTGGTGACGAACCACGGGGGCTTGGGGGAGATGGACGCGTCGCCGTTCAGGACGGAGCGTGGTGCGGGGCGGAAGGGGCCGGTGACGACGGTGCGTTCGGTGTGGTCCAGGAGGAGGGCGTTGTGGACGATGCCGATGCCGCTCTGGACGTCGTCCAGGGTGTGGCCGGGGAAGGCACCCCAGGTAGCGCGGGGTGTGGCGTAGCCGACACCGGTCCAGGCGTTGACGGCGACGGTGCCGTAGCGCAGGTCGGCGATCGCGGCGCGCAGGCGCGGGCCGAGGGCTTTGATGGTGTCGGGGTGGACGATGAGGTTGGCGCCGAGGGTTCCGTGGAGGCGATCGTTGGCGGCGGTGACGGCGGCGTCCAGGAACCGTGCGCCGGTGCCGGGAAGTTCGGCGACGCCGAGGACCGGTCCGAAGTACTCGGTGGTGAAGGCGGACTCGTCCGGGTCGGTGAGGTCCAGTCCGGTGAGGAGGGTGCGTTCCGGGGTGCCGCCGGGCTTCTCTGCGTGGCCGGGATGCAGCTCGCGGGCGGCGCGGACGCGGGCCTCGCAGCCGGGGTACCAGGCCGGGCGGGCGGGTGCGGCGGCCAGGGCCCGGCGCAGGGCGGTGAGGAAGGCGTTCTTCTGGGGCCAGTCGGAGCTGAGGATCAGGATCTGGCCGGCGATGCAGTTGCAGCCGCTGTTGTGCAGCCGCATGGTGGCGACGTGCTCGGCCTGGTAGCGCAGGTCCGCTTCGGACCACTCTCCCGGGACGACGATGATCGGTGCTACGCCGCCGAGTTCGCTGGTCATGGGCTTGGACAGGTGCGGTGTGCCGGCGGCCTTGGCGGCCGTCGCCGCCTTGCCGGTGCCCCAGACCACGGCGTCGTGGGTGGCTTCGCTGCCGGTCATGTGGACGGCGGTGATGCCGGGGTGCCCGGCGAGGGCCCCGCCCACCTCGGGACCGCCCGTGACGATCTCGACCAGGCCCCGGTCGATGAGCGGCTTGAAGGCCGCGCGATAGACGTCGGCGAGCGGGTCGGTGGTGGGGTTGAGCTTGAGGACGGCGGTGCGGTTCTCGGCGAACAGCTGGTACAGCACGTCCAGGGGCGGGATGGAGAAGATGTTGCCGGCGCCCAGGACCAGGGCCACGCCCCTGGTCCGTCGCGGGGTGCGCTGGGTGAGGCCGACCGTGGCGCGCAGCTGCTCCTCGGTGGTGCCGGGGGTCGTCCAGACCTCGGCGTGGAAGCCGTTCATGAGGAGCTTGTCGTAGGTGTCGTACGGGAGGACCTGGACGGCGAGCCGGTCGCCGGGGGCCCGGGTGAGGCGTGTGCCGGCGAGGACGTCGGTCCCTTCGTCGAGGCGGCGCAGGGTTTCCTGGAGGGCCTGGAGGTAGGTGAGCACCGCGTACGAGCCGCTGAGCCATTCCTCTCCGAGGAGCGGGGAGGCGGGGTTGAGCTGCTTGATGTCGGCCGCGGTGCGCACCCATGTGTCGGCGGTGGCTGCGGTGGCGGAGGCGACTTCGAGGAGCAGCTCGCGCCGTTCGGGCAGGTGGGTGCGGGCCCAGGCGCGTTCGCCGGTGGCGAGTCGGTCGACCAGGGCGTCGAGGTCGGGGGCGGGGGTGGTGCTGTGGGTGGAGGGCTGGTCGGTCATGGTGGGGCCTCGCTCACGTGTTGGGGGTCAGGAGAGCTTGGGGAGGATCTCGTCGGCGACGCGGTGGCCGGATTCGGCGGCGCCGTCGATGTAGCCCGCCCATCGGGTGGCGGTTTCGGTGCCGGCCCAGTGCAGGGGGCCGACGGGGCGGCGCAGGGCCGGGCCGAAGCGGGTGAGGGCGCCGGGTACGGCGAAGGCTCCGTAGCAGCCGCGGCTGTACTCCTCCTCCGCCCAGTCGCGTTCGATGAAGGCGATGGGGTTGCGGGCCTTGGGACCGAAGTAGCCGACGAGGTCGTTGATCACCTGGGCGCGGCGCTCGTCGGGGTCCATGCGCGATCCGGTGTCGGCGTGGCGTCCTTCGAGGAAGCCGACGAGTACGCCGCACGATCCGTCGTGGGGGGTGTTGTCGAGGACGGTGCCGAAGGGGCGGTGGGTGCTGTTGGCCTGGCCGCTGAGGCCGGCGTGGCGCCAGAACGGCTCCTCGTAGGCGATGTTGATCTTGATGACGCGGCCCATCGGCATCCGCTGGATGAGCTGGTCGCGGTCGCCGGGCAGGCCGGGTGTGTAGCGGATGCGGGCGGCGAGCGGCGGCGGGACGGCGACGACGGCGCGCTGGGCGCGGACGGTGAGGCCGCTGCGCGTGGTGACGCGGACGCCGGAGGTGGCGGCGGGCTGCCAGTCGATGTCGGTGACGGGGGCGTCGAGGACGATCCGTTCGCCGAGTTCCTCGGCCAGTTCGAGCGCGATGCGCTGCGTTCCGCCGAGGACGCGGTCCTGCTGGGCCCCGCCGGAGACGTTGATCAGCTGGTCGAGGCCGCCGGCGGCGCCGACGTAGAAGGCGGCCCAGAGTGCGGACATGTCCTCGGGTTCACTGGAGAAGACCGCCTCGGTGATCAGCCGGAAGAAGTCCCTGCCGCCCGGGGTGCGGGCGGTGCGGTGCAGCCAGGTGTCGAAGGTCTGACGGTCGAGTTCCTCGGCCTGGGGTGCCCGCCAGGGATCGGCGGCGGCGACCTGGCGGGCGATGCGGTCCAGGCAGTACTGGGTCTGTCCGATGTCGGCGAGGACGAGGGGGTTGAGCTTGGGGATCCGGCCCGTGTACTGGACGCGGGTGGTGCGGAACTCACCGATGTGCTCGCCGTCGCCGTGGGTGGGGTAGGTGCGCAGACCGAGTTCCCTGATGAGTTCCATGGCCTGGTGCTGGGCCGGGCCGACCCACTGCCCGCCGACCTCAATGGGGGCGCCCCCGGGCAGCTCGCCGTTCAGGAGCCGGCCCCCTACGCGGTCCCGTGCTTCCAGGACCAGTACATCCGCCCCGTTCCTCACGAGGTCACGGGCGGCCACCAGGCCCGCCACACCGGCGCCGGCGATCACGACGTCCGCTGATTTCTCCATCACGCCCACCATTCATACGAAGCGCATCTGACATACATAGCGTATGTGATATCCATGGCGTATGGAAACCTTGCGCGAGAAATACGCGGAGAACACGCGGCGCACCCTGCTCGACACGGGGCTCAGCCTCTTCACCGAGCGGGACTACACGGCCGTCTCCGCAGAGGAGCTGGTGCGCACCGCCGGGCTGACGCGCGGCGCGCTCTACCACCACTTCGACGGCAAGGCCGGCCTCTTCGAAGCGGTCTTCGAGGAACTGGAGCGCCAGGCCACCGAGGACATCCGGGCGGTGGTCATGTCCGTGCCCGATCCTCGGGAGCGTGCCTACCGGGCGGCCGACGCGTTCCTCGACGTCTGCAGCGGGCAGGCGTACCGGCACGTCGTGCTGCAGCAGGGCCCGATCGCCCTGGGCTGGCAGCGGTGGCGCGAGCTGGACCAGCTCCACCTCGGCGGCCTGGTGCTGGACGTCGTGAACGCCGCTCTGGACGCCGGGCGCCTGCGGCCCCACCCCGCCGCTCTGGTCGCCCGGGCCTTCTACGGCGCGCTCACCGAGCTCTCCATCACGATCACGGAAGCCGACGAGCCGGAGCGGACCCGCGTCCAGGCGGCGGAACTCGTACGCGACCTCATCGGCGGGGTCGTGACCGACGGCGGCACGCCCCCGGCGTGACCCCGCCGCCCCCTTCGCCCCGTCGTCACGCCGCGGAGGGCGGCGTGGTGTCGGGCTGCCCGGGCCGGGGGTGCCGGGCGAACCAGCGCGCGACGGGTTCCGCGGTCACTCCGTGCAGGACGACGCTGAGAAGGACGGTCGCCGCCGTCACCTTCACGACGAAGTTCGCCTCGCCTTCGGGCAGTTCGATGGGAACTGTCACGTTGGCGGATGGCGTGGGAGGATCCTCGGGTTGATCATGGTGGAGGGGGATCGTACGTGGGGTGCACGTCGCCGTCATACAGGGGTGGCTTCGTTCACGTGAAGTGGTTCTGGCTCGCTTTCCGTGATGTGCGCACGCTGAGTGACGACTGACGCTCCGATCGAGCTCCGGGAAGTTGCCTGAAAATGACCAGGGCCGATCTTGATGTGGTCGACAGTGCGGCGTCGTGGAAGAGATGGCGCCCCGCCTGGAGGGCCTGCTGTTACCGTCCATTGCGGACGTGTCGGTGCTGTCGCTGGACGTGAGCAACGAGGCGATACGCATCGACGCCTGCAGTACGGCGGACAGGGCGGCATGCCCGGACTGCGGGAGCGAGTCGACCCGGGTGCACAGCTCTTACCTGCGGTTTCCAGCGGACGTGCCGAGTGGGGGACGTCTGGTCGTCCTGCAACTGAGAGTCCGGCGGTTCTTCTGTCCGGAGCCTTCGTGTGCTCGGCGGACGTTCGCTGAGCAAATGCCGGGACTGACCCGGCGGCACAGCAGGTGGACGGAGCGGTTACGGTCGACTCTCGCCGCAGTGGGTCTCGCCCTCGCCGGCCGGGCCGGCGCCCGGATGGCACGGGCCTTCGGGGTGTCCGTCAGCCGCAGCGCGGTGTTACGGCTGCTCGATGCATTGCCTGAACCCGCAGTCCCGGCCCCGCGAGTGGTGGGGATTGATGAGTACGCCACACGCAAAGGACGGGTCTACGGCACGGTGCTCGTCGACGTCGAGACCCACCGGCCGGTGGATCTGCTGCCCGACCGAGAGGCGTCCAGCCTGGCCGCATGGCTGGCGAAGCGACCCGGGATCGAGATCGTCTGCCGAGACCGCGCACCGTTCTTCGCGGAAGGCGCCACAGCCGGGGCACCACAGGCGACACAGGTCGCCGACCGCTGGCATTTGTGGCACAACCTCGGGGAGGCCGCCGAGCGGGCTGTCGCCCGCCACCGCCAGTGCCTTCGCGTCCTGGTCCCCGATCGCGAGGCGAAGGCCGACGAACCAGCGCCGCCCGAGGAGAAGGCGAACTCTCCATGGCGGAGCGAGCGATTCGCTAACCGCGTCCGAGCCCGGCACGCCACGGTCCACGCGCTGCTGGAAGCTGGCCACAGCCGCCGTTCCATCGGGCGTCAGCTCCAGATGACCCACCGCACCGTCAAAAGCCTCGCCGACGCTGCGAAACCGGAAGACCTCTTTCGCGGCCAGTGGCAGCACAACAGGACCTCCGTCCTCGACGAGTACAAGCCCTACCTGGACGAACGCTGGGACGAGGGCTGCACCAACGCCTGGAAGCTCTGGGAGGAGATCGTTCCCTTGGGCTATCGCGGCAGCTACGGCCGGGTCAGCGCCTACCTTCGAGAGAAGCGCACCTCGCCACGGCCGGTCACCGCGCAACCGCCAGCACCCCGCGTGGTGACGAGATGGATCCTCAGCCGACCCGAGACGCTGACCGAGATCGAACAGCTCCGGCTCAAAGCCGTCCTTGCCAACTGCCCTGAACTCGACGCCCTGACCGGTCACGTCCGGTCCTTCGCCCAAATGCTCACCGAGCGGCAGGGGGAACGACTCCCGCAGTGGCTCGACGCCGTCCGCCAGGACGACCTTCCCAGCCTCCACACTCTCGCGGCCGGCATCGATCGAGACCGCGACGCCGTCATCGCCGGCCTCACCCTGCCCTGGAACTCTGGCGTCGTCGAAGGACACGTCAACAGGATCAAGATGCTCAAGCGCCAGATGTTCGGCCGAGCCGGTTTCAGCCTGCTACGCAAGCGCGTATTACTGGCCACCTGATCAACCACCCGCCTCTCGGTGATAGGACTTCCCTCTACGGAAAGACGATGAGAAGGCGACAGCGTGGACGCAGTAGTAGCGATCAGCCTGATCCGCATGGCCGCTGCAGACTTGGCCATGGAACCCTGGCAGCGCCCCTCGGACGCTTACCTGGTCGAGTTGGGCCTGGATGCCCTGATGGCCGACATCGAGGCTCCCTCGCTTCGCCTGCTGGCTGGCCTCGCTCGTAGTGAGTATCCCCAGGCCCGCGAGCTGTTCGACCTTGTACTGGAAGAGTTGGGTCTGCTGCCGCTGATCTCGGACGATCTTGCCAAGGCGCGATGGACCGCGGCCCAGTGGTGGGCCAGCCAGATCGTGGCGTGCCAACTCGATCCCGTGCACGGAGCGAAGCTGATCTATGAGGAAGCTGCAGCCGAACTCGACTACCCCGACGCGCTGCAACCCATCGTTGATCTGGCGAGAGCGCTCGACCTGCCGAACGATCAACCTTCGGACCAGCAGCACATTCGCGACCGGGTCACCTCCGCGGCGCAAGAATTTCTCGCCACAGAAGCGCACCAGAACCACAGCCTTTGAGCTACGTCGCATGACCCACCGTGACCGGTTCACGGAAAGCGAGCCAGAACCCCACCAGGGTCGGGTCCTCTAATCGGCGGGCCTTCTCGCGGACCTGGCAGCGCAGGAGTTCGTGGATGACCTGGTCGGTGCCGTCGTCCCGCCAGGCGGCGAAGTAGTAGTACGTCGCGCTCTTCGGCGGCAGGTCGTGCGGGAGGTAGGCCCACTGGCAACCGGTCCGGCCCTGGTAGAGGATCGAGTTCACGATCTCCCGCATCTCGTAGGCGCCCTGGTGGCCGCTGACCGAACGATGCCGGTCCTTCCACGCGGTGATCACCGGCTCGATCAGAGCCCACTGCGCGTCCGATAAGTCGCTGGGGTACGGCTTGCGTTCACTCATCTGATCACACCAGCAGACCACCGGCTGCGGACCAGCAGATTCCGCCCGTGCCCACACCATCAGGTGACGACAGAACCACCCAAGGAGTCACGAACCGCCCTCTCACACCCCACGAGACACGACTGCGCTACCAAAGCGATCAAGCCCTCGCGGCATAACAAGAGCGTGTCCAACATCACGGGGAAACTTCAGGCCCTGGCCGGGCGCCGGATCGTGATCTACAACCGGGACTGCGACACCGGCAGGCTGCGGTGGGAGCTCCACCTCCACCACACCCGTGCCACGGTCGATCTGACCAAATACCGCCTGTGGAGCGGCGAGCAGCACCCGGCCGCGGACGCCTGGCTGGACGCACAGCAGTGGGATGAGTACGCGACGGAGCAGTACGCCGTCTTCTACGGCGCCTGGCACCTCTACTGGGGCACCTACACCTGGCAGCCGCTGGGCGGCGGACACCGCGCCCTGGGCGACTGTCAGACTGTGATCACGCGGTTGGAGGAGACGGCCAAAGGCCGTGGGTTCGAGTTTTCCAAAGGGGGCTCGTAGCCGAACTCACGGCTCGTACGTCCAGAACCGTACCGGGGCGGGCTCGGGTTCGTCCCGGTACGCCGAACCAAGGGCCAGACCGCGGCCTCGTACGAGTGGCAGACGGCTGCAGCCGACAGCGGCACAGGCCGAGCACGCCGAGCCAGCCGGATTCACTGTCGTCCGGGAGGGCAGCGGCTGGGTGACCCTGGTGGCCCGAGGCGCGGGTATCGTCACTGCCGGAGACCGCCCTCAGGTCCGCAGCGTAATTGCCCTCGTCCTCTCGGGGATTCGCCGACAGTCGCGAACCGGGCCGGGCGAGCGGGGTCATGAGTGCGGCTACTCAGGTGGGCGCAGAGGTTGGCCACGGACGGTACGCCGGGTGGCTGCGCTGTGTTGCGGGCCCGTGCACCCAGTGCGACCTTGGTCGAGGGGGCGATGCCGACGGCCTTGCGGGCGACGGCACTGCGGGCCGATGCACGGCTGAACCGCGCCCCACCCTCCCCGGCACCTGCCAGTCGGTGGACCGGCGCGTCCACGAACCGGGGGAAGCACACAGAAAGCGGGAAACCTCATGGCGAACGGATCCACGAGCATGCACGCCTTCGGCGAGCAGCCCGATCGGCCCTCAGCCGACGGTACGAGCCGCGGTACGCAGTACACCGGACGGTACGTGGTCGTGCTCGACCCGAACAGTCAGCAGCGCGGACTGGACGCGCTGGTTTCGGCCGCGGGCATCGCTCCCGTGCGACGGGTCCGGGGAGTGGCCGCCGCGGAGGCCTCCGGACTCCTCGAAAACCCCGACGTCTCGGTGGTCTTCGAGGACCTCGCCGTGGCCGTCGTCGAGGTGCGGCCCGAGCAGCGGCTCGCGCTGGTGACCAGTGCGGAGGCGGAGGACGCGATCCTTGCGGCCGAGCCGGAGCGATGGGTCCGCGCCTCGCAGATCATCGCCCCCGACCGGGCGCCAGCCAAGTTCTTCCCGGCCTACCGCGGCGACGAGGACGTGCTCGCCCGCCAATCCCGTGCCGAGGCCGCCGCGGACCAGGGACCGGCGCTGGACGAGCAGACCACGACCTGGGGGCTCCAGGCCATCCGGGCCAACGCCTCCGGCCTGACCGGCCGCGGGGTGAGGATCGCCGTCCTCGACACCGGTGTGGACACCGACCACCCGGACCTGGCAGGCCGCATCGAGGAGACGGCGTCCTTCGTAGCCGACGAGACCGTCGAGGACGGCCACGGGCACGGCACACACTGTATCGGTACCGCCGCCGGTCCGGCCCAACCCCAGCAGGGACCCCGCTACGGTGTGGCGACCGAGGCACGCGTGCTGGCCGGCAAGGTGCTCAACAACGAGGGCGACGGTACAGACGGCCAGATCCTGGCGGGCATGGAGTGGGCGATCGCCAAGGGCGCGAAGGTGATCTCGATGTCGCTCGGCGGGCGCGTCGAGCTGGGCGAGCTCTTCCCGCAGACGTACGAGATCCTGGCCGAGCGCGCGCTGCAGCTCGGCACGGTGATCGTCGCGGCGGCCGGCAACCACAGCCTCCGGCCGGGCTTCGTGTCGCCTGTCGACGTCCCGGCGAACTGTCCCTCCATCCTTGCCGTGGGCTCACTGGACAAGGCGATGCGGATCGCGTTCTCCTCCTGCGGAGGCCTCAACGGCCAGGGCGGTGAGGTCAACATCGCCGCTCCCGGCGTGCGCGTGCACTCGGCCGCTCCCGGCGGCGGCTACGCGACGATGTCGGGCACCAGCATGGCGACGCCGCACGTCGCGGGTGTCCTCGCCCTGCTCTCCGAGGCGAACCCCGAGGCCTCCGCGGCCGATCTGGTCGCCGCACTGAAGGCCGGGGCGTTCCCGCTGCCGCAGCCCGCCCGGGACGTGGGCGTGGGTCTGCTGCAGGCGCCGTGAGCAAGCCGACGGGGCCGGCCGAGCCCGTCGGGGTGATCGTCGCGGTGGACCCCGGCCGCTTCGCGGAGGTGGTCGGGGCCCTGCGGCGGGCCGGGTTGACGGTCACGAGTGAGCAGCCGGTCCTCGGCACGCTCTCCGGCACCGTCACGGAGGACCGCGTGGCGGCCTTGGCGGCCGTCGACGGTGTCGACTCCGTCGACCGGGAGCGGACCTACCGGCTGCCTCCCCACGACTAGTACTGCAATCACAGTTATGGGGTCTGGTGTGATTGAGTGTCGTCGTGTCTGTGGATCTTGGTGTGCGTCAAGTTGATTCCTGGCGTGAGGTGTTGGTGGGGTTGCACGCGCGGTTCGCTGCGCGGTTTGCCCGCTCGGAGCCGCGGGGTCGGGCGCTGGAGTACATGTCCGGGCTGGTTGCGCCGTTGGAACGGAAGAACGGCTGGTCGCTGGCGGAACGTGCCGGTGAGACACATCCGATCGGGATGCAGCGGCTGCTGGGCGAGGCTGACTGGGACGCTGATGGGGTCCGCGATGACGTCCGGGACTTCGTCGTGGAGAGCATCGGCGACAAGGACGCGGTGCTGATCGGTGACGACACCGGGTTCCTGAAGAAGGGCACCAGGTCGGCCGGCGTGCAGAGGCAGTACTCCGGCACCGCGGGGCGGACGGAGAACTCCCAGATTGGCACCTTCCTCGCCTACGCCTCCCGGCGGGGGCGGGCGTTGATCGACCGGGAGTTGTATCTGCCGAAGTCCTGGACGGACGACCGGGAGCGGTGCCGGGCGGCCGGCATCCCGGACGACGTGCCGTTCGCCACGAAGATCGAGCACTTCCAGGCCATGCTCCAGCGCGCCCTGGACGCGAAGGTGCCGTTCGCGTGGGTGACCGCCGACGAGGCATACGGGCAGGCCAAGCGACTGCGGTACTGGCTGGAGCAGCGCGGGGTCGCGCACGTGCTGGCGACCAAGGTCAACGACACCGTCATCACCACCCGGGGCGCCGACATCCGGGTCGACGCCCTGATGGCCGGCCTGCCGAGGCAGGCGTGGAAGCGCCTGTCGGCAGGGGCCGGCGCCCACGGGCAGCGGTTCCATGACTGGGCCCGGGTGCCGGTCCGGATCTGGTGGGAGAACGGCTTCGGGCACTGGGTGCTGGCCCGCCGCAGTCCCACCGATCCCACCGAGATCGCCTACTACGTCTGCTACGGCCCGGTCGGCACCCGGCTGAGGGACCTGGCCCGGGTGGCGGGAGCCCGCTGGCAGGTTGAACCGCCCCGGGTGAAGTGGAGACTCGATTTCATGAAAGGATCGAGTCATGGCACGACCTTCCCGTTACCCGCTTGAGCTGCGCCGACGTGCGGTGCGCATGGTCGCCGAGGTCCGCGGCGACCACCCGACCGAGACCGCGGCCTTGCAGGCGGTGGTCGAGAAGCTGGACATCGGCTCCCGCGAGACGCTGCGGAACTGGGTCAAGCAGCACGAGATCGACGCCGGGCAGCGGCCGGGGACGACGACGGAGGAGTCCGCCCAGCTCAAGGCGTTGAAGAAGGAGAACGCCGAGCTGAAGCGGGCCAACGAGATCCTGAAGGCGGCGGCGTCTTTCTTCGCGGCCGAGCTCGACCGGCCACACACACGCTCGTAGCGTTCATCGACGAGCACAAGGGCCGCTTCGGCGGCGTCGAGCCGATCTGCAGGACGCTCACCGAGCACGACTGCAAGATCGCCCCTTCCACCTACTACGCCCACCACAAACGCCGGAGCACACCGTCGGCCAGGACCGTGCGCGATACCGAACTGAAGGAACGGATCAGCGAGGCCTTCCAGGCCAACTACCGTGTCTACGGGGCGAGGAAGATCTGGCGTGAGCTGAACCGGCAGGGCCACCGCGTGGCCCGCTGCACCGTCGAGCGCCTGATGCGTGAACTTGGCATCGCCGGAGCGGTCCGCGGCAAGCGCGTGATCACCACGCTGCCCGGCGGCCAGTCCGAACGGGCGCCGGATCTGCTGGACCGCGACTTCGTCGCCGCTGCCCCGAACCGCTGCTGGGTCGCGGACTTCACCCACGTCAAAACCTGGTCCGGTGTCGTCCACGTCGCCTTCGTCGTGGATACGTTTTCCCGCCGGATCGTGGGCTGGTCCGCAGCCACCGTGAAGGAAACGATCTTCGTCCTGGACGCCCTGGAGATGGCCGTGTGGCAACGTGACCGAGACCAACATCCGGTGCGGCCGGGCGAGTTGATCCACCACTCGGATGCCGGATCGCAATATACGAGTTTCCGGCTCGCCGAGCATCTGGACACCGCCGGCATCGCCGCCTCGATCGGATCGGTCGGTGACGCCTACGACAATGCCCTGATGGAGAGCACGATCGGCCTGTACAAAACCGAGCTGATCAAGCCCCGGCGGCCCTGGAAATCGCTCGCCCAGGTCGAGCTGGCCACCGCCGAATGGACCGACTGGTACAACCACCGCAGGCTCCACGGTGAGATAGGCCACGTCCCGCCCGTCGAGTACGAAGCCAACTACTACATGGAATCCACGAAACCCCAGGTCACAACCACAATCTGAGATCTCTACCGAACCCGGGGCGGTTCAGGTCGAGGAATGTTTCCAGGCCGCGAAGAACGAGTGCGGCCTGGACCACTACCAGGTCCGCCGCTACGACGCCTGGTACCGGCACATCACCCTGTCCATGGCCGCACTCGCCGCACTGACCGCCATCCGCGCCCAGGAACTGTCAAAGGGGGCAACCATCTCGGACAAACCCACCTGATCCCGTTGTCCGTCGCAGAGATACGCCGCCTGATCGGACTCATCCTGCGGCCACAACACCTCACGCCGACGCACCATCTGCACCGGTCATGGTGGAGACGACTCAGTCAGACCCGCGCTCGCCACAGCCACTACAAACGCCGAGGCCAGACCCCATAACTGTGATTGCAGTACTAGTACTGCAACAGTGCTTGCCGTGACTGATGGCCAGGTCATGGGCTGTGTCCGCGCCGTTTGTAGTGGCTGATGCGGGCCTGGTGTTGTCGTCGTCGGCGCCAGGTCGACCAGTGCAGGATGTGCTCGACGGGTGTGGGCCGACGGTCGGTGAGGCGGGTGATCAGCCGTCGTATTTCGGCGAGGCTGAGGTGGATGAGCTGGGAGGATCCGTTTCTGCTTTCCCGGCATCCAGCTCGCGGGCTCGCAGGACGGGCCTTGACCCAAGGCCGGGTAGTTAACGTTTTCGCAGGTCACGCAAGGGGTGTTGGGGTCCATGCAGTGGCGGCGTAGAGGCCGGGGCCAAGTTTGTGGATGAGGCCGGTATCGGCCCATCTGGAGAGCTGCCGATACATGGTCTCCATGGTGATGTCGCCGAAGTGGGAAGCGATGTCACGGGGGCGCCAGAGGCGGGTGGGGTCTTCCTCGAGCAGGCCCAGGATCCGGTGACGTCGGCGCTCGGCGAGGGCTGTGTGCCGGTCGTCGCGGGAGATGGCGGGGAGTTGAGGGTGCGGTTCGCGAGGTTCGAGGACGCTGATGTCGAGACCGGTGATCGTGCGGCTGGTGTCGGGCCTGCCGTCGTCATGGCGGGTGCTGTAACGGGACATCGGTGACTTGACCTTGCGGGTGCTGACGCGCTGCCGTCGGGGCGGCAGGAGACGGGCCAGGATCCGGTGCCCGATCAGCCCGACGCGGCCGACATCGGCGGGGTCGGTGATGACGGCGGCGGCCTGGACGACCTGGTCGCGGGCGGTCTGGAGCGCGATGGTGAAGCAGCAGCGGTCCGGATCGGTGCCGGGCAGCGACTCGGCGGCCTCGACCATCATGGTGCACAGGGCCTGGTAGAGGGTGAGAAGGGCCCACATCTCCTGTTCGACGCCGGCCGGGTCGCCCGAGCGCAGGACGCGCCCGTTCGTGATCGTGTGGCGGAGCGCGTAGTACGCAGATTCGTGTTCCCACCGCTGGTGGTAGAGGCCCACCAGCGCGGCCGCCGGGTATCGGCGGGCGTCGGTCAGAGTGGTGACCAGCCTGTAGGAGCCGGTGAAAACGGTGCCGTCCGCGCAGGTCACCGTGATGTTCGCGTCGATCACACGTACCTTCACGGCGGCGATCACCGACAGGTATGAGCCGTCGGCGAGACGTGTCAGGACGGGGGTACGCCGGTTGCTGCGGAGTCGGCCCAGGAACTGGGCGCGGGTCGCGGTGACGGAAGCGAGGAAGTCGTTGCCGTCGAAGCCCTTGTCCCACAGGACGAGCATGTCCGGCCGCAGCAGATGCAGCAGGCGCGAGGCATAGCTGGTCTCGCCCTCGGCGGTGGGTCCGAACACTGCGCCGATCAGGGCCCGTGTCCCGGTCTCGACCAGCGTCATCAACTCCAGTGTGGGATAGCCGTGATGGGAGGTTCGCCCCAGCCAGGCCCTGTTTCGCCCGGAGTCGGGGACCTTCTGCGAACTGCAGCCGTCGAATGACACAGTCCGGTACGGCCCGAACCGCACACCGGGTGTCGTCGGCCGTGCCAGAGGCCCCGCGAGAACCTCGAATAACGCCCGCACCGGCGCACTGCCCAGTCGTCGGCGCAGATCACGCAGGGCCTTCGGCGTGGGGGAGGCCACCGGCACTTCGGCCAGCCCGGCCGTCAGCTTGTCCCAGACCAGCCGGTAGCCGACTTCAGGGAACAGACACATCGCGAGCAGGAAGTAGATCCCGACCCGCGAAGGAAGATCGCGCAGTCGTCTCTGCACCGAGCGGGTCTCCGCCAGGACCGCGTCGATGAGCTCGAACGGCACGACGGGCGTCAACTCGCCCAGACGCCCGGGCGCGAACCGGCCCGCGGCCACTGTGACCGTACGGGTGATGGCCATCACCGAGGCCGGCAGGACATGATGAAACGGCAACGGAGCTCCTCGAGTACAAGCTGTCTTGGACGACTGCCTGCACCAACGAGCTCCGTTGCTCTTGCGTCGGAAATCTTTCAACTGGCGCGCATGACCTGCGAAAACGTTAACTACCCGGCCTTGGGCCTTGACCCCGGTTTCTGGACACGGGTTATGCGGCTTGCGTCAGCGCAGTGGATGTCGTTCGGAGGGCGTTCTCGTGGGCGATGGGGCTGCGGTGTCCGAGGCGGGAGTGTCGGCGTCGGACGTTGTAGCGGTGCAGCCATCGGAACGCGTCGAGCCGGGCCGCTCGCTCGTCGGCCCAGTGCTTGCGGCCCTGGAGGGTCTCGCGTTTGAACGTTGCGTTGAAGGATTCGGCCAGTGCGTTGTCCGCGCTGGAGCCGATCGCGCTCATGGACTGGCGGACGCCGGCCTGGTGGCAGGCGTCGGCGAAGGCCTGGCTGGTGTACTGCCCGGACTCAATCGGTCGTCGCAACACCGGCTTCCTGGGTCAAGGGGAGGTGCTCGTTGAGGGCTTCGGCGGGTGTCTTCCAGGCGAGGGTTTTGCGGGGCCTGTTGTTGAGCGCGAGGGCAACGGCCTCGAGTTCGCTGGCGTCCCATCGCGACAGGTCGGTGCCTTTCGGGAAGTACTGACGAAGGAGTCCGTTCGTGTTCTCGTTGGTGCCCCGCTGCCAGGGGCTGTGCGGGTCGGCGAAGTAGACCTTCAGGCCCGTGCCGATGCGGAGTTGAGCATGCTGGGCCAGCTCCTTGCCGCGGTCCCAGGTCAGTGACCGCCGCAGATGTTCGGGCAGCGTGGTGATCGTGTCAGCGATCGCGTCCTTCACGGCCTCGGCGCCGCGGCCTGCCAGTGCCGGGCCGTTCTTCACTCGTGGTTCGAGGCCGTAACCGTCCATTCGGGGCAGGTGCAGCAGCATCGTGAACCTGGTCGTGCGCTCGACGAGCGTGCCGATCGCCGAATGGTTCAGGCCGATGATCAGGTCGCCCTCCCAGTGCCCCGGGACCGCTCGGTCCTCGGCCTCAGCCGGTCGTTCGCTGATCATCAGCTCAGGCGTGACATGGCCACCGGGACGCCGCCGCGTTCGAGCACGCGGGACGCGCAACGCTCGCCCGGTGCGCAGACAGGCGACCAGTTCGCGCTTGAGCGCGCCGCGGCCCTGGACATAGAGGGCCTGGTAGATCGCCTCGTGCGAGATGCGCATGGACTCATCATCGGGGAAGTCGGCCCTGAGCCGGTTCGAGATCTGCTGCGGACTCCACGACGTCGCCCACCGCCGGTCTCGCCGCCTGGGCTTGTTGCGGCCTTTCCACTGGGGCGTTGCAGGCCCCGGCACAGGCCTCCCGTCTGCAGCCCGGATCACCCCGGCGAGCCTGTCCTGCACGTATCCACACAGCCGCTCATTCCCCGCCAGCTTCGCGGTCTTCGGCCTCTGTGCTCTGCGCTCGGCATGCCACTGCGCGGTGGTCGCCCGATACTCCAGACGGTAGGTGCGCGTTGACGCGTTCCGGCGTAGCTCCCGCGAGATCGTCGGCGGCGAGCGGCCCAGCCGACGCGCGATCTCACGGACCCCGATGTTCTGAGCCCGCCACAGGGCGATGTCCTCGCGCTCCGCAAACGACAGATAGCGTCCCGACACCGTCGGGGAGAGATTCGGTCCCACGCCGCCAGCGTGGCGAAACCACCGTGTCCCGACTGCGGGCGACACCCCGGCCTCGACTCCTGCTTCCTCCGACCGGAGCCCTCGGGCGATCGCAGCCCAGAACCGCACGCGGTCCTCACGCCACGCAACCGTTGGCCGGCCCGGCGACGGCATCTGCCCCCGGTACTCACGAACCCTGCGCTGCTGCGGGCCAACACCCATTACTCCACCTCCGACTACGAGGTGTTGCGACGATCAGTTGAATCCACCCTGGGCGCCGTGATCGGTGTGCAGGATTGCTCCGGCGGGGCTGCCTCGGGTGCGTTCGGCGGCGGCCAGGGCGTCGGTGACGAGATCGGTGCGCATGTGATCTGCGATCGCCCAGCCGGCCAGGCGGCGTGAGGCGAGGTCGATGACGGTGGCCAGGTAGAGGAACTTCCCGCTCTCCAGGGGGAGGTAGGTGATGTCGCCGACGTACTTCGTGTTCGTCTCGCGTGCGGTGAAGTTGCGGCCGATCAGGTCCGGGGCCTTCGCCGCGGCCGGGTCCGCGACCGTGGTGCGGTGCCTTCGTCGCAGCCTCACGCCGGCCAGATTGATGCTCCGCATCACGCGTGCGACCCGCTTGTGGTTGACGCGTTCGCCGTTCTCGCGGAGCTCGGCGGTGACCCTGGGGACGCCGTAGGTGCCGTCCGACTCGCGGTGCACGGCCCGTATCCGTGATGCGAGAGCGGCGTCGGCCGCCTGCCGGGCGGCCCGGTCGACGGCGGTGCGGCACCAGTAGTAGAAGCTGGAGCGGGCGATGCCCAGGATGGTGCACAGCCGCTTCACGCCGTAGCGGCGCTGGTGGTCGGCGACGAACTGGAAGCGGTTGGGCCTTGACCCCGGTTCCTGGACACGAGTCATGCGGCTTGCGTCAGCGTAGTTGATGTCGTTCGGAAGGCGTTTTCGTAGGCGATGGGCTGCGGTGTCCAAGGCGGGAGTGTCGGCGCCGGACGTTGTAGCGGTGCAGCCATCGGAAGGCGTCGAGCCGGGCTTCGCGTTCGCCGGTCCAGTGCTTGCGGCCCTGGAGTGTTTCGCGTTTGAACGTCGCGTTGAAGGACTCGGCGAGCGCGTTGGCCACCGAGCTGCCGATCGCGCTCATGGACTGGCGAACGCCGGCTCGGCGGCAGGCGTCGGCGAAGACCTGACTGATTCTCGTAAGTTCGGCCCGCCGACGATCGCACCGGCGGCGAAGGCGATGATCAGCAGACCGACGCGGGAGACACCGACGCCGAGAGCAGAAGGCCTCGGAGATCATCTTGTAGGCGTCCGGCGTCACCACGAACGCCGCTTCCCTGGCAGTACCTCACCTTCGCTGCTCCGACCCGTGGTGCGCCAGGGCCCGTGCTACCAGGGCGGCGGGCTCGGGTTGTGCCTGCAACGCCTTCAGGATCAGCATCCACCACCGGTGCAGCCGGTCGGGGAGATCCTCGTGCTCCGTCATCTCCTCGGTGAGGTCGTACAGCCCGAAGAACGAGCACACCAAGGTAGTGGCGGTGTCCGACGGCTCGACTTCGTCGGCCAGTTCGCCGTCGGCGCGCGCCTTGGCCAGAAGACGCGTGACGGCAGCCGTCCAGACGGCGAAGGGAGTGGGTATGGCGACGTCGATGGTGCGGCGCTCGGCCCACAGGCGCGCGCCGGCCCGGGTCATGACGTCGTCGCGCAGTGCCTTGGCGATATCGAAGCTGAGGGCGACCAGCTTCTCCAACGGTGGTATCCCGGGGGCGGTATAGCGGTCGTTCAACATCGCCCAGGATGCGAACTGTTCGCGCACTACCGCCAGTGCGAGTTTCTCCTTGCTGGAGTAATGGAAGTAGACGGCTCCGCTGGTGCGCCCTGAAAGGTCGCTGATCTCATTAATGCTTGTCCGTGCGTACCCTTGTTCAACGAAAAGGTGTGCTGCAGCTTCCAGCAGAGACCTTCGCGTTGCACGCGCCCTGTCCTGCATGCGTGTTCCACTTTCGTTCGTCAGTTCACATTTTCTTGATCAGGGAAAGTCGTGCGCCGTAGCGCACATACGGCGCTCTGCGCCGTTAATGCTTGGAGATTATTATTGTTCTTTGGTCGTACGTGAGTACGGTCAATCGCGAAAATTCGCGCTCCGCCGTTGCTGCCGGTGCGGGCATCGGCCTCCGCAGTTCGGAATCTACAGTCAAGTCCCCTTGGCTCTACTTGAGTTGGAGGGAGCGGCTCTGTTTCGCCTGTTATCGGTTGTCGCGCACGCGCCGCGAGTACTGGGTAATGAGCGTGCCGTCAAACACTCGAAATGATGATTGCACCTCCTTGGCTGAGGAATTAACGTAGTC
The DNA here is from genome assembly GCF_030116705.1 of Streptomyces sp. ML-6. Classification (NCBI taxonomy): domain Bacteria; kingdom Bacillati; phylum Actinomycetota; class Actinomycetes; order Kitasatosporales; family Streptomycetaceae; genus Streptomyces; species Streptomyces sp. ML-6. The sequence continues at coordinate 62,391 of NZ_JAOTIK010000002.1, forward strand.
ATCACGATGTTTCTGGGGGTCATCCGGAGAAAGTCGGACGACGTCCGTTGCTGGAGGACCCGGAGACGAAGCATCGGCCTTCACACATGGTCGAACGGGAACTCGTTCGACAGCGCTCACCTTCTGCGGCCAGGCGCGCCTCTCCGCAGCGCCCTGCTTCCTACTGCGAGCACCAACGATGCGGGGCGGCGCGCTCTTTCGAGAACGGCAGGTAAATGTCACCTCGTCGCATCTTCATCTGGTCCCCAGCCGCCATCGTCTTCGACTGTGACGGAACCCTCGTTGATACCGAACGACACTGGCAGGACGCGCGCAGCCGGGTCTTCGGAGAGTTCGGTCTGAAACCCCGCCCCGGCTTCGCCGAACGGGCCAAGGGCGTGCACTACACCGAGTGCGGCAGCCTCATGGCCAGAGAGGCCGGGAAGCCGCAACTCGCCGACGACATGACGCACGCACTCCTGAGGCAATTCACGGCGCTCGTTGCCGAAGACCCCGTGACCATGCCGGGCGCGGCGGCACTGGTCCGCCTCGCCGCCCGCCACATCCCGCTCGCGGTCGCCAGCAACTGCCCGCTGGACGTGGTCGAGTCCACCCTTGCCCGGGTCGGCCTGCTCAGCTACTTCGCCCATGTCGTCGTTGCGGGTGACGGGCTGCTACCGAAACCCCATCCCGACGTCTACGCCACCGCGGTCCGCCTGTGCAGCGTGCGGCCGGAGGACGCGATGGCTGTGGAAGACTCGGTCACCGGGGTCGAGTCGGCCCGGAGAGCCGGTATGCGCGTGCTCGGCGTGGGACCTCGACCGGCCGCAGAGGAGGCTGACCAGGCCGACCTGTGGCTGCGCACTCTGGCTGATCCGGAACTCCAGGCATGGGCCCATGCCTGGGCGGACAGGACGGCCTGAGATGCCCCGGGCATCCTTCGGCCCGGCGGGGTGACGCGCAAGGAGCACTACGAGCCGCGTGCGCGGCTCGTCCCTGCCGAGCCGGAGAAGGCCATCGCCGCGGCGGAACTGGCGCAGGTCGCAAACCGCCCGATCTACGTCGTCATGGCCGTGACCGCCGAAGGCATCCGGGACATCCTGGGGATCTGGGCCGGCGACGGCGGCGAGGGCGCGAAGTACTGGCTGCACGTGTTCACCGAGCTGAAGAACCGCGGCACCGACGACGTGCTCATGCTGGTCTGCGACGGACTGAAGGGCCTGCCCGATGCGGTGGAGGCCGTCTGGCCTCGAACGATTGTCCAAACCTGTGTCGTTCACCTGCTGCGGAACAGCTTCCGTTACGCGGCCCGCCAGGACTGGGACAAGATCGCCAAGGCGCTGCGGCCCGTTTACACCGCGCCGAACGAAGACGCGGCGATGGAGCGGTTCCTGGAGTTCCAGGAGGCGTGGGGCCGGAAGTATCCGGCGATCGTGAAGCTGTGGTCCGACGCCTGGGCCGAGTTCGTGCCCTTCCTCTTCTTTGACGTCGAGTTCTGCAAAGTCATCTGCTCGACGAACGCGATCGAGAGCGTGAACGCCCGCATACGCAAGGCCGCCCGGGCTCGCGGGCACTTCCCCAACGAGGCCGCGGCGCTCAAGTGCGTCTACATGGCGCTGATGAGCCTGGACCCGACCGGCAAGGGCCGCAAGCGGTGGACCATGCGCTGGAAGGCGCCCTCGAACGCTTTCCAGGTCGCCTTCGAGGGCCGCCTGACCCCCACCGACCACTGACCAACTCAACAACCAAGATCAGCCGCTAAATTGACACACCCTGCCCTGGTTGAACTTCGCGGACTGCGGAGCCGCGTTGGTGAAGTGGAACGTGTCGCCGTTCGCTCGCACGGCGTCTGCCTGCCGCCCCACACCGGGTCCAGGCGGTGCACCAGGTGGCCGCGGTCCAGGCTGTGGTGCGCGTAGACCGCGTTCCCGGTCTGCTGCTCGGCGGGCAGCCGCAGATCGAACTGCCACTGCCCCTCACGCTCCAGGTTCTTCAACAGCTTCCCGTCGATGCCCACCGCGGTCGCCGCGGCCAGGCGCCGGTCCGGGCGGAACACCACGCTGAAATGCATGTAGGGCAGGATCACCGTCTCGATGCTGGAATCGCTCGGCAACGGCAGCGGCACGACCGGCCCAAGGAACGCGACTCTGCTGCGCAATTCCGTGCGGGGTGAGGGTGGTGTCCTGCCGCAGCGAAGGCTGAGCACCTGCCCCTAGGGTGGGAGGATGCAAATCATCCTGGTGAGCGGGCCCTCGGGCTCAGGGAAGACGACCGTCGCGCGCATCCTGGCCCAGAGCAGGCTCTCTCCCAGCGTGCATCTTCATACGGACGACTTCTACGCGGCGATCAAGCAGGGAGCGTTGGCGCCGTACCTGCCGGAGGCGCACGAGCAGAACCGGACCGTCGCTGGGGTGATCGCCCGGGCTGCCGCCGGTTACGCCGCCGGGGGCTACCACACCGTGGTAGACGGGGTAGTCGGGCCGTGGTTCCTGGAGGAGTACGAGAAGGCGGCGAAGGCCGTGAGTGTCGGACTGGTCTACGTGGTGCTGCGGCCTGACCGGGAAGTCGCACTTGATCGCGGGATGTCCCGCTTTCAACACCCGCTCACCGACCGGCAGATCCTCAACCAGATATACGACAGCTTCGCCGACCTCGGCCCGTACGAGAAGAACGTTCTGGACTCCACCGACCTCACCGCGGAGGAGACCGCAGAGGCCGTGCTCAAACTTCGGTGAGACTGCTCAACCTTCGCTGCGACAGGACAGGTGGGCGCGGGATGATCGTCCGTGCGGTCGTTGTCCTGTCGTGCGTCCGTGGGGGTGATGCGGTTGTCGATGCGGCCGAGGGGACTGCCGGAGGTGCCGGTGCAGACTGCGGCGGTGGCCCGGGCGGCGTTCCCGCGGGGGAGCCTGGCGATGCGGGTGCGTGATCGGCTCGCGGAGGTCTTCGCCGACGAGCCGTTCGCCGAGGCGTTCGGGGTGCGTGGCGCCCCTGGGCTGTCACCGGGGGTGTTGTCGCTGGTCACGGTGTTGCAGTTTGCCGAGGACCTGACTGATCGGCAGGCCGCGGCGATGGCGGTGCGGGCGATCGACTGGAAGTACGCGCTCGGGGCCGAGCTGACGGACACGGGCTTCGATGCCAGCGTGCTGAGCCGGTTCCGCGCTCGGTTGGCCGGGCACGGCATGGAGCGGGTGATCTTCGACCGGCTCCTGGAACACTGCAAGGACGAGGGCCTGGTGGCGGCCGGGGGCAAGCAGCGCACCGATTCCACCCATGTGATCAGCGCGGTGCGGGACTTGAACCGTCTGGAACTGGCCGGGGAGAGCGTGCGGGCGGCTCTGGAGGCCCTCGCGGTCGCGGCGTCGGCCTGGCTGGCCAGGCAGGTTGACGTGGCGGAGTTCGCCCACCGCTACGGGCCGAGGGTGGACGGCTGGCGCATGCCGTCCTCGCAGACGAAACGCGACCGGCTCGCGCAGGTCTTCGGGCAGGACGCCCTGGCGTTGTGCCGGGCCGCCTGGGCCCTGAACGCCCCCGGCTGGATCCGGGAGATCGAGTCCCTACGGCTCCTGCGGCAGGTCCTCGTCCAGACCTACTACCTGCACACCGACACCCGGGGACGGGAGGTGATCAGGAAGCGGGACGCCGGCGACGAGGGCGTCCCGCCCGGCCAACTCCGCCTGGCCTCCCCCTACGACCCCGATGCCCGCTGGGCGGCCAAGGGCGAAGACCTGTTCTGGATGGGCTACAAGGTCCACCTCACCGAGACCTGCGACACTCCAGCCGAAGCCGAAGCCGAAGCCGAAGCCGAGGGCCAGGTGGCACCGAACCTGATCACCGACGTGTTCACCACCGACGCCACCGTGCCCGACGTGAAGGCGACCGAGCCGGTCCAACAGCGCCTGGCCGAGCACGGGGTGCGACCCGCAGAGCACTACCTCGACTCCGGATACCCCTCCGCCGAACTCATCACCACCGCCCTGAAGCAGGGCACCCGCATGGTCACCCCCGTCCTGCTGGACCACTCGGCCCAGGCGAAGGCCGCCACCGGCTTCGACAAGAACGCCTTCGCCATCGACTGGCAAGCCCGCCAGGTCCGCTGCCCCGCCGGGAAGAGAAGCGCGCACTGGAACCCGGTGAAGCAGCACGGCGCGGACGCGATCGTCATCACCTTCAGCGTCCGCACCTGCCGCCCCTGCCCCTTCCAGGAACAGTGCACCAGCTCCGCGGCGGGCCGACGCATGCTCACCCTGCAGCCCAGGGAACCGTACGAGGCCCTCGTCCGGGCCCGCGCCGAGCAGAAGACCGAGCCCTGGAAGACAAGTACGCCCTGCGCGCGGGCGTGGAGGGCACCATCAACCAGGCCCTGGACATCACCGGCATACGCCGGGCCCGCTACCGCGGACTGCCGAAAGTCCGCCTCCAGCACGCCTTCTCCGCCACCGCGCTCAACGTGATCCGACTCGACGCGTACTGGACCGGACACGACCAGCACCACACCCGCAGCAGCCGCCTCGAACACCTCGCCTACCGACTCACAGCCTGACCCCGGAATTGCGCAGCAGAGTCGAACGCGGGATCAAAACCGCGCCGGCCGGTCAGAGACGCTGCGCCGGGCACGCTCTCCGGCACAGCCGGATCTGGGGAGTCGGGAACGTTTGCCATGACTGAGCCGTACCGCGTTCCATCGCACACCACACCGATAGATACCCCTTCGGACCAGCAGTCCCAGATCCGGGCGTCGGTCAGGCGGACCGCGACAACCGAGCGGCTTTCCTCAGGAGAGGCCTCGTGCGAGACCAGGCCTGGCCACGGCTCACGCCGCGTTGCTGGCGCTGGGGCCAACTTCCAGATGTCGACGAACGCGAAGCCCCACGCCCGCTCGAACCGCTTCCTGAACTGGTCAAGGTGCCGCTTGACCGCCTTGACATCCCCTCTACGCCACCCGACCGACCCGAACCGTGGGTCAAGCACGGCTCGTTCTCCGCGAAGGAGTACCAGCATCACCGGCCACGGCCGGAGTCGAGTTGGACCCGGCTGCAGCAGTCTGTGCTGGGCGGATTCTGCGCCGGTACGCCCCGTTGCGGGATGCGCCGAACCGATGAAAAATGGGTCTTGTAGCGGCTTTTGCAGCGGCCTTCAGCCCGAAACCAAACCGTTGGACCACCCTCGAAGGGTTCTGTCCGCAACGGACGAAGCAGTGCGACGCATATCCCGTCTGGATCCACGATGGCCAAAACCACCCGGCGACACGTCCTGCACATGACCAGCGCATCTGCCTTGGCCGCAGCGCTCGCGTTGCCCGCGGCTCCCGTGACCGCTCTGCCGACGCCTCAAGTCCGTAGCGAGGCCGGGGCGGACCTGCCTCTTCGGCCAACGCCTCCGTCACCCGCGCCTCCGTCACCGACGCCTCCGTCACCCGCGCCTCCGTCACCGACGCCTCCGTCACCGACGCCTCCGTCACCGACGCCCCCTCCCCCGTCGACGCCGAGCACTCCACCCTCGACGACAGCACCTCCTCCCTCCACACCGAGCGGGACTACGAGTCCGGCCGAGACGCCGCAACCGAGCGAGACGTCGGACACCGATGAGCCGCCCAGTCCCAGGGAAGGCGATACACCGGCGTCCCACGCCGTGACGCAGCAGAAGGAGGACATCGATGAAGTGACGGGAGACCTGAACCAGAAGAAGGAGGAAGTTCCGGAGGAGCTGGTCCCGAGCGTGGGGCAACTGACCACCATCCTAAAGGCAGTGGAGGACCCGGGGACCTCGCCGCAGGAGCGTGACGGCGTCATCAGGACCGCACAGGCTCTGAGCTCCACACTGGAAGTGATCGGCGATCCCGAGACACCTCACGCGCTGCGGGGACAGTTGACCGGGCTCGTGAAGCAGGTGACCGCCACGCTGGACACAGCGAACCACCCAGGGATATCGCCCGAGCAGCGACGCACGGTCACCTTGGTCGCTGAGAGGTCGGCATCCGTCCTGGACATGATCGGCGACCGCGAGACGCCGCAGGGGCTGCGGGGACAGCTGATCGGGATCGTGAACGACGTGACCGCCGCCGTAACCCGTGACCGTCATGCAAGGACCTTGAAGCTCGCGAAGTCAATGACTACTTCGCTGGTCATCATCAGCGACCCGAACACGCCTGACAAGGAACGGAAGGGCCTCGCGGAGACCACGCACGAGGCCGGTTCGTCTCTGGAAAATCAGAATGACTCGGACGAGCAGACCGATCGAATGAAGAAGAAGCAGGAGGAAGCCGCCTCCGCTCAGGGCCTGCCGGACGTACCCCTCCCGAAGGCGGCCGAAGTCTGCACCAATGCCGTCTTCGATTCCGTCCCGGACGACACCCTGAACCGTGATCTCAAGAGCGTAGTGCCCGAGAAGTGGGAAACCGAAGGCGTCAACGATTTCTGGAAATCGGACGAGTCAGGGAACGACTACCTCGACGTACTCGTCCAGTTGCTGAACGAGGAATCCGCCGACGCTCCACTGAAAATCAAACGTCTCATCCCCAAGCTCGCCGATTCCGTACCGGCAAGTGAACTCTTCGGGACCCTCGGCACTCCGGGGCTTCATTGCCTCCGTGCGGCCCTGCAGCTCGATCAGGATTCCGAGGTCAAATCAGGTTCCTGGGTCAAGATGGCTAAGGAGAAGGAATAGACCTCAGCAACTCCGCCACGGACACCTCCGAAGAAGCGTAAACCGTGGAAGTGCCGAATCTGTCAACTTCTCTTGTTTCTTCGGCAGGATCACCCGCAGCCCCTCCACCTTTGAAATCGTAAGAGGAAGAAATAGAGTATTTAGGACTTCTTGTCGGCGACCACTCCGCTGTCACATAGCGTGGTTTGCGCGTCACGTTGACCAGGTTGTTGTTGTGACGCACCCTGCCGTGATACCTGAGCGTTTCCCTGCACAACGACGGATGGCAGTAGTACGGGCTCCTCTTGATCCACGACGCGTGCGGTTTACTGAAATTCTCCACGTCGATCCGCCCTCGATCCTTCCTCATGTATGTGATCTGCAGGTCGACGCGCAGAAGGTCGTACTGGACGTTCTTGGGAATCTCAAATACATGCACCCTAGCGTCTTCCTGCCCAGTGCCGAGGACTTCACCAGCCCTATAGAACCGCCCACTGCTTATTGACGTATATTCGAGTTGATCGACATGACTTTCCGCCTCCTCTTTCGTCTCACCCTTCTCGAAGCTCTCCTTCCATCGTTCCTTTACCAAGTTACCCTGCTCGGAATACTTGGCAGTTCTGCCGTAGACCGTGAAGTCATTGATGATTATGTATACCGAGACCTCTCCAGTATTCTTGACGGAGAGTTTCAGCGGGACCTGAATGAAGGGGCGTCCGCGGTCTGCCCGCGCCTTTCCGAATTCCGCCTTCAGCGCGAAACGCATAGGGGCAACTGCCGGTTGGTACATGGTTGAGTACGTCAGACTGAGAGCAGTCAGGAGGGCCGATACGAACACGCCGGCCGCGAATCTCTTGGGTTGCGGAACTCCCTTCCATGATTTCTCCCGGACCAGCAGGAGGAGGGCCCACAGTGACCAGCACCAGAGAGGCATGAACGCCAGCATGTAGGGCGTGTATTCCCGCTCTTCGAGCCACATCAGAAGGAGAAGGCTGTCGGTGCCGAGTGATATGAGTACACCAATCAGGACGATCGCACCGGAGATTTTGGACTGTCGTCTTCCCCAGTAGTCGAGTACCGAGATCGCTGCCGCAACCTGTGTCAGACCGGACAGGACGAACAGGGCCCCGGTTATTCGTTGCGCAAAAGTCAGGGCGCCGGAGGCGTCCGGCCATCCGATCATTCCGTTGAGGACCGCGGATGCGACCAGTCCCAGCATCATGAGGACGCTGGTCACGCGTCTTCTCCAGGTCCGGGCGGGCCAGGCGCTGCTGTCCCCGCCGCGCCAGCACACAGATGCCGGGTCCTCCACATCCACGTCCGGGTAACCGAGGCGGTCCAGCATCTTTCGCAGCTCACGCAGCGACCAGGTACTGCCTACGGTCTCCCCGCCGATGGTGACCCGGCGAAGACCACGACTGTCCGGTGCCTCGACGACGACCCATGGACGGATGCTCATGAAGCCAGCCTCGAACCGGAGCCGGAACCGCGCATGCGGGTTTGCTCCGGTTGGCCCCATGCGGACGGCCCTGTTCTCCAGATGCAGGTGATTAGTTGGTCTCCTACCGTGGTAGTTGGAGCACTTCCAGGGTGTCCCTCTCCCGTGTCGTCGGGGTGCGGCTGTCGATCCGGCTCACCGCGCAAATCCATAGGAGACTTCATGGCCACGGTTCCACCTGTCACCCGCCCTGGCTCGGTCTACCTGCTTGCCGGAATCAGGCTCTTCAACGGAGCCGCCGGTCTGCTGGCACCGGAGCTGCTCATCCGCCGGTTCGACCCCGGCCGTGAGCCGCCCAGTCCGGCGGCCGTCTACGCCTTCCGGCTCTTCGGTATCCGTACGGTCCTGCTCGGCCTCGATCTGCTGAGCCACAGCGGCGATCGGCTCCGAGCGGACCTGTGCGAGGGAATCCTGATCCACGGCAGTGACACCGCGACGGCGGCCACGCTCGGCATCCACGGGCACGTCCCGCCGCGCACCGCGGTACTGACCACGCTCATCTCGGCCGTCAACACCGCCTTGGCCATCAGTGCCAGTGCCTCGCTCGCCAACTCCTCGAAGAAAGAGCAGACATGAACGCGCAGTCGGCTCCCCCGGCCGAGACGGGCTTCGACTACATCGTGGTCGGCGCCGGCGCGGGTGGCGGACCGCTGGCCGCCAACCTCGCCAGTTCGGGCATGCGCACCCTGCTCCTCGACGCCGGCGGCACCGACCAGAACGACAACTACCTGGTGCCCGCGTTCCACGCCGACGCCTCCGAGGATCCCGTCCAGTGCTGGAACTACTTCGTACGGCACTACGCCGACGAGCAGCAGCACCGGCGCGACAGTAAACTCGTACCGGACAAGGGCATCCTCTACCCGCGGGCCGGGACGGTCGGCGGATGCACGGCGCACCATGCGCTGATCACCGTCTACCCGTACAACCACGACTGGGACGCCATCGCCGAGGAGACCGACGACGCGACATGGCACAGCACAGCCATGCGCCGGTACTTCGAGCGGCTGGAGCGTTGTACCTACCGGCCGAGACCCAAGGAGCCACCCGGCAACCCGCTGCTGGCCGCGCTGCTCCGGGTTCTGCCCGTCGTGGCGGCCCGGTACCGCAACGACGCCCGGCACGGGTTCGAGGGCTGGCTGCCCACCGCCCTTGCCGATCACGAACTTGCCGTGCAGGACAAACAGTTGCTGAAGGTCCTCCTCTCCGCCGCGCAGGACACACTCGCTGGCTTCCTCGGCCGGCCGCTGTCCCCCCTCGAGGGGTTCGGCTCTTTCGTCGACCCCAACGACTGGCAGGTGCAGACGCACGGGCTGCAAGGGCTGTGGCAGATCCCCATCTCCACGGCGGACGGCCGCCGCAGCGCCGTACGGGAACGCGTCCAGGCGGTGCAGCGCGCTCATCCGGATCACCTGGTGGTCCGTACCCACGCGCTGGCCGCCCGGGTCGTGCTGGACGAGAGCAATGCGGCGAAAGGCGTCGACTACCTGGACGAGGCGCACGCCTACGGGGCCGATCCCTTCAGTCACCCCGGCTCCGGGCCACCTGAGCTGCACCGGGTCCTCGCCTCCCGCGAGGTGATCCTGGCTGCCGGTGCCTTCAACACGCCCCAGCTGCTGATGCTTTCCGGCATTGGACCACCTGAGGAACTGCGGCTGCACGGCATCCCCGTGCGGGTCGCCCTGCAGGGAGTGGGCGCGCATCTCCAGGACCGGTACGAAGTCGGCGTGGTCAGCCGGATGACCCGCGAGTTCCCGGTCATCAAGGACTGCGACTTCCACGCTCCGAAGCCCGGAACCGAACCGGACCGCTGCTACCAGGCCTGGCAGCAGGGCGAGGGCCTCTACACCACCAACGGCGCCGTCCTCGGCATCACTCGCAAGTCGCACCCGGACTTGGATGCCCCCGACCTGTTCATCTTCGGCGGCCCCTTCGACTTCCGAGGATACCGTCCCGGCTACTCGCTCGATCTGACACACCACAAGGACCGCTTCACCTGGGCCATCCTCAAGAGCCGTACCCACAACGCGGGAGGCCGCGTCCGGTTGCGCTCGGCCGACCCACGCGACACCCCACTGGTCAACTTCCACTACTTCACCGAGGGAACGGACAAGGACGGCCTGGATCTCGAGGCGATGGCCGATGCCGTGGAGTTCGTGCGAACGATGAACCGCAGGGCCGGCTCTGTCGTTCTCGAGGAGTTGTGGCCCGGCAAGGACATCGACGACCGCGACGGCGTCCGCCGTTTCGTCCAGGACGAGGCCTGGGGCCACCATGCCTCCTGCACCTGCCGGATTGGACGCCCCGACGATCCTTCGGCGGTGGTCGACAGCGCGTTCCGGGTGTGCGGGGTGGACCGTCTGCGGATCGTCGACGCCTCGGTCTTCCCCCGCATTCCTGGCTTCTTCGTCGCCGCCCCCATCTATATGATCAGCGAGAAGGCGAGCGATGTAATCCTCTCCGACGCGGCCCGCACCTGACCGCACCGTCCGCTACGCGATACGACCAGGAGCCAATCAAGGAGCATCCCTATGAGCACGCACCGAAGCGCCGCACGGCGCTCCCCGGCCGGATACCGGACGTCACTCCCCTGGCGGATCATCACCGGTGCCGCCGCATACATCGACCGTCGCTTCGGCTGGGACAGACTGCCCGTCGTCGCGGGCCTGCTGACGCTCCTCGGGCTGCGCGTCAGACTCCGGCAGAAGAACTTGTACGACACCGGCCGTCTGCCCGCGATCAATCAGCCCGAGCCCGCGCCCCCGTCCGCGAGCCACCAGGTCAACCGGACCGCCGACGGCAGCCACAACGATCTCGGCGAGCCGCGCATGGGCATGGCGGGCACCCGCTTCGGCCGGAACATCCCGCTGGAGGCCATCGTCCCCGCCTCGCCCGAGGATGTACTGGCACGGCCCAATCCGCGCGAGGTCAGCCGCGCGCTGCTCACCCGCGACCAGCTGGTCCCCGCCGAGTCCGTCAACTCCCTGGTCGCCGCCTGGCTCCAGTTCATGGTCCGGGACTGGTTCAGCCACGGTACGAGCCCCCCGGACCGGCCCTGGGAAGTTCCCCTGATGGACGATGACGCGTGGCCGGAAGAGTCCATGCAGATCATGCGGACTCCGGACGACCCGACACGTGACCCGCAGGCGCCCGCCGGCACGCCGGATACCCGCGTCAACGTGTCCTCCCACTGGTGGGACGCGTCCCAGATCTACGGCAAGAACGAGGCCGAGCAGCACCAGTTGCGTACCGGCGAATGGGGCAAACTGCACCTGTGGGACGACGAGCAGCCGCCCGTCCCCGCCGACCCCTCCCAGGACCCCACGCGTGTTCCCGGCTTCTGGCTGGGCCTCGCCATGATGCAGGACCTGTTCACCCGGGAGCACAACGCGGTCTGCGACCACCTGCACGCCGCCTACCCGTCCTGGGGCGACGAGGAGCTGTTCCAGCGTGCCCGGCTCGTCATCGCTGCGCTCCTCGCGAAGATCCACACCGTGGAGTGGACACCGGCCGTGATCAGCCATCCCACCACCGTCAAGGCGCTGCGCGCCAACTGGTGGGGTATCGCGGGCGAACGCGTCCACAACCTCTTCGGCCGCGTCAGCGACAGCGAGGTCATCAGTGGGATCCCCGGCGGTGAGACGGACCACTACGGCGTCCCCTACGCGCTCACCGAGGAGTTCGTGGCGGTCTACCGCATGCACCCGCTCGTCCGTGACAACTGGCACCTGCGCTCCGTCACCGACGACATGACGCTGCGTCACTGCACTCTGCGTGACATCGCGGGCCCGGGAGCACTGAAGTTCCTGGAGACCACCAAGATGGCCGACCTGCTCTACAGCTTCGGCACGCTGCACCCCGGACTGGTCACCCTGCACAACTTCCCCAGGTTTCTGCAGGAGTTCGAACGCCCTGACGGGCATCTGCAGGACCTCGCCGCCACCGACATCCTGCGCTCCCGGGAGCTGGGGGTGCCACGCTACAACGAGTTCCGGCGACTGCTGCGGCTCAAGCCCGCGGAGAGCTTCACGGAGCTGGCGCACGATCCTGCGTGGGCCGAGCAAATCGAGCGGCTCTACGACGGCGACATCGAGAGGGTCGACCTGACGGTCGGGCTGTACGCGGAGAAACTGCCGGCCGGATTCGCCTTCAGCGACACGGCGTTCCGGATCTTCATCCTGATGGCCTCGCGCCGGCTGAACAGTGACCGCTTCTTCACCGCCTACTACATCCCCGAGGTCTACTCCAAGCCCGGTATGGCCTGGATCGACGACAACAGCATGGTCACCGTCCTGCTGCGCCACTACCCCGAGCTGCGTACGTCCCTGTCCGGGCTGACCAACGCCTTCGTGCCGTGGCACCGCGCCGCACAGAAAGAGACCTGAGATGGGAGCGACGCAGAGGACGGGTCAGGAGCACGTACGCCAGGTCGCCGCGGCCGCCGAGCGGTACCGGGCAACGAGCGACGCGCGCCGGGCCATGGAGCGGCAGCAGGATGCCGGCGTCTCCTTCCCGGACTCGCGGCAGGCGCTCGCCGCGCGGGCCGCGCGCCTGCTGGACCGGCACGCGGTGCCCGCCGCCATGGCCGTGGAGGCCGTACGCGCGGAACCGCTGGCCGCACCCGAGGCCTATGAGCGCATCCTTGGGGTGTCCAAGGAACTGCAGGCGTGGAGCTTCCTGCCGCGGGGTGCCCGGGCGGCGCGCACCGTCGCACGGATATCGGTGCGGGAGAACGGCCGCGAACTGCCGCTCGGCACCGGCTTCCTGGTTTCGCCGCACCTGCTGATGACCAACCATCATGTGCTCGCCGACGCCGAGGCGGCCCGGGACTGCTTCGTCGAGTTCGACGCCCAGGTCACCATCGACAACACGCCGCAGCCGCCAACGCGGCTGGGGCTGGATCCGGACGCGTTCTTCGTGGCCGACGAACGCCTGGACTTCACCCTGGTACTGGTCGCACCCGGCCCGGACGCGCTGCCACCTGGGGAAACCTTCGGCTGGAACCGTCTCAGCGCCCAACCGGGCAAGTTGGTCATCGGGGAGCCGGTCAACGTGATCGGCCACCCGATGGGCCGCCTGAAGGAGATCGCCGTCCGCGACAACATGCTCCAGGTGCGGCTCGACGACTTCCTCCACTACCAGACGGACACCGAACCCGGCAATTCGGGCTCCCCCGTCTTCAACGATCAGTGGGAGGTCGTCGCGCTCCACCACAGCGGGGTACCGAAGACCGACGACCAAGGGCGTCTGCTGCGCAAGGACGGGCAGGTGTGGCAGCCCGGTGACGGCGACGACGCGGTCGAATGGGTGTCCAACGAGGGCGTACGCATCAGCTCCATCCTGCGCCACCTCGCTCAACTGCCGCCCGGCACCCGGTCGGGCCCGCTGTCCGAAATGGGCGCCGAGTCGGGTCTTAGCCTGACAGAGTCCGCGGTTCCCGCCCCGGCGCCCGCGGCCGCCGTGCCCGGACCGGCCACGACGGCAGTCGCCCACACGGGCCTGCGCGCCCGGGACGGCGCGTTCGGCGGCCGGCGCCATCTCGTCTTCCTGCACGGGCGCTCCCAGGAGCACAAGCATCCGGACATGCTGCGTGGCGAATGGACGGCCGGTCTCAACCAGGGACTCGTCCGCGCCGGGCTCCCACCGGTCGACCCGGCCGATGCCTGGTTCCCCTACTACGGTGATCGGCTGGTGCAAGCGGTCTCCGCGCACGAGGCTGTTCCCCATGTCACCGAGGCCACGAGTCTCTCTCCGGCCGAGGCACTTGCTCCCGCCTCACCCACGGCCCGTGCGGTGTACGAGGAGATGATCAGCGAGGCCGCTGTCAGATGGAACATCCCACAGGAGAGGCAGCCGGAGGTCGAACGGATCGCCAGGGGCGACATCGTCAAAGGGCTTCGTCGGCAGCTGAGCTGGCTGGCCGCGAGGAGCGACCTCGACGCGTGGGCCATCGCACTGACCCTCCACGATGTGGCCGCGTATCTCGACGACCGGCGCGTCCGGGACGCGGTCCTGGACTGTGTGCTGGAGACCCTACCGGAGGAAGGTGAGGTGATACTCGTCAGCCACAGCCTCGGCACAGTGGTCGGCATGGACCTCACCACCCGGCTGTCTCCCGCGCTGCGTACGATCCACCTCACCACGGTGGGCAGCCCACTCGGACTGGACAGCGTGTTCAAGAGGCTGCTCATCGGTGGGCCGAAGCGGCCCGAGGCGGTGGTGGACTGGCTCAACGCGTGGTCCCCCTCCGACGCGGTGGCCATCGGATGCCCGCTGGCCGACGACTGGTCGGGGGCGCTGTCCGACGTCGCCGTCATCAACGCCCGCGACCGGGCCCACAACATCGTGGAGTACCTCTCCCACCCGGAGGTCGCCGGGGAGATCGGCCACCACCTCGAGCTCAGGTGACCGCGAGCGGGACGCTGTCGGCCCGGCCGTAGGCATGTTCAGCGGCTCGACTTGCCGGCGTAGATCGCCAGCGTTGCAGTACGTGCTCGCGGGAAGGCGCTCTTGGTTGATCGCCACGTATCCCTTGGCGCCCCGGTCGAAGGCGAGGGCATGTTGCCGCTGTCCGACCAGTTGGAGACCGCATCCGAGTCCGTGCTTGCCTCGGTGGCTTTGTTCACGGGTCTGGGTTCTGGCTCACTTTCCGGGCTCTGTCGCTATTTTGGGGGTAGTTGCCCCGAACCACCGCCGCTGCCCGCGGTCTCGCGCGACGATCGAAACGCCGTCCCTTCCCAGCGCCGTCGGCACCGCATCCTCGCCCTGCTCCAGGACGACCCGGACCGCCTGTGGAGAGTTGCAGAGATCGCCGCTCGCTTCGGCGACATCCGGCTGGACACCACGTATCGGCAACTCTCCCGATGGGCGGACAGTGGCCTCATTCACAAGATCGGCCCCGGTCTCTGCACAGCCACGACCTGGACACCAACTGCCTTGCAAACAACGGCAGATCGCTAAGGGCCTGCGGAGAAATAAGGCGTTGCTTCCTTAGTTGCTCATCGTTGTTGTGGTATGGGGATGTTGGAGGGGGTTGAGGCGGCTCTAGGGGCTGTCCGGTGGGTCGTACGAACTGGCCAGGGCCGTGGCATAGGCGCAGATGAGCTTCTCAGGAGGCGCCGTGTCGTCGGGCTCGCTGGCACTGAGGGCTCGCCGCGAATCCGCCCATCCTTGCCTGCATCGGCCGGTTGAGGAATTTGGTTGCGGTGGATCAGGCGGATGCGGTCATACTCCGGCATGAGTAGAGACGCCGAGGTCATCGTGCTCGCCCGCTGGTCGGACGAGGTGATGGAACCACTGACCCAGGACGACCCGGAACGCACGTGGCGAGGTCGCTTCGTCCCGATAGCGGGGCAGTGGGGCTACGAGTTCGGATGGGCCCTGGAGTTCGAGAAAATGCGTGGCCGCCAGGGCCTGCTTAGGCACCTGGAGTCGCTGCCGTGGCCACATCCGCACACGGTTCAGGTTCTGCTTCGCGACCAGGACGACGACTGCTTCGGGCTATGGATGTTCCAGGAGGGCCGGCTGGTGGAAGTCACCATTCCGCGCACCGAGCGTTTCCACCAGCCGGCACCGCCCAATGAGGACTTCGAACCCGACCCGGGCATGCTGCTGCGCACCGACCAAAACACGGCTCTGCCCGAGCAGACCCCAGAAGCACGCCGCGACCCCCGCTCACCCTGGTAGACCGAGTTCGACAGCTCATCTTGGGACATCAGGGCTGTCGACGAGCGCGTACTCAGCGAACTGCGCCACCACTACCCAGGTGCCAAGGACCTCTCAACGGGGCGTTTCACTACGGACGGAGCCATAGGCGGATCGCGGCCACGGTGACCGTCCCGTGGAAGACGTACGCCCGTTTGTCGAAACGCGTGGCGACGGCGCGGAAGTTCTTGAGCCGGTTGATGGTCCGCTCGACCTCGTTGCGTCGGCGGTAGATCGTCTTGTCGAAGCCCGTGGGCCGGCCTCCTTGGCTGCCGCGGCGCCGGCGGTTAGCCCGCTGGTCTCTCGGCTCGGGGATCGTGTGCTTGATCTGGCGTCTGCGCAGGTGACGCCGATTACGGCGTGATGAGTACGCCTTGTCTCCCCCGACATGGTCGGGCCGAGTGCGCGGTCGTCCACCAGCCTGCCGGGGCACACGGATCTCTTCCAGGACGGGAATCATCTGCGGTGCGTCCCCCCACTGACCGGGCGTGATGACAAACCCGAGCGGGCGACACCCACCTTCCCCAGCAAGGTGGATCTTGCTCGTGAGCCCGCCTCGCGAGCGTCCCAGGGCCTCATCGGGACGGTGACGCGCCGGGTTTCTGCGCCGACCCGGAATCTTCGGGGCACGAGTGGAGGCGCCGGCCGCGTGCTGATGAGCGCGGCAGGTCGTGGAATCGACGCTGACCATGCTCCAATCGATCCGGCCCTCGGCATCGGCGTCGGCCTGGACGGCCCGCAGGATCCTCTCCCACGTGCCGTCCGCCGACCACCTGCGATGACGATCGTGGACCGTCCTCCAGCTACCGAAGCAGGGAGGAAGGTCCCGCCAGGAGAGGCCGGTCCGCTGCCGGAACAGAATCCCGTTGATCACACGGCGGTGGGATTGCCAGCGTCCACCCCGCCCGCGATTCACCGGCAAGTGCGGCTCCAGTCGAGCCCACTCTTCATCCGAAAGATCTCCCCGCCCCATGTCCCACGGAACGAGTGCCCAGCGGGAGCGTCACGCGACCCATCGGACACGACCTAGCCGCAATACCGGTGCTTTAGGGCTTAATTCGTGGGGTTGGGGATGTTTTGGTGGGTTCGACGAGGGTGACGGCGGGGGTGGCCGGGCGAGGTGGGTTGTTGTGTTCGGTGCGTTTGAGTGCCCAGTTGGACATTTTGCGTTTGATCACTCGCGGGTTGGACCGTAACCGCCGTGGTTCCAGGAGGCGTTCGGTGATTTCACGCAGGGTCTGCTTCAGTGCCCGGGTGAGCCGGGAGGGGGGAAAATCCCGCCTGGCTGGTGGTCTGCCGGCGGACGACGCGCAAGGTGCGGGTGAAGGACATCCGGTCCGGATCCTCCCTCTCCTGCCGGGCGGCCTGGTGCATGAGGTCGCGCAACGCGTGGTGCACGAGGAGGAACGCGAAGATCTCCTGCTCGGCCCCGACCGGATACTGGGAGCGCAGGACGAATCCGGGTCCGCCCAGGTGGATCTTGATCTCGTCGAAGGTCGTCTCGATCTCCCAGCGTTCGGCGTAGAGTGCAGCGAGCTCCACGGCCGGTGCGGTGGCCGGGTCCAGGAGTGTGGTGACCAGCCGGTAAACGGCGCCCTCCCCACCTGGGTCCAAGGCGTATTCGATGACGCGAACCTGTGCCGGGTCGGCCCGCCGGTTCTTGTCCCGGGCGGCAACGATCTCCGACAGATACGAGCCATCGGGCAGCGCGGCCACCACGGGCAGGACCGCGTTGCTCCGGACCCGCCACAACAGGTCCGCGCCGGTCGACGCGGCGGCCCGCCACAGATCGAAGCCGAGGAAGCCCCGATCCGCCAGGAGCAGCATTCCTCTGGTCAGCGAGGGGAACAGGCGGCGGGCCAGGGCCGTCTCATGCACCGCCAGTGGCGCGACGTCGGCGGCGAACACGGCGTGGGTGCCGCACTCGACCAGGGCCACGGCCCTGGCCTGCGGATACGCGCTCCTGCCCTGGCCACGCCCCGTTCCCGGCCGTCCGAAGAAGGCGGCGTTGGCCTGCGTATCGGGAAGGTCGAAGGTCGTCCCGTCCACCGACACCAACCGCAGACCCCGAAACCACGCTCCCGTCGTCGCCGGGAGCGCCACGGGTCGGCAGACCCTGGCGAACAACGCCTTCATCGGTTCCGCCCCCAGCCGCAACCGGGCCCGTCCGATCGCCCCGCTGGTGGGCACCCGCCACGTCTTCGACCAGCGGCGTTCCCGTTCCAGGCCCTGAGTGAGGAGCCGCCCGACCTCCTCATACCCCTGCCCCGAGAACAGGCACATCGCCAGCACGAAATACATCACCACCCGAGCGGGAAGCAGACGCTGACGTTCCTCGGTGCGTCCGCACTCCGCCACCACCTCATCCACCAGCTCCGGCGGAAACGCACGCGTGAGCACTCCCAGGGCGATGCGATCCGAAAACCGATCGCCCTCAACTACCTTCAACTGTCCTGGCCTTGGCATACCAACTCAACGAGCCAGCGTCGGCAAAGTCACCGGTATTGGACCTAGCCGCGAAGTTCCAGGCGTTGTTCCCGCACTTGGACGAGCGTCAACGCCGGTTGGCCATGGGGGCTGAGGCCCGGTCACTGGGGCACGGCGGGATTCGGAAGGTGGCCCGCGCCGCTGGCGTGCGTGAGGGCCCCGTGTCCCGCGGAGTGGCAGAACTGGAGGCCGGGACAGCGCCGTTGGGTCGGGTCCGCCGGGAAGGCGGAGGCCGCAAGCGCGCGGTAGACCTCGACCCGGGACTGCGGCCCGCCCTGCTGGCCCTCGTCGAGCCGGACATGCGGGGCGATCCGATGTCGCCCCTGCGCTGGACGACGAAGTCAACTCGTCACCTGGCCGGCGAGCTGACCAGGCAGGGACACCACATCTCGGCGGAGACCGTGGCCGACCTGCTGCGCGAGGAGGGCTTCAGTCTCCAGGGCAACGCCAAGACCATCGAAGGCAAGCAGCACCCGGACCGCGACGGCCAGTTCCGATACATCAACGAGCGGGCCAAGGAGCACCAGGCCGCCGGAGACCCGGTGGTCAGTGTCGACACCAAGAAGAAGGAGGTGGTCGGCAACTACAAGAACGCCGGCGGCGAATGGCACCGCGAGGGCGAGCCGGTCCAGGTACGGACTCACGACTTCCCGGACCCGGAGCTGGGCAAGGCCATCCCGTACGGGATCTACGATCTGGCCGCGGACACCGGCTGGGTCAGCGTGGGGACCGACCACGACACCGCAGCGTTCGCCGTGGAATCCGTCCGTCGCTGGTGGAACAGCCAGGGCCGCGGCGTCTATCCGCACGCACGGCGACTGCTGATCACCGCGGACGCGGGCGGCTCGAACGGCTACCGCACCCGCGCCTGGAAAGCCGAACTCGCCGCTCTGGCCCTGGAGGCCGGCCTGGAGATCACCGTCTGTCACTTTCCTCCAGGTACTTCAAAGTGGAACAAAGTGGAACATCGGCTGTTCTCCCACATCACCATGAACTGGCGCGGCAGGCCCCTCACCAGTCACGAAGTCATCGTGAACAGCATCGCCGCGACGCCCACCCGCACCGGGCTGACGGTGCACGCCGAACTCGACACCACCCCCTACGAGACCGGAGTCCGGATCGGCGACCGGCAGATGAACGCCCTGCCCCTGCACCGCCACGAGTGGCACGGCGACTGGAACCACACGCTGCGACCCGAGGCATACGCCCAGGTCAGTGACGCACCGGACCCCTTCGACCAGCCCAGCCCCGACCTTGCGTGGCTGTGTCACCCGGCCCTGACCGGAATGCCGGCCGAGGAGTGGGACACGCTGATCACCACGCTCACCGCCCTCCACGAGGACCAGCGGGAAGCACACCTGGACAAGCGGCGAGGCCACCGGCCCCGCCCGGCGGCCCCGGGCACCGGCCGGCGCCCCGTCCTCACCCTCGCCGACCGGCTCCTGGCCACCCTCCTCCATTACCGGCTCGGGCTCCCGCAGGTCGCCGTCGCCCGCCTCTTCACCGTCACGCCCTTCACCATCAACCGGCGCATCCGCGACATCCGCCAACTCCTCGGCACGGCCGGATACGTCATCCATCCCGCTGACCAGCAACTCACCACCCTGGAGCACCTTTACGACCACGCGAGCGCGGTAGGCATCACCCCGCTCAAGATCAAGACGGCGAGTTAATGATCCGCAGGCCCTAACCACCCGGCCTTGGGTAAAGGCCCCTTGAGCCAGAATCCGTTCCCGTGTACAAAACCAACCTCGCATCAACATGAGGTCAAAGAACGCTCCCTGCTCGGCGCTTCCCTGTGGCGTGCGGGGTTTCAGCACGCGGAAGGCGCGGAGGACCGGAACCCGTTTTCCCCGCGCCACGCCGGCAGTTCGACCCGTACGACGAGGCCGCCGGCGGCCGGCGGCCGCGCCGTGACGGTGCCGTGGTGGCCGCGCACGATGGAGCGGACGATCGCGAGGCCCAGGCCGTGACCGCTGCGGTCGCTGGCCACGCGGGGGCGGGCCCGATAGAACGGCTCGAACAGCCGGTCCACCACCTCGGGGTCGATGGTCGGACCGGTGTTGGCGACTTCCAGCACGATCGTCTCGTCCACGCGGTCGACCCGCACGTCGACGGTGCCGTCCGGCACGTTGTGAGTGTGGGCGTTGGCCACGAGATTGACGACGAGTTGGCGCAACAGCGTCTCGCTGCCCTGCACATTACAGGGTTCGAGGGTGTCGACTGTGACGGTGAGCGTCACATCGGCGGCGTCGGCGCGGCGTTCGGTGGTGACCTGTTCCGTCAGGTCCGCCACGTCTACCGGCCCGGTGTCGTGGATTTCCGGCTCCGCCGCTGCGAGCCGCAGCAATTCCTGCACGACCTGGATGTTGCGCTCGTTGGTCTCGCGCAGCATCGGCACCAACTCGGCGAACTCCTCCTTCGATGTACCGCCGTCGGCCATCTGGAGAATCGCCCGGGTCGTTGCGAGCGGCGTCAGCAACTCGTGCGAGGCGTTCACCGCGAACCGCTGATGCGCCGCGAACGACTCCTCCAGACGCCCCAGCATCGTGTCGAAGGTGTCGGCGAGCTGTTTCAACTCGTCGTGCGGGCCCTGGGCATTGATGCGGTACGCGAGATCGCCCTCGCCCGCCTTGGCCGCCGCCCGGTTGATGGTGTGCAGCGGCGCGAGGAGTCGCCGCGACAACAGCCACCCCGCGCCAAGACCGACGCCGAGGACCACGGTCACACCGCCGATGGACAGCGTGAGAACCGTCGACCACACGTCTTCCTTGTCCCGGATGGGACCGGACACGTCGATGGTCCTGCCCAGCTCGGGCGACGAGGTCGGTGTGTCCGTAGGCGTCTGCGAGGGCTCCCTCGGCACCACGTTCGGCAGGGTCGCCTCCGATTGCGGCACCAGTACCGGCGTCGAGAAGTCGTACGTCGGCAGGAAGCGGATCCCGATGTAGATGATCGCCACCATCAGCGCCGAACAGGCCGCGAGGGCGGCGCCGAAACCGAAGAAGAGCCGGGCGTGGATGCTCAGCGTGCGTGGCCGGAGCCCCCGCCCGATGCGGCACCTCACACCGCGCCCAGGCGGTAGCCCGCGCTGATCGCGGTGTGCACGAGCTGCGGCTCGCCGAGCTTCCTGCGCAGCGTGTGCACCACCAACCGTACGGCGTTCGTGAGCGGATCGGCATGCGCGTCCCACGCCTTGTCGAGCAGATACTCGGCGCTCAACACACCGCCGTCCGCGCGCATCAGCAACTCAAGCACCGCCATCTCCTTCGGCGTGAGCCTGACTTCCACACCACCGCGCACGACCCGACGGCGATACGTATCGAAGCTCAGATCAGCGACCATGAGGATCGGAGAATGCGCCATGGGACTACGCCGATACAAAGCCCGCAGACGAGCGACGAGTTCGGGAAAGTCGAAGGGCTTAGCAAGATAGTCGTCAGCACCGAGGCCCAGGCCCTCCACCTTGTCGCCGAGCCGGCCCGCCGCCGTGAGCATCAGGACACGGCAGTCCAGGCCCATCTCCACGATGCGTCGGCACACCTCGTCACCGTGCACCCCCGGCAGATCCCGGTCCAGGACCACCGCGTCGTAGTCGTACACCGTGACCCGCTCCAGGGCCGTCGCGCCGTCGTGGACGACATCGACGGCGATGGCCTCACGCCGCAGCCCGAGCTCCAGGACGCGAGCCATGTACTGCTCGTCCTCGACCACCAAAACCCGCACGTCCGCCAAACCTTTCGCCGTTCCTGAGAATTCTCTCAAAACACCGGCCGGGCCCGAAGGGATTCCGCCCGTTTCCCAGCGTTTCCGTCACGTTTATCAGACGCGGTATTTGATCCGTGTATGGGAGAGCGTGCGAGCCGCCATTTTGCAAACGTCACTCAAAACGTCGGCTTCATAGCGTGCCGTCCATGAACCTCTTCAAACGTGCGTGGTGGCGGCTCACCGGCACCCCGGGCAAGACACTGATGCTGGTCGGCCTGTTCTTCGTCATGTGCACTCTGGTGCTGTCCGGCTTCCTGATCCAGTCGGCGGCGGCGCGCGCGGCCGACAGTGCCAAGAGGAGCGTGGGCGCGGTCGCCACGATGCAGCTCGACGTGAACGGGCTGCTGGCGTCCGGCCAGAACGACGGCCGCCGGGGAGGTGGACAGATCCCCGGCACCATCGGGTCGGCCGGTGACCTCAAGCGCGACCTGGTCGACAGGATATGCAAGTCCTCCGTCGTCGCCGACTGCAACTACACGGCCGAGGGCGCGGCCTTCCCGACCGAATCGACCAAGCTCTCCCAGCCGGTTCCGCCGCCGGCCGGCCAGGACATCACCGGCACCGACCTGTTCAAGGTGGATGGGGTCCGCAAGCTCGACGAGGTGGGCGCCTTCCGCAACGGCGACTCCGAGATGATCGCCGGCAAGGGCATCGGCCCCGACACGAGGAACGACGAGATCGTCGTCGAGGAGCGGGTCGCCAAGGAGAACAAGCTCAAGGTCGGCGACAAGGTCAAGCTCAAGAAGGGCGACCTGAGCAACGGCATGCCGACCGAGGAACACGAGTTCAAGGTCATCGGCATCTACAAGAACAGCACGGCCCCCACCGGCCAGTACGTGCCCGCGATGATGGACCCGGCCAACCAGGTCTACACGAACATCGAGGGCGCCAGCCTCCTCGGCGGCAAGACCACCGACGGAGGCGGCACCCTCGAGTCGGCCACCTTCAAGCTGAACGACCCGAGTGACCTCGGCCGTCTCAAGGAGGACGCGAAGAAGGCGGGCGCCGACCTCCAGATCTTCCCGGTCGCGGTCAACGACAAGCAGTACAAGACCCTCGTCGGTCCCATCACCAAGACCGCGAGCTTCGCGACCGTCACCGTGTGGCTCGTCGCCGTCGCCGGCACGATCATCCTGGCCCTCATCGTGGCCTCCAACCTGCGCGAACGCCGAGGTGAGCTGGGCATCCTGCTCTCGCTCGGCGAGAAGAAGCCCAAGCTCCTGGGCCAGCATCTCGTCGAGGTCGTGGCCTGTGCCGTCCTCGCGATCGGCTTGGCCGGGGTGTGCAGCCAGTTCGTCTCTGCGGCGATCGGTGACAAGCTGCTCGCCGGCGAGGTCGAGTCGGCCAACAAGCACGCCGAGAACGAGGGCCTGCAACGTGACCCCAGCGACCCCACAGGTATGCGAAACAAGGGCGACGATCAGCCCGAGATCGACCCCATCGACTCGCTCGACGTGAACCTCGGCCCTGCCGACATCGCCAAGGTCGGCACCACCGGCCTCGGCATCGCCGCCCTCGCTACCCTCGTCCCCGGCGCGCGTGTGCTGCGCCTGAACCCGCGCGACATCCTCACGAAGGGCGACTGACGTGACCGCCTCTCCCACCGTCGACATCACCGCGCGGGGCGGCATGACCGCGCCGATCCTCGAACTCGCCGACGTGAGCCGTACGTACAGCACCGGCAACCGGCGTCGCGTGGTCCTCAAGTCCGTCTCCTACGCCTTCGAGGCCAGCCGCATGTACGCGATTGTCGGCCCGTCCGGTTCCGGCAAGTCGACCTTGTTGTCCCTGGCCAGCGGACTGGACGCGCCTACTTCGGGCCATGTCCGTTTCAAGGGTCAGGACGTGGCGAAACTGGGCCTGGGCACGTACCGCAACCGGCACGTGGCCACGGTGTTCCAGTCGTTGAACCTGCTGACCTACATGAACGCCGTGCAGAACGTGACCTCCGCCATGGAGATCACCGGCGTCAAGGGCGGCAGCCGGAAGCAGCGCGCCAACGAACTCCTCGACCTCCTCGGTATCGAGCCCGGCGATCGGGGGCGACGTACGCTCCAGCTCTCCGGTGGTCAGCAGCAACGCGTGGCCATCGCCCGGGCGCTTGCCTGCGAGGTCGACATCCTCTTCGCCGACGAGCCGACCGGTGCTCTCGATCACGAGACCGCCGCCGGGATCATCGAGGTCTTCCAGAAACTGGCCCACGAGGGCAAGTGCGTGATCGTCGTGACCCACTCCAAAGAAGTCGCCGCCGCCTGCGACGAGACCCTGATCCTCAAGCGCGGCAAACTCGTCCCGCAGGGCTGATCCTGACGTGGCGCGGGCCGTGGACCCGGCGCCCCCTGTCGTCGCGTTTCCCGCGCGGAGATGGGCGCCGGGGCCACGGCCGTTCGCGCTTGCGCGGATCCGGCTCGTTCCGCCCTCTTGTGACACCAGTGATCGCCGGCAGAATCGGCAGTACGCCGGGCGCAGCCGAGCCGCAGAGGGCAGTCGGAGGAGAAATCCACGAAACTGCCCCGTGATGCTTTTCGCGGTCCTGCAAGAGGGTCGCTGGCCTCCGGGCCCGGCATGACTGTTGCCCCCCGCTGATCACCTGGGACGTCTCGGTGACTCGGCCATCTCCCGCGCCCGCCTGTATGCGGCGGGTGCCCGCAGAAGAAGGGGGATGCAGGTCGAGCCGCCAGGTGGCATCTTCGCCGAACCCGACGACCACGGGCTCGGACGCTCCCGGGGCGGGCTGACGACCAGGCTCCACCTGGCGGTCGAGCCTGCCCAGAAGCCGATGTCACTTGTGATCACTGCCGGGCAGCGCGGTGGCTCGCCTCGATTCCAAGTGATCCTGGGCGTATCCGGGTGCCCGGGCTCGGGCCGGGCCGCCCGTGCCCCGGCCGGACAGGGGTTCGTGCGGGGCAGGCCTACGGCTCCCGCGCGAACCGCACCTACCTGCGCAAGCACGGTATCCGCATCCGCTGCACGATCCCGGAGAAGTGTGACCAGATCGCCAACCGCAAAAAGCGCGGCTCCTCGGTGGCCGGCCGCCGAAGTCCGGCATGGCCGACTGCAAAGAGCGCCATGCGATGGAGTGCGGCATCAATCGCCTCAAGCGTCACCGCGTGGTCGGTGAGGTCGACTCGGGGCGCCCTGCCGATGTCTCCACCAGCGGGTTTCCCCGAGCCGCCTCCCGAACCCGGCGTGCCCGTCTCCGGGCACCGGGCTCTCCACAAATCCCGTTTCGGGATGCTCAGTTCCTCATGTCATAGTGAGCCACGGGGTCGGGATGAGTGTTCCCCGGTATCGGTATCTGGTCGTGCTCACCTTTGCCGGGTTGAACAATTCCGCTTCCTCCGTGGCAGGCCACCAGCCACCGCCGTAATAGCGTCGACGGAGCTGCTTCCAAGTGATCCCGGGATGCTTGCGCCGGATCCATCGCGTCATCCTCATCCACGTGTAGTGGCTGAGGTAACAGAAAGCGACGTTCGACACTCCGGGACGGAAGTACGCGCACCATCCCCGCAACACCGAGTTCAGCCGGTGGAGCAAGGACTCCAGCGACAAGCCGACGTTCTGCCGTCCGGTCAGTTCCTTCACCTTGCCCGTTGCGGAACGCACTGACTTCCGTGCCGGATAGGTGTAGATGTATTGCCGGTCAGTGCCCGGTTTCCGGTGGCGCTGGATGCGCCATCCGAGAAAATCAAGGCCCTCGTCAATGTGCGTGATCTTTGTCTTCTCCACCGACAGGCGAAGGCCCATCGGCTTCAACACCTCCGCGACCTCGTCGCGTAATTCCTCGGCATGCTCACGGCGCCCGAAGACAAGCACGAGGAAATCATCCGCATACCGGACCAGCCGATAGTTGGGCAATCCCCGGCGCCGTCTCCTGCGCCGATCCTCGGAGGTGCCATCTGATCCTCCAAGCCCCTGGGCGATGTGCTCGTCCAGGACCGAGAGCGCGATGTTGGCCAGCAGCGGCGAAGGATCCCGCCCTGCGGGGTTCCGGTGCGTGTGTCCGTGAAGGCTCCGTCCCGGGACAGGATCCCGGACTTCAAGAACGCCTTCACCAAGGACAGCACCCGCTTGTCCCCGATTCGATTCCTCACCCGCTCCATGAGAGCCGGGTGCGAGACCTCATCGAAGCACGCCGTGATGTCGCCCTCCACCACCCACTCATATCCGTGGCTGGCGAGGTAGCGAGTCTCGGCGATCACGCCATGAGCCCGGCGATTCGGGCGGAACCCATAGGAACACGGGAGGAAATCCGCTTCGAACACCGGCTCCAGCGCCAGTTTCAAGGACGCCTGGACCACTCGGTCCACCACGGTCGGAATCCCAAGGCGACGGAGTTTGCCGTTCGCCTTGGGAATCATCCGCTCACGCACGGGGACCGGCCGGAAACTGCGGTCTCTGATCTGATCCCGCAACCTGCCGAGAAACATCTCGACTCCTTGCCCGGCCTCAATGGAGCGGGCGGCCCGGCCTCAATGGAGCGGGCGGTCTTCCCGTCCACACCGGCCGTGCGGGCACCCTTGTTTCCCCGGACACGGTCCCACGCCACCAACAGGAAGGCGGGATCGGCCACGAGGTTGAACAGATCGTCGAACTTGCGATGAGAATCATCAGCAGCCCAACGGTGCAGCTTGGTCTGGATATCCAGTACCCGGCGTTCGGCCTTCATAAAGGCCCATTCCAGCTCGTCGGAATTCACCGGCGACCACCCCCTGGCATTCCAGCATCCTTACTGCCGACTTGCTGACCCCCTTCCCTCTGTGGCCGGCTTTCCCGGCCTCGGAGTACTACGGAGTCTCCGTCCTGCCCGACGGCCATCAGCCGGCGATGGGCCTGCCCTCCACCGGACTGGAGGTCCGGCTTGGGGTGCCCGCGGGCAGTTCCCACGTTCACCACGGAATCAATCGACGGGTGAGGTGCTCAGCTCTACCCCGGCAGCATCGCCCCGCTTACGCCGCAGGCTTTCGGCGTGGCCTCCTCACCGATACGTGGAATCGGCTTCGGAGTCGACCACCGGCTAGCGGTGGTCGTGCACTGCATCCGGCCCAGATCCGCCAGGTTCGAGCCGGTGTCGTAATTACGGGGCGTCAAGCACTGATTCCTCGCGTGCACCTTCCCGTCTCACTAGCCGGACCCGGACCGTCTGGCAGTGCCAGCCCGTCCCGACGTTGTCGGGGCTGCTTACCGCTCGACTCGGCATCCCCCGAGCCGAACTTCCCCCAGCTTCAACCAGGTTGCTGCGACAACCCGGCGGTGAAGGTCTCTCACCTCACTCGATTCCATGGCGCCTCGTGGCGCACCCACGAGATACGACAAGCTCGCCGTCCGCTACGAGGCGACCGTGCCGGTCTCAGCCAACAACGAGTGGCTGTGACCAGCACCTTCGAAACGCACCCCAGAAGGGTTCCGCGGCCCGGAGGAGGCCTTGCGGAAGGGAGCTGAAGCGACTGAAGCGGCTGTCGAGCATACGCGCTGAACTACTCCGAGCACCCACCGCAGATTTCGGGGACCTGCCGGTCCAGCGGTCAGATTTCCGCGTCGAGGACGTCCGACCGCGCCGCGCCTTCCGCGCTCCCGTCGGGCCGGGGCAACGACATCTCCGCCCAGATGACCTTTCCCTGGGGGGTGTAACGGGCGCCCCAACGCTCGGCCAGTTGTGCCACGAGAAACAGGCCGCGGCCCCCTTCGTCCATCGCGGCGGCATCGCGCAGATGGGGCGAGGTGTTGCTGCTGTCGGCCACCTCACAGGTCAGGGTGCGGTCGTACAGCAGTCGTACGGTGACCGGCGCGGAGCCGTAGCGGATGGCATTGGTGATCAACTCGCTGAGCAGCAGTTCCGTGGCGAACGCAAGCTCGGACAGACCCCAGTTGTCGACCTGCTCTGCCACGGCAGCGCGCATTCCCGCCACAGCGGCAGGATCGAACGGCACGTCCCAGTCGGCGACATGGTCGGGCGGGATCGCCCGCGCCCGGGCGATGAGCAGTGCCACATCGTCCTTCGGCCGATCCGGCAGGAGCGCGTCGAGAACCGCCTGGCAGCTCTCCTCCGGCGACCGGTCGGGATGGCACGCCAGGGCCTGACGCAGCAGCTCGATCCCCACGTCGATGTCCCGGGTGCGGTCCTCGATGAGCCCATCGGTGTAGAGGACGAACTGCGTGCCCTCCGTCACCTCCAGTTCGGCCGTCTCGAACGGCATGGCGCCCAGGCCCAGGGGCGGGCCGGCCGGCAGGTCGGGGAACGACACACTGCCGTCGGGCCGGACCAGTGCGGGCAGTGGGTGCCCTGCACGGGCCATGGCGCAGTGGCGGGAGACGGGATCGTAGATCGCGTACAGGCAGGTGGCCCCTACGATTCCCGCATCGGCGGCGGTTCCCGCCTCCTCCTGGTCGATGCGCCCGACCAGGTCGTCGAGGTGGTGGAGGATCTCGTCGGGCGGCAGGTCGAGTGTGGAGAAGTTGTGTACGGCCGTACGCAGTCGTCCCATTGTTGCGGCCGCGTGCAGGCCGTGGCCGACGACATCCCCGACGACCAGCGCCACCCGGCTGCCCGGGAGAGGGATCACGTCGAACCAGTCGCCGCTCACCCCGGAGATTGCGGGCAGGTAGCGATGGGCGACGTCGAGCGCGCTCTGTTCGGGCAGGGCCCGCGGGAGCAGGCTGCGCTGCAGAGTCACGGCCATGGCGTGCTCACGGGTGTACCGGCGGGCGTTGTCGATGCTGACGGCTGCCCGCGCGACCAGCTCTTCGGCCAGGGACAGATCGTCCTCCTCGAACGGCTGGGGCTTCTCGGAGCGCCAGAAGTTGGCCATGCCCAGGATGACGCCCCGTGCCTGGAGGGGGACCGTGATGAGCGAATGGATGCCGTAACCGACGATCATTCGTGTTCGCTCCGGGTCCTGGGCGAGCCAGCCGGGTGTGGTGGACAGGTCGGGCACCAGCTCCGGCCGACCGGTGGCGAAGGCCCGGGCCTGGGGTGTGGAGGGGAGAAAGCTGATCAGCTGGCCGACTTTGTACAGGGGATGGTCGTCCCGGATGCCGTGTACAGCGGTGCGGTGCATGCCCGTGTCCGTACTGGTCGGCTCGTCACCGTGGAGGACCGGTTCGGCCAGATCGACGGTTGCGAAGTCGGCGAGCCGGGGGACCGCGATCTCGGTCAGTTCGTCGGCCGTGCGCACCACATCGAGCGTGGTGCCGATACCGAGGCCCGCGTCGTACAGCAGGTTCAGCCGCTCGCGGGCGTTCTCCGCCCTGCCGGACAGCACCCGCAGTTCTGTGGAGTCACGCAAGGTCGTGACTGTCCCCCGGGGGCCACCGTGACGATCCGTGGGCCGCTGGTTCACCGCGAGCAGCTGGCCCCCCACGAGATGCACTTCGTCCGTGGCCGCGCGCCCTGAGGCCAGCAGCTCCACCATGCCGGGATCAAGGCTGGACAAGTCCGAGATGCGTCGCCCCTCGGCGTCGACCGGCAGATCCAGCAACCGTCTGGCCTCGTCGTTGGCCAGCAGCAGTCGGCCGTCCTTGCTGACGATGAGCACACCTTCGCGTACGGCATGCAGCACCGCGTCGTGGTGCTCGTACATGCGATTCATCTCGGCAGGGCCCAGACGGTGGGTCTGCCGCCGCAGCCGCCTGGTCACCAGGGCCGTTCCGACCGTGGCCACTCCGAGCACGATCGTTCCTGCGCCGAGGATGATCGGAATCTGCCGCGCCACCGCTCCGGTCACTTTCTCGATCTTCACGCCGGCGGCCACCAGGGCGACGACCTGCGAGTGATCGTGGACGGGGACGATCGTCTGCGCCTCGCGGCCGAGCGGGCCGTTGACCGTCTCGGTGTACACGTGGCCGGCCAGCGCCGGTGCGATGGTGGCGACGACCCTCTTCCCGATCAGCTCAGGCCGGGGATGCGTGTAGCGGATCCCGTTCGTGTCCATCACCACGATGAAATCGACGCCCGCCGCCTTCCGCCCCGCCTCGGTGAGCGGCTGGAGCACTCTGGAAGGATCAGGAGCCTTCAGCGCGGTCAGGAGGACCGGTGAATGGGCGAACGTCTGCGCGACGGCGACGGAGCGGTTTCGCGCCTCCGTACTGCTGGCGTGCCGGGCCTGCACTACGAGTGCCAGCACCGAAGCAGCCACGAGGAGCACGACCACAACCACCTGCAGGGCGAAGACCTGGCCTGCGAGGCTCCGGGGGCGTTTGCCCGTGAGTGACCGCATCTGTGCGCTCCGGAATCGGCCGAAACGACTAACCCAGTGCTCTTTGTAACACCGCGAGCTCGAAGGTGCGTGCGGTCAGGGCTCGCTCGGAGGCGGTACCGCGCGTCGGCCCGACGACAATCCGGCAGCAGCGGAACCGGCTCGGCGCCAGGGCAGTACGGATTCAACGCCAGGAGTACGGATACCGTCGGCCCGGATCGGCGGGGAGGACCCGGTCTGGTGGCCCTGGCCCACCACGGACGGCTGGATGCCCTCCGTGATGATGAGGCCTGCCGAGGCGCGCTGGGCGTAATACTCGGCGACGAGATCCGTGGTGGTGCCGCCCTCACAGGCCAGGCCGCAGGTTATCGGAGCACCGCAATGTGGTGGGCGAGACGGGTACCACACGGGCGATCATGCATGCTTCAGAAATACGCGGCCGACCAATTACTTGCGTTCCGCGTCCCTGCGGTCCGTTACGACTCGGTACGCGATAGCCGGGGCCGTCAGAGCGATTCGATGGGCCCTGGCGATCCTGCGAGACTGCTGGCATGACTGGCATGATCGTGGTCGGCGACTATGACCCCCGATGGCCCGAGCGGTTTGAGGACCTGCGGCAGCGGCTTGCACCTCATGCCGCGGACCTGGCTGTATCCATCGAGCATGTCGGAAGCACAGCCGTGCCCGGATGTGCCGCCAAGCCGATCATCGACCTCGACATCGTGGTGGCCGAGGAGGCCACCATGCCCGCGCTGATCTCCCGGCTTTCCGAGCGGGGCTACCGGCACGAAGGCGATTTGGGGATTCCGGGGCGGGAGGCCTTTCAAGCCCCTCCTGCGGCTCCCGAGCATCACCTGTACAGCGTGGTCAAAGGATCCAGACCCCACCTTGATCACGTCTTGCTCCGTGACTACCTACGTCAGCGGCCCGATGAAGTCCGGCGCTACAGTGCGTTGAAGGTGGCCCTCGCACAGCGGTTCCGCGCCGACAGCCAGGGCAGACGGGACTACTCGAGGGCGAAGAGCGCTCTGGTGGAGGAACTGGTCGCGAAGTCCTACGTCGCTCGGGCCGCCGGAGAACCGTGACGTGACGGTGGCCGCACGGGTTGGTGATGTCGACGCTGAGCTATTGTCAAATCCTGTGGATGACCGGACAGCCCGATGGCCGGTCGATCAAGCAAGCGGCTTGCGGTAGCGGACGTATTCGTTCTGCCGCCGGAACCCCACGCTCTCGTAGAGGTCGTAGGACCGGTGTGGATTTGCCGTGCCCGTGAACAGCCGGGCGATCGTTGCACCCTGTTCGCGAAGGCTTTGCAGCCCGTCCAGTAGCAGGGCCCGGCCGATTCCGAGGCGTCGCTGATCCGTCCGGATACTCAGCTCTTCTACCTCGCCCACGGTGTGGTCGTGACGGCGGATGGAGCAGAGGGCGACGCCGACCATGTCCTGCCCGTTCCAGGCAGCCCTCCAGCATGCCGGGTCGGCGGTGTCGACGAAGTCCTGGAACGGCCATCTCTGAGTGAAGCCGCTGTCCGCGTACGAATCGACGACCGTCCTCCAGGCTGCACGGTAGTGGCTTGTCCCGATCGGCCCCGTCCGTATCCCGGCCGGCAGTTCGTCGCCCGGCTCGGGCATCTGCTGCAGATCGCCCAGCTCCAGCTCGACCAGACTGAAGACACGTCGGTAGCCGGCTGCGCGCAGAAGTGCCGTGGCATCCTGCTCGGAGGTCATGGCGTTCGCGCCGATCACTGCCGTCCGCGCCGTTCCATGCTGTTTGACGAGCCGGCGGATCCGCTCTTCGGCCCAGCTCAGCATCTCTGAGCCGATGCCCTGGCCGCGATGCTCGGGCAAGAGGTAGCCGCGGTGCAGGTATAGCCACGTATCGTCCCGCTCCTGCCACCACCGGATCGTCGAGTAGCCGACGACGCTCCCGTCGCACACCACCAGGATCTGGTTCTTGGACGGCTCCTCCAACTTGGCAGAAGCTTCCGCGATCTCGGCTGCTGTCGGGAGCCCTTCCACAACCGACTGGGCATCGACCCGGTCCCGTTCAGCACACCCCCGCCGCACCGCAGCCATGGCGCCGTGGTCTTCGTCGCCGCGATACGGCCGGAACCCGAAGCCGACCGGAAGGTCCTGTCCTGCCGTGCCATCCAACATGACCGGATGATCTCGAACTTCGAGGCAGGCCCGCCACCCTATTCACGCCGCGGTCGTCTGCGGCCGTTCAACGAGCTGGCCGCGTTCGAAACAGGCCCCGGCGCGGACGAGGGCAACGAGGTGGGGTGCATTCACGGCTCGCCAGCGGGCCTGGGCGGCCTCGACGAGCTTGAAGACCATCGCCAGGGCGGCGGCCCGGGATCCGGCACCCTTGGTGACCTTGGTCCGCAGACGGACGGTCGTGAAGGTCGACTCGACGGGGTTGGTTGTCCGCAGGTGGATCCAGTGCTCGGCGGGGAAGTCGTAGAACGCCAACAGTTCGTCCTCGTTCGATGAGCTCCAGGGCGCGGGCGGCGTCGCGGCGGAGTTGCCGGTTCTCGTCGACGCGGTCCTGAAGAGCCGCGTCGCGGTAGGTGTTGGCGCTGTTCATGGTCGTGGCCCTTACTGCTCGGTGGTGGGCCCGTACTGGGCGTCGTAGATGCCGCTCATGACCAGGAATCCTTGATTGCGGTGGTGGCGGTTTCGGCATCCATCAGTGTGCTGCACGCGGTTCAGGATCAGGCAGTGGTCGTGGAGTAGTTCTTCGCGTTCAGGGTGTCTCATGAAACCGATGGCCTCGCCGTCGGCCCAGGTCAGCGGCTGGTGCTTCTCAGCGCCAGACGGCTTCCTGCTCCGCCTCGGTCACGGCAGTCGTCTCGGCGGCGGACACGGCCAGGGCCTCGGCCAGCTCCTCCCTCGCAATCAGAAGAACGTCCGCCACTGCTTCAAGCCGCGGCCGACGGCCTACCCCACGGAGGTTCGGTGGGGGTGCCGTGCGGTACGGGTGACATGCCGCATCTCAGCATGCCTCGGCGAACTGCCGCTTCCGTGCCGTCGTCGGCAGCGCTGTTCCCAGGTCGGTGCAGGTAACGCCACCAGTGAGGCAGCGCCCGTCCGGCTTGAGGACGTGTCTGCGTCTGCTGCGCTTGGATGCCGGACCAGGCACTTCGACGTCGGCATTCAGGCACCGCCGAATGCGTGACAGAGCCAGCCGTGCCCGGCCCGTACACGGCCGGTATGTCCTGGTCGGCCGGCCCGAGAGACTGCCTCGTCTGCGAACGGAGGGAGAGCGCCCCGCTCCTCCTGCGCGGCCGGGTGTGCAGGAGGTCTTGGTGGACCTGTCATTTCCAGGACAGGTCCACCGGGGTCCCGTGCCGGTGCCGCCGGGCAATCGTCGTCCGGGCAGGTGCGGCGGTTTACCCGCCCGAGCCCTGTTCAGGGCTGGTTGCGGAGTTTCTTCCGGTCCACCTTGCCCAGGGCGGTGAGGGGGAGCGAATCGGCGAGCCGGAGCAGTTTCGGGGCCCAGAGTGCGCCCTTGCGGGCACGGACGTGCTCCGTCAGATCGGCTGGGGTGGCCTGCTGTCCGGGGTGCAGGACCACGGTGGCGGTGACGGCTTCGCCCCAGTGCGGGTCGGGTGTGCCGTAGACGGCGCTGGCGGCGACGGCCGGGTGTGTGGCGAGGGCGTCCTCGACTTCGCGCGGGTAGACGTTGAAGCCGCCGGTGATGATGATGTCCTTGATCCGGTCGATGATGGTGATCAGGCCGGTGTCGTCCCGGCGGGCGACATCACCGGTGTGCAGCCAGCCTCCGTCGAGCGCGATTGCTGTCTGTTCGGGCTTGTTCCAGTAGCCGTCCATCACGAGCGGTCCTCGGACGCACAGCTCGCCGGGCTCGCCTGCCGGTACGTGCCTGCCGTGCGGGTCGAGCAGGGCGATTTCCACGCCGGGCATCGGCCGGCCGCAGCTGCCCAGGACGTTCGGGTCGTCGCGGTGCTCGGCCGGGTCCAGGACGGTCAGCGCGTTGGGAGCCTCGGCCTGGCCGTAGTGCTGGCTGAGTACGGGGCCGAGGAGCCGGTGTGCCTGGGCGAGGCGGGCGGGGTCGGCGGGTGCGGCGCCGTAGAGGACCCAGTTCAGCCCTGACAGGTCGGCCGTGGGGAGGCGGGGGTGGTCGAGCAGGGAGTACAACATCGTGGGGACGACGAACGTGGCGCTCACGCCGTCGCGTTCGATCGCGTCGATGACGCGGTCCGGGTCGAAGGAGGGGTGGAGTTCGAAGCCGGCGCCGTGGAGCAGGCCGGGGGCGACGAGGAGCCCGGCGGCGTGCGACATGGGGGTGGTGATCAGGAAGTGGGTGTCCGGTGGCCAGGCCCAGGTGGAGGAGGCCCAGGCGTTGGCGAGCAGGGAGCGGTCGCGCAGCATCACGCCCTTGGGTTCGCCGGTCGTGCCGCCGGTGTAGAAGAGGTAGAGGGCGGGGCCGCGCGGGTCGTCGGGGCCGGGGGGCGTGTCGGCGGCGAGGCGGTCGAGTTCGGCGAGGGTGATCACCTTGGTGCCGTCGGGGCGGGCGCGGGCGGCGAAGCGGGTGTCGTCCACGACCAGGTAGTCGGACGCGCTGTCGCGCAGGATGGTCCGGTCGGTGTCCGCGGTGGCCAGCGGGTGCAGGGCGGTGTAGCGCATTCCGGCCAGGCAGGCGGCGGCCATGACGGTGAACGCCTGCGGGTTCGGGCCGCACAGCAGGGCGATCCCGTCGCCGGGTGTGAGACCCAGTTGTCCGAACGCGGCCGCGGTGCGTTCGATCCGTTCCGCGGTCTCGCCATAGGTCCAGGTGTGCTTGGTCTTGTCGTCGCCGGTGAAGCGGAAGGCGGTGCGCTCGGGCCGTCTGCGCAGCGCCGACAGGATCAGGTCCGCGTATCCGGGTGTCATCGTGTTCTCCCCAGGATGGTCACGGAGGCCACCGCCTCCTCGATTCCGTAGAGGCCGCCGCCGTTCTCGGCGATGGCGATGCGCGCGTCGGGGACCTGGCGCTTGCCCGCCCGGCCGCGTAGTTGGGTGACCAGTTCGTGGATCTGCGCCAGTCCGGTGGCGGACACCGGGTGGCCGCGCGATTCGAGTCCTCCCGACGGGTTGACCGGGAGGGTGCCGCCGAGCGCGCCGGCGCCCGAGGCCGACCACGGTCCGCCGTCGCCGATCGGACAGAATCCCAGGTTCTCCACCTGCTGGATCTCGCCGAAGGCGGTGGCGTCGTGGACCTCCGCCACGTCGATGTCCTGCGGAGCGATGCCGGCCTTCTCGTAGGCGGCACGTGCGGCCCGGCGGCCGATGTGCCGTCCGGCGTCGTCCGCCTCCCGGTCGGTGCCCGACAGCAGGACACTGCTCAGCACCGCCACGGCCGACTCGTCATGGGTGAGGTCGGCCCGCGTCACGACGACGGCGGCGGCCCCGTCGCTGACCGGTGAGCACATCGGCACCGTCAGCGGCCATGCCACCCGCCGTGCGGCCAGGATCTCCTGCGTGGTGAACGCCCGGCGGAAGTGGGCTCGGGAGTTGTGGACGGAGTGGGCGTGGTTCTTCGCCGCGACCGCGGCCAGGTGGGTTTCGGTGGTGCCGAAGCGCTGCATGTGGGCGCGGGCCAGGGAGGCGTAGATCTCCATGAACACCGACCGGTCGCCGTCCACGGTCAGTTCGGGCGGCAGGGGGTCGGTCAGGGCGGCGAGCGCGGCCAGGGTCTCCTCGCGGTGGGCGACGTCCATGGCTCCGTCGAACACCGCCAGTCCCTGGGCGGGGTCGGCGCAGACGAGCTTGTCCACGCCGACGGCCAGGGCGGTGTCCGACAGGCCTGCCCGTACGTGGGCGATCGCCAGCCACAGGGCTGTGGCGCCGCCCGCGCAGGCGTTTTCCACATTCACTACGGGTACCCCGGCGAACCCGTGCGGGCGCAGGGCGACCTGGCCGGGGATCATGTGCTGGCCGTCGATCGCCTTCTGGCTGACCGTGGCGTGGAAGACGGCGCCGACATCGGCCGGGGCGAGTCCGGCGTCGCGCAGTGCCTCGTGTGCGGCCTGGCCGGCGAGATCGCCGGCGGAGCGGTCGAGGTGGCGGCCGAAGGGGGTGGCGCCGACGCCGAGGATGAGTGCTTCGCGGTTCATGACACGACCCGGTTGCGCAGCACGCCCAGGCCGGAGACTTCGAGTTCCACGGTGTCGCCCGGTTCCAGGAAGCGGCCGTGTTCCAGCCCGCAGCCGGTGGGCACGGTGCCCGAGCACAGGACCTCTCCGGCATGCAGCCGGGTCGACCGGGAGGCGAATGCGATCATGTCGGCGAAGCTGTGGTGCATGTCGGCGGAGGTGCCCCGGCTGACCTCCTCGCCGTTGATGCGGGCGGTCATCGTGAGCCGGTACGGGTCGCCGAGCTCGTCGGCGGTGACGATCCATGGGCCGAGGACGTTCGCGTCGGTGAAGTCCTTGCTCTTGCTCAGGCCCAGGCCCGTGGCGATCTCCTCCAGCTGGGTGTCTCGGGCGCTGAAGTCGTTGAAGATCAGGTAGCCGAAGATGTGCGAGGGGGCGTCCGTCGCGGGGATGTCCGTGCCGCCGCGGCCCAGCACGCAGGCGAACTCCAGCTCGTAGTCCCGCACCGAGGAGTAGGCGGGCCAGTGGATGTCGCTGTCGTGGCCGGTCACGGAGAGCCGGTTGGTCACGTAGTACAGCGGGCGTTCGAGCATGATGGCGGGAAGTTCGACCTGGTCGGCCGGGATGCCCTGGATCCGGGAGCGGGCATTGCGGAAGTGATCCATGAAACTGCCGAAGTCCCGGATCTGCACGGGCTGGGGCAGCGGGGACAGCCAGCGCACCTCGGACGCGGCGACGACCGCTTCGGGCGGGACTTGTTCGGCGAGCCGCTCCAGGGTCTGCCGCACGGGTTCGCCGCCCTCGATGATCGCCTGCATGGTGGTCAGCGCGGGGGCGTGCTCACCGGTCACCAGGCGGTGGGCGCGGTCGAGCAGCAACAGGCGCTCGCCCTGGTCGAGCACGAGCGCGGTCCGCTCGACACGGTCGTGCTCCACGGTTGCGAGTTTCACAGCCGGTTCCTCTTCTCAGCAGGAGCCGGGGATCAGATCCTCAGCAGGGGCTGGAAGATCAGATCCTCAGCAAGGGTCGGGGGTGTCAGATCCTCAGCAAGGGCCGGGGTGTCAGACGAAGGCCACGACGCGGGCCGGGGCGGCGCTCGCACGGGCGATCTTGATGGGGAAGAACGCCACCCGGAACCCCGACGGGGGCAGGGCGGCGAGGTTCGTCAGCTGCTGGACGATGAAGACCTCCCGCTCACGGCCGGCCCGGTGACCGTCCCACAGCACGGAGTTGTCGCCGCTTTCACGGAACTTGCCCGCCATCACGGAGAAGCTCAGGTCCCAACCCGCCGCGTCGGTGCCCAGGACCTTGGCCCCGAGGTCGGCCAGGAACAGCGTCGACTCGCGGCTCATGCCCGGGTAGCGGAAGAACTCGGGGTCGGACAGCCCGTACCGCTCCTGGCCGGTGCGCAGCAGGATCGCCCCACCGGCCGGGACCGGGGCGCCGTTGTCGGCGAGGGCGGACTCCAGTGCCTCGACGGTGATCGGGGCGTCCGGTTCGCACCGGCCGCGCAGGTCCAGCACGAGCGCCTCGCACCACAGCTCGTCGAGGGCAATGTCGGTGATGGTACGGGCGGGCCTGCCCTCACAGGTCGAGCCGTAGTGCAGCGGGGCGTCGACATGGGTGCCGAGGTGGGTGTTGAAGTCGGTGAGCAGTTCCGCGCCCCAGCCCTCGCCGTCGGGCAGGTCCTCGATGCTGCAGTGCATGGCGGCGGCGAACTGCTCTCGGCCCTCGCCCGCCGGGTGCGCGTAGGCCACGACGGGTGCGACCACCGGGGCGAGGGCGCGCAGCTGCTCGGGGAGCCGTTCGCGGTCGGCGGGGTCCAGCGTCCGGGTGAGGTCGATCAGTGCCATGTCGAGCCCTTCTTGGTTATTGGACGTTCAGCATAGAACTGGATCGCTAACATAGGCAAGGTTCGTCGGCCCCGGGGCGTCGCCCGGTCGGCGTGACAGAATCGGCTGCGTCAAGCAGCCGCAACGTTGGGAAGGACACCGCGTGGGTGCGACCCGCAAGCAGGAGATCTCCGCCGAGACCCGGCGCCGCCTGGTGGCCGCCGCGTGGGAACTCGCCGCCGAGGGCGGGGCTGCCGCGGCGTCGGTCCAGGCCGTGGCGGAGCGCTCCGGCATCAGCCGGGGATCCGTGGCCTGGCACTTCGGCTCGAAGGACGGGCTGCTGAAGGCGGTGGTCGAGGAAGCGTTCCGGTGGGGCGCGGGCTTCATGCGCGAACGCCTGGACGCCGCCGGACCGGACACCGGGATCGAGGCGCTGATCGAGGCGAACTTCGCCCTGATGTCCCGACCCGAGGCGCGCATCTTCTCGACACTCCTGATCGAGGTGGTGAGCCGCGAGTCGCCCTTGCGTGCGACGTACGCCGAGGAGTATGCCAAGATCCGCGGCCTGTACACCGACCACCTGCGCGCGGCGGGCGCACACGTCGCCGCCCCGGAGGCCGTCGCGACGGCACTGCTCGGCGGCACCCTGGGCATCAACATCCAGCACCACCTGGACCCGGCCCTGGACCGCCGGCAGGCCGTGACCGCGATGACGGACATCTACACCGCTGCGCTCTCCGGCACCTGACCCCACGTTCCGTCCGGCGCCGAACCCCCCGTTCCGTCCGGCACCTGACCCCTGCCTGTTCGCCCGGGCTGCCCGGGCAGCTCGGGCGAGCTGGTACTGCAACGGTGCTTGCCGGGAAGGGGTGTTCGGTTCGCTCTTGGGCTATTCATGGGTGGGGACATGTCCGAGGCGGATGCTCGTCGGTGGCCGGACGGGCTCGCTGGGTTGCACGAGCGTTTGCCCACCGGTTCACGCGGAGCGAGCCGCGAGAGTCGGCTCCGGCCTGTGTGTGGGGGTTGCCGGCGCTGTTGGAGCGCAAGAACGGATGGCCGGGTACCGAGGGGCGGGCGAGGGTGAGGGGCGACTCGGGTCGCTTCACGGGCCGGGGAACCGCCGGCTTCCGGAGCCGGCACCGCCGCGCCCAGCCGCCGCGCCGAAGCTGCGCGCCGAGGCCGGCGGGAGCCGATCTCAGTGCGCTCCGTCCGCCGGCCCGTGGTCCAGGCCCAGACGACGGGCATCGCGCTCTGGCCGGATGGCGGTCAGGGCGAGCACACCGGCGACGAGCATCACCGCGGCGGCGGTGAGGAACGCTGTGGTGTAGCCGTCGGCGGGAGACTCGGCCGTGTCGATGAGGTGGCCGGTCAGAGAGGGTGCGACGAGGCCGGGCAGGGTGCCGAGTCCGGCGACGATGCCGAAGACGGCGCCGCGCTGAGAGGTGGGCACGACCTCGGCCGCGGTCATGTAGTGCAGGGGAATGGCGATGGCGATCGTGCCGAAGGCCAGTCCGATCAGGACCAGACGGCCCACGGTGCTCCCGATGAACGGGAAGGCGGCCATCGCGCAGCCCGCGACGCACACCGCAATGCTCTGGGCCGCCCCGCTCGACCAACGGCTGCTGACGCCGCGCGCCTTGAGCGCGTCCACGACCGGGGAGACGGCGAGCAGCAGGAGCAGGCCGTAACCGGAGATGACGCTGATGGTGGTCGCGGTGGACTCCGCCGACATGTCCAGCTCGGTCCTGAGATAGGCGGGCAGCCAGGCGTGGCTGAGGGACAGCGCCCATTCCGCGCCGAACGCGCTGGAGATGCTGCCGAGGATGGTGCCGGTCGACAGGAGCCTGCGGTAGGGCAGCCGAGGATCTTCACCCTTCCCGGCGCCGGGGCCGGAGCGGGCGTGATCGTAGGGGCCGTCGTGACCGATCTGCCACCACCCCAGCGCCCAGATCGCGCTGACGGCGGCGAGGACGGCGTACGCCGAGCGCCATCCGTATCCCTCGATGAGCCAGGTCACCAGGGGTGCCGCGATGAGCGTGCCCAGAGCCGCTCCGCCGATCTGGAGGGCCGAGGGCAGGGCGCGGCGCTCGGGCGGGAACCACTTGTACAGGGCGTGCATGGACATGGAGGCCGCCGGTCCCTCGGCGGCGCCGAGCAGGATGCGGCCGGCGAGCAGGGTGGGCACCGAGGCCACGACCAGGACCGGTAGCTGCGCGACGGCCCACAGCAGCGTCATGCCGAAGAGCAGGATGCGGCTGGAGAGGCGGGTGGAGAGAAATCCGACGAGCAGTCCGGAGAGGCTGAAGAGGAAGTAGAAGGAGCTGGAGATCAGGCCGTAGGTGCTGTTGCTGAGGTCCAGCTCCTCCATGATCGGAACGGCGGCGAGGCCGAAGACCGATTTGTCGGCGAAGTTGATGACCATGAACGTCACGATCAAGGCGGTGACCAGCCAGGCGCGGCGGCGCTCGGGAGTGGGGTCCGGGGCGTCGGTGGGCCGCGGCTGCGCGGCGGTGTGCGGTGCCATGGGGCGGCTCCTGCGGATGCGAGTGGGGCAGGGGGGCGAGTGGGCGGTTCCCCGTGGCCGCGGGCCCCGGCTGCGGGGCCCGCGGTGCCGCCCGGACACCAAGGTGGTCGGTCAGATCAGGCCCTTGGCGATGGCGTTCTTGTGGATCTCGGTGGTTCCGGTGACGATCCGGTACATGCGCAGGGTGCGGAAGATCTGTTCGACCTCGTTGCCGCGGGTCAGGCCGGCCTTGCCGTGGATCTGGACGGCCTGGTCGGCGACGCGGAAGGCCGCCTCGGAGGTGAAGAGCTTGCACATGTTGGCCTCGACGGAGACGTTGTCGCCCCGGTCGGCCTTGGCGGCGGTGGTCATGACCATCGCGCGGGCGGCGTAGATCTCGGTGGCCATCTCGGCGATCTTGTGGTGGATCGCCTGGTGGGCGAGGAGCGGCTGGCCGAAGACGACGCGGTTCATCGCGTACTGAAGGGACAGGTCCCAGGCACGACGGGCGGCGCCGATCAGGGACGGGCAGTGCAGCAGGCGGTTGAGGGTGATGCGGCCGATGCCGATGCGCAGGCCCTGGCCGATCTCGCCGAGCAGGTTCGCCGCCGGGATCCGGCAGTCGTCGAAGACGAGATCGCCTTCCATCTGCTGGCCGGACATGGGGACTTCACCCTCCAGAACGGTGCAGCCGGGGGTGTCCAGGTCGACGAGGAAAGCGCTGTAAGCCTCCTCCTCATCGCCGGCCATGCGGGCCACGACGATGGCGAAGTCCGCGAAGGGGGCGGCGGAGCTGAACACCTTCTTGCCGTTGAGGACGTAGCTGTCACCGTCCGGGGTGGCGGTGGTCGTCATCCGGCGTACGTCGGAGCCCGCGTCCTCTTCCGTGATGGAGAAGCAGCACGCCCGCTCGCCCCGGACGACGGGCATCAGGTAGCGCTCCCGCTGGTCCTCGGTGGCGTACTTGACGATCGCGCCGACGCGCA
The DNA here is from genome assembly GCF_030116705.1 of Streptomyces sp. ML-6. Taxonomy (NCBI): domain Bacteria; kingdom Bacillati; phylum Actinomycetota; class Actinomycetes; order Kitasatosporales; family Streptomycetaceae; genus Streptomyces; species Streptomyces sp. ML-6. Next base: position 104,082 of record NZ_JAOTIK010000002.1, read on the forward strand.
GGGGTCCGCCCATGTCGCCGAGGACGGAGTGCGAGAGCGCGGCGCCGGAGGCGGTCAGCTCCTCCTTGAGCGCGCACAGTTCGGAGAAGTTCAGGCCCTGACCGCCCAGCTCCGGCGGCAGGCTGATGCCGTAGAAGCCGAGTTCAGCGCTGCGTTTCCAGACGTGTTCGAGGGTGGGGCGGTCGAGCTTGGTCTCGGCGGTGATGCCGCGCTCGTGCTCGTACGGGACGAGTTCGTCGCGCAGATAGGCACGGAGGCGGAGGACGAGGTCCTGGAGGCGGGGGTTGTCGTCGTAGGAGGGTTCGAGGGTGAAGGGCATGCCGGTGATCCTGTTCAGTTGACGCGGCGTTCGGCGCCCGCCCAGTAGCGGTCGCGGATGGCGCGGCGGTCGATCTTGCCGTTGGGGTTGTGGGGCAGCGCGGCGACGAAGTCGACCGAGCGGGGCTTCTTCATACGGGCGAGGTGCTCGGCGCAGAAGTCGACGAGGTCGGCCTCCGTGAGGGTGGCGCCGTCGCGCCTCACGACGACCGCCGTGACGGCCTCGCCCCACTGCTCGTCGGGGACGCCGACGACGGCGGCCTCGTACACGTCGGGGTGCTGGTGCAGGACGGACTCGACCTCGACGGCGTAGATGTTGAACCCGCCGGAGACGATCATGTCCTTCTTCCGGTCGACGATGAAGACGTAGCCGTCCGCGCGGCGCCGGGCGAGGTCGCCGGTGAGGAACCAGCCGTCCCGGAAGGTCTCCGCCGTGAGTTCCGGCTCGTTGTGGTAGCCGGGCACGACATCGGGCCCGCGCACGGCGATCTCGCCGATCTCCCCGTCCGGTACGGGCTTTCCGCCGTCGTCGACGATGGCGACCTCCGCCTCGGCGAGCGGACGTCCGCAGGACAGCAACAGTTCTTCGTCCTCACCCTCGATCGCGCGCCGGTGGTCCTCGGTGGAGAGGAACAGCACGCCGGAGGTGGTCTCGCCGCACCCGTATCCCTGGGAGAGGACGGGGCCGAAGAGGTCCCAGGCGGCCCTGATGCGGGCCGGTGACATCGGCGCGGCGCCGTAGGTCAGCTGGCGCAGGCTGGACAGGTCGTGGTCGCGGGCGTTCGGCAGTGCGAGCACGGTGTTGACCATGGTCGGCACGACGAAGGCGTGGGTGGCACGCTCGCGCTGGACGGTGGCGAGGAACTCCTCGGCGTCCCAACGCGGCAGGACGATCGCGCAGCCGCCGGCGAAGAAGATCCCCATCAGCGGCATGCCGGAGGCGTGGGTGACCGGCCCGGCCAGGATCTGCCGGCCGCCGGGACCGACCCGGGTGTCGGCGCTCATCACCGACTTGCGCATCAGGGCGAGCCTGTTTCCGTATGTCTGGACCGCCGCCTTGAGCTTGCCGGTGGAGCCCGAGGTGAAATGCAGTACGGCGATGTCGCCCTCGTCGCAGTCCGTGTCGACGGGTTCCGGCCCGGTGCCCGCGAGGGTCTCGGCGTAGCCGGTGCCGAGATCGTTCGGGCCGTCGTAGCCGAGTACGGTCCTCACGCCCGTGCCGGGCACTGTCGCGCGGGCGATGTCCAGGTGGGCGGCGTCCGTCAGGAGCACCCGCGCGTCGGACTCGGCGAGCAGATGGGCCACCTCGGCGGCGCCGAGCCTGGCGTTGATCGGCACTCGGGCCAGGCCGGCCTTGTAGAGGGCGACTTCCGTGACGACCAGTTCGGCTCGGTTGTCGGCGAGGATCGCCACGCGGTCGCCCCGGCTCAGGCCGAGTGCGCGCAGAGCCGTCGCGAGGCGGTCGCTGTGATCGTCGAGTTCCGCATACGTCAGCCGGACCGGTCCGCAGACCACAGCCTCGGCTCCGGGTTGATGGCCAGCAGTCCGGCGTACGTACCGCCCGAGATTCATCACACCTCCAGAGTTTCCGAACAGAGTGTCGGGTATCAATCTTGGTGTGCGGAAACGTAAGGGCAGCGTTAGGGTCAGGTCAACGGTCCGGAGGAGAAGGAAGCGAAATGGACATGAAGCCCGCGGGAGACCGCCGCGTCCGCAGGACGCGTGCCGCACTGCGCCAGGCCCTGGTCGAACTGGTCCTGGACAAGGGGTTCCACGCGGTCACGGTCGAGGAGATCACCGAGCGCGCCGATGTCGGCCGCGCCACCTTCTACGCGCACTACCGCGACAAGGAGGACCTCCTGGTCGGCATCGTCCGCGACCTGGCCGAGGACCGCGAACGCCTCCTGCCGGCGATGCGACAGGCGCATGCGGAAGGGTTCACCGGACTGCCGGTGAAGTACATCTTCGAACATGCCGAGCAGGAGAAGCCCGTCTACCAGGTCATCCTGCGGGGCGAGGGCGACGGCCGCGCTTTGCGCGAGTTCGCGGACCTCATCTGCATGCACGCCGAAGCCGCTTTCCGTACGCGGGTCGAGCAACTCGCGGTGGCCCCGAGGATCCCTCTGGACGTTGTCGCGCGGGCCTGGACGGGAGAACTCATCGCCCTGCTCACCTGGTGGGTGGAGAACGACACCGGCTACGGCGCCGCCGAGATCACCGCCCACCTGCGCGATCTGTCGGTCTACGGTCGCGTCTGGGCCACCGGGCTCACCCCGTCCGATGCACCGGGGGCCCTCGACCTCACCCCCTGAGGCGCCCCGCCCACGCGGCCGTCTTCGCTGCCCATCTCTGGTCAAGTTACCGAACAATGTGTACGATAATGAGTTCAGGAGGCGCACGATCGAAGAGTGGAGCGAACGCATGACAGGCGTTCCCTCGTTGGCTGACCTCGTCCGGGCGCGGGGATACACCGATCCCGCCCGGGCCGGCCCGATGGCACACGGCATCGGGGCGGGAACTCCTTCCGAGCCGCCGTGTCCGGCGGGGCTCCGGTGTGCCCCTCCCCGCTGCCCGCCACACCGGCCGGCGCCCTGGACGGCCTCACGTTCACGGAGCCGTACGGGCGGTGCCTCACGCTCGCGGAGCTCCTCGTCCCCCAAAGGTCGGCGAGCCCGCCGCCGATGACGTTGCCGACAGGGCCGCCTGGAACTTCCACCCGGGCACCGACGGTATCTGGAAGTCGGCCCGCCGGCCCCGCACCCACCACGACCACCCCGAGCCGGGGATCGGCTGCGTAAGAACCGGCCTCCGGCCGGAGGCCCGCCCGTACCGTGCCGCGTGGCTCCCACCCGCCCCGGAAGCCGATGCGGGCCTGCCTGGATCTCCACCTGGGCGGCGATATCGCCGAGTTCACCACGGTGACAATCCAGGGGCAGGCGTGGCGGCCCGGGGTGGACGAAGCGTTCTCCGCACCGTCACCGCCCTTGGCCGGCTCCACTGAGAACTCGGCGAGATCCTTGCCCCCGATGAGCCGCCGCCCGGTCTCGTCCGGCACCGGCTGTCCCGGACCGGGTACCGGTGCCCGTTGTCCCGGACCGGGTGCCGGCGCCGGCTCCCCCGGACCGAAGGAGCCGACGCCGGTCCCGCTCAGGACTTGGGGGAGAAGCGCAGGCGGGTGGCCGCCACCGCGCCGAGGGCCAGCAGGACGATGGACACCCACAGGCCGGACAGGTGGTTGCCGGTGGCGTCCTCGGCGTAGCCCATGATGTACGGGCCGACGAAGCCGCCGGTGATGCCGATGGTGTTGAGCAGTGCGATGCCGCCTGCGAGGGTCTTGCCCGAGAGCCGGGTGGCGGGGAAGTTGAACAGGAGGGGCTGGACGACGAAGAACGCCAGGCCGGTGAAGCAGAAGCCGAGCAGGGCGATGACGGGGCCGGCGAGGGCGGCGACGACGAGGCCGGTGAACATCATCAGCAGGCCGACCACCACGAAGTTGCGGGAGCGCCGGGGCGTGGTCGCGCGCGGCGGCACCAGCACGGCGCCGACGGCCGCGGTGAGCCAGGGCAGTCCGGTGAGCAGGCCGATGGTGAACGGCGAGAGGTCGCCCCAGCCGCCGATGATGCCGGGCAGGAAGTAGACGACGGAGTACAGGGCGACCTGGTGGGTCCAGTTGGCGAAGATGGCCAGCAGCATCTGCTTGTCGCGCAGCACCGTCAGCAGGAAGCCGGATCCCGAGCCGTTACCGGCCGCCTCGGCTCCCTCGGCCTGCTCGCGGGCGACCGCGTCCTGGACCTGTTGGGCCTCCTCCGGCGTCAGCCAGGGCGCCTTGGCCGGGCTGTCGGGCAGGAACCGGAAGATGGCGACCGCCAGGAAGAGGCAGGGAGCGCCTTCGATGACGAACATCCACTGCCAGCCGTGCCAGCCGCCGATCCCGTCCATCTCCATGAGCAGTCCGCCGAGCGGGTTGCCGACGACGCTGGCGATGGAGGCGCCGAGCAGGAGCAGCCCGATGGCCCTGCCGCGGCTCTCGGAGCGGAACCAGTAGGTGAGGTAGAGCAGGATGCCCGGCAGCAGCCCGGCCTCGGCGGCGCCGAGCAGCAGCCGCATGGCGTAGAAGGACTTCTCACCCTGTACGAAGGCCATGCAGGCGGAGATGACGCCCCAGGTGAGCATGATCCGGGTGATCCACCAGCGGGCGCCCACGCGGTACATGATCAGGTTGCTGGGCACCTCGGAGATCGCGTAGGTGAGGAAGAACAGCCCCGCGCCCAGGCCGTAGGCCGCGGCGGAGATGCCGAGGTCGACCTCCAGGCGTTCCTTGGCCAGGCCGATGTTGGTCCGGTCCAGGAACGACATGATGTAGGCGGCCAGCAGCAGCGGCATCAGCCGCCGCAGATTGCGCCGGTCCAGCTCGCCGAGCGCGTCGCGCGGGGGTTCGTTCGATGGGGCCGCACCTGGTGTGCGGGAAGCGCGGATCAAAGACATCGGTGTCCTTCTGGAGTGCTCTGGCAGCCGCCGGACGCGGACTGCGGCCCAGGGGGTGGGCGGTGCCGGGCGGACCGCGGCGATGACGCCGCGGCCGGCCCGGCGCCGCCGGGGTGGGGTCAGACGACGAGTCGGACCGGGTTCTGAACGGCCTCGGTGAAGGCCGCGAGCCAGCGCGCCGCCACGGCTCCGTCCACCGGACGGTGGTCCACGGAGAGGACCACGCCGAGCACCTTGGCCGCGGTGACCGCACCGTCGCGGACCACCGCCTCGTCGCGTGCGGCGCCGATGGCCAGGATCGCGGCCTGCGGCGGGTTGATGATCGCGGCGAACTCCTCGACCCCGTACATGCCGAGGTTCGAGACGGTGATCGATCCGCCTTCGAGGTCCGCGGGGTGCAGGGACCCGGAGCGTGCCTGCTCCGCGTACGCGCGGGTCCGCGTGGCGATCGCCGATACCGACAGGTTCTCGATGCCGCGCAGGACCGGGGTCACCAGGCCCGTTTCGGTGGCGATGGCGACCGAGACGTCGACGGTACGGAACCGGCGGACGGCCTCCGGCTGCCAGACCGCGTTCATCTCCGGCACCTGTGTGTGTGCCGTGGCGACGGCCTTGATCAACAGGTCGTTGACCGAGACCTTGACCGGGCTGACCGCGTTGATCCGCTGCCGCAGGGCGAGCAGCTCGTCCACGGCGCAGGTCGCCCGCAGGTAGAAGTGCGGGGTGTGCTGCTTGCTCTCCGTCAGGCGTCGGGCGATGGCCCGGCGCATGCGGGTGTGCGGGATGTCCTCGTGGTCGCCGCTGCCGGCGGGAGCGACCGCCTGCGGCGCGGCGGGGGCCGGCCGGGGAGCCGGGGCGGCGGCCGGCTCCGTCGCCGGTACGGGTGGGGCGGCGGCGGGTTCCGTCGCCGGTACGGGCCGGGCCGCGGCCGCCGCCTCGACGTCGCGCCTGACGATGCGGCCGCCGGGTCCGGTGCCGGTGAGGGCCTCGATGTCGAGGCCCGCCTCCCGGGCCAGCCGACGGGCCAGCGGGCTGCTGAAGACGCGCCCGCCGCGATCCGGCTCGCCGGATGCCGCTGCGGCGGGGGCCGGGGAGGCCGGGCGCTGAGCGTCCGGCTCCTCCGGTACGTCCCGGCGCACTGCCTGCGGGGCGGCGGCGGGCGTGCCGACGCCGAGCTCCGCCAGCAGTGCGTCGAGGTCACCGGCCTGCTCGCCGACGGCGCCGAGCACGGCGATCGGGTCGCCCACCTCGATCTCGACACCGGCCTCGTACAGGGTCTTGAGCAGGACTCCGTCCTGCTCGGCGGCGACGTCCACCTCGGCCTTGTCGGTCTCGATGGAGACCAGCGCGTCGTCCTTGGTGAACGACGCCCCCTCCGCCACCTGCCAGGCGGACAGCACGGCCGTCGTCGCGTCGGCGGCCACGGCGGGCATTCGGAACAGTTCTGCCATGATCAACCCTCCTGGGTGTTCTCTCGTACGGGGAGGGTCAGTTCCCGGTGACCCGCTGGAGCGCGTCGACGACCTCTTCGGTCCGTGCGATGGCCGCCCGCTCCAGCACCTTGCTGATGCTGGGCGAGGACTCGCCGGCCTGGACGCGCTCCACCGGCTGGTCGAGCCAGTCGAAGTAGCGGCGCTGGATCTCGTCGGACAGCCAGCCGCCGTAGGAGGTGCCGACGGGTCCCTGCTCGGCGATGAGCACGTTGTTGGTCTTGCGGATGCTCTCGCCGAGGGTGTCCCAGTCGAGACTGGCGCGGTCCAGCCAGCGCAGATCGATGACCTCGGCGTCCAGGCCCAGCTGCTCGACGGCCTCCAGGACGTAGTTGGTCATCGCGAGGTACGTCACGACGGTGATCCGCGAGCCGGTGCGGCGCACGGCCGCTCTGCCCACGGGCAGGCAGTAGTCGAAGTCGTCCACCGGGCCCGGACCGACCGAGTTGTACAGGTCGGTGTGTTCCAGTACGACGACCGGGTCCTTGCAGGTCAGCGCGGAGTTCATCAGGCCGACGTAGTCGAAGGGCGTGGACGGGGCGACGATCCGCCAGCCCGGGGCCGTGGCGAGGATTCCCGCCGGGTCCATGGAGTGCTGGGAGCCGTAGCCGGTGCCCATGGCGACCTTGCTGCGCAGGACGAGCGGGACGCCGGTGCCCTGCCCGTCGCCGCCGAACATGTGCCGGGCCTTGCCGATCTGGTTGAAGATCTGGTCGGCCGCGACCCACATGAAGTCGGCGTACATGAACTCCACCACCGGCTTGTACCGGCCGTCGAGCGCGATGCCGCCGGCGAGACCGGCGAAGGCGTTCTCGCTGATCGGGGTGCCCAGGACACGGTCCGGGTGGGCCTCGGCCAGGCCCTTGGTGGCGCCGTTGGTGCCGCCCTTGAGCCGGTGCACGTCCTCGCCCATGACGACGACCGACGCGTCCTCGGCCATGCGCCGGCCCATCACCTCGGCCACGACGTCGATGAACTTCCGCTGCTCCAGACGCCCCCGGAAGGCGTCCGGCCCGCTGCCGGTGTCGGCGAGGCGCACGCCCTCGAACTCGCTGAGGTCGCCCCGTACGCCGACGTCGCGGAAGGACGGGTCGGGCCACTCGGAGGGCCTGATACGGCGGGTGCCCGGCTTGCCGTCGGGGTCGGGCTCCAGCAGTTCGTCGCCGATGGCGGCCATGACCGCCTTGGCCCGCGCGGTGCTCTCCTCGATCTCGTCGGCGCTCAGCACGCCGTTCTCGACGAGCTGCCGCGAGAGGAGGGCCAGCGGGTCGCGGGCCCGCCACTCCTTCTCCTCGTCCTTGGTGCGGTAGCCGAACGCGCTGCCGGGGAACGGTCCGTTCTGGTGGAAGAAGCGGTAGACCTCGGCCTCGACGATGGTCGGGCCGCCGCCGGCCCGCATGTGGTCCACGGCCTCGCTCATGGCCATGTACACGGCGAGCGGGTCCATGCCGTCCACGCGCCAGCTGGGGATGTTGAAGCCCAGACCGCGCGCCGAGAGCCGGGGCTCGGCCGTCGCCTCGTCCACGTGGGTGGAGACGGCGTACTTGTTGTTCTCGATGAAGAAGCAGACCGGAAGCTTCCAGGCGGCGGCGAGGTTCATCGTCTCCAGCACGGAGCCGATGTTGACCGCGCCGTCCCCGAAGTAGGTCACCGAGACGGCATCGGTGCCGGCCTGCCGCGCCGACCAGGCGAACCCGGCGGCCTGCGGCACGCCGCCGCCGACGATCGCGTTGGTGCCCATGGCCCCGGCCTCGCGCCACTGCAGATGCATGGAGCCGCCCCGGCCCCGGCAGAAGCCCCTGGCCAGCCCGCAGATCTCGGCCAGGCTGCGCTGCAGGACGGTGCGCACTTCGTCGTCGACGGGGCGGCGCAGATCGATGCCGTCGGGCGCGACGTATCCCAGTGCCTTGGCCAGGAACTGGTGGTGCCCCCGGTGCGAGCCGCCGACGAAGTCGGCGCCGGTCAGCGGCAGCACGGAGCCGACGGCGCCGCCCTCCTGACCGATGCTGGAGTGGGCCGGCCCGTGGACCAGTCCTTGGCCTGCCAGGTCGAGAACGTACTCCTCGAAGGTCCTGATCAGCAAGGTCTGGGTGAACATCGAGGTCAGCAGCCGCGGGTCCGCGCCGTGCCAGTCCTTCTTGGTTGCCGTCACCTCGGTCCAGGGTGACGCGGGGGCCAGTTTCCGGTGTGTGGGCATGAGCACTCTCCTGTGTGATTCGGTGAGCACTGTCGCAGCGAATGGATCCATAGCCAATACCTCGTCACTGGAACGTTACATTCAGGTACCGGGAGATTCCATTGACTACGGCACCTTCGGCGAAGCAAAGTGAGAGGCATGGCGGAGAAATGGATCCATTCAGCAGATGGCCGGGGGCATGGGCTTCCGGGACTGGCCGGTGTCGAACACATCGGCTTCACCGTTCCCGACCTCGAAGAGGCGACCCGCTTCTTCGTCGAGGTGATCGGCTGCGAACACGCCTACTCGCTCGGTCCGTTCCGCTCCGACGGCACCTGGATGAGCGACCACCTCGGCGTCCACCCGCGTGCCGTGATGCGCGAACTGCGCTTCTTCCGCTGCGCCGGAGGCCCGAACTTCGAGATCTTCGAGTACGAGGCCCCCGGGCAGGAGACGAGGCCGCCGCGCAACAGCGACATCGGCGGTCACCACCTCGCCTTCTACGTCACCGACCTCGATGCCGCCGTGGCGCACCTGCGGCGGCACGGCGTACGGATCCTGGGCGAGCCCACGGCCAGCTCGGGCCCGAGCACGGGGCAGCGCTGGGTCTACTTCCTCACGCCCTGGGGGATGCAGCTGGAGCTGGTCTCGTATCCGGGAGGCAAGCGGTACGAAGCCGACTCACCGGTACGGCTGTGGCAGCCTTCCGTCTGAACACGCTGCCGCGACACCGCATCAGGGAGAGTCATGTCACGCAAGCCGACCGCCGGATCCGAACCGTCGGGATCCGAACCATCCGGATCTGAACCCTCCGGATCCAGCGAGTCCGGAGCCGGCAAGTCCGGAGCCGGCGCGTCCGGGTCCGGCACCGCAGTCGCCAGCCAGCGCGTCGCGGACCATCTGCGGGCCGCCATCCTGAGCGGTGAACTGCGCCCCGGCGCACGGATCATGCAGGAGCAGGTCGCCGCCCGGCTCGGCGCCAGCCGGCTGCCCGTGCGCGAGGCCCTGCGGATACTGGCGGCCGAGGGGCTGACCGTCGTGAAGTCCAACAGCGGCGCCTGGGTCTCCAGAATGGACATGGCGGAGTGCGAGGGCGTCTACAAGATCCGCGAACGCCTGGAACCGCTCGCCCTCAGCGAGAGCATTCCGAACCTGACCGCCGAGCAGGTCGCCGAACTGGAGACGATCGCCCGGCAGATCGAGCTCACCACCGACGTGGACCGCTTCCTGGCCCTCGACCGCCGTCTGCATCTGCTCACCTACGCCGGATGCCGGGTCGCCCAGATCACCACCATGGTCGACCGGTTCTGGAACACCACACAGCACTACCGCCGTGCCTTCGCCCGGCTCGCGGGCGACAGCGGCTGGGAACTGATCCACGCCGAACACCGCCTGCTCATCGAGGCGATCAAGCGGGCCGACACCGTCGACGCCGAACGCTTTCTCACCGGCCACATCCGCCGCACCCGGCTGGAACTGGCCCAGCATCCCGAACTGTTCACGGAGGACGACCATGACAACGACCACATCGCAGACGCAGCAGACCGAGCGGACTGACGCCCGCCCCTTCGAGGGCCGGACCCTCCTCCTGTCCGGCGCGGGCGGCGGCATCGCCCGCGAGGTGGCCCGCCAGTTCCACACCGCCGGCGCCAACCTGGTGCTCGGCGACCTGAACGCCGGGGCGCTGGAGGAATTCGCCGCGACGCTCGACCCCACGGGCACGACCGTGATCACCCGCACCCTGGACGCGGCCTCGCCGGAGAGCAACAACGCGTTCGTCGCCGCCGCGGTCGAGACGTACGGCTCGGTCGACTTTCTCGTACCGGCGGCCGGGATCTATCCGGAGCAGGCCGTCGCCGACATGACCGACGAGCAGTGGAACACCGTCATCTCGGTCAACCTCAACGGCGTCTTCTACCTCACCCGCGCCGTCCTGCCCCACCTCAACGAGGGCGGCAGCATCGTCAATCTGACCTCCATGGCCGGTCACCGCGGCAGCATCCGGCACGCGCACTACGCGGCGACCAAGGGCGCGCTGCTCGCCTTCTCCCGCAGCCTCGCCTGGGAACTCGGCTCCAGGGCACGGATCAACATGGTCTCGCCCGGCATCATCGAGACCGCCATGACCCGCGACTACGTCGCCACCCGCGGCGACACCGCTCTCGCCGGCACCCCCCTCGGCCGCCTGGGCAGGCCGGAGGAAGTGGCCTCCGTCGTCACCTTCCTGTGCTCGCCCGCGGCGAGCTTCGTGCAGGGCGAGGTCATCCATGTGAACGGCGGGATGCACATGATCTGAGCAGGACCGAACACACCGGTGGGACAGCGTAAGAACGAGCGGGAACGGAACGGAACATGACGAGCGAAGCGGCGATCTACCCCGACCTGAGGGGTAGGTCCGTATGCGTCACCGGTGCCGCGCGCGGCCTGGGTCTGGCGATGGCCGACGCGTACGTACGGGCCGGCTGCCATGTGCTGCTGCTCGACGTCGACGGCGAGGAACTGGACCGGGTACGGCCCGTGTTGGCGGCCGGGAGCAGCCCCGGTCAGGTGATCGAGACCGCCACCGCGCCGGTCAGCGACCAGGACGCCGTGACGGCGGCGCTCACCGCGTTCACCGCCCGGACGGGAGACCTGTCGGTGATGGTCGCCAACGCCGGCGTGTCCGCCAATGCGCCCTCGCTCGATCTCGAACTGGACCGCTGGAACACGGCGCTGGACGTCAACCTCACCGGAGTCTTCGTCTGCGCACGCGCCGCCGCCCGCATCATGCGCGAGGGCGACGGGGGCGTCGTCCTCACCACCTCGTCGATGTACGGGGTGACCGCCGGTCCGGAACGCGCGGCATACTGCGCGACCAAGGCCGCCGTCGCCGCCCTCACCAAGGTCCTGGCCGTCGAGTGGGCCCCTTTCGGCATCCGGGTCAACGCGCTCGCACCCGGCTACGTCGAGACCGACCTGCTGACCCGGCTCTCGGACGCCGGGAGGCTCGACACACAGGCGCTGCGCCGCCGGACCCCGCGCGGCCGTCTGGGCAGCCCCGAGGACATCGCGCATCTCGCCCTCTTCCTGTCCTCCGGGGTGTCCGCGAACATCACCGGCCAGGTGATGGTCAGCGACGGCGGCTGGACCGCCGACGGATACGCGGTGCTGCCGGACCGGCCGGAAGTCCGGTAGCACCACGCCGACCGGGCCGACCGATCTGCAGCTCTCGGGCCAATTCCCGGACCACGGGCCTGAGTCGGCGGTGTTCGCGAGCGGGCTGTCCGGGGCCGGGAGACGGTGCTCGACCGGGACAACGAGCGCGGGCAGCACCGCGGCGGGGTGGCTGTTGGTCCCGTCACAATGCATCGCCGCGCCCACGAAGCCGCCTCCGTGCACATGGACCACGAGCGGGAGGTCGGTTCGGGCGGCCGTTCCGTGTCAGTGACCTCACCCGTATCTCCTCCTCGGTCAGATGCGCAGAGCACCCATCTGAAACCTACGCCGCAGGTCGTGCCCTCGTACGGGCATTTCTACGGTGCAGGTTTGCCGGGGAGGGAATGGTCGCGGCCAGACGCACTCAGGGCACTTCAGCAGGACTCGACCGTGCGCACATCGTCGCCGCCGTGGCACTGGTCGACCGCAACGGCCTGGAGCGCTTGGGGGTACGGCGACTCGCGCAAGAGCTCGAGGCCGGTCCGGCAGATGGTCGCGGACGCGCCCATGGTGCTGTTCGGCTTCCTCAACGGCCACCTGCCGGCGCGCACCGGCGAAGGGCCCAGCACTGTGCCCGCGTTCGACGCCACCGCGTACCCGGCGATGGCCGCGCTCAGCCCTCTCATGGCCGACTTCGGATCCCTGACAGAGTTCGACCGGATGCCCGACACTGTGCTCGCCGGGATCAAGGACCGGGCCGCCCCTTGAGACCCTGCCGGTGTCCGACCCGGGCGCGCAGGTTGTGCGGCAGCCGCAGGCGGTACCAAGGAGTCCGGTCCCGCCCGGCCGCATAGCGGTGTTGTCAGCCCTCGTCGTTCCTGCAGCACCTCCAGGAAGGGCCGGCTCGAACACGACATCCTCGACCAGACCGAGCCCTGTGCCCGCCCAAGGCGTGAGCACCGAGGCGCTGCGGAACCAGCTGGGGCCGGGTGGGAGGCGCCTCCCGTTTCTCGTGAACGTTCCCGGCCCCGTCGGCCTCCAGCCGCTGCCCAAATGCTGGCCAAAGCTGCTGCCGAAAGTGAGAAAGGACACACCCCGACATGGTCCCCCACGTCCGCTAAGGTCGGCTCAGACCCGCCCTGAACTGGGGTTTTGCGTCGGCCACAGCAATGTGACCGACGCGGGTCCGGCCTTTCCTGGAGATTGCATGACCGATCCAGCTTTTCGCTCCGCAGGTCAGCTCGCTGCAGCAGTCGCGGCGAAGGAGGTGTCGAGCCTGGAGTTGCTCGACCACTACCTCGCCCGGGTGGAGCGGCTCGATCCGAAGGTGAACGCCATCGTCGCCCGGGACGAGGAGGGTGCGAGAGCCGCGGCACTGGCGGCCGACCGCGCGGTCTCCCGTGGCGAGCCGCTCGGCCGCCTGCACGGCGTCCCCGTGACGATCAAGGACAGTCTCGAAGTTGCGGGCATGCGTACCACCGGGGGTTCGGCCCGTTGGGGACACCATGTCTCGACGAGCGACGCCGAGTCGGTCGCGCGGCTCAAGAACGCGGGAGCGGTCGTCTTCGGCAAGTCCAACATGCCGCCCGACGCCCGGGACTGGCAGACCTACAACGAGATCTACGGGACCACGAACAATCCGTGGGACCCGACCCGCGGACCCGGCGGTTCGTCCGGCGGGTCCGCCGCGGCAGTCGCCGCGGGGCTGACCGGCCTGGAGCTCGGGGGCGACACGGCGGGCTCGATCCGGGTGCCTGCCCACTTCTGCGGCGTCTACGGGCTGCGCCCGTCGTTCGGGATCGTGCCGAGGTACGGGAGCGTCTCGGGACATGCTCCTGGGACTCTGGCGGATTTCGACATGGCGGTACTCGGCCCGCTCGGCAGGCACGCCGACGACCTCGACCTGGGCCTCGACGTCCTCGCGGGAGCGGACCACGACCGCGCCCCGGCATGGCGGCTGGAGCTGCCCGCCGCCCGGGCGAGCGCCCTGCGGGACTTCCGGGTGGCGGCATGGCTCGACGACCCGTTCTGCCCCGTCGACAGCGAACTGGCCGCGCTCATGCAGGCCGCGCTGGAAGCGGTGCGGGCCGAGGGCGCCGTCGTGGTCGAGGACGAGGGACCGGTCGGGCTCGAAGAGACGATGGCCCTCTACCAGCCGTTGCTGATGGCACAGAGCGGGCTGGTCGAGCCGGACGAGTCGTACGCCGGGCTCGTGGAACTCGCCATGGCGGAAGGGGCCGCCGGCGGGTTCGCTTCGGCCCTGACGCTCCGCTTCCGTGACTGGCACGACCTCGACGAACGGCGCCAGCACTCCCGCCGCCGCTGGGCCGAGTTCTTCCGCGACGTCGACGTGCTCATCTGCCCGGTGAGCCCCACGGCTGCCTTCCCCCACGACCACCGGCCCGACCCCGGCTGGTCGGTCCGGACCTTGCGGGTCGACGGCGTCGACCGGCCGTATCACGAGATGCTCACGTGGATGGCGCCCTCGTCCGTCAACCACCTTCCCGCGGCGGTGGCACCTGTCGGGGCGACCCGGGACGGGCTCCCGGTCGGCATCCAGGTGATCGCGCCCTACCTGCACGACCGCACCGCGGTCCAGTTCGTGCGGCGCCTCGCGGAGGTGATCGGCGGGTTCCGCCGTCCGCCGGGATTCTGAGCGCCGCCACCGGATGCCGTCCTGGGGCGTAGTGGCGGGCGACCTGGCCGCCGCGGGGCCGACGACCCCGAAGGCGACGCCGCGCGCCTGCCGACGCTGCTCAACGGTCTCCTCCTGGAGCAACTGGCCGCTCCCGAGCCCGACTTCGGGCGCACCCGGCTGCGCCCGACGATCGGGCGCTACCCGGCCGGACCGGGCTCCGGCGGCGCGATGTAGCGGGCGCCGGGAAACGCGTGCGCCGGTGGCGTGTACGCGCCCCGCTCCACCAGCCGCCGGATGTTCGCGCGGTAGATCTCGTCCGCCTCGGCGTGCCGGACCGGTTCGTCCGTCAGCCACAGGTTGGCCGGGTGGATCGGTTCGTCGTACATCCGCCGGAAGACCTCGGTGCGCAGGTCCTTGAGCCAGTTGCTGTTGAGATTCATCGTCCGGAACTGCCGCAACGCCTCGATGTCGATGATTCCGGACACGAAGGAGTTGTACCCGGAGGCGGTGTGCCCGAGCACCGCCCCGTGGAAGTCGACGACGTGCGCGTTGCCGCCCGCGATGTCGTACGGGTGGAGGGAGTCGGGCGTCGGATAGACCGGTCCGGCGTTCGGGCAGACCATGTACAGACTGTTGAAGTGGGCGTGCGCCCGGTTTTGCAGCAGCCAGGTGCCTCCGGGGTCGGGGCCGGCCTGGGTCATTGGCACCGCCTCGCTGGGGCGGTACACCACCTCGGCGCCCTGGAGGGCCAACGCCCTTACTGCTTCCGGGTATTCGCCGTCACTGCAGCAGATCGTGCCGAGGTTGCCGATGTCGTCGGTGCGCAGCACCGGGTAGAACGCGTCGATGCCGTCGCCGAAGAGTTCCACCCACCGGTCGTACACGTCGTGCGGCGTGCAGGAGCGTTCGCGGCACCACAGGTGGTTCTTTGCCGCACGGTGCACGATCTCGCCCGCCGGGGAGATGACGAACAGTGTGTTGAAGAACCGGTCGGGCAGGATCTCCGGCCAGCGCGCCTTGCACTGCGCGACGATGTAGGTGTCGTAGTGTCGGGCCAGCGCGGCCAGTCGCCCGGTTTCCGGGCCGGGGATGTCGATGAACAGCTCGCGGGCCGCGGTGACGTGCGGGATGTCGAGGATCTCGTCCGCGAATCCGGTCAACGCGCCCTCGGCCAGCGCGATCAGCTTGACCGGCATGTTGATGCCGACGACGGACACCGCGGCGTGCACGGCCTCCTCGATGATGTCGAGGTTGTGCGCGATCTGGGCGCGCGAGGTGATGCTGCGGACCACCGTCGACAGGCCGACGGTCAGGTACGGTGCGACCGGCTCGCTCATGATCCGCACCAGTCCATCGCGGCCAACGCGTATGCGCGTGCGGCGCAGACGATCTCGTCCACCGCGCAGCGCTCGTCGTACGCGTGCGCCATCGCGAGTTCGCCCGGCCCGAGGCCGACCGCGGGGATCCCGGCGGCGCACAGCCACGTGGAGTCGGCCGCGGAGGGGAACGCCGCCACCGGCGGGCGGCCCGCCAATGGCGTGTCGACGGCGGCGCGTTCACGGGCGTCGGTGACCGCGGCGCAGAGCGGATGGGTCGCATCGACCCGCGAACCCGGATACCGCAACGTCCATTCCACCACCGGCGGATGCACGCGCAGCCAGGGGTCGGTGGCGGCGACGTGCGCGATGTGGTCCTCGATCTCCTTGCGCACGGCCGCCTGGTCCTCCCCCGGAGGGTGGAACACCGCGTACACCATGCTCATCGAGTCGGGGATGAACGCCCCACTGCGCGAGTGGCGCGCGCCGCCGTCCACGACGCCGGGCGCGAGGGTGAAGCATCCCGGTTCGAAGAGCGGATCGAACTTGGTCACCGCCCAGTCGCTCTCCAGCCGGCGCAGCGCCTGGTAGATCACGAAGCCGCGGTCGATCGCGCTGGCCGCGACCGCCCCGTTCGTGCCGGGTCCGTACAGCATCCGCCCGCGCATCGACGAGTGGGAGCTCTTGCCGGTCACCTCGATCCGCATCACCAGCAGGCCGGGGGTCGCGGCCATGACGGACAGGGGTGAGGCTCCGCCGGTCGGTTCGGAGACGATGGCCCCGTCCGCGGTGTAGCCGCGGTCGAGCACCGCGGAGGTGCCGAGGTGGTTCTCCAGGTTCTCCTCGCCGACGACCGCCTGGAGGATCAGGTCACCGCGCAGGCGCACCCCGGCCTCATGCAGTGCCCGGGCCGCGAACGCCTGCGCGACCAGGCCGCTCTTCATGTCGACGGTGCCGCGGCCGCGGATCCAGCCGTCCTCGACGACACCGTCGAACGGGTCGCCCGAGCGCCAGCCGGACGTGTTCCCGGGCGGGACCACATCGACGTGTCCATTGAAGATCAGCGAACGCCCGCCGCCGGTACCGCGGATCACACCCACCGCGTTGTCGCGGCCGGGTTCCACGGCGAAGACGTCGGTCTCGGCGCCTGCTTCGGCGTAGACCCCGGCCAGCAGGCGCGAGACCTCCCCCTCGGCGCCGACCAGGTCGGCGTAGACCTCACCGGGGTAGGTCGGGGTGATGCTGGGGATCCGGACCGCGGCGGTGAGGGTGTCCAGCATCTCGTCGCGCAGCAGGTCGAGCCGGGTGAGCACCCGTTGGCGCGTGCTCGTTTCCGGGGACCCGGGCACGCCCCTGTCGTGGTTCAGGCTCTCGTCCATGGTCACGCCCCCATCGGTGCCGGCTCGTCGCCGAGGGTCCGCAGTTCACCGGTGTCGTACACGGTTCGCCCGCCGAGCAGCGTGCGCAGCACCGTCGTGCCCGCGAGATCGTCCAGGTCGCAGCGCAGCGGATCGCGGTCGACGATCGCGATGTCGGCATGGTGGCCGGGGACCAGCGCGCCGATGTCCGACCAGCCGAGCACCTCGGCCGCGCCGGTGGTCCACATCGCGAACGCCTGGGCGCGGGTGAGTACTTGGTCCGGCCCGTCGTTGCGGTGGTCGCTGCCCGCGAACTCGTGCGTCTGGGCGAGCTTGATCTGTTCCCAGGGGTTCTTCGGCCCCCAGTCGGTACCTCCGGCGAGGTCGAGGCCGGCGTCCAGCAGCCGCCTGAGTGGCGTCAGGTCACGCCACACGTGGGTGCCGATCCGCTCGCCGTACATCGTGCCCTTGCCCCACGCGAAGCCGACCGACGTGGTGACCTGGAAGCCGAGGGCACGGTAGCGCCGCACCTGGGCCGGGGTGATGGTCATGGCGTGCTGGAGGATCCAGCGCCGGTCCCGGAAGTCGTGCTCGCGCACTACGCGTTCGGCGATCTCCAGGAACTCGTCGTGCTCGCGGTAGGCCCCCAGGCACACGTTCGCGCGGATGCCGTGCTCGGCGCAGTGGCGGACGAACGCCTCCTCCTTGTCGAGGGTGATGAAGCGGGTACCCTGCGCGGGCCGGCCGAAGGGGTTCGTGTACGGCTCGTGGGTCGCGAAGTGGCCGGAGAAGCACGGGCCGCCGGGGCTGAGGGTGAGGCCGTTGAACCGCAGCAGGTCGTCGTCGAGGTCGACGCAGTGGGCGCCGAGGCGGTGCAGGCGCTCGGTGAACGCGTCGAGGCTCAGCGGATCGAACGGGTAGAAGATGGCCGATTCCATGTCCCAGGTCGCCAGTACCCGGGCCGTGAGTGCGTCTGCGGCCCGCAGCCGGCGGTAGACGTCGATGTGCTCGGGCTCCATCGCGTGTGCCTCGTAGAGCGCGGTCACGCCCTTGGCCGTGAAGCGGGCCATCTCGTCGATCGTGCCCTGAACCGCGTCGGCGGGGTCCGGACCGGGCAGCTTCATCAGGATCTGGCCCCAGAACGGGTCGTACGTGTAGTAGTTGGTGACCGGGCCGCGCAGGATGCCGGTCGGGTCGCCGTGCTCGTCCTTGGCGATCTCGACGTCGCAGACCCGGTCCGGCAGGAAGCCGACCAGTCCCACGGCGCGCAGTCCGGCGCTGTTGAACGCCACCACGGCGGGCATCTTGGGCGCCCACGCCTGGATCAGCACCGGGTGGTCGGCGGTGGCCCGGTCCAGCGTGTGGCGGTCGGGCAGTCGTCGCTCCGCGAGATCCCGTTCGGAACGGCGGATGAAGTAGTGCGGCTCGCCGACCGGGGTGCACATGATCCAGTCGCCGGCCGGTGTGGTGGCGGCCCTGGCCCGGATCCGCTCGACGATGTCGGCGTGGTCGACGGCGTCGGTCAGGTCGACCAGGCCGCCCGCGAGCCCGCCGAAGTGCAGCACGTGGGGGTGGGTGTCGATCAGGCCGGGCACCACCCAGGCGCCCTCCGCGTCGATCCGGTGCGCGGCCGGACCCGCGAGGCTGAGCATGTCGTCGTCCGGCCCCGCAGCGAGTACCCGGCCGTGCTCCAGCACGACGGCCTCGGCTTCGGGGGCGGCCGGGTTCAGGGTGTGTACGCGTCCGCCGGTGATGATCGTCCTGGTCGTTGGCCCTGTGGCCGGCCCGGCCGTGGTCCCATTCATTGCTTCGGGCATTCCCTTCCTCCGCTGCGACCGGTATTCCCGGTCGCCGAGGCGAAGCTATGCCCGTCGCTCGCCCCCGAGCATCATTCCAATGTATGAGATCGCGCCTGTTTCGCTTTCCCGGATTCCTGCTAGAATCGCGCAAATCCGCTTCGAGGTTGTGGCGACGACGATGCGACTTCTTCCTGAAAACGAAGGCCTCTGGAGCTTCAAGACCGAGGCAATGACGTTCCTGGCGAACATGGTGAACTGCTCCGGAATCGTCTTCTACTCCGTCGACGCGCGACTGAACGCCGTCGATCACGCGTTCCACCGGATTCGGCCGGTCGAGAACCGGAGCTACACCGCGCACTACCACCGCCTCGATCCGTTCCACCCGCGGCGCTTCGTCGGCCCCCGCCGGCCCCTGGTGACCATGCGCGACCTGCCGGAGCGATACGAGCGCGGCGAGTACTACCGGCGCTTCATGGCTCCGCTCGGGTTCCGCCACGAGACGGAGCTCTACCTTTACAGCGGGGCGCGGATCGTGGGTGGCCTGTCCCTGCTGCGGACTGCGGAGCTGGGCGATTTCACCCCCTCCGACCTGGCTTTTCTCGACAAGGCCCATGCATTCCTGGAGCACACCTTCCAGGCCGGCCGCCACCTTGTCGAGACCGGGCCGCCGCTCGCCGCGTGGGGGCTCACCCCGCGCGAGCGCGATGTGGTCCGCCTGGTCTGCGAGGGCGCCGCGAACGCCGAGATCGGTGCCGCGCTGTTCATCAGCGTGGCCACCGTCAAGACGCACGTGCAGCACGTCTTCGAGAAGGCGGGAGTCCGTTCCCGGACACAGCTGATCGCACGACTGCGGGACGACGGGTAGCGGTCACTCACGCGCCGCACGGGCCGGCGGGCGGAAAAGATTTTCCTCGCGCCCGCCGAGCGAGTACACCGGGGGCGCATGGCGTGAAATCCCCGAACTTTCGAGCGGGCGACATCGCACATTATCGAGGTCTGACGGCGACGCGAAACCCCGTATGGAATACGCGCCGTCCCGGAAATTCGCGCGTTCAAATCATCGATGCCGCAGACCGAATTTCGGCCTGCCAATACCGTGATCCACGTATGTCGACGAATGACGCACGAAGAAAAAGCGCACGCGGCAGACATACGACCGGCGGCTCTCCGGTTCCCGCGCCTGCATCGAACGGCGCCCGGCCGGTGGGCACCACGATCAGGTCGCCCCGGCCCACAGGTGCCGCCCGGGACTCCCGCCCCGTGCCGGTTTCACCTCCTCGCCTGCCCTCCCCTCCTCGGGGCGGATCGGCCGCGTCGTCCCCGACGGCACGGTCCGGCCCGATGGTGGCGAGCGTATCGCCGTTCCCCAGTTTTCTCCAGTCGGAGAAAATTGAGCACATACGGAGGCAGCGGCCCGGAGCTCCAGCTCCCGCACCCGGTTCTCCGCCTGTCGCAGCGAGTACGACCCGCAGCGGACCACGCCGTCCGGGCCCTCGTCGCGGCCACCGGCAGGAGTGGGTGGCGGGGCCGTGCCCTGGCCGTGCCGCGTCCCACGCGCCCCGGCGCGGAGGCCGTACGGCGCCTGGCCGGGAAAAATTTTTCCGCCGGGCACTTCCCGCCGTCTTCCCTGACGACCGGTCGATCAGGGCCGGGACCTGCGCCGGGCAGGAAGCAGCCGGCCAGGTCCACGAACTGCTGAAGCTGCTTCCAGATGTCGGACCCACTGTTTCTCTACGGGGCTGATCACCCGGTCCAGTTGAGTACCAGCACTCAGGCAGGCCGTCCCGAGCCGCTCGTAGCGTTCAGGCCATGCACATAGACCACACTGCTCGCGGCCCCGTGCGCCGGGCGGGCATCACTGCGGTGGCCTCTTGCCTGCCGGAGCGCGAAGTGACGTCCCGGCAGCTCCAGGAGGGCATTACCGCCGCCTCGGGGCTGTCCTTGCCGGCCCGGATGCTCGAACGGGCCACCGGCATCGTCTCGCGCCGGGCTGCGGCGGAGGACGAGTATGCATCGACGCTCGCGGTGCGGGCTGCCCGTGTCGCCCTGGCCAGGGCCGGGCTCGACCCGTACGACGTGGACCTGCTGGTGTTCGCCTCCGCCACGCGGGACGTGGTCGAACCGGCGACCGCGCACATCGTTCAGGCCGAACTCGGTTCCCGGGCACATGCGTTGGACGTGACGAACGCGTGCAACAGTTTCGTCAACGGCATCGACACGGCACGGGCGATGATCCTCTCCGGCCGCGCTCGCCGGGCTCTGGTCGTCACCGGGGAGACTCCGAGCCGCGCGGTGCGGCACGAGCCGTCCGGCCCCGGCCAGCTCCGGGAGGGGTTCGCGGGGTACACCTTCGGGGATGCGGGGGCCGCGGTCGTCCTGGAGGGGGTGGAGCGGGGCGGCATCCTCGACGTGGACACCGAGACCCACTCCGGGCACTGGTCGGTCGGGGGAATCTTCGGGGGCGGCTCGCGCCACCCCCGCGGGGACGAGTACACGTACTTCCACGGGGACGGCAGCGAGCTGCGCGAGGTGTTCGAGAAGGTCGGCACGTCGGTGCTCGACCGGATGCGGCAGCGCACCGGCCTGGGGTGGAGCGACTTCCGGCACATTCTGGTGCACCAGGTCACCGTGCCGTACCTGGAGCGGTTCGTGGAGCTCACCGGCATCCCCCGGGACCGGCTCGTCGTCACCGTACCCCGGCTGGGCAACATGGCCAGCGCCACGCTCGGCGTGCAGCTCGACCTCGTCCACGAGGGTCTGGAGGCCGGCGACCGGGTTCTGTTCGTGGGCCTGGGCGGGGGCGTGAGCATCATGACGATGGTGTGGGAGCAGTCATGAGCGCCCTGTGGGTGGTGGTGCCCGCCTACCAGGAGGCCGCGCGCATCGGCGCCACGCTGGAAGCGCTCGCGGCCCAGCGCGACCGTGACTTCACCCTTGTCGTCGTGGACAACGCCTCCACCGACGCGACCGCCGCCGTCGCGTGCGACTTCGCCCGCTGGGCGCCCTTCCCGGTTCACGTCCTGTCCGAGCCGGACAAGGGCGTGGGCTGTGCGGTGGACACCGGGTTCCGGTACGCGATCAAGCACGGTGCGACGCTGCTGGCCCGCACCGACGCCGACTGCCTGCCGCGCCCCGGCTGGACGGCCGGTGCCCGCGATGCCCTGCACCGCGGTGCGGGTCTGGTGTGCGGGCGCATCGACGCACGCCGCGACGAGCACGGGCCGCTCGGGCGGGCCGCGTTCCGCGCCCTGGTCCGCGTCGCCGCGTTCTTCGGCCGGATACGCCCCGCCCACCGCCGCCGGCACGGATACCTCGCCCCCTACCGGATGCACGCCGGCAACAACATGGCCATCACCACGGCGCTGTACGAGGCCGTCGGCGGGATGCCGCGCCGTCCTTCCCCCACCGACCGGCTCTTCCTGAACCGGGTGCGCCGCCGCACCACTGCCATCGTCCACGCCCGCGACATGGTCGTGGAGAACTCCACCCGCCGGCTGGGCGCCTACGGCCTCGTCGGCACCGCCCGCTGGTACCTCGACAAGGGCCCGGGCCGTCACGGGGAGGACCCGCGCTGATGCTCGACACACTCGCCCACACCCTGCGGCGCCACCCCGGCCGGCCCGCCGTCCTCGGCACCAACCGCACCGGGGCCGTTCGCACCAAGGCCACCTGCGGGGAGCTGGCCGACCTCGCCGACCGCTGCACCGCCGCCCTCCACGCACGGGGCATCGCACGCGGCGGCACCGTCGGCGTCGCCGTACGGCCGGGGCCCCGGGCGCTGGCCGTGATGCTCGCGGTGCACCGGCTCGGTGCCAGAGCCGCGGTGCTCGACCCCGGCGCCGGGCCGGATGTGCTGTGCGCCCGGCTCGCGCTGGCACGCCCCGACGTCGTCCTCGCCGACGCCGCCGCCCAGGCGGTCGCCGGGTGGGCCCGCCCGCTCGCCCGCCGGGCCCGCCTGGCCCTGCCGGACCTCGCCGGGCTGGGACCGGTGGCCACGGTCGGGCCCCGGCTGCCCGGGTGCGCCCCCGCCCTGGATGCGGACGTCCGGACCGTACCGCTGCCGCCCCCGGTGGACGGGGACGGGGACGCGGTCATCGTGTTCACCTCGGGCACCACCTCGCGGCCCCGCGCGGTGGTCCACAGCCGGTCCTCGCTCGCCGCCGGCATGACGACGGTGGCCGAGCTGGTACGGCCCGAGGCGGGGCGGCCCGTCCTCGGCGGCACCTTCTTCGTCCTCGTACCGTCGCTGGCGAGCGGGGCACCGGTCGCGCTGCCCGCCCGCTCCGCGCCCGTACTGTCGAGGCAACTGCGCCGGCTCGACCCCCAGGCCACCTATCTGACGCCGCCGCAGATCCGGCGGCTGCTGGCAGCGGGCGGACGATTCACCGGCCGGGTATGGACCGGATCGGCCCCGGCCAGTGCCGACCTCCTCACCCGCGTCAAGCGCGCGGGCGCTCAGGAGGCGTGGGGCGTGTACGCGCTGACCGAGCTGTTCCCCGCCGCAGCGGTCGAACAGGCCGACAAAGCGGGTTTCACCGGCGAGGGAGACCTGGTCGGTGCGCCCCTTCCCGGAGTGGCGGCCAGGACCGACGCTGCCGGGGAACTGCTGCTGTCGGGCCCGGCCGCCCGGGACCGCTACCTGGGCGAGGCCCCGGCCCCGTGGGTCACCACCGGCGACCGGGCGCGCCTCGACGGCGGCCGGATCGTGCTGGAGGGCCGCAGCAAGGACATGATCCTGCGGCGCGCGGAGAACATCTATCCGGGGCTGTACGAGCCGGCACTGCACGTACCGGGCGTCGAACTGGCCCTGCTCGTGGGCGTACCGGCCGGCGACGGCGACGAACGCCTGGTCGCCGTCGTCCAGCCCGGCCCCGGGGCCGACCGGGTCGCGCTGCGGGCGGCTCTGGCCAAACCGCTGGAACGCATGGGTGACGCCCGGCCGGACGTGGTGCTGTTCGCCGACATCCCGCTGTCCGGCCGTTCCCTCAAGCCCGACCGCGCCGCCGCCGCGCGCCTCGCCGCCCGGCGCCTGGCCGAACGGAGCCGGGGATGACCGCGCACGGCGCCGCGCCGACGCTGTGGGCCGTGGTGCCCGCCTACAACGAGGCGGCCGGGATCGGGGCGACCCTCGCCGCGCTCGCCGCCCAGACCGACACCGACTTCGCCCTCGTCGTCGTGGACAACGCCTCCACCGACGCGACCTCCGCCGTCGTACGCCGCTTCGCCGCCGGCGCGCCCTTCCCCGTGCACCTGGTCCACGAGAAGGAGAGGGGCACCGGCGCCGCCGCCGACACCGGCTTCCGGTACGCCGTCGCGCACGGCGCCGCGCTGCTCGTGCGTACGGACGCCGACTGCCTGCCCGCCGCGGACTGGATCGCCGCGGCGCGCCGGGAGTTCGCCCGGGGGGCGGAGATGGTCTGCGGCCGCAGCCTTCCGCGCCGCGACGAGTCGCCGTCACCGGCCGAGCGGTATCTGCTCCCGGCGGTCGTCAGGGCCACCGCGCTGTACGGGCGTTACCGCGCCCGGCACCGGCACCCGCGCCACCTCGCGCCGTACGTGCTCTGTCACGGCCACAACCTCGCCATCACGGCCGGGCTCTACCTGCGCTGCGGGGGCACGCCCCGCATCCCGCTGGAGGGACCGCCCGAGGACGTCGTCCTCCTCAACCGGGCGCGCGAGCACAGCGACCGCATCGCCCGGGCCGAGCGGATGGTCGTGCACACCAGCCTGCGCCGCCTGCGGGCCTGGGGCGCCCGCCGGACCCTGCTGTGGTGCTGGGACCGCCGCTACCTGCCCGGCGACCCGAAGCAGGTGCACATCAGGTGACCACCGTTCCCACCGCCCCTTCCTCCTCCGCCCTCCGGGCCGCCCGGCGCCGCGACCAGCGTGTGTACACCCGCTCCCACCCCGTACTGTTCGCCCTCCTCGCCGCAGCCCGCCGCCGCGCAGTCACCCGCGTCGGCGGCGCGGTGCTGGTGCACGGCACCGAGCCCTACCGGCAGGCCCTCACCCGCATCCCGCTGGACCGCACCGCCGCCGGCACCACCGGCGGCGCCGCTCGGGAACTGTCCGCGGGCGGCACGCTGTTCGACCAGGAGGGCACGGGGCACCGGGCCACCCGGCGTGCCGTCGCCGCCGATCTCGGCGCGGCCGGGGTGGAGCGGCTGCGCCCGGTGTGGCAGGACGTCCTCGTCCGCCGGCTCTCCCCGCTCGCCGGGGGCCGCGACGTCGATCTCGTGCCGGTGGCCCGGGAACTGGCCGGGGCCACCGTCTGCGCGCTCCTGGGCATCGCCGGTGACCCCGAAGCCATCGCCGAGGCCGCTGCCGGGGCGGCGGCCGCCGCCGTGCGCGACCATCTGCCCCGCCCCGGCCACCGGGCGCCGCACGGGCCGCCGCCGCGGCGGCGGCCGGGCTGGAGTCCCTGCTCGACCCGGCCGGCCGTCCCGGCCCGGGAGCCGACACAGCCCTGCGGGCCATGCTCGCGGTCGCCGCCGTCAACACCACCGTCGCCGCCCTCCCCCGTGCGACGGCCTGGTGCGCCGACGCGGGCTTCTGGGACCAGGCGGCCGACGACCGGCTGCGCCCGGCCCTGGTGGACGAACTGCTGCGCGTGACCGCCCCCTCCCCGCTGCTGCCCCGCGTGGCAGCGGCCGACGCGCAGCTGGACGGCTGCCCGGTTCGAGCCGGGGACCGCTTGATCCTGGTGGCCCGGCACGCCGCGCGGGCCCACGACCGACTGCCCGACGCCCGTCGTCCGGCTCCGCCCGCCGTGACCCAGCTCGTCTTCGGCGCCGGCGCCCACGCCTGCCCCGGCGCGCGCCTGGCCCGCGCCCAGCTCGAGGACACCCTCGCCGCGCTCGCCCCCCACCGCCCCACCGTCGTCCGTGCCCGGGTGGACCGGGGCTCGGCGCTGCCCGGCTGGCGCTCCCTCACCGTCCGGGCGGCTGACGCCCCTCGATCCCCGGAAAACCGATGACCACGATCGCCGTCACCGGTGCGAGCGGCTTCTGCGGCTCGCACGTCGCCGCCACGGCCGCCGCCCGCGGCGCCGACGTCCTGTGCGTCGGACGGCGCCCCGGTCCGGTCGGCCGGCACATTCCCTGGGACGCCGCGTGCGAGGTGCCGGACCTGGCCGGTGCCGACCTCGTCGTGCACTGCGCGGCAGCCGTCGGCGACCCCGTGCCCGGCTCCCCGGCCGAGGCCACCATGCGCGCGGTCAACGTCGACGGCACGGCGCGGCTGCTTCGGGCGGCCGGCAGCCGGCCGGTGGTGTGGGTGAGCAGCGCCAGCGTCTACGCGCCCGGCCCCGGACGGTCCCGGGTCACCGAGGACCATCCGGTGCGCGGGCAGTTGAACGCCTACGGCCGCACCAAGGCCGCCGGCGAGGCGCTGGCGCTCGCCGCGGGCGCCGTGGTGCTGCGGCCGCGAGCGGTCTACGGCGCCGGGGACCCGCACCTGGTGCCCCGGCTGCTGTCACGCGTCCGCCGCGGGCTGCTGTTGCTGCCGGGGCCGAGCGTCCGCCTGAGCCTGACGGCCGTCGAGAACCTCACCGAGGCGTGCCTCGTGGCCGCCGGCTGGCCGCCGGGCGCGTACAACATCGCCGATCCGGCACCGTACGACCGGGACGAGGCGATCCACACGGTCCTGCGCGCCCATCGCATACGGGCGCGCATCGGCCACATCCCGCTGCCCGCCGCCCGCGCTGCGGCGGGCGCCGCCCCGAAACTGGCCCGGCTGCTCGGCCGCACGGAGCCGCCGCTCACCCACTACGCCATCGACCAGCTCGCCCATTCAGTCGTGTTGGACGTGTCCAGGGCCAGGGCCCAGGGGTGGGCGGCCGGTCGCACACTGAAGGACTACGCACCTGTCATGGCGGGCAGATGAGCGGGCCGTGACGCTGCTGGACAGCGGGGCCAGAACGTCGGTCCGAAGGATGTTCTGGCCCCGCTCGACGGCCTACGGGCCATGGTCCAACGGGGAGTTGGCATCGGCGGCGTTCACAATATTCAGTGGATCAAACGGGCCGCGTTCCGGACAGTAGGGGGCGATGAGAACCCCACCGGAGGAGCCCTGACATGTCGACGCTGCGCGTGACCGCCGAAACGCTGACGATCCACGAACACCCGAACGCCGACGCCCTCGAACTGGCCCAGGTGGGCCTGTACCGGGCCGTCGTCGCCAAGGGCGCGTACCGCAGCGGTGATGTTGCCGTCTACATTCCGGAGCAGTCCGTCCTCCCGCAGGGGCTGATCGAGGAACTGGGCCTGACCGGCCGGCTGGCCGGAAGCACGGCCGACCGGGTGAAGGCGGTCCGGCTGCGCGGGGAGTTGTCGCAGGGCATCGTCTGCCGCCCGGGGGCGCTGGCGGACGTCGACCTGGCCCGGGCGGCGGCGGACGGCACCGACTTCGCCGAGCTGCTGGGCATCACCAAGTGGGTGCCGCCGATCCCGCCCACGATGAACGGAGAGGTGGAGTCGGCGCCCGAGCTGCTGCCCTGGTGCGACATCGAGAACGTCCGGCGCTATCCGGGCATCTTCGAGCCCGGGGAGCAAGTCGTCCTCACCGAGAAGGTTCACGGCTCGGCCTGCCTGGTCACGTACACCGTGGAGGACGGTCGTACATGGGTGTCGTCCAAGGGGTTCGGGGCCAAGGGGCTCGCTCTGAAGGAGGACCCGCGCAATCTGTACTGGCGCGCGGTCCACGCCCACGGCGTGCCTGCGGCGGCGGCGCGTCTCGCCGAGAAGCTGGGCGCGACCCGCGTCGGCATCTTCGGCGAGGTGTACGGCGCCGGGGTGCAGGACCTCGACTACGGCGCGAACGCCCGCGGCGAGACGCTGGGGTACGTGGTCTTCGACGTGTCCGCAGAAATAGCCGGACAGGTCCGCCGGCTGAATCCGGCAGACCTGCTGGAGGGTGAACTGCCGCTCGTACCCAGGCTGTACGAGGGCCCGTACGACATCGACAAGGTGCTGGAGTTCGCCTCGGGGCGGGAGACCGTCTCCGGACGTGAACTGCATCTGCGTGAGGGCGTGGTGATCCGTCCTGCCGTCGAGCGCCACAGCCCGGTGGTCGGCGGGCGGGCGATCGCCAAGGCGGTCAGCCCGGCGTACCTGACCCGCAAGGGCGGCACCGAGTACGAGTGAGCCCCGGCCGCGGGGGCCCGCACGGGGAGGGCTCCCCGCGGCCGGTTCAAGTCAGCCGCCGGCTTCGTTCAGAGGCCGTCCGCTTTCCGAACGTGATCGTTCGGTTCGGGCTGGGTGGGTGGGTGGGCATGAACTCCGGCTGACGGCGGGAGTGATGCGGGCGGTTCGTTCGCTCGCGTCGCTCGTGGAGGTGGCTGGTGCCCTCGGTGTTCGGTCTGTTGGAAGCCCGGGAGAAGAAGGTGCGGGAAGAGGTCGCACGGTTGCAGGAGGAGGCGGAGCGGGTGCAGGCCGCGCTCGGCGCGGCGGAATGGGCTCTTCGGCGGCTGGGGGATGCCCGTGCAACGGTGGCCGAGGCGCTGGCCGAGCAGCCTTCCGCAGTCGAGGAGCCGCATCGGGGTTCAGTGGCCGGCTCGGTGGTGCCCCACCGGACCGACGGCATGACGGTGTCGGTCCTGGCGCCGGACTACCAGCGGATCGTGTCGGTGCTGGAGTCGGAAGCGGGCAGGGAGGGCATGCGCTGTCAGCAGTTGGCCAGGGCTCTGGGGCTTCAGGTCGTTCCAGCGAAGGTCGAGGGGCTGCGGTCGAAGGCAGAACGCCTGGTGGAGCGGGGGTGGGCTCGGCAGACGGGGCCGGGAGTGTTCATCGCGCTCGTGGTGCCGGCCGGCTGAGGGCACCGGGGCGGCGTCCGGCCAGGCGGCCGCTCATGAGCATCGTCATCGGCCACAGCACCATGGCCTGGTGCATGACGGGCAGGGTCTCGTCGTCGCGCCCCAGGCGGGGCGAACGCATCAGCCAGCTGAGCGTTCTTTCCACCACCCGCCTGCGTGGCAGCACCACGAAGGCCGTGGTGTCGTCGGTGCGTCTGACGATCTCCAGGGTGAGGTGGAGGTTGGGCCTTGGGTCAAGGTCCACCTCTACGAACCCCGCACCCCACCGAAGCCGCTGCCGCATGACCGAGACAAAGGCATATCAACCCCACACCGTCGACTTGACGAAGGGCATAGAGGCGCCCCCAACACGCCACTGCGGCTGCGCTCACCCCGGCCTGCAGGCACAGCGGCGAGATGGGGCACATCATCGCCGCCGATGTCGATCTTCACCGCTCCCGTGTATGGATGCACGGGACCGGCAAGGACGCCCTCGCTGGTGTTGCCTGGACGCACGGGGCCGTCATGTCCTGGCCGAGCGGGCCACGCAGGTGACGGCGCGGCACCCCGGCATGGCCACCGCCCATCTGGCTGTCTCCTCCCGGCCGGCGTCGGATGCCGCACTCGCCGTCGTCGCCTTCGACCGCCCGGAAACACTCGTCCGCAACCGGCTCAGACTCCTCCGGTTACCGGCCCGACACCCTCGACGGCTTCATCACCGGGACCGGCCTCACTCTCGACATCCCAACGTCACCCTGACGAGCCGAAGTCGGGAAGTCACTGGCGTGCCTCTGCACCGCAACCGTCGAGCAGGCCGGCCCCCTGCCGGAGCTCGGGTCCCACAGCCTCAAGAAGTCGCGGGGGACGGGGCATTCGTGAATTTGGTCCGCTCAGGCAACAGTTCGGCGCGCGCTGCCTCTTGACCGGGCCCCGTTCATCGCTATGGTCTAGACCTAGTGCACCCCGGGTCTAGACCAAATCTCGCCAGAAGCATCGAAGGAAGTGCATGTCATGAACGCGAAAAGACGGGCGGCCGTCGCCGTCGGAGCCCTGGTCGCTCCACTGCTCGCCATCAGCCTTCCGGCAAGCTCCGCCAGTGCCCACGGATGGGTGACCTCGCCCAACAGCCGCCAGGACCAGTGCGCCGCGGGCGTCGTCCAGTGCGGTCAGATCAAGTATGAGCCGCAGAGCGTCGAGGGGCCGAAGGGCCTCAAGAGCTGCAGCGGCGGCAACGCCCAGTTCGCCGAGCTGGACGACGACGCCAAGGGCTGGCGCGTCACCCCCGTCAGCTCCACGTACACCTTCACGTGGCACCACACCGCGCGGCACGCCACCTCCAACTGGCAGTACTTCATCGGCAACACGAAGATCGGTGAGTTCAACGGCAACAACGCCCAGCCCGCTCCCGACGTCAGCCACGAGGTGAACTTCGGCAGCTTCACCGGCAAGCAGAAGGTGCTCGCCGTCTGGAATGTGGCCGACACCGGCAACGCCTTCTACTCCTGCATCGACGTGAACATCGGCGGCACCGATGGCGGCGGTGGCACCGACCCGGACAACTGCACCGCAACGGCCTGGAGCTCCAGCAAGGTCTACACCGGTGGTGACACCGTCTCCCACAAGGGTCGCACCTGGCGCGCCAAGTGGTGGGTCGAGGGCGAGGAGCCCGGCACCACCGGCGACTGGGGCGTTTGGGAAGACCTCGGGCCCTGCCCCGCCTGATCCCGCATGAGCCGGTCCGGCGCACGCCCGCCAAAGCGCTCGCCGGACCGGTGAATGGGGGCAGCCTCGGCCCCGTTCCACGCCAGTGCCGCATCAGACAACGTTCGCCTCGCTGTGGCGTGTCGTCCGATCGGTCCGTCCGACGGCACCGGACGGTCAGAATGATCACCTGGCTGAACGGGTGCAGGTCTGGGAAATCGATAACGACGAAGGCAAGAGATCGCTGCGGACCACCGCAGGGGCTCGCGGACCCGGCTGAGCCCGGCGATCGCGATCCACACCGCCGAGATCACCGCGGTCAGGGCCAGGGATGTGGCCGGCCTGCCGAGCGTTTCGCTCCAGCCAGTGATCGAGGAGACCGGTCGGAAGCAGGATCAGGGCGTGGCTGTCGTAACCGTCGATGAGCCGTTGCCCCTGACAGCCCGAAAGACGCTGTCGGCAGTTGCTGCCACGTGCAGCCCGACGTGGCCACGAACACGATCGCAGCCAGAACCTCCCGGTCACCGTGCCGACGCCGGCCGCCCCCTGAGGCCGCGACGGCGGGCGTAGGTGGTGGTCGTGGCCGGCGCAGAACTGTGCTCGCACGGTTCGGTGAGGCATTTGCGCTCGGTGTCCGTGAGGTGCTCGGGGCGTCTCATGATCCAACCGGTGACCCGACGGACGGTCATGTGGGGCAAGGGGGCGGTTTGTGGGATCGTCCCGTTGTGGTAAGGCTTCAAGTGCCGGCGGACGGTGTTGACGTCGCCGCGATGGCCGAGTTGCTGGATCTCCCGGGCAGGAGCGGAGGCGTTGGTGCAGCCCTCCGTCCAGCGGTGGTGCAAGTAGAGGCGGTAATCGTCGATCAGCGTGGGGCGGTGGGTGGCGGCAAGGAGGAGTTCCGTGAGGTCGGCGGCCCGTGCGAAGCGGTTGACCGTGCCGCGGCTGAGGTGGAGATCGCGTACGACGGCACGGAGGCTGTCGCCGCGTTCGATGCGTTCGTGGACCTGTTGGTGGCGTTCACGGGTGCGGGCGACCAGAGGCTGCGGCCGTCCATGGATGTCCAGCTCCGCGCGGCCTGGGTTCTCCTGAGTCCGGTCGTCGTGCGACGTGAGGCGTTCTCGCAGTACGGCGCGGTGTCGGCCCACGACGCGTTCGACTGCTTCGGCCGGATTGTGCAGCAGGTGCCAGGCGTCGGCCACCTGCCGGGCCCGCGGAGCACCCGTTTGGGCTCCGTCGCGGAAGGAGCCGGCGCGGTCGCGGCAGAGCATCCGCACCTCGGGGTGGTCTCGCAGCCAGGACGCGAGGTGTTCGCGGCACGATCGGCAAGAACGTCGACCGGAGGGTGGGTGGACATGTCGATGAGGATCGTCGCGTAGTTCCGTCCGCGTCGCACGGCGAACTCGTCGATGCCGAGGAGCGGGACCGGGCCCGAGGCAGGGAGCGGCAGCGCGCGGATCAGCCGGAGCAGAGTGTCTTTGCACGTGCTGATGGCCGTGCGTTCGGAGAGGCGTGCTCCTGCCCGGCCGTCCAGGAACAGGGCCAGGTTGGTGGGCTGGGCGGTGAGGGCGTGCGTGCGGCGTGCGTGGCGCCGGGTCAGGTTCGGTATCTGCTCGGCGAACGTCCGCCGGTCGCACCGGGCGTTCCCGCACACGAGTCGGCGGGCCCGTAGTTCCAGTCGTACACGCTTGGCTGCGACCGGACGGTCCGCCGGAACCTCCGGCAGGACGGGCACCACCTGGACGCACCCCCGGCCGAGTTGAGCAAGGCGCTGCTCGGGCGGGTTGCCCAAGGTCCCTCCGGACTTGCCCGGGGTCAGGTCCGGGCGGCGGAACGGCCCGTGGCAGGGCTTGCCCGGCTCCTGGTCGCGAGCCTCGCCTCCGGTGATCGCGGGTGGGGATGCAGGAGGTGTCCTCCTGAGCGACAGTGGTGGGAGGGGGAAGCCCGTCACTCTCGGGAGAGCCATGATCATCAAAATGCTGCATGAGAAGGGCCTGAAATCCGAGCACGCATACTGCGCCGGCTTCCTTTCCGTCGGTTTGGCGGTGGCCTCGTGGGCCGGGTCGTTGAAAGCGGAGTGCCGCGGGCTCGGACGCGCGGATCACTGGGGCATTTTTGTCGGCGAGTGGGCACCGACCTTCTTCGCGATCGGCCTGGCCCTGGCGAACTATGAGCACGACGACCGGGAGTCCCCATCCGAGTCGCTGAGCTCCGTGGCCGACTGAGGCCGGGGGCGCGAAACGCGCAGCCGGCAGACGGCGCGGTCAAAACACACGGCGTCCTTGGCGAACGGATTCGGCACGGAAAGGGATGCCGGGCGACGACACGGCCGATGGCGAAAACACAACATCGGGTCGGCGAACGGCACGCGTCGGGCACCTCGCAGGACCGGCCCGGCGCACCCGTCAACAGGCGCTATCGCGAAAGCATCGACGACGGCGCGGGACGTCGAGAAAGTCCCCAGGTGTACGCGGCGCGCAGCCGCCTTCCGCAGCCGACCGAGCGCCACCCACCCTCCCTACCCCGTCGGCGGGACATTGCAGGGAGCCTGGGGGCGCTCCTGGGGCCCTGCCACGGTCCGCGGCCGACGGACGACCGGTCGGCCTCCTCGGTCCCGCAGCGCACCAACGGAGACGGCGCTGCCACGTCGGCGCAGTACACCACGGATCCGATTCTCGGGTCCTCGGGACCGACGCGTTCGCCCGGCAAAATCATGTCCCATACCCATACCGCGGATGGGTGATATCCCCCATGAATATAGGAAATCCTGACCCTGATCCGCGCAACACCCCGGGCCTGGAGCCCGGCGGCGGCGTCCCTCCCGGCGAAACCCCACCCGCCGAAAGCAGCACCTCGGAAGCGGGACCGCGCCATGAACCCCCGCGAGGATGGGGCTGGGGCCCGCTGAGCGTGATCATTGTCGTCGCGGTGCTTGTGGCCGCCTTCTTCCTCGCCTACGCCTTTCTGATATGACCAGGGGACTGTGGTTCCGCGCTTGACGGTGCGGTGGAGGGCCCCAGTGGCTTCTGCCGGTCGTCGTTGCCCCCTGGGCCTTCCGGGGGAAGAAACCGTGCTGTCGAAGCCAGGGTGCCCCTGCCTTCGTCCGGTGCCGGACAGGGTGGGAAGAGCTCCTTCGGATTCGTCGACGGTGAAGACGCTGCCCACCGCGATCCCCGAACACGGATTGGTCGCCGCCCGGACCGAGGGGATCGTGCCGACGCTCCAGGCGGTCGGCGGTCGGCCGTCGGCCCAGCACGTCGCAGCCATGGAGTGGGGAGTGCGCGGTGTCCGTCGCAGGCCGGTCGTGCCGACGCCGGGACCCGGCCGGGCGGGGCAGGCGGCGGGCCCGGGGTGCCCGTCGGGACTCGCCGAGGCGATCGCCGCTCTGGAGTCGTCGGCCTCGTCGTGAGGGGTGGCCGTCCGACGGCGCTTGGTCGTGGCGCCTGGGCAGCGGCCGGGAAACATGGTCCGCTGGACCAGTGGTCGCGGCCGCGTCGTTCGTCCACCGGCGAGCGTTGCCTTCGCACCACGTTCCGGCACGGGTCCGTGCCCACTGGGTCAGTGGTACGGCCGAGGAAGGGGCCGGGCGGACGGCCGTGAGGTGCGGGTGCCACGGGTACGGCGTCGACCGAGGAGAAGCATGAGCGAGGAGCATCGCCGGGCACCGGACGTGGTCGTCGTCGGTGCGGGCCTGGCCGGCCTGGTGTGCGCGCTGGACCTGTGCCGTGCGGGATGGCGGGTGATCCTGCTGGAGGCGTCCGAAGGCGTGGGCGGGCGCATGCGCACGGACCGGCGGGACGGGTTCCTGCTGGATCGTGGTTTCCAGGTGTTCAACACCTCGTATCCGCAGGTGAAGCAGCGCATGGATCTGAGGAGCCTGCGGCTGCGGCCGTTCACCGCGGGCGTCGTCGCGCACACGTCGAAGGGGCCGGTCCGCCTCGCCGACCCGACGAGGGAGCCCAGTGCGGCGGGGGCTCTGCTGACGGGGCGGGTTGTCTCGCCGCGCGACCTGGCCGCGCTGGCGGCTCTCACCGCGCGGGACGCCGTTCTGCCCGCTTCCGCCGCCGAACGGCGCAAGGACGGCTCCACCTCGGCGGCCCTGGCCCGGGCGGGAGTGTCGGACGCCGCAGTCGCCGACATCCTGCGACCGTTCCTGTCCGGCGTCTTCCTGGAGGACCGGTTGGAGACCTCCGCACGTTTCTTCCACCTGGTCTGGCGGAGCATGGTCCGAGGAACTCTGTGCCTGCCGGCAGAGGGCATCGGCGCCGTTCCGGCCCAGCTCGCCGACGGCCTGCCCGACGGGGTATTGCGGCTCGGCGCCCCCGTGGCCGAGGTCACCGACGCCGGAGTGCTGCTGGAGGACGGGAGCGAGGTGCCGGCCCGGACGGTCGTGGTCGCGACGGACCCGGCGACCGCCACCCGCCTGCTGCCGGACCTGACCGTGCCGGACACCCGCACCGTCACCACCTACTACCACGCCACCGGCAGGACACCGCTGGCCGAACCGACCCTGATGGTGGACAGCACCGGAGCGATCCTGAACACCTGCGTACTCAGCGAAGTCGCTCCCACGTACGCGCCCCGCGGCACTGCGCTGGTCTCCACCTCCGTACTGGGAACCGACCTCCCCGGCAGGGCACAGGCGGTGCTGTGCCGTCTGGCCGAGTTGTACGGCACCGACACGAGCGGCTGGCAGCAGGTCGCCGCCGGCACGGTCGAGGGTGCGCTGCCCGCGATGCTTCCCCCCTGGCCGTTGAGCCGCACCACCCGCCTTCGCCCGGCCAGGTACGTGTGCGGGGACCACCGGGCGACCGGATCGGTGCAGGGCGCCATGGCGTCGGGGGCGCGCGCCGCGCGTGAGGTGGTCGCCGACCGGGGGGCGAGGAGGTGACGCCGGGGTGTGAACGGTGTCCGGCCGCCTCCGCGGACAGTCCTGGACGCGAAGCAATGACGATCGGATGAACCCGTTGGGCGTATCGAGGGGTGAAGCGTGGAACTGAGCGGTGCCCGTGTTCTGGGGGCCGGTGCCACGGGGACGCTGGGCGGTGCCCGGGTCCTGGGGACTGGTGCCACGGGGGCGCTGGGCGGTGCGATCACTGCCGAACCGGCCGGCCGGGGCGCCCGCGCGGCCCTCGCCGGGCGCGACCGCGACCGCCCGGCCCACACCGCGCAGGTGTGTCCCGGTGTTCCGACCGCCGGCTTCGGCGCCTACGATCCCGGGTCGTGCGCCCGGGCCGTGCACGAAGCGGCAGCCCTCCCAGGACAGGACGTCGTCGTCGCGTTCGGGTCGGTGGCCTTCGGCGCGGCCGAGAAGAACGGTGTCGAGGTCGCGGTACTGGAGATCCGGCCGGGTCATCTCGGCACAGGCTTCGCGACTCGCCCCGGGGCGGGCACCGCCCCGCCCCTGCCGGAGGGCGGCGGCCCGCGTCACGTCGTCGGCGCCGTCGCGGACGCGCCGGAGGCCGGCGCCGGGCTGCACCCGGGCCCCGGCAAAGGCCCCGTCCTCGAACGGCGAGCCCGGTGACGCCCCGCCCCGCCGGGGAATCCGACGTGATCGTCATCGGTGGTGGTGCGGCCGGTCTCAGCCTCGCCCACCGGCTGACGGAGAACGGTGCCGTCACGGTGACCGTGGTCGAGCCGCCGGACGGTCCGCTCCGCCCCCCGGAACGGACCTGGTGCTACTGGGGCGCGGGCGTCGACGGCCTGGAAGAGGCGGTCAGCGCGTCCTGGTCCGTGCTGCGTCTGCACGGCGCCGACCGCCGGCCGGTCGTGGTCGGGCCTGCCCCGTTCACCTACCGCATGGTGCGCTCCGCCGACTTCGAGCGGCTGGTCCACGGCCGCCTGGCCCGCTCGGACGGCGGGCGTCTCCTGCGCGCGAGGGTGGAATCGGTGCGCGGTGTGCCCGAAGGCGCGGAGGTGCGATGCACACTGCCCGGGGGAGGGTCCTCGACGCTGCGCGGTCGGCGGGTGTTCGACTCGCGGCCGCTGTCTGTCCTCCCGCCGGCGCGCACGCGGTTGCTGCAGCACTTCCGCGGCTGGTTCGTACGTACTGCCACCGACCGGTTCGACCCCTCGGTCGCGGATCTGATGGACTTCCGGGTTCCTCAGCCGGCGCACGGACTCGCCTTCGGTTACGTCCTGCCGCTGGCGCCGGACCGGGCGCTCGTGGAGTACACCGAGTTCTCCGGCCGCGCGCTGACCACCGAGGCGTACGAATCGGCTCTCGGTCACTACTGCCGAGACGTCCTCGGGCTCGGCGCACTCAGCGTGGAACGGGCGGAGCAGGGGGTCATTCCCATGACCGACGCCCGCTTTCCGCGCCGGGCCGGTCCCGCCCACTTCCGTGTCGGAACCGCGGGGGGCGCCACTCGTGCGGCCACCGGCTACACCTTCGCGGCGGTGCAGCGACAGAGCAGAGCCATCGCCGCCGCCCTGCGCGACGGGCGCACCACCGTCCCCGCCCCCCACGGGCGGAGGGCCTCGGTCATGGACGCGGTCCTGCTGCGTGCCCTGGACACCGGGCGCATCGACGGCCCGCGCTTCTTCACCGACCTGTTCCGCCGGATCCCGGCGGAGCGCCTGTTGCGCTTCCTCGACGGCGCCACCTCCCTGCGGGAGGAGTGGGGCATCGGGCTGCGCACCCCTGTCCTGCCGATGCTTCGTACGGCCGCCGAACTGCCCTTTGTGCCCCGACGCCCCCAGCCCTTCGCAAGAACCGGAGACGATCACCGATGAGCCTGCTGCGCGAGCACGACCTGGCCCGCGCCTTCGACCACGCCGCCCGCACCTACGACGTCCTCACCTCTCTCAACCCCGGCCACCGCACCGACCTCCTGCGCTCGGCCCGCCGGCTCCGGCTCCCCGACGGCGGCGCCGGACTGCACGTTCTCGACCTCGGCTGCGGTACCGGCGCCTCCACCCGGGCCCTGCTCAGGGCCGCGCCCCGGGCCCGGATCACGGCCGTGGACGCGTCGGCGGGCATGCTGCGCCGCGCCCTGGCCAAGCCGTGGCCCGCACGCGTGCGGTTCCTGCACCTGACCGCCGAGGAGATCACGACGGCCGGCGAGGGCCCCTTCGACGCGGTCTTCGCCGCCTACTTGTTCCGCAACGTCACCGACCCGGACGCGGTCCTGGGCGGCGTCCGGACCCTGCTGCGGCCGGGCGGACGTATCAGCGCCCACGAGTACGCCCTGAGCGGCCGGCGGCTGCACCGGGCGTTGTGGACGGCGGTGTGCCACGGCCTCGTCATCCCGGCGGGCACACTCACCGGCGACCGGGACCTGTACCGTCACCTCTGGCACAGCGTCATCGCCTTCGACACCGCCCCCGCCTTCGCCGACCGGCTGACGCGAGCCGGCCTGACCGGGGTGCGCGTCGCCCCGGTCGCCGGATGGCAGACGGGCATCGTGCACACCTTCCTCGCCCGCAACGGCCCGGGCCCGGCCCGCCCGGTCACGGCAAGGGACCGGGTCCGGTGACGGCCCGCCGTACCGCTGCCGCCCGACGTACCGCTGCCGCCCGACGAGGCCGCGACCGCAGGGCCGAGGTCCTGGCGCCGCCACCCGGCAGGGACCGGTTCCAGCGCGGGGACGAGCCGTCCATCGCGGTGATCGGTGGCGGGATCGCCGGTCTCGCCGCGGCCACCCTGCTGGCCGAGCGGGGTGCCCACGTGACCCTGTACGAGAAGGAGGACGCACTGGGCGGCCGGCTCTCCGGCTGGCCGACCAGGCTGGCGGACGGCTCCTGCGTGACCATGACCCGCGGGTTCCACGCCTTCTTCCGCCAGTACTACAACCTGCGCGGGCTCCTCCGCCGTACCGACCCCGCCCTTTCGCGGCTCACGCCGCTGCCCGACTACCCCCTGCGGCACAGTGGCGGCCTGACCGACAGCTTCGCCCGGGTTCCGAGAACGCCGCCTTTCAGCGCGCTCGGCTTCGTCGCCCTCAGCCCGAGCTTCGGCTGGCGGGACCTCGCCGCCATGGACGCCCGGGCGGCGCTGCCTCTGCTCGACGTGCGGGTGCCCGAGGTGTACGAACGTTTCGACGAGGTCACCGCAACCGGCTTCCTGGACGGCGTGAGTTTTCCGGAAGCCGCGCACCACCTGGCGTTCGAGGTGTTCTCACGCAGCTTCTTCGCCGACCCGTGCGAAC
Source organism: Streptomyces sp. ML-6 (assembly GCF_030116705.1). NCBI lineage: Bacteria > Bacillati > Actinomycetota > Actinomycetes > Kitasatosporales > Streptomycetaceae > Streptomyces > Streptomyces sp. ML-6. The sequence goes on from NZ_JAOTIK010000002.1 coordinate 142,435, forward strand.
TGTCCGCCGCCGAACTGCTGCTGATGTTCCACATCTACTTCCTCGGATCGGCCGAGGGACTGCTCTTCGACGTGCCGGGCGAACCCTTCCCCCAGGCGCTCTGGTACCCGCTCGGCGACTACCTCCAGCGCCTCGGGGCGGACATCCGCACCGGTACCGCCGTGCACGGTGTGCTCCCCCTCGACGACGGTGGAGCACATGTGCACACCGACACCGGCACCGGGCGCCACCAGGCCGTGGTGCTCGCCCTCGACCCCGGGGGCCTGTGCCGGATCGTCGGCGCGTCACCCGGCCTGGGCACGCCCGGCTGGTGCGAGGACGTCGCGGCCCTGCGCACCGCACCGCCGTTCCTCGTCTCCCGGTTCTGGCTCGACCGGCCGGTCCGCGCCGGCCGGCCCGGATTCCTCGGCACCAGCGGCTACGGCGGGCTCGACAACATCAGCGTCCTGGAGCGGTACGAGGGCGAGGCCGCTCGCTGGGCCGCACGGACCGGGGGCTCGGTGGTGGAACTGCACGCCTACGCCGTGGACCCCGCGGCCGAACCGAAGGAGGTGCAGGACGTGCTTGTCGACCGGCTGCACCAGGTGTACCCGGAGACCCGCGAGGCGCGCGTCGTCGACGCCCGGCACGAGTGGCGCTCGGACTGCCCGCTCTTCGAGGCCGGCTCCCACCGCCGGCGGCCCACTGTGCGCACCCCTCATCCGTGGCTGACCCTGGCCGGTGACGGAATCCGCTGCGACCTGCCCGTCGCCCTCATGGAGCGGGCCGCCACCACGGGCTTCCTGGCCGCGAACGCCCTGCTCGCCGACCGGGGGGTGCGCGGCCAGGTCCTGTGGACGGTGCCCCGGGCGGGCCGTTCGCCCTTGCTCCGGGCGCTCGGAGCCGTCGCGGGGCGCCACTCCCCCGGCTGACCGGTGCCCGGTCAGCCGGGGAACCGTCCGGTGCTGCGCAGCGTCCAGCGCCGTTCGGCGTAGGCCAGGTCGTCACGCCACAGGCGGCCGGCCGTACGGCGCATCAGCGGGCGCAGCACGGGGGCGGCGGCCCGCGCCAGGGCGAAGCCGGGCCGGTCCGACGCGGCGACGACCGCCTCGACCACGGCGGTGCGCGGACGCCCGTGGCCGGGCCCGGTCAGCGGCGTCGCGTGGGTCTCGACCACGGACGTGGCGCCCTCGCCGTCGGTGATGCGCATGACGACCGTGCGCGGCTCCGGCGCCGTGAACTCGGCCCTCACCGGAACCACGAGCCGCCCGGCCACCCGGAAGGAGACATCGACGACGAAGGCATCGTCCTCGTCCCCCCGCGGCTCCCGCACCACCGACAGGTCGACGAACGAGTGCGGGTGGAACCACGAGCCGTGCCACGGATCGAGCCGGTTGGCCACCACGTCCTGCGGCTCGCACCGTCCCACCGCCGTGAACACCGCGTCCACCCCGCGGCCCCTCGCCGGTCGGGCGGGCACGACAGGCCGCTCGGTGGGCTCCTCGCCGCCCACCGCGTCCAGTCGCACCCAGACGAGTACGCCGTCGTCGTGCACGGGAAACGGCTGCCAGCCGACGGACGGAGAACCGTCCAGGGCGAGCCCGTGCCAGTGGCAGACCAGCGTGCCGCACACCACCCGGCTGTCGCGCAGAGGAGCGCCCAGGTGCGGGCAGACGCCCGGACCGGCATGGGGCTCGCCGTCCTCCGAGCGCCACAGCACGACCTCCGCACCACCGACCGTCCGGCCGTACGGGCGATCGTCCGCGCGCATGTTCCGGGAGGCACCGACCACGAACCAGTTGCCGGACGGACGGGCGGACGCCCGCTCGAGTGCGTCGGCGACGAGCGCCGGCCGCGCCCGGCGCCAAGTCGGTGGCTGATCCGCCCAGTTCGGGCCGGATCTCCGTCGTCGCAACGGTGGCGACCAGCGCTTGCCGTCCCTTCGGCCACTCACCGCACCGGCTCCTTCCCCCCGGTTGCCGGACCGCCCGCCGGGGCCGCCCGGTGCGCGGGGCGAGTGAGCCACCGGGCACCGGCCACGCGCAGAGCCCCGGCCGCGGCCGTTGCCGCCCGGCGCCGGCGCGACACCACCGCGCGGCGATGCAGCACGGTGTAGTCCTGCTCGGCGATCGCGTCGAGGATCCCGCCGTAGAGGGTGAACGCGGCACGGATGCAGGGACGCGCCCGCGGATCGAGCATCGCGATGCCCGGCTCCGCCGTCCGGTACACGCCCCGCGTCATGGCCTCCGCCGCGACGAGGGCGGCGCGGATCCGGGGATCGCGCCGCCCGGTGCGCCGGCTCCACTCCAGCAGGGACCGGTCCACATCGTGCGCGGCCAGCAGATCGCCGGGCAGGTAGACGCGGCCCCGGTCGAGATCCTCACCCACGTCGCGCAGGAAGTTGGTGAGCTGAAACGCCACCCCGAGCGCCGCCGCGTGCGGTGCCGCCTCCTCCCGGGCCGTGACCGTACCGAGGACCGGCAGCATCTGCAGGCCGATCACCGCCGCCGAACCGTGCACGTACCCCTGCAGATCTGCGTAGGTGGGGTAGTGGGTGACGGTCAGGTCGGCACGCATCGAGGACAGGAAGTCGGCGAAGAGGGCGTGATCGATGTCGTAGCGGTCGGCGGTGTCCGCGACGGCCCGGACCACCGGTTCGTCGCCCGCTCCGGCGCGCAGCCCGCCGGCCAGCTCGCTCTCCAGGCGTCGCAGCAGCCGGTCGCGTTCCTCGGGCGCGCGATGGCGGTCGTGGTCGTCCACGATGTCGTCCGCCCAGCGGGCGAAGCCGTACAGGGCGTGCACGGCGGAGCGGCGTTCGAGGGGCAGCAGGCGGGTGGCCAGGAAGTAGGTCCTGCCGTGGCGGGCGTTGAGCCGTCGGCACCGGGTGTAGGCGGCGCGCAGTGCGGGATCGGTGATCCCGGCGGCGTCCAGTTCACGACGGGACATCAGCACCTGCCGGGGCCGGAACGGAGGATGCGTCGGTCGCGATCGAGGACGGCGCCGTCCGCGCGGACCGGGTGCCGGTGGCGCCGGTGATGCGCGTGGCGGCGAGTTTGCCGCTGATGAGTACGGTCGGTACGCCGACGCCCGGAGTGGTGCCGCAGCCGCCGAGCACCACGTTGTCCAGTCCCCGTACGAGGTTACGCGGGCGGAACGGTCCGGTCTGGGCGAAGGTGTGGGAGACGGAGAAGGGGCTGCCGGCGGCGTGGCCCTGCCTCGCCCAGTCGAGCGGTGTCACCAGAAGCTCTTCCTGGATGCTGTCCGCGAACCCGTCCAGGCCCCGGCGCTCCAGTTCGCCCACGAGGCGGTCGCGGTAGCGCGGGCCGAGGCCCCGCCACGCGGTGGCCGTGGGACCGACCGCTGTGTTCGGGCAGGGGGCGAGGACGTAGTGGAGGTGGCGTCCCGGCGGTGCCAGGGCGGGATCGTGTGCGGTGGGACGGGTGATGAGCAGAGAGGGGTCGCTCATCAGCTCGCCCGTGCGGGTCAGCTCGTCGAAGGTGCGCTGCCAGGCGGCGCCGAAGGAGAGGGTGTGGTGAGCGAGGTGCGGCCAGGTGCGGTCGGTGCCCGCGTGCAGGATCACGGCGGACGGTGAGTGACGCAGCCGGGCCGGCCGCCGGGGCGCCCGCCCCAGCAGCCCGTAGGCGGCGGGGAGTTCGCACGTGAGCACCACCGCGTCGCAGGGGATGCGCTCGCCGGAGGCCAGGTGGACGGCCCGTACCCGGTCTGCGGAGCGCTCCAGCGTGCGCACTTCGGCACTCCAGCGCAGATCGGCTCCGGCTTCCGCCGCCGCGTCGGCCATGGCGCGGGGAAGTGCGTGCATTCCGCCCTCGGGGAACCAGACGCCGGCCACGGTGTCCATGTAGGCGATCACGGCGTAGGCCGCGAGTGCTCGGGCCGGGGCCACCCCGGCGTACAGCGCCTGGAAGGAGAAGACCCGGCGCAGGCGCTCGTCGGAGAGGAAGCGGCCGATGCGGCCGTCCAGCCGTCCGAAACCGCCCAGCGCCACCAGCCGGGCCAGATCCGGGTGCAGCAGTTGGAGGGGCGAGTCGAAGTTCGTGTCGATGAAACGGCGCATCTGGACCCGGTACAGGCGTTCCAGCCACTGCCGCAGGTCGCGGTACCCGGCCGCCTGCGCCGGTCCGGCGAAGCGCCGTACCTCCGCCTCCATCGCCTCGCCGTCGGTGTGCACGTCGAGCGAGGAACCGTCCGCGAAGCACGCCCGGTAGGCCGGGTCCAGGGCCGTCAGCCCGACGCGGCGGTGGAGGCTGTCCCCGACGGCGGCGAACGCCTCGTCGGCCAGGTGCGGCATGGTCAGCACCGTGGGGCCGGTGTCCAGTTCGTAGCCGCCCAGGCGCACCCGGCCGGCCCGGCCGCCGGGACCGGCGTCCCGTTCGACGACGGTGACCCGGCGGCCCGCACCCAGCAGGTGCAGGGCACAGGCCAGCCCGGACAGCCCGGCACCCACCACGACGACGTGGTCGGTCGGCCCCGGCACCCGCTTCACGCGACCTCCTCGGTACGGCGCCGGGCCACACCCGTCGCGCGCGAGACCAGCGCGGCGAACTCGTGCCGCACCGCAGGGCGGGCGCCGGCGCGCTCGAAGTGCGCGAGGCTCATGCCGGTCAGCTCCTCGATCTTCGCCTCCACCAGGTCCCGGGCGCCGGTGCGCTGCAGCGCGGACCGCACCTGCCGTACGGCCTTCCCGGACTTCGGGTCCGTCTCCGGAGCCAGCGCCGTGGCAGCCCGGTGATCACCGGCGGCGTCGGCGAGCCGGACGGCGACGGCGAGGAGGTAGGTGAGCTTGCGGGAGCGCAGGTCGTCGTCGGCCGGCTTGCCGGTCAGCGCCGGGTCGCCGAAGGCGCCGAGGAGGTCGTCACGGAGCTGGAAGGCCAGCCCGGCGCACCGGCCGGCGGCCCGCAGCGCGTCCAGCACGGGCCCGTCGGCGCCGGCCAGCAGAGCGCCCAGCGTGAGCGGCCGGGCGACGGTGTACAGGGCGCTCTTCAGCGTGGCGATGGTCAACGCCTCGTCGACACCGGAGGACCGGGCGGCCTGGGCGTGCAGATCGCGGTACTGTCCGGCGACCATCTCGGTGCGCATCGCCCGCCACTCCTCGTGCAGGCGCGAGCCGTGCGGCGTGCCGAGTGCCGTCTCCGTCAGCAGGTCGTCCGCCCACGCCAGCGCCAGGTCACCGGCGAGCACGGCGGCCGACGTGCCGAACGACTCCGCTCGGCCGTGCATGCCCCTCGCCCGGTGCACGCGCGCGAAGTGTACGTGCAGGGCCGGGGCGCCTCGTCGTTGTGCGGATCCGTCCATCACGTCGTCGTGGACGAGGGCGCATGCCTGGAGCAGTTCGAGGGCGGCTCCCGTGCGCAGGACGGCTGTGGTGTCTCCCGAGCCGCCTGCGGCGCGCCAGCCGCAGTGGGCGAACGCGGTGCGCACGCGTTTGCCTCCCCGCACGGCCAGCGTGGCCAGGCGGTCGGCCAGTTCCAGGGCGAAGACGGCGTCGACGGTACGGGAGTGACGCAGTCGTTCGTCGAGTACCCGCTCGAGGACTGTGCCGACGGCGTTCGCTGCGTCGATCGCGGTGAGAGGGTTGTCGACGAGTTCGGCCGGTGGGGCCGCCATCGGTGGCAGTCCAGGCATGCACAACCCCTTCTCGCTCTTGTTCTCGCTCTTGGTCCATCCGCACGGCACTGTTTCCGCCGGGTGTCCCGTCGCGGATGCACGGCACCGTTTCCGCCCGGTGTCCTGTCGCGGATGCACTGATTCCTTGCCCGTCCGGCACCCGACACAGACCGAGCTCACCTCAGCGGCGCAACGGGCGGGATCGACTGGTGGTGCGCCGCCCCGCCCGCGTTCCTGTCCGCACACGTCCGCGAGGTCGGTGGGCCGGTCCGACTGCCGCACCGGCCGGGCGACGCACTGGTGGCCGGCCGGCAGGCCCCGGCGTCGGTGGAGGAAGACCCGGTGACCGGCGGTGTACGGGCACGCGTGCTCGCCGGCGCGGTCGCCCGGCCGGTGGACGCACGGGGCGCACAGGTCGCTCATGCGGTTCACCTGGGCGCCGCCCGACGTTGCAGGGCTTGGCCGGCGTCCGGACGGCGTCGGCGTACTGAGCCATGCCGACGACGTTGAGTGGATGGTTCGTAAGGTGATGTCCGTTTCTGCTCGAGGCTGGGCAAGGCCGCTGAACGGCTATGTCGACTACGGCCTTCCGGCGAAGTTTCCGGTGTCGGCTTCGATGAGAATCCCGAGCTTGACCAGGCGTTTCAGCTTGGCACGGGCCCCTTCGGCGTTCTTCGGCAGCAGTTCGTGCCCCAAGGCTTGGCAGACGTCCCTGGCCCGTAGGGGGCCGGTCGGGTGATTGAAGACGGCGAGGATGCGGGGGTGGTCCGGGTGCTCGGGCAGGTCCGGTGCGGCGGGCAGTCGGTCGGCGATGCCGGTGACGGTCGTGCGGCTGATCGCGAGACGCTCCAGGTGGGTCTCGGCATCCCGTAGCCGGTTCCGCAGGCCGTCGATCTGTTCACGGAGGCCGTCCGCCACGGCCCGGGCAGCTTGTTCCTGCAGTTCCAGGGCTTCGAGCAACGGCTGGATGTTCACGCTGCGCCCCTCAGCGCCTTGCGCCAGGTGGGGGCGTTCGCGCCGGTGAGCCGGCGGGTCATGACATGGGTCATCGCCCAGTAGACGCGTGAGGCGAAGGAGGAGGGGTGGTGTTCGTGGTCGCGGACCAGGCGCCGGTGCAGTATCAGGATCCCGTAGGTCTGCTCGGCCCTTCACTGCTTCGGCTGCGGCACGAACCCCTTGAGCTGCGGGTCGCGGGCGACGATCTCGATGTCGATGCCCAGGCCGGCACCGGGTGCGACGACCTGGTTTTTGAAGCCTTGGCCGACTACGAACGGCTCGTCCAGCACTCCGAAACCCTCATCGCCTGGGCCGCGGCCACGCTGATGACCCGCCTTCTCACCCGCAAGCCCCTCCGCATGCGCAAGCCGGACTCGCCCCGAGGGCCTCACACAAGCCGCTTGAACCACTCTCAGCAGCCCAAAAGTAAGCAAGAAACTCAGATCTCAGCTCACCTTCACCAGCCGCGTTTCAAGGAGCTCGATGCCACCTTCTTCATCTGTGCGAGTGGTGTCATCGGGCCGGAATCCCGCTCGTTCATAGAAGCGAAGCGCCGGAGTGTTGGGAACGTACGCGTACACGCACAACGGGCCGTAGCCTCGCGTCTCAAGATCGCTTACCGCGTATGCAAAGAGCTGCCTGCCCAGCCCAGTGCCGATGCGATCCGGATCGATGTACAGACCGTAGACCTCGGCAGCGCGAGGGCCGAGATCCGGATCCTGGTCCCGGTCGGCCGGCCCTGTGCGGCAGAACCCGACTACGACATCGGACTCCTGGGCGATCCACAGACGGTGCTCATCCGGGATCTCGGCCAGATACTCGGCCCACTCGTCGGCCTCCCTCACTGGGTCGAGCCCATGGAGGAAGTCCCGGCTCATGAATCCTGCATAAGCCTCTTGCCATGCGCGGACTTTCAGGTCCCCGATGGCCCGTGCGTCTCTGGAAACAGCAGGGCGGATCATGGGGGCCAAGTATAGGAGCGTTCAGGGAAACCCGATCGGCTGCGTCAGGATCAGAAACGGTTTCCGAGTTCGGGGGGACGTCGCAGGTGGCCTGCCGGCTCTTGAGCTTTCGACGATGGCTGCCGCCCGCGATCCGGAAGGTCCCGGCAACGTTCGCGAGCGGCCCCGGGAGGAGAACCGGAGCCCCCTGGCCAACGGGTGAGGACGTCTCGTTGCTGTTCTCGGATCGCGGCCTGGAGTTCCTGGTCGACCGGGACGGCTGCTTCCGTTTCATCTTGGTGTTGAAATACCGGAGGCAGGGGGCGTTTTGACCTCCCGGACGAGGCAACTGGTGACAGCGTTGCCTCGTCCGGGGCTGAGTCAACGTACGGCCCGGTGCTCCCATCCACGCTCCATGCGGGACAGTTCCTGGAAGCCGTGACGGCCCAGTTGTTCGGTCTCCTCGATGTCGTCCGCGGTGGCGTAAGCCAGCAGCCGGTCGACGCCGGCCAACTGCAGCCACTGCGCGGCGTGCGCGAGGAGCTGTTCCTCCAGCCCTGAGCCCTGGTAGGGCTCGGTGACATGCAGGCCGGCCAGGTCTGCCAGTCCTCCATTGCGTGCGTATCGTTCGGGGCGGTCCAAAGACGTGTCCACCTCGACGTATCCGATGACCTCGTCGCCCAGCCGGGCGGAGAATCGGGTTCCGCACTCGCCCAGGGTGCGATGGATGTCCGAGCCCGGCACCGCTGCCCCGGCCGACCTTCTCAGGTCGGCCACTGGGGCAATCAGCAGGACCTCTGTGGGGCCGGTCGGGGTGAATCCGGCCCTCCGGTAGGAGGCACGGATGTGCTCCCACTGGTCCGGGACACCGCAGATTCCGGGCGCCGGGAGCTGTCCGTCGGCGTGGCGTCGTGACACGTCCCAGCGCGTCAACTGCGCGAGACAGGCGGCCATGAGAAGGTCGGCCGCCCGCTCGGAGTCCGGCCAGAAGGAGGCCGGGGGCCGGAAGACGAACCACTCGATCACGCCCGCGTTGCGGTAGTCCGCACCGGTCGCAGCATCGGCACGGTAGCGCAGCAGGTGGGCGGCGGCGACGACGTGCTGCCGCTGCTCGGCGACGAGTGTGACGCGCTCGGCGACCCAGGGGTCGAGGATGAACTCCTGGGGACGTCGTTGCAGTTGGCTCAGCACCGTGTTCACGGAGACGGAGAGGCCGGGGACGACGGCGGCGACATGAGCGTTGACCAGTTCTGTCACCTGGTCGCGATCGTCGCGGTGGAAGGGGCGCACCTTCAGTGAGGACGGCATGGCAAACCTCTGAATGGAGAGATACAGGAGGCCGTCAAGAGGTACGGTATGCGGCTACTTTAGCAGGGTGGCACGTGAAGCGGCAGCGCACCCCTCCCGCGTCCCCGCCCCGAGCTGTACGGGGCCGGCCAGGTCGAAACGGGTGGATGGAGGCCGGCCCCGGCCGGCTCACCATCACGCGGAGGTCCGCTCCCCAAGGGCGACTCCCACCGCATGAAGGGGCGAGAAATCGGATGGGCCCCCACCACCGATGACAAGGACAACGGCAACGGCTGAAACCGGGACCAACCCCATCACCATGTCACTTTTCAACCGGCCGGGCCGGTCCCGTTCTCAGCCGACGTCGGCATGCGGTCGGAACCGGAAGGTCAGAACCGGAAGGTCCGTACGACGAAGGTCCGACCGGCGACCGACGGCCAGGTTGCCCAACTCCGGTCTGCGGTCAGGGCGGGCGCGCCGACTCCGTCCGGCAGGCCGACTGCTGTGGACACCACGCGGAGGGGCAGGGGGCCCTTGCCGCGGGTGCGGATGACGACGTCGATGCCTTCGGTGGGCGGGGCGGCGTAGGTGAAGCTCCAACCCCAGGTGCTCTCCGAGTGCTTGGGGCCGCCGGTGAGCTTCGCGCCCTCCACGGTGGCATCGAGGATCTGGTGAGCGCCGGTGCCGGCGTGGATGTCGATGCTGTGGGCGTTGGCAAGGGCCTGGATACGGACCCGGATCGTGCGGATACCGTCGGCCTCGGTGGCCGAGGCGTTCTTGGCACGCGGGGCATCCAGGGGGGCGGCCTTGGCCACTCCGTTCGCGAGTGCGGTGCCGCCCAGCGGGGGATGCGGTCGTCATAACGGGCCGGCTCACCGGTGAGCAGCTCACCGATGTCGGGCTGGGAGGTGTCGCCGAGGCTGACCCACGTGGCCTTGCCCGTATCGGACTCCAAGGCATATCCGAGGCTGACCGGCCGAGGCTCGTCGGCGTCGTAGCCGTCGAGGGCCGTACCCACGACCAGCGTGCCCACCCCTGCCACCGCCACCGCGAGCATCCCGGCGGTGACCGTCCTGCGCGAGGGAAGCAGCTCCAGGAGGCTCAGCAGCAAGGCTCCGAGCAGCGCCGCGAGGACCAGGGGCGCCGCGGTGGACGACAGCCCGAAGGCAGGCAGCAGCAGGAGCACGACCGGCAGGAGAAGTGCCACGGCCGGTACGGCGGTCGCCGTCACGGCCACTGCCCGCCACGGCGATTGCTCAGCCGTGAACCGCAGCGTCATGGCAACAACCGCCGGTCCGATCAGCGCCGGCCAGGTGAAGAGGTAGGCGCCCTCGGGCAGCAGCACCGCGCAGACCACGGCGAGCAGCGCGAACCATCCGAGCACACCCACCGCGATGTCCAACGGTGACGCCTTGCGGCGGGCCCAGCGGTACCAGGCGACGAGCAGCACCAGGAGCAGCAACGCGCCGCCCAGCAAATACCGGCCGCCGTGGTGGACACTGCCCTCGGTGAGGGCGAAGTCCGGTCGGACCCGACTCAGCACCCACCACCCGGCCAGGCCGATGGCCGCCGCGCCGATCAGGGTGAGCGGGAAGGTCGCGGCGGCCCGTCCGGCCCCGCCGGGGGACAGCCCGCGGCATCGGCCGAACCACAGCAGCAGGAACATGCCCAGGACGACCATCACGGCGAGCGACGGGGTCAGCCATGCCGGGTACGACACGATGGTGCCGAACAGCGAGAAGTACGTGGCGTCCGTACCGTTCTGCGAGAGGTCCGCCCCGCCGAGCCGGCGGGCCGCCGCCAGTGCCGCGTCCCCCATGTCCTGCACGCTCGCGCGGTCGAGTCGGGAGATGCTGTCGTGCTCGGTGTGGTAGTGCGCGGAGCCGTCCATGAAGGCGAAGTTGAGACCCCGCATGCCGGCTTCGTCGAAGATCGTCAAGTCGGTGTCGTTGGGCAGTCGTTCGTAGACCGCGCTGGAGAGCGACGTGGTGAGTGCGCCGGAGGCCCGCAGGGCGGAGGCCAGGCCGATGCCGAGCTGGAACGCGGAGGTGGTGGTGGCCCCGGCGAGGGTCGGCGCGTCCCGCGCACGGAGAGCGCGCCGAGGACCGTGAGGACGACCACTACCCGGAATCCGCCCCGCCATCCCGTGAAGTGGCTGATCAGCGCGCCGGCCGGTCCGCCCGCGGTCATCGCGAGGCTGAGCCCGCTGACGACGACACCGGAGGCACGGGCGGTGCGGTCGGGTGTGACCAGGCTGATCGCGGTGACCGTCGAAACCGCAAAGAATCCGGCATGGGCGAGACCGCAGAGGAAGCGGGTGACAATCAGCACCGTGTAGCTGTCGGTGAGAAGACCGGCTGCCACGGATACGGCGAAGATGGCCTGGGTGGCGATGAGCGTGGTTCGTCGCGGCCAGTGCAGGGTCAGGATGGCCGGCGGAGGCCCGCCCATGACGACGCCGATGGCGAACGCCGAGATCAGGGCGCCGGCGGATGACAAGGTGATGTGCAGGTCGTCCGCGATCGCCGGCAGCACTCCGGCGACCAGGAACTCCGCGCTGCCCATGGCGAACAGGCAGAAGGCGAGCAGATGGACGCCGAACGGCAGCCGCCCGCGGGTGACTTGCGCCCGCGGTGCGGCCTGTTCGGCTGCGGCTCTCACCAGCCGTCGCTCCCGGCCCGCAGGATCGAGGCGAGCTTCTTCTCCAGGGCGTGCTTGGGCGCCGCACCGACCCACGAGCCCACGGGCCGACCGCCCGAGTAGACGACGAAGGCGGGCACGGAGGTGATGCCGAGCTGGGCGGCCAGCCCGGGCTCCTCGTCCAGGTCGACCTTGACGACGTCGAGCCGGTCGGACTGTTCGGCGGCCAACTGCTCCACGATGGGGGTGACCATCCGGCACGGGTGGCACCAAGTGGCCCAGAACTGGACGAGGACGGGTCGCTCCGCCTGGAGGACGCGTGCGGTGTACGTCTGCTCGGTGACGCTGTCCACCGGGCGGGGGGCGTGCGCGGTCATACGGGGGCTCCTGACTTGTACAAGGGGGAATGTGAGGTCTGACGTCTGGGAGTGTGCGGTCTGGCGTCGCCGTGCTGTGGGCTATCGGGTGACAGCTGCCGCGTGGCGGTGCTGCTCGACGGCGCGGTCGACGTCCTCGTCCAGCAGGTCGGTGTTGATGGCGAAGGCGGCTGCGGACCCCATGCCGGCTGCGGCGATGGCCTGGTCCCGTGGGTCGACGACGTTGCCGGCGGCCCAGACGCCCGCGACGCTCGTGCGGCCGGTGCGGTCGGTGGTGACCCAGCCGGCGTCGTCCTTGTCGCAGCCCAGGTGGGTCAGCAGTGCGTCGTGCGGGACAGGGCGGGGGAAGAGGAAGGCGGCGGTACGGGGCACGACGCGGCCGTCGGCGAGTTCGATTCCGCGGAGCCGGTCACCGTCGACGACGAGGTGCTTGATCTCCCCCTCCAGCAGGTGAAGACCGCGCGCCTCCAGCTGTTCCCGGTCCTGCGCGGTCAGCTCCAGGGTGTGCGGGAGGAGGACGACGTCGTCGCTCCACTGACGCAGGAGCAGCGCCTGGTGAACCGCTCCCGGGTGGGTGCCGAGGACGGCGAGGGGCTGGTCGCGGACTTCGTGGGCGTGACAGTACGGGCAGTGCAGCAGGTCCTTGCCCCATCGTTCGCGGACGCCGGGGATGTCGGGCAGTTCGTCGCGCAGCCCGGTCGCGATCAGGACGCGGCGGGCCTTGAGCACTGTCCCGTCGGCCATGCGGACGTAGTAGCCGTGGTCGATCCGCTCCACCCGCCCGTGGATGAGCTGGACACCGTAGCGGTCGATCTCGGCCCGCCCGAGCTCGAGCAGGGTCGCGGGCGGCAGGCCGTCGCGGGACAGGAAGCCGTGCATGTGCGCGGCGGGCGCGTCGCGCGGCTCGCCGGCGTCGATCACCACCACCTTGCGGCGAGCGCGGCCCAGGAGCAGGGCGGCGTTGAGTCCAGCCGCTCCGGCGCCGACCACCACCACGTCGTGGACCTCGTCGACGTCACCGTGCCGCGCCCTGCTGTTCTTGCCGTTCGTCGTTTCGATCATGAGAACAACCTCCTGCCCCAACAGTGCGCGCCGGGCGCTGGAACGACAACCTTTGTTGCCATTTCCGGGACGCGAGAGGTGGAGCGGAGATATGGACGGCCAATCACCCATCGCCGCCATGCCGGCCCGGGTGGGCCCCCGCCCCAGGCGCGTGCGTGCTTGGCGCGGTGTGTCCCTGTCGGCGCCGGCCGAGGTGAACGATGCGGTGGGCGACCGCGCCACTGGCCGCGTCGGCTGTTCGCCGGTCAAGGAACCCCCTTGCCCCGATGCCCAGTTCCGGTTCACCGATGCCGACGAACCCGAAGCACTCCCCCGGAGCCGTGGACCCGGCGCCCACCCGACGCGACAGCCGGGCCGTCAGCATCCCCACCACCAGCCCGCACCGCCGAAACGGCCTGCCGGAGAAACCGGCGGACCGTCACGAAAGATCGAGGTCGGCCGGCCCCGGAATCACGCGGTAACCACTGGAGAGCCCGCTGTCCCGAAAGGTGCACGGCGGATTCGGGCCGGGGCCACTGGAAAAGGACCTGCACGGCAGAAACCTCGCCCGCCGCGCCGCGTCCGCGACCGGCCACTCCCCCTGCCGCACTCGGACCGCCCGGACCGACCGCACTCGTACCGCCCCGGCCCCAACGCCTTGGTGACGGAGCCCAGCCCGCGGCCTGCGGGGCCGGGGAGGGTCCGTCACCAAGGGTCGGGGCCGAATCGAGCTCGCCGGCCGGTCAGGCCTTGACCGCGGGCTGCGCGCGTTCACCGGGTGCGTTCGCGTGGGCCATGGAGTCGCCCCGCCATGACGAGCGCATCCTGACCGTGAACACGTAGCCGACCCCACTGCCGAGCGCCACAAGGGGAATCGGCATCGCTGATTCGGGCACGGCGAAGAAGACGGCGGCGCCGATCACCGCCCAGCCGATGGCGAGGACGTTCACGCCGCCGGTGTAGCGGTAGGGACCGTGCGGGTCGAAGAGGGCCGGTACGTCGATGCGGCCCCGCTTGATGAAGACGTAGTCGGCCAGGACCACGCCGATGATGGGGGCGAAGAAGTTGCCCATGACTGACATGTAGTCGCTGAACTGGTCGATGAGCGAGGGGAAGGCGGCCAGCGCCGTCCCCACAGCGGCGACCACCAGGGTCGACCAGAAACGCCCCAGCCGGGTGGCGAGGTTGGCCAGCGCCAGGCCGCCCGTGTAGACGTTCATCACGTTGATCGTCCAGTTGTCGAGGACCAGCACGATCAGGACGAGGGCCAGCGTGACCGAGCCGACACCGAGGCCGGGGATCACCTCGAAGGCGTTCGCCGTCCTGCCGCCGGTCGCGGCGGCTGCGTAGGCGCCGAAGACGGTGGCTCCGACCGTTCCGATCAGCGCGGCGGCCATGGTGCCGGTCCACATGTCCTTGCGGGACTTGGAGTAGCGGCAGTAGTCGGCCGCGTCCGTCACCTGGCTGAACCACGCCGCCGCGATGGCGTTCACCCATGCCGCGAACACCGCCCATTTCCAGCCGACCGAACCGGAGTAGGAGAAGACCTCACCGGGTGCGAATCCCGGCGCCTGGTGGGTGGCCATCAGCCAGAAGAGGTACCCGAGAATCACGAGTTTGACCGGGAAGGCGATCTGCGACAGCCCCTTGAGGAACTTGTATCCGAAGAGGGCGACGGATGCCTGGAGCACCGCGAAGACGATGCTGACGCCGATGAGCGACAGCTTCACCCCGAGCCAGGCATCGATGACGGCCAGGATGCCCATGGCGCCGGCCAGGGTCTGGAAGGCGAACCAGAAGGCCGAACTGATGGTGCGCAGTACGGAGACGATCCAGCGGGAGGCCTCGATGCCGAGGAATGCCCGGGTCGCCACGATTCCGGGCAGGCCGTAGTCGACGCCGACCGTGGCCATGACGGTGTAGGCGATGAAGGCGATGAGGATGCCCAGTACTTGGGCGGTGACCGCAGCCCAGAACGAGAGCCCCGTCAGGATCGCGAGTCCTCCCATGAGGATCAGGCCGGGGTTGAGCATCACGTTGAAGATGATCTGGAACAGGTCGTACCAGCGCACGGTCCGCTGGTCGTCCGGCACGGGTTCGACGCCGTACTGCTCCACTCCCGTCGGCTGGCGGTAGGACTCCGGTGTGTTGCCTTCAGGGCCTGGTCTGCGGGGAATGTCAGTGGTCATGAGAGCCTCTGATCCGGGCGAGGGGGAAGACGGAGGTAAGAGGAGAAGGACAGAGAGGGGGCGGCGAGCGGCGCCTCAGGGGAGTGGGCTGTTCGCCTCGGCGCCGGACACAGGAGCCGGGCGCAGGAGCCGGACACCGCCCGTCCGCAGTGCCTCACACGGGCACGGGCATGGATGCGGACACGGCCGGGCGAGGAGGGGAAGTGCCTCGGGCGGGCGGAGACACCGCCCGCCCGAGGAAAAGAGGCACCGCGCACGAGCGGGCATGCCGCCCGGCGAGGGAAAGGGGCGCTCGGGTCAGGACGCGGCGGAAGCGGTGCCGCACCACCGGGTGGCGAGCACGGCGTAGGTGCGGGCCGCGAGCCAGACCTCGTCGAGGTCGACGTACTCGTCATTGCCGTGGGCGACGCGCAGGTCACCGGGGCCGAAGACGACGGACGGCACACCGGTCCGGGTGAACACGGTCGCGTCGCACACACCGTAGAGCCCGGTGTAGGAGGGCTGGTCGGAGAAGTCGGTGCCCTGGGCCGCGGTCCGGTACGCACCGGCGACGGCCTGGCTGATGGTGTCGTCGGGCGAGGTGAGGAACGGGTCCCAGTTGAGCTTCCACTCACAGCGCGGGCGGTGGCGGCGGAGCCACGGGTCGGCGTCCGCCGCACGGTCGATGACGGCCTGGATCTCGGCCATCACGTCGTCGGCGGAGCGCTCGGGGTGGTACATGACCCCGTACTCGATGGTGGCCGAGTCGGACAGGGCGAACGGGACGGTCAGTTCGCCGGGGCCGCCGCGCATGGCACCGGGCAGCAAGGAGAAGTGGCCGTTGTACCAGAGGTCGTGCCGCTGGGTGTGGGCCCATTCGTCCTCGAGCGCCCGCAGCGCCTGGTAGAGGAGGAAGACCTTGTCGATGGCGTTCACGCCGATCGAGTCGCCGGACTGGGTGGGGTGGATGGTGGTGCCCCGCATGGAGCCGTGCACCTTCTTGCCCTCGACCGTGACCGAGAACCACAGCAGTCCGGGGCTGCCGACCACGATCGACAGCGGTGTGGGCGGCGCGCTCGGCTCCGAGACGACCGCGGCATCCGCGACGTACCCGCGCTCGACCACCGCGCCCGTCCCGCAGGCGTGATCACCGGTCTCCTCGCCCACCACGCACTGCAATTGCAGCTCGCCGCCCAGCTCGATGCCGGCCTCGCGCAGGGCGATCGCGGCATAGGCCTGGGCGACGAGCCCGGACTTCTGGTCGGTGGTCCCGCGGCCGTACATCCGCGAACCGATCACCTCGCCGGAGAAGGGCGGGGCCTTGGCCCACTCGGCGGGGTCTCCACCAGGGACGACGTCCACATGACCGTTGAAGATCAGTGAGTTCCCCCCGCTCTTGCCGGCGATCCGGCCGACGGCGTTGTCGCGTCCCTCCTCCACGGCGAAGACATCCACGGATGCCCCGGCGCGGCGGTAAAGGCCGGTGAGCAGCGCGGTGGCCTCACCTTCCCGGCCGACATGTTCCCGGTACTCGATTCCTGGATATTTCGGGCTCACGGACGGGATCCGGACCAGGTCCTGCAGGGTCGCCGTCATCTCGTCGCGCAGCCCGTCAACGACGGACATCAAGCGGTTCAGCTGGGAAGTTTCTTCGGGCGAGCTCATCACGCCTCCACTGGCGCACTCGGATGGTGCGGTGCCCGTCACCGTCTCGGTACCGGGCCTCGCCGCTTGGCCAGAATGAAACAGGCGATTGGATTCACGCGTCAATAGCCAATCTCGAAATATGCGTTACACATCGAGATCGCGGACGAACCGCGCACGGAGACACCGAACTTCGCACGCGGAGTCACATCGAAGCCGCACCTGGACCTCCGGAACCACAGCAGACCCCTTCGCGCCCTCCCCGCCCCTGCCCCACCCTTGATGAAATGAATTTTTCATGTTAGGCGTTAAGTGAAGCATGTGTATCCGAGATTTCGGACGCCCGAACGCCGGGCGGCCAGGAAGGCGTGGACTGGGATGAACCAGAACGATGAGGGCCGCGGAAGCGTCGAAGACGGGGGACGGACGTTCGCACAGGCTCCTCCGCACGGCGCCCGGGAGCATGTCGAGCAGACGGAGCGCTTCGCGGCGCGCAACTACCATCCGCTGCCCGTCGTTCTCTCCTCCGGGGACGGCGCCTGGGTGACCGACGTGGACGGACGCCGATACCTCGACTGCCTGGCGGGTTACTCCGCCCTGAACTTCGGCCACCGCCCGCCGCGCCTGGTCCAGCGCGCCCACGAGCAGCTCGACCGGCTCGCCCTGACCAGCCGGGCCTTCTACAACGACCGGCTCGGCCCGTTCGCCGAGGCGCTCGCCCGGCTCACCGGGAAGGACCGCGTCCTGCCGATGAACAGCGGCGCCGAGGCGGTCGAGACGGCCATCAAGGTGAGCCGCAAGTGGGGCTACACCGTGAAGGGCGTGGAGGCCGGCCGGGCCACCGTCATCACGATGAGCGGCAACTTCCACGGGCGGACGACCACGGTCGTCAGCTTCTCCGACGACCCGGTCGCCACCGACCACTACGGGCCGTTCACGCCCGGGTTCTTGCGGGTGCCGTACGGCGACGTCCGGGCGGTCGCCGACGCGATCGACGACACGGTGGTCGCCGTCCTCTTCGAACCCGTGCAGGGCGAGGGCGGGGTGGTGGTCCCGCCGCCCGGATTCCTGAAGGAGCTGCGCGAGCTGTGCACGCGCCGCAACGTGCTGATGGTGGCCGACGAGATCCAGTCCGGCCTGGCCCGCACCGGCCGTACCTTCGCCTGCGACCACGAGGGCGTGGTCCCGGACGTCTACGTGCTCGGCAAGGCCCTGGGCGGCGGTCTCTACCCGGTCTCCGCCGTGGCCGCCGACGACGACGTGCTCGGTGTCATCACCCCCGGTACCCACGGCTCGACGTTCGGCGGGAACCCGCTGGCGGCCGCGATCGGCCATGAGGTGGTGGCCATGCTGTCGACGGGCGAGTACCAGGAACGCGCCCGCTTCCTGGGCGAGCGACTGGAGACCCGCCTGCGGAAACTGGTCGGTGCCGGAGTGCTGGCGGTACGGGTCAGGGGGTTGTGGGCCGGGGTCGACATCGACCCCGCGCTGATGACCGGACGCGAGGCCTGCGAGGGCCTCATGCGGCGAGGCGTGCTGGCCAAGGACACCCACGGGTCGACCGTACGGTTCGCCCCTCCGCTGGTGGCGACCGAGGACGAGATCGACCTGCTCGTGGACGCCCTGGCCGGCGTCCTCGACGATGCGCGGAGCTGACCACGCGTCGGCCCGGACCGTTGCGTGGGGGCGTGGTGTCCCCCACGCAACGGGCCGGGCCCGCGGTCGCGCCCCGCGTGCCCGCCGCGTTGTTCCGGGCAGACGTCCGGGACGGCTCGTGCGCCGTTCCGTTTCCGCCCCGTACAGTCTCCTGGGCCCGTTCCGGTCTCGTGCGGCGGCCTGATGTAACAGATGTTTCAGTGCGCGCCCCGTCTTGGTAGCCTTGAAAGATGGAGACGATACCGGGAGGTCACGCATCGGTTCGGAAGCTGCTGCTCTCCGCCATGGACGGCCTGAGCAATGGTGAACGCAAGGTCGCCCGGGCGGTGTTGGCCCAGTACCCCACGGCCGGCCTGACCACCGTCGCGGATCTGGCCGTCGGTGCGGGGGTCAGTTCGGCGACGGTGGTCCGTTTCGTCACTCGGCTCGGCTTCACCGGATTCCCGGCCTTCCAGCGTTGCCTCGTCCACGAGTTGAACGGGGAGTCGGGCTCCCCTCTGAAGCAGTACGCCGAGAAGGCCTCGACCTCCGCGAAGGGCGTGCTTCCGGAAACGCACCACGCCTTCGCACAGTTGCTGGACGCCACCTATGCGGAGCTGCCGGAGTCGGAGTTCGCCACCCTCGTCAAGCTCCTCGCCGACCCGGCGCGAAGTGTACGGGTGACCGGGGGCCGGTTCAGCCGGCTGCTGGCCGAGTACCTGGTCATCCACCTGTGGCAGCTGCGCGAGGACGTCGACGTGGTCGGCCCCGAGGAAATGCAGCGCCGCAGGGCACTCGCCGACGCCGGCACCGGCACGGTCCTGCTGATGCTCGACTTCCGCCGCTACAGCGAGTCCAGCCTCCGTTTCAGCGAGGAGATGGCCGCCCGGGGCGCCACCGTGTGCCTGATGACGGACAACTGGCTCTCCCCCATCGCCAAGGTCGCCAAGGTGGTCCTCCCCGCACGGGTGGAGTCCGCCTCGCCGTTCGATTCCCTCGTGGGTGCGATGGCACTGAGCGAGAGCCTGGTGGCCGCCGTGACGGACGCCGCGGGCCGCGCGGGCCGGGAGCGGATGGAACGCTTCGAGGCGGCCACCGAGCACGCCTGAACGCATGGCCCCGGACATCCCGTCCGGGGCCATGCGTTTCCTCTTCCCGGACCCCGAACCCGCCCTCCAGGGCAGCGCGCGCCCGGCCGCCGGCCCCGTGCTCCGTGAAGTCGCCCGGCTCCCCGAGCGGCCCGGGGCCGGCCCCGCGAAGCAGCGGTGGCCGGCCCCGGGCCGTGGAGTTGACGGGCTGCCCGGACTGTCACGGCCGTCCGTCCGTTGTTCCCCGAACACCGGGGGCGCCGGAAACACCGGCGGGACTCTCCATGGCGGCAACCGTTCCCAGGTAGCCGGCCAGCAGGGCTGCGGCAAGGACACGTACGTCCTCGTCATCGGGCAGGAAGCGGGAGGAGTGCAACGGCTCGGACGTCCTTGTGCCGACGAACAGCATGACCGAGGGCACCCGTTCGCAGAAGTACGAGAAGTCGTCCGAGCCCAGGGAGCGCAGGTCCCCGGAGACGGCGAGCCCTCTGCGGTCCAGCTCGTGCGCGATGCTCCGGACCAGCGCCGGGTCGTTGTCGAGCACGGGTTCCCCGCGGGTGATGGTCACCGATGCCGTGCAGGCGTGGGCCCGGGCGACGGACTCGGCGACCTCCGTGATCCTGCGGTGGACCAGCTCCCGGGTCGAGGACGCCAGCGCCCGTACGGTGCCGGTCGCACGCGCCGAGCCGGCGATCACGTTCGCGGCGTTGCCCGCCGAGAACGACGACACTCCCAGCACGGCGGGCATCATCGGGTCGACGGACCGGCTCACCACGCTCTGCAGCGCGACGACGATCTCGGACATCGCCAGCAGCGCGTCGTCCGTCAGATGGGGATACGCCGCATGTCCGGGCCTGCCCCGCACGACGATCTCGAACTCGTCGGAGGAACCGTTGACGCCCCCCGGCGTACACGCCACCTCGCCGGGGGCGAGCAGGGGCTGGACATGCGCACCCACCATGGCGACGCACTGCTCGGACTCGACGAGACCGTCGGCGACGATGTCCCGCGCCCCGGACGGGTACGTCTCCTCGCGCGGTTGCAGCACCGCGAGCAGGGGTACGGGAGGCCCGGTCTCCGCCAGGGCTCCCGCCACGGCGACGAGTGCGGCGAGGTGGGTGTCATGACCGCACGCGTGCATGACACCCGGCCGGGCCGAAGCCCAGTCCACACCGGTGTCCTCGGTGACGGGCAGCGCGTCCATCTCCCCGCGCACGCCGATCGCCGGTCCCGGCCCGCCGATCCTCAGTACGGCACCGGTGTCGGCCGTCTTCGTCGCCGCGCCGGCCCCCGGCAGCGCGGCCAGCACCGTGTCCCGGGTCGACGCCTCGTCCCCGGACAGGTCGGGCTCGCGGTGCAGCCGGCGTCTGAGGTCGAATGCGGCGGGCAGGTGCCGGTCCAGGGCTGCCCACAGGGCTTCGTGAAGGGCGAGGTCAGTCACGGGTCAGTCCGTAGAGGCGCTGCGCGTTGGTACGCCCGATCATCGTGGCGACGCGGATGGCCTCGTCCTCGGCCCACTCGCCCTCCTCCACCCAGTCGCCGAGCGCCCGGGCCATTCCGCGCCGCCAGAGCACGGCGCCCAGGTGGTGCAGCTCGGGCGGCCCCCAGGCGTCGGAGGAGTACAGCACCTTGGTGAAGGGGGCCAGTTCGAGGCTTTCGGCGACGACGGCGGTGGAGGCGGCACCGGTGTAGTTCACCCCGAGACCGACGTCGAAATAGACGTGCGGAAACACCTGCGCGAGGAACCCCGCGTTGCGTTGATACGGATAGCAGTGCAGCAGTACGACATCGGTTCCGGCGCCCTCGATCTCCTTGAGCCAGGGCATCAGCAAAAGCGGGTCGCACCGCCGCAGGTCCAGGTCGGGGTCGCCGTATCCGGCGTGCAGTTGCAGGGGGAGGCCGGTGTCCACGCCCGCCCACAGGACCATCCGCAGCAGCACCGGGTCACTCACGCGGGCGTGGGTGGCCGTCGCCGGCTCGCGCAGCCAGGCGCCGGCCGCCCGTTCCACCTCCTGGGCGGAGGGGCGGGCGGGGTCGAAGTCGAAGCCGTACCGGTAGGCGATGATCGACTTCAGGCCGACCGCCGACACGGTGGCTTCGGCCAGCGCCGCCCGGAAGTCGTCGGCGAGGCTCGCGGCGCTGCTCGTGGCGGCGATCTTCTCCAGGACGGTCTCCAGGCGCACGATCTCCGAGAAGCGGGCGGGTATGCGGGCGGCGAGCGTCTCCGTCGGCAACAGCTCGTCGCTCTTGAAACCGGTGTCCAGCAGCCAGTCGGAGGCACGGGCCTCGGTCAGGAAGAGGTCCGACAGCTCCTCCGGGGTGCGCTCACGGCGCGCGTTCCAGTACGCGTCCGCCGGCGCGTGGGCGGGCAGGCCGAGCAGCGGTGCGCAGTGTCGTCGGATCGCGAACCCGATCTGGGAGTCGAACTGGGTGACCCCTGCCGGGATCGGACGGTCGGACTCGGTGATCATCGTCTCGAACCGGCCTCGGCTCACCGTCGCGGCGAGCGGGGCGTGCACATGGTGGTCGACCAGCGGCAGCGTGGCGATATGGCGGCGAAGTTCAGTAGACATCGGCGACCCGTCCGCACACGGCGAGCTCGTCCAGACCGGAGACCGCTGCCAGCTCCGTCCGTTTCACCGAGCGGTGGGTCTCCAGCAGGTCGTCGGAGAACCAGCCGGACACCACGTCGTCCTTGTCGAGTTCGAGCAGGGCTTCCTCCACTCCGCGGGGCAGGGAGGGGACATCCGCGAGGTCCGCTTCCCCGGCCTCCTCCGGCCACACCTGCGGCTGCCCGTAGTCCGCCTCCAGCCCCTGCAGACCGGCCCGCACCAGTACGCCGAGGACCAGCCACGGGTTGGCGGTCGCGTCCGCGGCGCGGTACTCCAGGTTGAACTGGTCGGCCGTGACACCGCCGCCCAGGCTGCTCGTCGGGCAGATCCGCAGCAGGGCCTCCCGGTTGCGTTCGGCCAGGAAGACCCCTGCGGAGCTCCAGCGCCGGGGCGCCAGACGCAGGTACGAGCTGGGGCTGCCCGCCGTGAACGAGAGCAGCGCGCGAGCGTGCCGGAGGATGCCCGCGCCGAACCGGCCGCCCAACTCGGAGAGCTCGCCGGGGCGCTGTTCGTCGTGGAGGACCGGGCGTCCGGTCTGCGCGTCGCGCAGGGAGAGGTGGACGTGCACGCCGTTGCCGCTGCCGTCGGGGTGCAGCAGCGGCGCGAACGTGGCCCGGTGTCCGTGCCGGGACGCGAGGTCGCGGACCACCTCCCGCAGGATGACCGCGCGGTCCGCGGCGGTCAGGCCGTCGGACGGGCGCAGGGTGATCTCGAACTGGCCGGCGCCGAACTCCGGCAGCCATGTCTCCGGTTCGAGTCCCATCCGGTCCAGCAGCGCCACCAGTTCGCTGCCGAACGGCTCGGCGGACCGGAACCGCTCGAAGGAGAACGGGGCGCTGCCGTCGAGTCCGGGAAGCATGAACTCGTGCTCGAAGGTGGCCACCACCTCGAGCCCGGTGACACGCCGGAGGTCGTCGAGCGCCCTGCGGGCGAAGGTCCGCGGGCAGTTGTCCCATGGGGTACCGTCCGGCAGCACCTGGTCGGCGAGATACAGACGCACACCCGGCACATCACCACGGGCGGGGATGTCGACGCCGGTGGACTCCGCCGGCAGCAGCTTCAGGTCGCCCGTCGCGCCGAACGGGTTCGGAGCGATCTCCCCGAAGGCCGTCACCGCGAGATCGGCCGGAACCCACCCCACTCCGCGGCGCAGCACCCCCTCGGCCGCGTTGCCCGGTGCGGCACGCCCCCGGGTGAAGCCGGACAGGTCGTTGGTCGCCACGAACACCGTGGATGAAGAACTCATGTCTACCTCTTCGGTCGGGCCGCGCCTCCGTGCCGCAGGTCCCACAAGGGCGCGGGAGGGCCGCGGGACTCAGAGAGTTACAAATATTTCATCCATGGTCAAGAGCGCATGACACGCAACTGGCATTTCAGCAGCTGTCCGGAGCCGACATTTCGGAAACTTAATATTCAACTATTGCCGTAAGTTATATTTCGCCCCACGGTCACACACCCGCCCCGAGTGTGGCCCCGCCCACCAACACCGGGCACGCCTCCCCGCACGGACCACCGGGCGGACAGGCGAAGGGAACGAACCATGACGACCCGAGTGCCGTTCAGAACCTGGCCGAGGCGGAACGCCTCACCAAACGCAAGCTGCCGAAGGCCGTCCGGCCGTCCGTGAAGGTCGGCAACGAGCAGGGCCGGCCCCTCGACGAGAACCTGAGGGCCTTCAACGAACTGGGGGCTCGCCGACGGCCTTCGACCGGCCGACCTCCTTCGACCCGCGCACCACGGCCCTCGGGATCGACATCGGCATCGCCCGCATCGCACGGCCCCACCGCGTCACCCAGCAGGACACCTTCGATCGCAATCTCGCCCATGCCCGCGCGTACGCTGCCCAGCACGGCCCCCCTCACCGAACCCGCGAACACCTTCCACAACGGCCATGGGCCGGACTCCTGGCTCGACCAGCAGCGCCAACGGGCAGCCTCGAACCGGCTGCCCGCCGACCGCGCCCAGGTACTGCACACCCTCGCCCCGTACTGGAACCCGCCCCGGCACATCAGCCGGCAACGGATGTACACCCGAGTTCGTCTCCTGAACGGCAGAGCACTCACCCCACCGCTACGCCGGTGGATCAACACCCGGCACCGGAACTGGCAGACCCTCCACCCCGACCAGCAGACCCTTTTGCACAGCATCGGACTCGGCCTGCCGAGGTCCGCGACAACTTGATCACCCGAAGCGCCGAAGCCGAGACGGAAGGCCGGCTCGGCGAGGTCGAGGGGCTCCAGATCAGCCTGGCCGGCGCCGAGGAGAAGCTCAGCCGACTCGAGCGGGGCCACGGACAGCATACGGCCGTGGGCCTTGGCATCCCCCCATGCGTGGTGATCGATGAACCCACGAAGGTGGGCTGCCGCATGGCCCTCGACCGCGATCGAGAACAGGTTTACAGAAGCGTGTCTCACACGCCCTTCAGAACACGATCAAGTGCCGCCCGGCCTGCAGGTCCCCAGTGCGGCTTGCCGCCGGGAAGACCCCGATCCCCGTTCTGCCCCATGAGCATCAGGAAGAGGCTCTTCATCGCGGCCAGCCCGCGGGCGCGCCGGATCGCCGCCTCGTCCGCAAGCGCGTACATGTCGAAAAACCGTGAGGCCGTAGCCGCGGGCAGCAGCACCCACGCGGCGGCGAGATCCCACGCCGGATCGCCGGCGAACATGCAACCGAAGTCGACTATGCCCGAGAGCGTTCCGTCCGAGACGACGACGTTCGCGGGATGGAGGTCGCCGTGTGCCCACACCGGCGGGCCCTCCCACGCGTCGGCCGCAACGGCATCGTCCCAGACGGCTCGGACGTCAGCAGCGATGCCGTCGGGGACAACGGCCTGGAAGAAGTTCTCGAAGGCGTCCGTGCAGTTCCTGGGATGGGAGCCGAAGTCCGTAGAGATCGGCGCCTCGGCGGGCGCCTCCACATGGAGCGCCCGGAGGAAACCCGCCAGGGTGTCGGCCGCGTGGGCGCCGCGGCTGATCGAGCCGTGGTCCAGCGGCTCACCGGGAACCCACGTCATCACGGTCCAGTGCTTGGGAAAGCGCTCGGACGGGTCACCGAACCGCACCGGGAGCGGTACCGGGAGCGGCAAGCGCGGGGCCAGCACCGGGAGCCACCGCCGCTCCTTGAGCTGGAGCTCCGGAGTGGGGTCCATGCGCTGCATGCGCACAGCCAACTCGTCCCCGAGGCGCCACATTTGGTTGCCCCAGCCGCCCGCCACCTCCCGGATGGTCAGCCCTGCAAGGTCTGGGTGTTGCTCCTGCAGCAGGTCGCGGACCAGGTCTGCGGTGATCTCGATCTCGGTGTCGGTCATGTGAAGTCACAGTACTGAGGCGGAAGGAACCGGTTCTCTCAGCTGAGGACCGTTGTCAGGACACCCATTGCCACCCGGGGAGTGCGGGTCGCACGTTGGAGGGCAGCCGGAATACGCCGGAAACGTGCCGTAGGCCCGGTGGAGTGGTCAGTAGCCCGTCACTACTGCGCGGGGCAGCCAGGTGTCGGCTGCCCCGCGCGGCTACTCCTGTAGTGGGACTGGCGTCCGTCAGGTCAGTCGGCGGCGGATCCACCAGGCGCAGAACCCCGTCAGGGCGAGGCCGAGGCAGAGCCCGGTCTCGACCCATTGAAGGGTCCAGAAACTGCCGGCGGATTGGTAGGCGACCTGTTGCCGGTACCCGGCCTTGGTGAGTGCGGCGGTCCCCGCCGACGTGGCCTCGGGCCCGCGCGGAGGCGAGCCCGTCATTCGTATTGGCCACGATGAGCTCCCGCTGGAGCTCGGCCATCACACTGAGCATGCCGAACATGGCGCGGCCCTCCATGGTGGAGGTGTCGATGCCCTGCTCGATGACGTGCAAGCCGATGCCGCGCTCGCGCAGGCCCGCCGCAGGGCATGCGGGCTGAACCGGTCGGCGGCCGGGCGTCCTTCGAGTTCCATCAGATAGCGCAGGCGGTTGCGGATTGTCCCGCGGTGCAGGCTGCCGCCGGACTCGTCCGCGAACAGCACCGGTGAGTCGGGGAACTTGCCCCGCACATCGTCGAGGAACCAGGGCAGGAGGAGGTCGAGGCTGTCCAGCATGGGTACCCAGCGCGGCCTGGGGCCGGAAGTGCGGGCGCCTTTGCCAAAACGGACGTGGAGTTTCCCGAACGGGCCCCGCGAGAAGTGGACGTCGGGACGCTCCAACAGGGAGATTTCTTCCGAGCGCAGGCCGACGTGATACAGGGTCCGGAACATTGCGTAGTCCCTGGCCGCGGGCCCGTACTTGCGGGCAGTGGCGATCCGGGCCTTGAGGAAGTCGAAGAACTCCGCCGCCCGTTCCGGGGTCGGCGGCGGCAGCTGAGCCGGGGAATCGTCCCCGACATGCCGCGAGGCATTGAACTCGTCCGCCGGGCAGACCGGGCGGACACCGACCCCCGCTTCAATCTCAACGGCCTTGCGGACCTGCAGGAACCGATGAAAGCCCTTGAAGGTCTGCACATACTCGTGCCGGCTCGATGCCGTCCGCCCGCCGAGGGCCAGGTCGCCCACGACGCGGTCGATGTCCTCCGGGGTGAGGTCCCACGCGGGCCGCCCCAGCGCAGTCAGCGTCCGTTCCAGTAGCCCAATGTCGTTTTCGACCGTCACCGGGCTGAACCCGCGGGCCCCCACGAGGCGACGAACGCCTCGACCCACTCGGCCTGGAATTCCCACGGGTCGGCGGTCACCGGCTCCAGCAGGACGGCACCGTCCTTGATCACCCGCAACTGGGATGTCACCGGCACGGACTCCTATCGCCTCGCCACCGTCCGCGCCCGCGCAGAACAACAGGCCGGCACGAGCTGATCAGGACCCATGAGGGTTCGTGAGCATCGTCAGCGTTCACGGATCCTTGACCACCACCAGCCGCCCTCCCTCCAATCGCTCACCGACCCAGGACCCGGCAAGTGCGACGCTCAAACTCGTCGTTGATGCGAGCAATCAACCGGCCGAGATCATGCTGGGCACCGTGAGGGAGGTGCAGCATGGCCTCCTCCAGGTTTTCGCGGGCATACTCCACCTCCAGTCCGGGCTGCCAGGCCTCGGACGCGTTCAGATAACGGCCAGGTTGCTTGAACGCATCCTCGAAGCAGGCAAGCGCGTGGGCGGAGCGCCGACGCGGCGTGGGGCGGCTCGAACTGTCCGTGCTTGCCTGCGGCTTGTACGTGCGCGGGGCTTGACGAGGAGTCCGTCGCCGGCAGGTCGTCAGAGCATCGGCGGCACCGTATTCCCGCAGGGCGCGCGGTTCGTCGGGCCGATTGACCGCCAATCAGGTCGGGACTCGCGGTGGGCGGCGGCCGGGTGAGCCCGCATCGGTTTCCGACGCTGCGTGAGTCTGCGCGAAGTCAGTACCGAGTCAGTACCCGCACCGTCTTCGGCGGTCGTGCTGCGGGGTGGAGCGAATGCTGTACATCCGGTCCGGAGTCGATGCCTCGGACCGGAAGGGCTTCCATCTCGCCTCCCGCTTCTGGGCACGTTTGTGAATTCCTTGTCAAGAATTCCCGTCACTCGCTTTCTTGACGACAGGGTGCTGCGATTGCACGGAAAAGTGATTCCCCGGACTGTTTTTGTCATCTTGACCAGGGGGCGACATGGGGGATTTTTCGGAAATGGGTAATGGCGGGTTTTTGCCGGAGGTAACGCCGAACACGACTACGTAACGTGCCTGCTGCTTCTCAGGTATCGGCCGGTTCGCTCAACCAATTCAGCCAATCCACGGCCGTTCCGGTGGCCAGCGCCCTTCCATCCAGCGGGCACTTTCGACTTCCGCGGGATTCGGTGTGCGGAGGGCATTGATCCATGAGCCGGCCGCTTCGTGCGGCCTCATGGGGGCAGGGCCGGAGCAGTGGATTCATTCATTTTGCTTGCCGCAGGATCCTGTATTTTCCGATGACTTCAGGTCTTTGCCCCGGTGGTCGGCGTGTCGGAGAGCGACATGGGCCCTCCTTGACATCTCCGTGACGGCTCGATGACAGCAGGTTCAGTTTTGCGCCATCCCAGCACAAGACCAGCAGCGCCATGTGGCCCTTCAGGGCGAAAATGAGACCCTGTCCGGAATGTCGGATCAGCTGCGAAACCACACCCGGGCCGACATCGAAGAACCCGTCATTCAGATGTTTTGGATTGGCTCATCGGTGGAACTCAGCTGCAGGGGCTGCTCACGGCGGAATCTCTCCTGGAATAGCACCTCCCATCGGATCCACCCGATTCACATCTCGCTGTGCTAGCTTGATCCTTGACCAGTCATTGACCTGCCCTTGACCGGGGCATACATAGGCGCTACTTCCCGGATCCGAGGCGGTCCGGCCCCGGCTTCTCGAAATCGAGAAGCCGGGGATGCACTTTGCTCACCATCTCCGCAGGAGTGTTTATGCGATGCTTGAATTGGGTATCCCTGCGATTACGGGGGACAGGTGCCAGGGGGTTCGATGTTCGGTAACGAGACCCCCTGGGAACTCGCCGAAATAATCCATCAATTGAGGCGCAGCGCCGGCTTCACCCAGCGTGAAATGGCCGAGCGTGCCAAGATCAGCGTGGCCGGGCTGCGTGACCTCGAACAACGGCGGGTGACGCGGCCTCGGGTCAGCACGCTGCGCCGCATCGCGGCTGCGCTGGAGCTGTCTCCGGCCGAGACCCATGAGCTCGTGCGCGTCGGGTCACTGGGGCCGATGCTGGCCCATGACCTGCGTCTTCGGGTGCTCGGCCCCCAGTCGATCTCGGTCGACGGCGAGCCGGTCAATCTCGGCTCGGAGCGGCAGCGAACGATGCTCGCGCTGCTCGCGATCTCGCCCGGCGTCCCCGTCAGCCTGGATGCCCTGATCGACGTGGGCTGGGGGGAGGGAGCCGTCCCCAAAGTGGACCTGGTCCGCTCGCAGATGTCGCGGCTGCGTCGGCGGATCCAGCCCAGGGGGCAGAAGGAGCCGGTCCTGGTCTCGCTGAACGGTGGATACGCGCTCCAGGTGAACGACGGTCAGCTCGACCTGCTGGTCTTCCGCCGGCTGGTGGCCTCCGCCCGGCGCGACTGCGAGGCGGGCAGGACCGAGGCCGCGGTGATCTCCTACCGGCAGGCCATGGGCCTGTTGAGGGACAAGCCGCTCGTCGACCTGCCCGCGGTGCAGGAACTCCCCGTGATGGCGGGGCTCCGGCGCGAGCTGGAGACGGCGCTCCTGGAGTACGCCGACTCCGCGGCGGGCATCGGCCGGCATGAGGAGGTGCTCACTCCGCTGTACCGCTTCGCGGAATCCAATCCTCTGCACGAGTCCGTGCACGCCCGGCTGATGACCGCTCTTGCGGGCTCCGGCCAGCCGGCCGTCGCGCTGGAGCTGTTCGAGTCGCTGCGGGGCCAGCTCGCCGAGGAACTCGGTGTCGATCCAGGGGAGTTGGTGCGCGAGACGCATCAGGCCATCCTGCGTGGTGTGCCCGCACGGGCGCAGTTGGTGTCGGTGCCGCCGTTGCAGGCGGGTACGGTCCCCTCCCAGCCGGTCCCGGCTCAGCTTCCGGCCGACGTCAACGGTTTCTCCGGCCGGCGCGAGGAGCTCGCCCACCTCGATGCGCTGGGGGAACAGGGTGAGGCCCAGTCGGCCGTGATGATCGTGACGCTGCCGGGCAGGCCGGGGGTGGGGAAGTCCAGTCTGGCGGTGCACTGGGCGCACCGGGTCGCCGAGAGGTTTCCCGATGGGCAGCTCTACGCCGAACTGGGCGACTCCTGCTCGGCCGACGTGGTGCGTGACTTCCTGCTTGCGCTGGGGGTCGGAGCCGGACAAGTGCCGGACAGCCTGGCCGGCCGGTCGGCGTTGTTGCGCAGTCTGCTGACAGGCAAGCGGGTCCTCATGGTGTTGGACAACGCTGTCAGCACCGATCAGGTACGTCCGTTGCTGCCCGGTTCCCGGGGCTGTGTGGCGTTGGTGACCAGCCGTGACCCGCTTACGGGGCTGGTCGCCTCGGAAGGGGCCCGGCCGTTGATCGTGGACGCGTTGCCGGAGGCCGACTCGCTGACCCTGCTTCAGCGCAGGCTCGGCGCGGCCCGTGCCATGGCCGAGCCGAAGGCCGTGCGCGAGATCCTGGCGCTGTGTGAAGGGCTGCCCGCGGCGTTGGTCGCGATGGCGACCCGGGCGCTCACCGATCCCCGGCTGTCGTTGACCGCTCTGGCCAAGGAGTTGCGCGAGGGGTACCTGCCGACCACCTGGGAGGTCGACAGCCCCTTGCGGCACATTTCGTGAGGTTCGGCCGAGCCGGCCGTCACCGGGCCGGGTGGGCCGCGGTCACGTGCGGGAAGTGCGGGGGACAGCGTAGGAGAACCTGTCCCCCGTCCACGCCGACCGGGAAGCGACGGCATCGATGCGTGCGAGGGTCTCGGGTGTCAGGGTGACATCCGCCGCGGCGGCGTTTTCGGCGAGCCTGACCGCGCTGCGCGTGCCGGGGATGGCCGCCACGTCCTCGCCCCGTGCCAGCAGCCAGGCGAGCGCCAACTGCCCGGGGGTGATGCCGAGTTCCTCGCTCAGCTTGGTCAGCTCGGCGAGGTTCGCGTTGTTCGTCGCCAGTGCGTCGCCCTGGAAGCGCTGGTCGGGAAGGCGGTCGTCGTCGGTGCCCAGTTCCTCCAGCCTGAGCCTGCCGGTGAGGTACCCCCGGCCGAGCGGGCTGAAGCCGACGATGCCGATGCCGAGCCTCCGTGCGAGGGGCACCACGTCGTCCTCCAGCTCCCGCCAGAACAGCGACCACTCGTACTGGATGGCGCTGATCGGGGCCGTGGCGGCGGCTCGTTCCAGTTCGTCCGGGCTGCTCTCGGAGAGGCCGAGGTAGCGCACCTTGCCCTCGGCCACCAGCTCGGCCATGACTCCGACGCTTTCCTCCACCGGTACCGTCGGGTCGACCCGGTGCAGGTAGTACAGGTCGATGTGGTCGGTGCCGAGGCGGGCGAGCGAGTCCTCGCAGAAGCGGCGTATCCGGTCCGGGCGGGCGTCGAGGCTGGGCGGGTCTCCTTGCTTCTCCCGCCAGATGCCGAACTTCGTGGCGAGCACGACCTGCTCGCGCCTGCCGGCGATGCCGCGGCCGACGAGTTCCTCGTTGTGCCCGGCGCCGTAGCTCATCGAGGTGTCGATGAGCGTCACGCCGAGGTCGATCGCCCGTTGGATGGTGCGTACGGACTCGTTGTCGTCGGCGGGCCCGTAGTCCTGCGACATGCCCATGCAGCCCAGGCCGATGGCGGAGGTGGTGAGGCCGTGACTGCCGAGTGCCCGGGTGATCACGACAGCCTCCCGGGCAGCGCACTGTAGTTGAGGACCAGGACGTCGCGGTGTCCCACCCGGGCCCGGTCGACCGCCTCGATCGGGGTGACCTGGTGGTAGGTGCGCTGGTCGTCCCCGAGCAGCAGGTCGCCGGGCTCGGACAGGGTGACGGTGCGCAGCAGGTTCTGCTTCTCGTCGTACGTGGTGCTCTCGCCGCCGGTGATGTTCAGCCGGTCGATGAGCAGCGAGCCGACGAAGGTGACACCGTCGCGGTGGCGGCCCTCGGGGGCCGGGTGGCCCGTCTTGTCGTCGGCGACGATGCGGACCGGGTGGAGTTTGATCAGCCACCGGCGGGTGTCGTCGACCGCGGTGAAGATCCGGCCGAGCGAGGTCAGCAGGCTGCGCAGCAGCGGGTCCTGGATGAAGGTGTCGGTGAGCGGCTCGTACACCCGGTCGACACCTCCGTTGAGGTGGTTGAAGAACTTCTCCTGGCGGTACGGCTCGTGCGGCAGGAGCGTGAGTTCTTCCGTGCCCGGGCTGTACTCGTACTGGCCATAGCGGCGGTACCGGTAGGAGCCCCCGTCCGCCATGAACGTGTCGGGCTCGAGGTCGTCCCAGTTCTTGGCGAACCGCTGCCAGTCCTGGGGGGTGGCACCGATGATCTCCGACAGTTCCCGGGATGACACCAGGTGTTCGCCGGTACCGGACAGCGCGTCCGCGACAGTGCGTGCGGGGCTGCTCAGAGTGGTGTTGCCTGACATGGCGGTCCTTTCCAGGTCGAACCGGTGCTTTGCCGGGGGCGCTCGAACGAGTTCCCCGGCCATCGATACTGGTGCGGCGTCCCGACGGCCGGCGTACACCTCTTGCGGGGGGCGCGGCACCGAGCATGCTGGTCAGCCGTGCCGTGACGGCGCTGCGGCGGAGGCGCTACGGGGCCGGGGCGCGGGGCCGGTCGTGGGGCGGTCCGCTGCCGCGGGTTCCGTAGGAAAACCGCAGTGGGCCCTGCTTCGCCGCGTGATCCGGTGCGTCACCAGGGCCGCTCGTGGGGCGGGCCCGGCGGTGGCGCGCCCGTGCGCGACCCGTTGCCCCTTCACGATGGAGTCCCTGATCCGACCGCAGCGGGGAGAAGCACGACCGGCCGGGGCCGCGAAGGCGCACGCCGCGGACGGCGGACCGGGTGCGCGGGGCCGTGCGGCGGTCATCGCCCCGACCCGTGGGTGGGCCCTGATCGCGAGGAGGCAGCACGTCATGGCCGGAGCGACAAACGGAGTGTTCCACGAGAAGACCTCGCCGTTCCTGCGCGAGAAGCTGGCGGGGACATCGGCCGATTTCCTGCGCCGGCAGTACCTCGTGGACCCGGCCGAGCCGTTGGGCAAGCCCCTGGAGGTCGACCGGCACTACCACTCCGAGGTCGAGGCGCTCTTCGAGGGCAGGGTGTTGCGCGGGGTGGAGAAGCTGTACCGGCGCACCGTGCTGGTCGAGCCGACGAGTGTGTGTGCGGCGCACTGCCGCTGGTGCATCCGGGGTCAGTACGACACCTTCACCCTGGGCGAGGACGAGCTCGAGCTGATCGCCCGGTACTGCGGGACGGCTCCCGAGAACGCGGAGGTGCGGGAGGTTCTCGTGACCGGCGGTGATCCGCTGATGCTGGTGAAGCGGCTCGATTTTCTGCTGGACGCGCTGGAGCGGCACGCGCCCAATGTGGAGGTGGTGCGCATCGGTACGCGGGTGCCGCTCCAGGACCCGCGCCGTGTCGATGCGCGGATGGTGCGTGCCCTGCGGCCCCGGTCGGGTTTCCGGATCGAGATCGCCACCCATGTGAACCACCCGGGTGAGCTCTTTCCCGAGGTGCGGGAGGCCTATCGGCGGTTGTCGGAGGCCGGGGTGACGCTCTACGACCAGACCGTGCTGCTGCGGGGGGTCAACGACGATCTGGGAACCCTGGTCGACCTGGTCGAGGAGCTGCGCGGGCTGCGCATCGAGATGCACTACCTGTTCCACTGCGTACCGATCCGGGGCATGGATCACCATCGCACGACCCTGGACGAGGGGCTGCGGCTGGCCCGGCGGCTCACTTCGTCCGGCCTGACGTCGGGCCGGGCGAAGCCGATGTTCACCGTGATGACGGACATCGGCAAGATCACTCTCTACGAGGGCACCATCCTGGAGCGGGACGACCGCGGCCGGGTGCTGCTGGCGTCCGGCTACTCCTACGAGGACCGCCTGAGGTGGACTCCGGGCTGGCAGTTGCCGGACAACGCGCACGTCGGCGACGACGGTCTGCTGCGGGTCTGGTACCTGGACAGCAGTGCGGCCGCCGCGCCGCTCCCGGCCGTCGTGGCGGCCGAGGAGGGGAACAGGTGAGCGCCCGGGGCCGGCTCGTGCCGAGCCGCGCCGACTCCGGCGGGCGGGTGCCGCTGTCGCCCGCCCAGGACGGCATCTGGATCGCCGATCAGCTCCACCCGGGCGAGCCCACCTACACGACGCCGATGGCGGTGCGGTTGCGCGGGCCGCTGAGCCGGGCCGCGCTGACCGGGGCCGTGGCCGACATCGTGGCGCGGCACGAGGTGTTGCGTACCGTGGTCCGCACCGTCGAGGGCAGGCCGTGGAGTTGCGTCCGGGCGTCCGAACCGTCGGCCGTGGCCACGACGGATCTCACCGGGCTGGCGCCGGCGGACCGGTACCCGGCCGCGGTGGCGGACGCCGTGGAGCGGGCCGGGCAGTACATCGACCCGGCCGGACCGATGGGCCGCTTCCACCTGTACCGGCTCGCCGACGACGATCACTTGCTGTTCCTGGCGGTGCATCACCTGGTGTGGGACGGCTGGTCGATCAGCGTCTTCTTCCGGGACCTCTCGGAGTTCTACCGCTCGAGGGTCGCCGGAGGCGGTCCCGACCTGCCCGTGCTGCCGGTCCAGTACGCGGACTACGCCGTGTGGCAGCGCGACCGGTTCGCCGCCGCCGGCACCGCTGCCGCCGATCTCGGCCACTGGCGCGCGGAGCTGTCGGACGATCTGGCGCCGTTCGAGCTGCCTCGGGTGCTGCCGGCCGGCGGCGACGGCGCCAACGCGGGAGCGGTGACTCAACTGCTCGTCCCCACGGCCGAGTTGAGCAGGATCAAGGCGTTCGCCCGCGCCGAGCGGGTGTCGGTGTTCATGGTGCTCAAGACGGCACTGCACGCGGTGCTGCACCGGCTCACCGGTGTGCCGAAGGTGTCGACCGTGTTCCCGTCGGCCAACCGGGACGCGGCCGAGCTGGAGGACCTCATCGGGCTGTTCGTCAATCAGCTCGTGCTGCGTACCGACTGCGCGGGCGATCCGTCCTTCCGTGACCTGCTGCATCAGGTCCGGGGGAAGGTGCTGCGCGCGTTCCGTCATGCCGAGTTGCCGTTCGAGTGGCTGGTGCGCGAGCTCGGTATCGACCGTGACTCCAGCCGCAATCCTCTGGACCAGGTGCGGCTGGGCTTCCAGAACGCCACCGACGCTTCGCTGCTCGACCTGCCGGGCGTGCACGGCGAGGTCGTCGAGCTGCACAGTGGGGCCGTCAAGGAGAAGCTCGACCTGGTGGCGTGGGAGCAGCCGGCCGGGCTGGAGCTGGTCGCGGCCTACAACACCGGCGTGTTCGACGAGCTCGCGGCGAACCGGCTGCTGCGCAGGCTGGCCCGGGTGATGTCCGCGGCCTGCGCCGATCCGGGGCGGCCGCTCTCCGAGCTGCCGCTGCTGGTGGAGGGCGAGCGGGCGGAGCTGGTGCGGGCGGGCGGGAGCGCGCCGGGCGGGGAGCCGGCGGCCACGGTGCACGAGCTGCTCGACGCGCAGATCGCCCGCGTGCCCGGGGCGAGGGCGTTGGTGTGCGGCGCCGAGTCGGTGTCCTACCGGGAACTGGGGGCGAGGGCGGATCTGCTGGCCGGGGTGCTGCGTGGGCGGGGGGTGCGCCGCGGCGACGCGGTCGGGGTGTACCTCGGGCGCTCGGTCGACTTCGCGGTCGTCGCGCTGGCCGTGTTCCGGGCCGGTGGGTACTACGTGCCGCTGGACCCCGATGTGCCGCCCGCCCGTACCGCGTTCCTGCTGGCCGACGCCGCACCCGCGGTGGTGGTCACCTCCGCCGGGCTCGCGCCGGCGCTGCCGGTGACGGACTGCCCCGTGGTGCGGCTCGCGCCCGGTTGGCACGAGCGGGCGCAGGACCGTGCCGAGGCGCCCGCCGGTGACGGGTCGGAGGCGGACTACGCCTACGTCATGTACACCTCCGGTTCCACCGGTCGACCCAAGGCGGCGACCCTCGCGCACAGGAGCGTCGTGGAGGTGATCCGCCATCAGCAGAGCGTCCTGCCGCTCGGTGTCGGCGACCGGGTGCTGCAGCGGGCGCCGCTGACGTTCGACGTTTCCGTCATGGAGCTGTTCTGGCCGCTGTGCTGCGGCGCCACTGTGGTCGTCGTACCGCCGGACGCGGCTGCGGACGTGCGGGCGCTGGCCCGGCTCGCCCGGGAGCAGCGGGTGACCGCGATGTTCCTGGTGCCCTCGCTGGTCCGCGCGTTCCTGGCCGCCGGCCCGTCGGTGCTGCCGCACCTGCGGGCGCTGTTCTGCACCGGTGAGGCGCTCACCCCGGAACTGATCGGGCGGGTACGGGAGTCAGCGCCGGAGGCCGCCGTGGTGAACATCTACGGGGCGACCGAAGCATCGATCTACGCCACCACCTGGTCTCTTCCCCCGGGGGCCGAGGTGCCGGCCGAAATACCGGTCGGGGTGCCCAGGCCCGGAGTACGCTGCCATGTCCTCGACACCGCCGGACGGCCGCTGCCGGCGGGCAGCCGGGGCGAGCTGTACCAGGGCGGGGGCGCGGTCACCCCGGAGTGCGGTTACCTCGGCCGGCCGGCGCTGACCGCGGAGCGGTTCGTGCCCGACCCGTTCGGTTCCGTCCCCGGGGCCCGCCTGTACCGCACGGGGGATCTCGTACGGATGTGCCGGGACGGGAGTCTCTACTACGCGGGCCGGGCGGACTGGCAGTTCAAGCGGGACGGCGTGCGCATCGAGCCCGGGGAGATCCAGGCGGTGCTGGAGGGCCGTCCGGACGTGGCGCACGCCCATGTCACCCCGTACTCCGAGGGGGAGGTCGGTCACCTCGTCGCGTACCTCGTGCCGGCGCCCGGGGCGGGGGTGGACGTGGAGGCGGTCCGCAGGGCCGCGGCCACGGCGCTCCCCCGGCAGCTGGTGCCGTCGCGCTACGTGTGCCTGGACGCCCTGCCCCTGACGGCGAACGGCAAGGTCGACGCGCGGGCGCTGCCGCCGCCGGTGGCTCCGGCGCCGACCGCGAAGCGGCGCACGGTGCCCCGCGACGGCGCGGAGCGGACGGTGGCCGGGTGCGTCGCCGGGCTGCTCGGCCTGGAGGAGGTGTGGGCCGACGACGACTTCTTCCACCTGGGCGGGACGTCGTTGCAGGCCGCCGAGCTGGCGTACCGGCTGGGCAAGGAGTTCGGTACCGGGCCGGACGTGCGGGCGGTGTTCGAGGCGCGGTCCGTGGCCGAGCTGGCCGCGCGCATGGCCGGCGGGGGCGAACGCGGCCTGGCGGGGGGCGCGTTGCCGCTCGCCGCCGATGCCCGGCTCGATCCGGCGATCACCGCGGAGGGTGTGCGGCCGGTCGACGCGGAGCGGGTCGCCGACCCCCGGCACGTGCTGCTCACCGGGGCCACCGGGTTCGTGGGCGCGTTCCTGCTGCGCGAGCTGCTGGACCGTACGCGCGCGCAGGTGTACTGCCTGGTCCGGGCCGCGGACGACGGCGAGGCCGCGCGGCGCGTCGAGGAGGTGCTGCGGTCGTACGGGCTGTGGGACGACACGGTGCCCGCGCGGACGACGGCCCTCGCGGGTGACCTGGGTCTTGCGCTGCTCGGCCTCGGTGAGGAGCGGTTCGCCGATCTGGCGGGGACGTTGGACACCATTCACCACAACGGTGCGAGGGTGAACCACCTGGAGTCCTACGGCCGGCTGCGGGCGTCGAACGTGTCCGGCACGGTGGAGGTTCTGCGGCTGGCCACCACCGGGCGGCTGAAGCCGGTGCACTTCGTGTCCACGACCGGCCTGGCGTACGGCACGGGCGACAATCCGCCGGTGCTGGCCGAGGACCGGCGGGTGCCGCCGGCCGAAGTGCTGCCCAACGGCTACGTGGCGAGCAAGTGGGTGGCCGAGGAGCTGGTCCGTGTCGCGGGCGGGCGCGGCGTACCGGTCGTGACGTACCGTCCGGGCCGGGTGAGCGGTCATTCCGTCACCGGTGCGGCGGGCACCGCCGACGCGTTCTGGAACCTGGTGCGTGCGATGTGCCTCATCGGCGCGGCCCCCGATGTCGGGCTCACCGCCGACCTGGTGCCGGTCGACCACGTGGCGGGCGCGATCGTGCACCTTTCGCGACGGCCGGGGTCGTTCGGCACCACGTTCCATGTGACGAACCCGCGGCCGGTGCCGGTGCGTCTGGTCGTCGACCGGCTGCGGGTTGCGGGCCGTCCGCTGGTGCGGCTTCCGGTCGCGCGGTGGCGGGAGCGGTTGTCCTCGGCGGCCGCCGAGGACCCGTCGCTGAGCCTGGTCGCCGCGCAGAGCGGGTCCAGCGGCGGGTTCGGCCCCGTGGTGTTCGCCCGGGACAACACCGAGCGCGCGCTGGCGGGGGCGCCCGTGCCGGCCGCCGAGGTCGACGAACCATTGCTGGACCGGTACCTGGAGTACTTCGTCCGGAACGGTTTTCTCCCCGCTCCGCCGACGTATGAAGGCGAATCGGCCGGAAAACGAAGGTGAATCGGCCGGAAAAGGAGGCCGGAGTCGGGGGTGCGACGTTCGGCCAGATTGTTTCCGGCCATGGGATTTCACTTCGCGCGGGTACAACTGTGCTGATGGAAAGCGGGTGGTTGGACGAGAGGCCGTCCTGCGACTAGCGTGCTTTCCCACGCTGCCGGGCCCAGGTTCACACCCCTTTTGGCTGCGCAGTCGCTCGTCAATTCCTGTCCGTACACACATTCGGCGATAAGGTAGAAAGTGCCCGCGCAAGAGACAATCAGCCACGACGGGTACGACCCGCACTCCGTGATCGGCAAATGGACCCGGGTGTGGGAGGAACGGCGGGTGTTCGAGGCGCGGGGCCTCACCGCCGACGAGGGCGACGGGCGGCCCCGTTCCATGCTCGTCAGCATGTATCCGTACCCCTCCGGTGACCTGCACATGGGCCATGCCGAGGTGTATTCGATCAGTGATGCATCGGCCCGGTTCGCCCGGCTGCGCGGCAACAACGTGCTGAACCCGATCGGCTGGGACTCCTTCGGGCTGCCGGCGGAGAACGCCGCCCTCAAGCGCGATCTGGATCCGCGGGAGTGGACCTACGGCAACATCGAGATCCAGGCCGCGTCGTTCCGCGACATCGGGGTCTCCTTCGACTGGCGCACCCGGCTGCACACCTCGGACCCCTCGTACTACCGCTGGAACCAGTGGCTGTTCCTGCGCCTGCTCGAGAAGGGGCTCGCCTACCGCAAGTCCGCGGCGGTCAACTGGTGCCCGGTGGACAAGACCGTACTCGCCAACGAGCAGGTGCTCCAGGGGAAGTGCGAGCGGTGCGGCACGGATGTCGTGTCCCGTGAGCTCACCCAGTGGTTCTTCCGCACCACGCGGTACGCGCAGCGGATGCTCGACGACATGGCGCAGCTGGAGGGCAAGTGGCCGGGCGAGATCCTGGCCATGCAGCGCAACTGGATCGGCCGCTCCGAGGGGGCGTACATCGACTTCGAGGTCGAGGGCCGTGCCGAGCCCGTGCGGGTCTTCAGCACCCGGCCCGACACCCTGTACGGCGCGACGTTCTTCGTGGTGGCCGCCGACTCCCCGCTGGCGGTGGAGGTGTGTGCCCCCGAGCAGCGTGCCGAGCTCGACGCGTACGTGCAGAAGGTGCGCGCGCGGAGCGACGTCGAGCGGCTGGCCACGGACCGGCCCAAGACGGGCGTCGCGCTGAACCGCTACGCGGTGAATCCGGTGAACGGGGAGAAGCTCCCCGTCTACGCCGCCGACTACGTGCTCGCCGGCTACGGCACCGGCGCGGTCATGGCGGTGCCCGCCCACGACCAGCGCGACCTGGACTTCGCCCGGGTGATGGGGCTGCCCGTGCGGGTGGTCGTGGACACCGGTGAGCCGCACCCCGGCGAGAGCGGGGTGGCGACCACCGCGGACGGCACGCTGATCAACTCCGGGCGCTTCGACGGTCTGGGCAAACAGGAGGCGATCGCCGCCGTCACCGCCGAGCTGGCGGAGCGCGGTGCGGGCGAGACTGCGGTGAACTACCGGCTGCGCGACTGGCTGCTGTCCAGGCAGCGGTACTGGGGCACGCCGATCCCGATCGTCCACTGCCCGTCCTGCGGTGAAGTGCCGGTCCCCGACGACCAGTTGCCCGTACGCCTGCCGGAGAGCGGCTACGAACTGCGCCCGGAGAGCGGGGTGTCGCCGCTGGCGAGCGCCACCGAGTGGGTGCGGGTGGCCTGCCCGCGCTGCGGCGGGGAGGCCGAACGGGACACCGACACGATGGACACCTTCGTCGACTCGTCCTGGTACTTCCTGCGCTACCCGAACCCCGACTACACCGAGGGCCCGTTCGACCCGGAGGGCGTGCGGCGGTGGCTGCCGGTCGACGAATACGTCGGCGGCAAGGAACACGCCACCGGGCACCTGATGTACGCCCGGTTCATGACCAAGGTGCTCCACGACCTGGGCATGGTCGATTTCGTCGAACCCTTCACCCGGCTGACCAACCAGGGCCAGGTGATCATGGACGGCAAGGCGATGAGCAAGAGCCTTGGCAACCTGGTCAACCTCCAGGACCAGATCGCCCGGTACGGGCCCGACGCCGTACGGGTCACCATGGTGTTCGCGGGCCCGCCCGAGGACGACATCGACTGGGCGGACGTGTCCCCGACCGGTTCGGTGAAGTGGCTGGCGCGGGTGTGGCGGCTGTGCGGCGACGTCGCGCCCCGGGGCACGGCCACGCCCGAGGACGGCGAGCTGCCGCTGCGCAGGCGGGTGCACCACCTGGTGGCCGACACCACGAGGCTGATGGAGCACAAGCGCTTCAACGTGGCCGTCGCCCGTCTGATGGAGCTGACCAGCACCCTGCGCAAGGCCGTCGACACGGGCCCCGGGCCGGCGGACCCCGCCGTGCGCGAGGGTGCCGAGGCCCTCGCCAGGATGCTGTCGTGCTTCGCACCGTTCACCGCGGAGGAGGCGTGGGAACGCCTGGGCGGTGCGGCCTCGGTGATCGAGCACGGCTGGCCGGAGGCCGACCCGGCGCTGGCCGCCGAGGAGAAGGTGACCTGTGTGGTGCAGGTGGCGGGCAAGGTCCGCGACCGCCTGGAGGTCGATCCCTCGATCGGCGAGGACGCGTTGAGGTCCCTGGCCCTGGCCTCGGAGAAGGTGGTCCAGGCCCTGGACGGCGCCGAGGCCGCCCGGGTGATCGTCCGCCCGCCCGGGCTGGTCAACGTGGTGCCGCGCAAGGGCTGACCGGGCGGGCCCGGCTCGTACCCGGGGTCCTGGTCGTGCGCGTACCCGCGGTCGCGAAGGACCACGGGTACGGGCCGGCTCCCCGCCGGGGCACCCACGCGGCGGGGCCGGGCGCCGGTCTCAGGCTTCGCCCAGTTCGGCGAGGAGCTTCTCGACCTCCTCGTCGGACATCGCCGCCACCCGGCGGTGGCGGTCCGTGACGTCGGCGAGGTGTCCGGGGGCCGGTTCCCGCGCGCGCACCTCCCGGGCCAGGGCGGCGATCGTGGGGGCGCCGAACGTGCTCCGAAGCGGCAGGTCCACGCCGAACAGGTCGTTCAGGCAGACGGTCAGCCGGCCCGCCAGCAGGGAGTGGCCGCCCAGGGCGTAGAAGTCGTCGTGGACGTGCGCCGGGCGCTCGGGCAGCTCCAGTACGGCGTACCAGGTCTCGGCGATCAGCTCCTCCAGCGCGTCCCTCGGAGGGACGACGACGTCCGGCGTCGGCGGCAGCGGGTCGGGGAGGGCGCCGTGGTCGATCTTGCCGTTGACGGTCAGGGGTATCTCGTCGAGCAGGAGGACGCGCGTGGGCACCATGTGCGCGGGCAGCCGGGCCGCGGCGTGCTCGCGGACGGCCTCCGCGAGGGCGGGGCCTTCGCCGGGGCGCGGCACCACGTACCCGAACAGGCTGCCGAAACGGGCGACG
This sequence comes from Streptomyces sp. ML-6, assembly GCF_030116705.1. NCBI lineage: Bacteria > Bacillati > Actinomycetota > Actinomycetes > Kitasatosporales > Streptomycetaceae > Streptomyces > Streptomyces sp. ML-6. The sequence goes on from NZ_JAOTIK010000002.1 coordinate 183,881, forward strand.
ACGGCGGCCCGCGTCACCCCGGGGTGCCCGGACAGCACCGCCGTGACCTCGGCGGGCTCGACGCGGAAGCCGCGGACCTGCACCTGGTCGTCGGACCTGCCGTGGAAGGACAGGGCGCCGTCCGGCCGCCGGGCGGCCAGGTCGCCGGTGCGGTAGACGCGGCTGCCGGGCGGCCCCGACGGGTCGGGCAGGAAGCGCTCGGCGGTCAGGCCGGGGCGGTTCAAATAGCCCCGGGCGACCCCGGCCCCGCCGACGTACAGCTCGCCGCGTGCCCCGTCGGCGACCGGCCGCGCGTCCTCGTCGAGCAGCTGTACCCGCACCTCGGCGATCGGACGGCCGATGGGGGGTACGCCGGGGGCGCCCGCCGGTACCGTGGCCGCCGTGGTGACGACGGTGGCTTCGGTCGGTCCGTAGTGGTTGACCAGCTCGTACGGTGTGCCGGGGGGCGGGGCGGCGGTGAGCGTGTCCCCTCCGGTGAGGATCGTGCGCAGCCGCGAGGGCGCGGGGGGCAGCCGCAGCACTTCCTGCGCCACCGGGGTGGGCAGGAAGGTCACGGTGATCCCCTCGGCCGCCAGCCATGCGAGCAGCCGCTCGGGCCGTGACCGGTCCTCCTCGTCCGGCAGGTGCAGCAGGGCGCCCGAGGCGAGTGCGGGCCACACCTCCCACACCGCGGCGTCGAAGCCGAGTGCCGCGACGTGCGCGGTGTGCTCGCCGGGCCCGAGCCCGTAGCGGTGCACGTGCCACGCGACCAGGTTGGCCAGGGCGCGGTGCGGCACCATGACGCCCTTGGGGGTTCCGGTCGAGCCCGACGTGTGGATGACGTAGGCCAGGTTGTCCGGCAGCACCGGCACGTGGGGCGCGGTGGCCGGCCGGGCCGCGACAGCCGCCGCGTCGCGGATGAGGTCCAGGTGCGTCGCTCCGGGCGGGGCCGGCACCTCCCCGGGCCCCCGTGTGATCAGGACGGCGGGTGCGGCGTCCGCCAGTACGTGCGCGATGCGGGCGGGCGGCTGGGCCGGGTCCACCGGGAGGTAGGCCCCCGCCGCCTTGAGCACGGCGAGCTGTACCACGACCGACTCGGTGGACCGTTGCAGGTGGACGGCGACCCGCGACTCCGGCCGGACGCCGAGGGCGACCAGGTGGTGGGCGAGCCGGTTGGCCCGCTCGTCCAGTTCCCGGTAGCTCAGCACTCCCCGGGCGCTCGTGACCGCGGGGGCGTCGGGCCGGGCGGCGGCCCGCGCCGCGACCTGCTGGTGCACGGGGAGGAGGGTCACGGGGTCCCACCCGCCTCGCGGCGGTGCAGCAGCGGGCGGTCGCGGTGCAGGAAGCCCAGTACGGCGGGCACGGGGCTGATGATCCGGGCCCCGGGGGCCACCCCGTCCAGGCGCCGGGCGCGTACCTCCGGCAGCTGCGACCAGTGGCTGGCGGGACTGAGGTGGTGTTCCTGGTGGTAGCCGTCGTTGAACGCGATGCGGTTGTAGAAGGTGCCGTAGTAGCTGACCGAGTCGGTGGTCCGGTCCAGCGGGTCGGCGCCGTAGTGCCGGAAGTAGTTCTGGACGTTGACGAGGACCAGCGCGACGAAGCAGGCCGGCAGGTAGACCAGCAGCGTCCACTGCCAGGAGACCCACAGGAGTCCGGCGAGCGCCAGGCAGTGCGCGGCGCGGTCGGCCTGTATCTGGCGCAGTTCGCGGGTGCGTCTCGGTTCCCGGTTGTGGGCGAGCGAGAGCAGCTTGTGCTCGTCCGGGCCGACCCGCCACAGCCGGTGCGCCCGCAGGACGTCCCGGACCCGGTCCGCGAAGGTCTCCAGCGCGCCGAGGAGGATGTAGCGGCCCAGCGGGGCGTGTTCGCCGTCCCGGCCGTCGCGGTAGGTCGAGGACGTGTCACGGGTGGTGCCGTCCTCGCCGACGGGGTCGTTGTTGAAGCGGTGGTGGTTGCGCACGTGGGTCAGGTGGTACGCCTGCACGGACTGCCCGATGTTGGCGGAGTTCAGCAGGGAGCCCACCGCGTTCAGCCCGGCGGAGGCGAACCACGGGACATGGGTGAACAGGTGGGAGACCACGATGATGTTGTAGGCGGTCATCACCGCGACGAGCAGCCCGCCGCCCACCCCGGCCCGGACCGGGGACGAGTGCCACTGTGCCGCCACCCAGACCGTCAGCACCGGCTGCGCCAGGCTGTAGCCGAGCAGCAACGCGTCCTTGGGCGTGTGCTTCCAGATCCGCACGGTGACTCCTCAGAGGTAACTGCACAGCGTTCCGCGGCGGCGCACGTCGAGCGTCGCGCAGTGGAACGAGCCGCCGAAGCTGTTGAAGTTGCGGAAGTTGCACAGGATCGGGGTGAAGCCGAAGTTCTTGAGCACCTGGATCATCGGCTCGTCCTGGCGCTCGACGATCACCCGGTCCTCGTCCAGCATCAGGATGTTCATGTTGATCCACTTGCTGGTCATGTACAGCGGGTGGGTGTCGGGCAGGACCGGCCGGGGGGCGGGCCTGACGTCCCAGCCCCTGAAGAGGTCCGGCACCTTCGGCACGCGCTCGGGGTTGACGAGGAGTTTCCCGGGGGCCATCGGCACCAGGGTCGCGTCGATGTGCATGGGGTGGGTGTCGTTGAACTCGAGTACGTGGATGCGGTATTCGTCGCCGAGGTGGCGCCGCAGCCACTCGATGCCGAAGTCGTTGGTCACGTTGCTCTTCTGCGCGATGATGTCGCGTCCGCACCGGGTGAAGTCCGCGGCGTCGAAGGTCGGTTCGAACTCGGTGACGACCAGGTGGGGGGAGCCGTCCGGGCGGGGGCGCTCGGTCCATTCCTGGTCGAACTGCTCGTCCGTCAGCTCGGGCTTCGGGCCGGCGCTCCACCTGGCGCCGCCCCGGAAGTACTCCTTGAGCAGGGGGCGGTAGGCGAGCGATTCGTAGTAGCGCGAGCGCCAGGCCATCGGGCACTCGATGATGTCGTCGCCGACCACCAGGAGCGCGTCGCGCGGCATCGCGGCGTACATGCCGCTGCTGGTCCAGTGCAGGGTGCTGTAGGTCGTGCGCTGCGCGAGGGGTTCGGGCCGCCGCACGACCACGCCCTCCGCCCGGAGGATGTGCGCGAACTCCTCCAGCTCCCGGCGCGCGGCCTCGACCCGCTCGGCGGGGAAGGGCCGGCCCGCCTGGCTGCGGAACGTCTCGTGCATGTCCTGCGGCAGCACCGGGGGCAGCGCCTCGTGCCACGGCGGGAAGCTGGCGTCGTCGACGATCCCGACGATGACCTCCTCCAGCGGGTCCCATTCGGTGTACGAACACACGGGCCCGGCCGTAGCGGTGTCGTTGTGCCCAGTCATCACATCTGCCTTTCGGTAGTACGGGACAGCCCTTCCGCGAGTTCCTGCCGCAGCACCCGGGGCGCGGCGAGGAACGAGTGGTGCGTCCCGGGGAGTTCGACGTGCCGGAACTGTCCCGGCGCGGCGTACGGGGCCCAGCCGGCCATCTGCTGCGGCCGGATCTCCACGTCGTACCGCCAGCCGATCGACCGCACCCGGCTGGGCAGGACGACCGGTTCGTCGAGGCGGTAGAGCTGGTTGGCGGTGAGGTCGGCGCGCATCACCCGCAGGCTCAGCGCCAGGACGTCCGGGTGCGGTTCGCCTCCCATGACGCGGGTCTGGCGGGCGAGTTCGGCGGTCAGCTGCCGGTCGTTCATCGACAGGTAGCGTCCGTAGGGGCCCAGGTGCGGGGCGACCTGGGAGGAGACGAACACGCAGGCCGGGGCGGGGAGCCCGCTCCCGGCGATCGTCACCGCGGTGGCGAAGGCGGCCAGTGCGCTCCCGCAGTGGCCGAAGAAGCCGTAGGGGCGGTCCAGGTGGGGTTCCAGGCTGCCGACGAGTTGTTCGGCCAGTTCCTCGTAGGTGCCGAAGTGCGGTTCGCGCAGGCGGTTCTCCCGGCCGGGCGGTTGCAGCAGGCACACCTCGATGTCCGAGCCGCCGTCCGTGATCCGGCGCGGCCACCGGTTGAACATGGATGCGCCGAGTCCGGAGTACGGGAAGCAGAACAGCCGGGCCGTGCAGTCGTCGCGCACGGGCCGCAGGAAGGTCTTGTCGCGCGGGGCCCTCACACGGTCACCGGTCCGTCCTCGGCCACCGCCGCCTCGATGGTGCGGCGCGCCCCCGGGGAGAGCCGGGCGCGCAGCGGCAGGCTCTTGATGCCGGCCACGAAGTTGGACGCCAGGTGTTCCACGGGGCCGGCGAGGGTGAAGCGTTCCACGGCGGGGACGAGCGTTCGGAACAGCGCGTCCAGCGCGATCCTCGCCAGGGGTGCGCCGATGCAGTAGTGCGGGCCGAAGCCGAAGGCCACGTGCCGGTTGGGGCTGCGGGTGAGGTCGAACCGGTAGGGGTCGGCGAAGATCTCCTCGTCGCGGTTGGCCGAGCCGAGCCAGGCCACCACCGCGTCGCCCTCCCGGATGTGCCGGCCGCGCAGGTGGGTGTCGCGGGTGGCGTGGCGCAGGAAGTGGTTGGCCGGGGACGACCAGCGCAGGCCCTCCTCGATCGCGGTGGAGGTCAGCGAGGGGTCGGCCCGCCAGCGGTCCCACTCCCGGGGGTGGTCGACGAGTGCGAGGACGGTGGCGGCGACGGCGTGCGGTGTGGTGACGTTCGCGCCGAGGAGCAGGCTGTAGCAGTTGTAGACGAGTTCGTCGTGGCGCAGCGGGCGCCCGTCCGCCTCCATGCCGAGCAGGAACCCCACCAGGTCGTCGCCCGGGTCGCGGCGGCGCCTGCGCACCAGGCCGGAGAAGTAGGCGAACAGTTCGTGGTGGGCGGCGGCCAGGGTGCCGTGTCCCTCGGAGTGCCGGTAGTCGGCGTCCTGCGGGGCGATGGCCGTGGTGGTCAGCCGGGTCAGCCGGTCCCAGTCCTCCTCCGGCAGGCCCATCAGCGTGCCGGTGAACGCCATCGGGAAGCGGGCGCCCGCCTCGGCCAGGTCCCACACCCCGCCGTCGAGCAGCGGTGCGAGCATGCGGTGCACCACGCGGCGGACCTGCGGGTTGTAGGGGCGCAGGGCCTGGTGGGAGAGCACCTTGGCCATCGGCTTGCGCAGCGCGGTGTGCACCGGCGGGTCGCTGGCAGCCATCATCCGGTTGCCCGCGGGGTCGGTGCCGCCCAGTACGGACAGCAGGGTGCCCCTGCTGGAGGTGAACCTGGTGTGGTCGCGCAGCACGGTGTTGACGTCGTGGTACCGGGTGACCGACCAGAAGGAGCGCCCGTCGGGGAGGGTGCTCAGGTGCACGGGGGTGTGGCGGCGCATCCGGGCCCAGAGGGGGTGGGGGTCGCCGGTGGCGTAGAAGTCGTGGTCCGACAGGTCGACCGCGCCGGGGCCGGGGCCGTCGTCGTGGGGCGGGGCGGTGATCCTCACCTGTGGTCCTCCCCCGCGGCGAGCATCTCGGCGAGTTCCGCGACGGTCGGGTGTTCGTAGAAGGCGACCGGGGCCACCGTGCGTCCGTACCGCTCGTCGATCTCGACGGTGATCCGGGTGGCCATCAGCGAATGTCCGCCCAGCTCGAAGAAGTCGTCGTCGACGCCCACTTCGTCGATCTGCAGCAGGTCGGCCCACAGTTCGGCGAGCCATCTCTCGTGCTCGTCGGCCGGGGCGCGGTAGTCGGTGCTCAGCTCCGGGCGGCCGGGCATGGTCGTCGCGGCGAGTTGGGCGCGGTCGGTCTTGCCGTTGCGGTTCAGCGGCAGCTCGTCGACGCGCAGGTAGACCGCGGGGATCATGTAGCGCGGTACGAGTGCGGCCAGGTGGGTGCGGAGTTCGGCCGTGGTGAGCGTGCGCTCGGTGACGTAGAAGGCGGCGAGGATCCGTTCGCCGTGCGGCCGTTGGGCGACGACCGCGGCGTCGTCGATCTCCGGGTGGGTGCGCAGGGCCGCCTCTATCTCGTTCGGCTCGACCCGAAAGCCGCGGATCTTGAGCTGGAGGTCGGTGCGGCCGAGGAATTCCAGGGCCCCGTCGGGGCGGCGCCGGGCCAGGTCGCCGGTGCGGTGGAGCCGTCCGCCGGGAGTGGTGGCGAACGGGTCGGGGAGGAAGCGTGCCGCCGTCAGGGCCGGGTCGCCCTGGTATCCGTGGGCGAGTCCGGACCCGCCCGTGTACAGCTCTCCGGGCCGGCCCTCGGGCACCGGCAGCAGGTGCTCGTCGAGGAGGTGCACGGTGCTGCCGGTGAGGGGTACGCCGATGGGCACCGGGCCTTCGCCGACCGCCCCGGTGACCACGTGGCAGGTGGTGAACGTGGTGTTCTCGGTGGGGCCGTACCCGTTGACCAGTCTGATGTCGGGCAGTTCGCGCAGCGCCCGCTCGACATGGGCGGTGGAGAGCACGTCGCCGCCGGCGATCAGGTGCCGCAGTCCGCGCATGCCCCGCAGCCGGTGGGCGGTGACCACGGAGTGGAACAGCCCGGCGGTCAGCCACAGGGTGGTGACGCCCTCCCGCCGGACCAGGTCCTCGATGCCGGCCGGGGAGGGGTCCTCGGGCGGGGCGACGACCAGGCGGGCGCCGTTGAGCAGCGGGCCCCACAGTTCGAGTGTCGACGCGTCGAAGGCCACGGGGGCCAGGAGCAGGAAAACGTCGTCGGGCCGTATCGGCAGCAGTTCCTGTTCCCGTACGAGGCGGATCACCGCGCGGTGCGGGACGCACACGCCTTTCGGGGCGCCGGTCGAGCCGGAGGTGTAGGCGAGGTACGCCGTGCTCTGGGGGCCGGATCCGGGCAGGGGCGCCGGGTCCGGGGCGGCGGTCGCGGCGGCCAGCAGTTCGGGCGTCACCACGAGTTGGGCTCCCGCGTCCTTGAGCACCAGTGCCCGGCGCTCCTCGGGCTGCTGCGGGTCCAGGGCGAGGTAGCAGCCGCCCGCCTTGAGCACGGCCAGCAGGGTCACCACCAGGTCGGCCGACCGCGGCAGGTCGACGGCCACCCGGGACTCGGGGACCACGCCGAGCTCGCGCAGGTGTCCGGCCAGGAGGCCGGCGCGCGCGTCCAGTTCGGCGTACGAGAGGGTGGCGTCGGGCGCGCTGACCGCGACGGCATCGGGCCGGGCGGCCACTTGACGGGCGAACGCGGCGGTGATGGTGCTCGCGTGGTGCATGCAGTCCTCCTCTGCTGGGTTCTCCGGCTTCGCCGGCCGGGCCGGTCAGTGGCTGTGCCGCAGCCCGTCGGGGACCGCCGTCCACACCGCGGCGGCGGTGGCGACGAGGTGACCGGACGCGGTGTGGACCGAGCTGCCGACGCTCACCGTGCGGCCGTGCGCGCCGAGCCGCTCGGCGACCACCACGTGGGGCGTGTCGGGCTCGATGCGGCCGGGGACGACGACCGAGAGCCTGCTGAGCACCTGCGGGGCCGGACGCCCGTCGACCCAGCCCCCGGGGCAGTCGAGCACGCACCACAACATGTCCGGGTCGTCGGTGCGCGGTGTCCAGGGGCAGGCCACGGTGTGCGGCCGGCCGGGTACGGCCCCGGGGGTCAGGTGCAGCCCGTCGGTGCGGCGGGGGCCGCAGGCGAAGCAGGTCGGGAACGGGTGCTCGGTGCGGCCGGGGAAGCGACGGGCCGCGATCCGCGCGGTGGTGAGGTCGACCGGAGGCACCGCCCACGGGGCCCGGCCCGCCGAGGAGACGGTGGCGACCAGGGTGTCGCCCGCGCGGACGGAGACACGTTTGCCGACGCCCTTCACCTCCATCGGGGTTTCCAGTGGTGGGGCGGCGAGCAGCGTCACGGCCACTGGCGGCTCCAGACCGGAAGCGCGGGCGAAGACCGCGCACGCATACCCGCCATGGGCTGAGTGCGCAGGACCGTTGAAGGCGCGACCGATGGTCGCGCTCGCTGTTGCTTTTGCGCCTGCCACAAGAGGTCATGGTGTCCGGGGGCGTGCTCACCGAGGTGGCAGCCGCCGACGTCCCGGCCGGGCGATCGTCTCTGCTCAGGGCCGCTTCGGCAGGGGCGATACGGGAGTCCCACGGCGGACGGCGCCGAAGTGTCCACCGCACGCGCGGCCGGGTCGTCTCCCGTACCGAATCCACTGCCGTCCCACCGGACGGCCTTCTGGTCTCGGTCTCCGTCGCACGCGGGCGGTCCCCGGGCGGCCGGGAGGTGCCAGGCCGGCGGGCGACGATGGGGGCGGCCTGTGCGGAACGAGCGTGAGGGAGTCTGGAATGGACGTTCCATCCTCTGCCGGGGTGGTGATCGTCGGTGGCGGGATCATGGGCACCAGCGTCGCGTTCCACCTGGCCGAGGCCGGCGTGCGCGACGTGGTGCTGGTCGAGCGGGACGAGCTGGGGTCGGGCTCCACGTGCAAGGCCGCCGGCGGGGTGCGCGCGCAGTTCTCCGACGCGCTCAACATCCGTCTCGGCGCCCGCGGTCTGGCCGCCTACCACCGCTTCGGCAGCCGGCCCGGACAGGACGTGGACCTGCGCACCCCGGGTTACCTGTTCCTGCTCTCGCGGCCGCAGGACGTGGAGTCCTTCGAGGCGGGCGTCGCCCTCCAGAACGAACTGGGCGTGCCGAGCAGGATGGTGGGGCCGGACGAGGCCAAGCGGCTGTCTCCGCTGATCGAGACGGACGGGCTGCTGGCCGGGGCGTTCTCGCCGCAGGACGGGTACTGCACACCGGAGTCGGCCCTCCTCGGGTACGCCGTCGGGGCCAGGCGCCACGGCGCCACGCTGCTGACCGGTTGCGAGGTGCTCGGGATCGAGACCCGGGGCGGGGAGATCCGCGCCGTGCACACCACCGGCGGCCGGATCGGGACGTCGACGGTCGTCTGCGCGGCGGGCGCCTGGTCGTCCGCGGTGGGCGAGATGGTGGGCGTCCGCCTGCCGGTCACCCCGTACCGCAGGCAACTGGCGTTCACCGAGCCGGTCGCGCCCGGCGTGCCGGTGCCGATGACGCTCGACTTCTCCTCGGCCTTCTACTTCCGGCGCGAGGGCCGGGGCCTGATGTTCGGCATGTCCGATCCGAAGGAGCCGCCGGGCTTCCGGCTCGACCGCACGGACGAGTGGCTGTCCGAACTCGCGCAGAAGATGGCCACGCGGGTGCCCGGCGTGCTCGGCACCGGTATCACCGGCGGGTGGGCGGGCCTGTACGAAGTCACCCCGGACCACAACGCCCTGATCGGAGAGGCCCCGGAGGTCGGCCGTTTCCTCTACACCACCGGGTTCTCCGGGCACGGCTTCATGCAGGCGCCGGCCGCCGGAGAGATCGTGCGCGATCTGGTGCTGGGCAGGGAGCCGTTCGTCGACGTCGGCCCCCTGGACGCGCGGCGGTTCGACGGCGCCGCACAGCTGCGGACGGAGAGCAACTATGTCTGACCGGGCAGGACCCGAGAACCCCGGGAGCACGGCCGCCGCTCCCGCCGATCCCTCGGCGGTGATCGCCGGCTCCTGGCGCGCGGTGCTCGGCGTGCCGGCGCTCACCGAGGACGACGATTTCTTCGAGCTCGGCGGCGACTCGATCATGGTGACCCGGATCGTGTCCTACCTGCGGCGCGAACTGGGGGTCGAGGTGGACATGGTGCAGGTGTGGGAGACCCCGCTGTTCGGTGAGTTCCGGGACGCGGTGACGGCGCAGATGGGAGAGGGAACGACATGAGCACGCACAACGGCACCGGTGACGAGGGTGACGGGAACGAGACCCGCTACGGCGTCGTGATCAACGACGAGGAGCAGTACTCGATCTGGCCCGCGCACCGAGAGGTCCCGGCGGGCTGGCGGGAGACCGGAACGCAGGGGACCAAGCAGGAGTGTCTGGACCACATCGACGTGGTGTGGACGGACATGCGGCCCCGGAGCCTGCGGGAGCAGATGGCCGCACAGGAGGCGTAGCCGGGCGCCCGGCCTCCGTGCACCGGTTCCGCTACGGTGCACCGGGGCCGGAGTTCCGGGTTCGTGGTCCGGGTCCCGAGGCCGTCGTACGTGTCCCGGAGCCGGACTCGGAGTCCTTGTCCCCGAGTCGTGGTCCGTGCCGAAGCCCCGGCGGGCAACCCCGCCGGGGCTTCGGCACGGGCTCTCTCAGGTCCAGCAGAGGACTTCGTCGTCGACCAGGCCGGTGAAACAGGTCAGCAGGAGCCTGCCGCGCTCGGCCGCCGAGCCGCCGCCGAGCACGGCGTGCACCAGATTGCCGTTGATCACGCACAGGTCGCCCGTCGCCACCGGGACGGTCAGCGAGGCGTGGCCGGTCAGCAGCTCGGGAGGGTACGGGTACCCGCTGTGGCTGAGGCCCAGGCGCGCGCGGCTCCGGTCGTCGGGCGCGATGTTCCACAGCCGCAGCTGTCCCCGCCCCCCGGGGACGTGCGGGTAGACATTGACCGCCATCACCCGCCGGACGCGCTGGATCTCGAAGCCGGCCTGGAGGGGATCGCTGAGTTGTGCGAGATCGTCGTGGGGCAGCAGCAGGAACTCACGGGAGTCGTTGTTCCAGCACACCGCCTTGGACGGGCCGGCTTCCCGGCCGTCGTGTCCGGCGGGGCGGACCACGCCGATCCGCTCGGCCAGCGCCTCGCGCAGCCGGGCGATCGGGTCCCACGCGCCGTCGTACAGGGCGGCCACGGCCTCCCGTGCGTCCGCTGCGGCCTCGAGGTAGTCCCGGGTGGAGAGGTCGATGTGCGACGCGCCGAGGATGTGGGCCTCGATGCCTTCGGCGCCCTCGCCGTAGCGCGGGGTGCGGTGCGGGGAGTCCCAGAAGTTCCGCGTGAGGGTGGCGCACTGGGCCGCGGGCACGAAGTGCCGTACCCGGTAGGCGGCCAGTCGGCCGTTCAGGACGTCCAGTACGCGCTCGATGTCGAGCGCGCCCTCGCTCTCGTGCAGCTGGAAACGGTCGGCGGGCAGAACCTCGCCGGTGATCGACGGTGCGGTGACTTCGGTGGTCATACATCCTCCGGCTGGGTTTCACGCCCATGCTGGAGGGCGCGCCTGCCGGGAGGGCGACACGGCCGCGGCACCCCGTCCGGGCGGATGCGCAGGTGGGCCGCACGACGCGGCGGCGGCCGCGAGTCGACTACGGAATCGGTGCCCGCCGCCCCCGGTGCGGGCGCTGCCCCGTAGCGTGCCCATAGGCCGGCCCGGCGGCCCCGGCCGAGCAGCGAAGTTGCCCCCGGGGGCGCGTCAACCGGATGTCTCCGGGGCGCGGCCCGGTTCCACGACGATGCGTACATGACGGCAGGAAATCAATCGGCGGCGCGCCGCCGGGAACTCCTCGGTCTGCTCCTGCGTCGCGACGGCCTCGCGCGGGACACGATCGGGCGGGCCGCTCGCGACCGACCGCTCCCTCTCTCGTTCGCCCAGCAGCGGCTGTGGGTGCTGGACCGGCTTCTCGGGGAGAGCCCCGTCTACACCGCTCCGCTGGCCCACCGGATGCGCGGGCCGCTCTCCGTGCCCGCGCTGCGGGCGGCGTTCACCGACGTGGTCGCGCGGCACGAGGCGCTGCGCACCAGGTTCACCACGCACGGAACCGAACCCGGGCAGGTGATCGACGAGCCGGCGCCGGTTCCCCTCGCCGTGGTCGACCTGACCGGGCACCCGGCCGCCGAGGCCGAGGCGCGCGCACTGGCCCGTGCGGAGGCGGCGCGGCCCTTCGACCTGGAGAGCGGGCCGCTGCTGCGCACGACCGTGCTCGTCCTGGCTCCGGACGACCACGTGCTGTTGCTGAGCATGCATCACATCGTCGTCGACAGCTGGTCGTTGGGCGTGCTCTTTCGCGAACTGCGCACGGCGTACGAGGCCCGGCTGGCGGGGCGCCCCTGCGAACTCCCGGAACTGCGGGTGCAGTACGCCGACTTCGCCGCGTGGCAGCGCTCCGCGGCCACCCGCGAGCGCTTCGCGGCGGATCTGGAGCACTGGGTCGCCACCCTGCGCGGCGCGCCGCAGATCGTCACCCTGCCGCAGGACCGGCCCCGCCCGGTCGTGCCCACGTACAAGGGCGCGGAGCACCTGTTCACGGTCCCTGCCGACACCTCCGCCGCCCTGCGCGGGCTGGCGGTGGCGGAGCAGGCCACGCTGTTCATGGTGCTGCTCGCGGTGCTGGACGCGCTCCTGGCCCGCTACACCGGGGAGGAGGACGTGGTCGTCGGCTCGCCGGTGGCGGGGCGCGATCTCGCCGAGCTGGAGCCGTTGATCGGGTTCTTCATCAACAGCGTCAACCTCCGTACCGATCTGTCGGGCGACCCCACCTTCCGCGAGCTGATCGGCCGGGTCCGGCGTACGGCGCTGGACGCCTTCGACCACCAGCAGCTGCCGTTCGACGTCCTGGTCGAGCGGCTCCAGCCGGTGCGTCAGCTCAGTGTCCACCCGCTGCACCAGATCAGCTTCCAGGTCACCGAGCAGAGCGACCGGTCGACGGACCTGCTGCTGGCCCAGGTCGAGGGCGGTGTGGGCGAGGCCGCGCCGGCCCTGCCGGACGTCGAGGTGACGGCGTTCCCCACCGGTACCGGCACCCACCACTTCGACCTCGCGATGGGGCTGGCCGAAGGGCCGGACGGGCTGGTGGCCCGGCTGGAGTACGCGGCCGACCTCTACGACGCCGGGACCATCGAACGCTTCGCGGACAGTTTCCGCACCTTCGCGCGGGCCGCCGTCGCCGCGCCCGACACCCCGATCTCCGCACTGCCGCTGCTGGGCGAGCGGGAGCGGACGCGGGTGCTGGAGGAGTGGAACGACACCGCGCGGCCCGATGCCGACCAGCGCTGTCTGCACGAGCTGATCGCCTCCCAGGCCCGCCGCAGGCCGGCGGGGATCGCCGTGCGCGACGGGGACCGGGAGCTGACGTACGGCCGGCTCGACGCCTGCGCCAATGCCCTGGCGCACCGGTTGCGCGCCCTGGGCGCCGGGCCCGAGCGCATCGTCGCGGTCTGCGCCGAGCGGTCGGTGGAGGCGGTCGTGGCCCTCGTGGGGGTGATGAAGGCCGGCGCCGCCGTCGTCGTCCTCGACCCGGAGCAGCCGGAGTCCCGGCTGCGCCGCCTGCTGGCCGACACCGGCGCCCTGGCGGTGGTCACCCGGCGCGCGGGGCATGCCCGTCTGCCGCGCGATGTCGTCCCCGTCGTCGAGCTGGACCCGGACCTGACGGTGCCGGCCCACCTTCCCACCACCGCACCGGTCACCGGTGTGGGTCCCGACAACATCGCGCACGCCGTGCACACCTCCGGCTCCACGGGCGAGCCCAAGTGCATCCTCACCCCGCACCGGGGGGCTGCCAACCTCATCGCGTGCGACACCGCCGAGTACGGCCTGGGCCCCGGCGACCGGCTGCTGCAGAAGGCGCCCTTCACCTTCGACGCGTCCATGTGGGAGGTGATCTGGCCGCTGACCGCGGGCGCCACCGTCGTGGTCGCCGCCCCCGGCGGCCAGCGCGACCCGGACTACCTGGCCCGGCTCGTCCAGGACGAGCAGGTGACGCTGGTCCACTTCGTGCCCGTGATGCTGCGCGAGTTCCTCGCCACGCCCCGCGTCGCGCAGTGCACCTCGTTGCGGCAGGTGCACTGCGGCGGCGAGGCGATCACGCCGGACCTGGTGGAGCGCTTCCACGAGGTGCTGCCGTGGGCGGAGCTGCACAACCAGTACGGGCCGGCCGAGGTCTCGGGGCAGACGAACTTCTGGCGGCTGGAGCCGGGGATCACCCGCATCCCGCTCGGGCGCGCGGCGTGGAACACCCGCATGTACGTCCTGGACCGGTACGGCGCCCCGGTGCCGCAGGGCGTGACCGGCGAGCTGTACCTGGCGGGCACGGGCGTGGCCCGCGGCTACCACGGCAGGCCGGGGCTGACCGCCGAACGGTTCCTGCCCGATCCGTTCGGCCCGCCCGGCAGCCGGGTGTACCGCACCGGTGACCTGGTGCGGTGGATCGGCGACGGCAACCTGGAGTTCGTCGGCCGCGCCGACCACCAGGTGAAGATCCGCGGCTTCCGGATCGAACCCGGGGAGGTGGAGGGGCACCTCACGGCCCATCCCGGCGTGCGGGAGGCGGTCGTCGTGGCCCGCGGCGGCCCGTCCGGGGACAAGAGGCTCGTCGCCTACGTCGTGGCCGCGGACGATTCCGTGGTCCCGGGGCTGCGCGCGCACCTGGCCGAGAGGGTGCCCGAGTACATGGTGCCCGCGGTGATCGTGCCGCTCGACGCGTTGCCGCTCAACCGCAACGGCAAGGTGGACCAGCGGGCGCTGCCCGAGCCCGCCGTCACCGGGCGCGGCGCGCTGGTGCGGCCCCGTACCCGCGAGGAGCACCTGTTCGCCGGCATCTGGTGCGCCGTGCTCGGGCTCGAGGAGGTCGGGGTCGACGAGAACTTCTTCGCCCTCGGCGGCGACTCGCTGCGGGCCATCGAGGTGGCCACGCGGGCCGGTGAGGCGGGGTACCGGATCACGCCCAACCAGCTGTTCCAGCACCAGGTCCTGGCCGACCTGGCAGCCGAGGCGACGGCGGTCGGGGCCGGGCGGGCACCGGTCGCGGAGCAGGAGGAGGTCACCGGCCGCTGCCCGCTGACCCCGATCCAGCACGCGTTCTTCGCGGAGGGCGACCCGGAGCGCGACCACCTCACCCAGTACACGGTGCTCGAACTGGCGCCGGACCTGGCGCCGGACGTCCTCGACACCGCGCTCGACGCGCTGGTGGCGCACCACGACCAGTTGCGGGCCGCGTTCCGTCGCGACCGCGACGGCTGGGTGCAGGAGATCCTCCCGCACGAGCCCCGCCGCCGCATCGAGCGCCTGGGGCCGGCCGTCGGGGCCGAGGCCGCGTTGCGCCACGCGGTCGACGGCTTCGACCTCGGGGCCGGGGTGGTCCTGCGCGCCGCGCTGACGGGCCGCCGGCTGGTGCTGGCCGTGCACCACCTGTGTGTGGACGTGGTGTCCTGGCGGGTGCTGCTGGAGGATCTCGGCACCCTCTGCCGGGGCGGTGACCTGCCGGCGAGGACCACGTCCTTCTCGGCCTGGGCGGACCGGCTGCACGAGCGGGCCCGCGACCCGGAGCTCGTGCGGGAGGCGGAGGTCTGGCGCGGTCTCGTGCCCGAGGCGGTGCCACCGCTCCCGCGCGAGGGCGGCGGGCCGGGGGCCGGGGGCACGCGCGACGCCACGGCGGTCATCGGGGCCGAGCTCGGTGAGCAGGAGACGCGCGCCCTGCTCACCGAGGTGCCCGCGGCTTTCCGGGCGGAGGCGAAGGACACCGTACTGGCGGCGCTCGCACTGGCGCTGTGCCGCTGGACCGGCTCGCCGGACGTGCTCGTGGACGTGGAGGGCCACGGCCGGGAGCCGCTGTTCGCCGAGGTCGACCTGACGCGCACCGTCGGCTGGTTCACCGCCGTGCATCCGGTCGCCGTACGGGGCGTCGACCCGGACGACGTAGTGGGCTGCCTGGCCGCGGTGCGCGAGAGCGTCGCGGCGGTGCCCGGCCGCGGCATCGGCCACGGGCTGCTCCTGCGGCCGGGGGCCGAGGGCCCGCTGTCCGGGCTCGCCCGCGCCGAGGTGCAGCTGAACTACCTGGGCCGTACGGACGACACCGCCGCCGCGCACGAGGTGTTCACCACCGTCGGCGATCCGGTGCGCGCGCTCGGCGCGGGCACCCGGCCCCTCCCCTACCCGGTCGAGGTCGTCGCGCAGGTGGCCGGTGGCCGGCTGCGGGTCGCGCTGTCCTACGACACCGGGGCGTTCGCCGCGAGGACCATGGAGGCCCTCGCCTCCGGAGTGGTCACGGCGCTGTCCGAGATCGCCGGGGCCGCCGCCCGAGCGGACGCCGGCTTCCGCATCGGGGCGGACTTTCCACTGGCCGGGCTGTCCACTGCCGAACTGGCCCGCCAGTTCGGCTCCTGTCGGGGCATCGAGGACATCTGCCCGCTCTCCCCGGTGCAGGAGGGCATCCTCTTCCACACGGTGCAGAGCGACGACGCCCGGCTCTACACGACCCGGCTGTCCTGGCAGGCGGACGGGCTGGACCCGGACGCCTTCGCGCAGGCCTGGCGGGAAGCGGCGAGCCGGGTGCCCGTGCTGCGGACCCGGGTCGTGTGGCGGCTGGTCGACCGGCCGCTCCAGGTGGTCGACGAGCGGGCGCGGTTCCCGGTAGCCCGGCTGGACTGGTCGGCGCGGCCGGCGGCGGAACGGAGCCGGGCGCTCGACGAACTGCTCGCCTCCGGGCGGGAGTTCGACCTGGAGCGGGGGCCGCTGGTGCGGATCACCCTGATCGACGAGGGGGTCGACGGGTGGCGGGTGCTGATGGAGGCGCACCATCTGGTGATCGACGGGTGGAGCAGCGCGATCCTCGTCGACGACGTGCTGGCGCTGTACCGGGCCATCCGCGACGACGCCCCGATGCACCGCCCGGCCCGCAGGCCCTTCCGGGACTACCTCGCCTGGCTGGCCGGCCGGGACAGCACTCCGGACCACGAGTTCTGGACCCGCTACCTGGCCGGGTTCACCGAGCCCACTCCCCTGCCGCCGGGCCGGGAACCGGGCCGGCCCGGCGGCCACCAGCTGTACGAGGTCGGGCTGCCGGAAGGGCTCGGTGAGCGGCTGGACACCTTCGTCCGGTCCGCCCGGCTCACCCGCAGCACCGTCTTCCAGGCCGCCTGGGGACTGGTCCTCGCCAGTCACGCCCGCACGGACGACGTGGTGTTCGGCGCCACCGTCTCCGGCCGCTCGGGGCCGGCCGGCATCGAGCAGATGATCGGCATGTTCATCAACACCCTGCCCCTGCGCGTACGTGTCGACTCCGTTTCCCCGCCGGGCAGTTGGCTCCGCGGGATCCAGGAAGCGCGGGGCCGGATGCCCTCGGAGCACACCCCGCTCACGGCCGTCGCGCGCTGTGCCGAGGTCAGCAGGCGCCGGCCGCTGTTCAGCACGGTCGTGGTGTTCGAGAACTATCCGGTCGCCGACGAGGTCCGGACGGCCCTGCACGGCGGCGGGGCCGGGGCGCTGCGGGTCGCGGACTCCAACAACTACCCGCTGACCTTGATCGTCGAGGACGGTCCCCGGCCCGCGGCGCGGCTGATGTTCGACACCGGCCGGTTCGACCTGGCCCAGGTGGACCGCGTGGGGCGCGCCCTGGCCGCCGCGCTGGGCGCGCTCACCGATCCGGCATGCGCCTCGCTCGCCGACGTCCTGCCCCACATCGACGCCGCCCGTGCGTCCTGACTGCCCGGAGGTGCGCATGTTCCACGATCTGGCCGACGCGCTGGAAGAGGTCCTGCCGGAGATCCTGGCCGGTACGAACACCCCCGGTGTGGCGGTGGCGCTCGCCACCGGCACCGAACTGCGCGGGATGGGGGCGGGGTACGCCGACCTGGCCCGGGGGGTGCCGATGACGGGGGCCTCGTCCGCGACCGCCGGTTCGCTGAGCAAGCCGTTGGTCGGGCTGGCGCTCACCCGGCTCGCCGAGGCCGGTGACATCGAGGTGGACGGCCCGATCGCGCCGTTCCTCCCCCCTGGTGCCCGGCCCGCCAATCCGGAGGCACAACAGCCGGTCACGGCGGGCATGCTCACCTCGCACACCGGGGGGTACCGCACCGACATCATCGACGCCGAGCTGACCCGGCCCCGCCCGATCGCCGAGTACGTGGCGCTGCGCCACGAGGCCGGTACCACCCCTGAGTACGGCGGGGTGTGTCCCCTCTACGGGCCGCCGGGCCAATTCGCCTACTCCAGCTTCGGCATGTCCGTGGTGGGCTGTGCCGTCGAGCAGGTGGCGGGGGAGAACTACGCGTCCTACGTGGACCGTTCGGTCTTCAAGGCGCTGGGCATGGACTCCTCCGCCCTGCCCACCGGTTCCGGGCAGCCGTCCCGGTGGGACGAGTTGGTGGACGGTGCGGGCCACGCCACCGGGTACATGGGGTTCGGTCCGTGGTGCGTGCCCTCGCCCGTCTACCACTCGGCGACCTACCCGGGCGCCGGGCTGGTGACCTCTCCCCTCGACTACGCCCGGCTGTTCCAGTCGCTGCTGCGGACCTCCAAGGGCGCCGACGGGGTGGTCGGTCCCGCGGGTCTCCAGGCGATGCTGCGTCCGCGGGTCACCCGCTCCAGCCCGGTCACCCCGGACACGTTCGCGGGGACGGGCCTGGAGATGAGCAGTCCCGAGCGCGACGGCCGGCTGTGGTGGTGGGGTCACTCCGCCGCCTACCCGTGGGGGTACTGGTGGGATGCGCGGGTCTACCCCCACCTCGATCTGGTCGTGGTGGCCATGGCCAACAAGTGGGACATGATGCGACTGCACAACCCGGCCGACCGCAACGCCGCGGGCATCGTGGCCCAGTGGGCCGCCCGCTGGGCCGCCCACGGTGTGCCGCCCCGCCGCCGACGGGCCGTCGGCCGCCGGGAAGCGGTCGCGCCGGGGCCCGAGGCGTCTTCGCTGATGGGCGCCGTCGTCGGGGAGCGGGCGTACGCGGCGCTCGGTCTCACCGGCCGGTTCGACGCCGCCACCGTGCGGTCCATGGCGGAGCGCACCCGCCCGTTCGACGGCACGCCGACGCCCGGTCCCGACGTGGACGCGTTCGCGAGCGGGGTCGCGGACCTCGCGGAACTGGCACCCGATCCGGGGCGCATCCGCCGGTACGCCCGCGAGCGGGGTCCCGAGGCCGCGCTGTGGGCGCTCGAATGCGGCGCCACCTCGGCGGAGTTCCCGCTGCCCGCTCCTGTCTTCTGCGCACCCCACCGGTGAGGGGCCCCGATGTATCTGACCCAGCCGTTGCACCGGGCCCTGCAGCAGTACCCGGACCGGATCGCGACCGTGCACGGGGAGCGGGCGCGTGATTTCGCCACCCACGTCGACCGGGTGGCCCGGCTGGCGGCCGGACTGCGCTCGCTCGGGCTCGCCCCCGGCGAGCGGGTCGCCATGTACGCGTTGAACTCCGACCGCTACCTCGAACACCTCATGGCCGTCCCCTGGGCGGACGCGGTGCTCGCCCCGGTGAACACCCGCTGGGCGGAGCCGGAGGTGGCCCTCGCGCTGAACGACTGCGAGGCCCGGCTGCTCGTCGTGGACGACGCGTTCGCCGCCGCGGTGCCGGCACTGCGCGACAGCTGCCCGGGGGTCCGGCACGTGGTGTACGCGGGCGAGGGGCCCGCTCCCGAGGGCTGCACGGACTACGAGGAGCTGATCGCCGCGAGCGCCCCGGTGCCGGACGCGCGCCGGCGGGGTGACGCGCTGGCCGCGCTGTTCTACACCGGCGGCACGACGGGTGCCCCCAAGGGCGTCATGCTCAGCCACGCCAACCTGCTGACCTCCGCCCTGGGCTGCCTGGCATCAGGGTTCCTCGCCACCCCCGGCGGGCGTTTCCTGCACACCGCGCCGATGTTCCACCTCGGGGACCTCGCGCACTGGGTCATGCAGTCGGTGGCGGGCAACACCCAGGTGACTCTCCCGGGCTTCGACCCCGCCGCGCTGCTCGCCGCAGTGCCCGCGCACGGGGTCACCGACCTGTTCCTGGTGCCGACGATGCTTCAACTGCTGCTCGATCATGAGGACTTCACCCCCGAGCCGATGGCCGGGCTGCGACGGCTGGTGTACGCGGCCTCGCCCATGCCCAGACAGTTGCTGGACCGGGTCACCGCGCTGCTCCCGCACCTCGAACTCGTACAGGCGTACGGCATGACGGAACTGTCGCCCGCGGTCACCCTGCTCTCCCCCGCCGACCACGGCGGGCCGCACCGCTACTCGGCGGGCCGGGCCGCCGCGCACGCCGAGGTCCGGGTGGTCGCCCCGGACGGCACGGTGGTACCGCCCGGCGAGGTCGGGGAGATCACCTGCCGGGGCGGGCACGTCATGCAGGGGTACTGGGGCAGGCCCGAGCAGACCGCCGAGACGGTACGGGACGGCTGGCTGCGCACCGGCGACGCGGGCTACCTGGACCCCGACGGCTATCTGTACGTGGTCGACCGGATCAAGGACATGATCATCACCGGTGGTGAGAACGTCTGGTCCGGCGAGGTGGAGAACGCCCTGCGCGAGCATCCCGCCGTGGCCTCCTGCGCGGTGATCGGGGTGCCCGACGAGCGGTACGGCGAACGGGTGCACGCGGTGGTGGTGGCCGCCCCCGGCCGGCGTCCCACGGCCGCCGAACTCGACGGCCACCTGCGCGCCCGGCTGGCGGGCTACAAGATCCCCCGCGGCTACGACTTCCTCGACGAACTGCCGCTGTCCGGTGCGGGCAAGGTGCTGAAGAGCCGCCTGCGCGAGGGCCACCCGGTCCCGGCACCCCCGGCCGATCCCGTAGTGGGCCCATGAGGTCCGCGCCGCCCCCGCGCCGGCCTGCGCTTTCGCGGGGAGCGGCCCGGCAGCCGAACGACCCGCCCCCGCCATCCGGCTCCGCGACGATGAGCCCGGACGGCGGCCTGCCCGCCGCGAAGCCCTCGTCCGCCGACCTCAAGGAGGAATGACCGTGGCGCACCCGACGGTGTTCATGTTCGCGGGGCAGGGCTCGCAGTTCTACGGCATGGGCAGGCAACTGCGCGCGGAACACCCGGTGTTCGACCGCACGCTGCGCACGCTGGACACCATGTTCGCCGACGCCGGGCTGCCGGGCCGGCTGGAGGAGCTGTACCGCACGGACAGGGGGCCGCGGGACTCCTTCGACCGCTTCGCCCACACCCATCCGGCGATCCTCATGGTCGAACTGGGCCTGCTGGACGTGCTGCTGGCCGAGGGCGTCGGGCCGGACTACGTACTGGGCACCAGTCTGGGCGAGTACGCCGCCGCTGCCGCGGCCGGGGTCCTGGACCGTGAGGACCTGACCCGTGCGGTCGCCGCCCAGGTGCGGCTCACCGAGGAGCTGTGCCCGCCCGGCGGCATGCTCGCCGTGCTCGCCGAGGTCAGCCGGTTCGACCCGGAGCAGCCCCCTTGGCGGGGGCTGGAACTGGCGGCCGTCAACTACGCGCGGCACTTCGTGGTCTCCGGCACACCGGACGCGCTGGACGCGGCCGAGCGGGCGCTGGCCGCCGAGGGCACGGCCTGTCAGCGCCTGCCGGTGCGCTACGCCTTCCACTCCTCCCAGGTGGACGTGGTGGCGGAACCGTACCGGCGGATGATGGCGGGCATCGCGCTGAGGCCCCCGGGAGTGGAACTGGTCTCCTGCGCGACCGGCGCGGTCATCGGCGAGGTGACGCCCGAGCACATGTGGGACACGGTGCGCGGCCCGATCCGCTTCCGGGAAGCGATCCGGACGCTGGAGGCACAGCACGACGAGGTGCGCTACGTCGACCTCGGCCCGTCCCCGACGCTGGCGGGCTTCGCCGCACACTCCTTCCGTGCCGGGTCGGGAGCGCGGGCGAGGGCCCTGCTCCACCCCTTCGTGCCTCCCGACACGGCGCTGAAGGAGATCAAGGAAATCTGCAGCCCCGCCCCTGCCTCCGCCCCTGTCCCCGCTCCGGTTTCCGCCGGGCGGGCGGCCGGGCCGGTGGCGCTGCTGTTCCCCGGTCAGGGGTCCCAGCGGCGGGGCATGGCCGAGGGGTTGTTCGCGGAGTTTCCCGACCTGGTCGCGGAGGCGGACGACACGCTCGGCTACTCGGTCGAGGAGCTCTGCCGGTACGACCCGAGGGGCGAGCTGGACCGGACCGAGTTCACCCAGCCCGCGCTGTTCGTCGCCAACGCGCTGCACTACCGCGCCTGGCAGCGCGAGCACGGGGACCGGGCGGCGTTCTTCGCCGGTCACAGCCTCGGCGAGTACTCCGCCCTGTGGGCGGCGGGCGCCTTCGACTTCGTCACCGGGCTGCGACTGGTGCGCAGGCGCGGCGCGTTGATGGCCGCGGCGCCCGAGGGCGCCATGGCCGCGGTGATCGGGATGGACGAGGACCAGGTCCGGGGGGTGCTGGCAGGGGGCGCGTCGGCCGCCGTCGACGTGGCCAACCTCAACGGCGCCGGTCAGGTGGTGGTGTCCGGCCCCCGGGAGGCGGTGCTCGGGGCGAAGGCCGCCTTTCTGGCCGCGGGTGCCGCCGGATACGTTCCGCTCCGGGTGAGCGGCGCCTTCCACTCCCGTCAGATGTCGGCCGCGGCGGCGGACTTCGCCGATTTCCTCGCGCGGACCGACCTGCGGGCGCCCCGGTTGCCGGTGATCGCCAACACCACCGGGGCACCGTATCCCGAAGGCGACATCCGCCCCGTCCTCACGGCCCAGCTCACCAGCCCGGTCCGCTGGGAGGAGAGCGTGCGCCACCTGCTCTCCCAGGTGCCCGAGCTGGTGGAGGTGGGGCCCGGGACGGTGCTCACCAAGCTGCTCGACAAGATCCGTGCCGCCGTACCGGCCGTGCCAGTACCAACCACGCCCGTACCTGCCGTGCCTGTACCAACCACTCCCGTACCAGCCATGGCTGCCCCGGCCACGCCCGTACCGGCCGTTCCCGTACCGCCCTCGGTGTCATCGGCGCGGCAGGGGGTCGCCGACGGCCGTACGGCGGTCCCGGCAGGTGCCTCCGCGCCGGGAGCCGGGGCCCTGGGCAGCGACCGGTTCCGTGCCGCGTACGGGGTCCGGCACGCCTATGTGTGCGGGTCCATGTTCCGCGGCATCTCGTCCGAGGCCCTGGTCGCCCGGGCCGCCCGGGCCGGACTGCTCGCGTTCTACGGCGCGGGCGGCCTGGCCCCCGAGGCGGTCGACGCGGCGCTGGGCCGGCTGCGGGGCGAACTGGGCGGGCTCACCTTCGGGGTGAACCTGCCGCAGGGGCCGGACGAGGAGGCGAGGGTGGACCTGCTGCTGGCCCACGGGGTGAGCGCGGTGGAGGCCTCCGGTTTCACCGAGGTCACTCCCGCGCTCGCGCGCTACCGGCTGCGCGGGCTGGCCCGGGGCGCCGACGGCGGGGTGGTGGCGCACCACCGTGTCCTGGCCAAGGTCACCCTGCCCCGGGCCGCCGAGGCGTTCCTGCGGCCGGTGCCCGAGGGGCTGGTGCGCGCGCTGCGCGCCGGGGGCGCCATCACGGCGGAGCAGGCCGAACTCGCCGCGCTCCTTCCCGCCGTCGACGACCTCTGTCTGGAGGCGGACTCCGGCGGGCACACCGACCGCGGTGCGCTCGCGGTGCTGCTGCCGGCGGTGCTGCGGCTGCGGGCGCGGCTCGGGGCCGACGGGGTGCGGCTGGGCGCCGCGGGCGGGCTCGGCACCCCGGAGGCGATCGCCGCCGCGTTCCTGCTCGGTGCGGACTTCGTCCTCACCGGGTCGGTGAACCTGTGCACGGCCGAGTCGGGGATCAGCGACGTGGCCAAGGACATGCTGGAGAACATCGCGGTCGGCGACACGGACTACGCCCCGAGCGCGGGGGCGTTCGAGACGGGCGGGCAGACGCAGGTGCTGGGGCGCGGCGTCTTCTTCCCGGGCCGGGCCCGCAAGCTGCTCGAACTCCACCGTGCGCACGCCTCGCTGGAGGAACTCGACGTACGGACCCGCACCATACTGGAGCAGCGGTGGTTCCGCCGCCCGCTGGAGCAGGTGTGGCGGGAGACCCGGGCGTACTTCGCGGAGCACGACCCGGGGGAGGCGGAGCGTGCCGAGCGCGATCCGCACCACCGGATGGCCCTGGTCTTCCGCTGGTACCTCGCGGAGAGCCAACGCCTGGCGATCGAGGGCGACAAGGACCGCCGCGTCGACTTCCAGATCCACTGCGGACCCGCGCTCGCCGCGTTCAACGACTGGGTGTCCGGCACCGATCTGGAGCACTGGCCCGACCGCCACGTCGAGAACATCGCGGATCGACTGATGACCGCCGCAGCCGACCACCTCGCAGGAGTGAGCCAATGAGCAAGCAGCCGCGGAACGCGGGGATCGCGGTCGTCGGCATCGGATGCCGCTTCCCCGGCGCGAACGATCACCATGAGTTCCTCGCCAACCTCACCGACCGGGTCGACGCCGTCCGCGAGATCCCCGACCACCGGTGGAACGCCTCCGAGTTGTACGACCCGGACCGGAGCGCCCCCGGTCGCTCCGTCAGCAAGTGGTGCGGCCTGGTCGACCGCCCGTACGACTTCGACCACGGGTTCTTCGGCATCGCGCCGCGCGAGGCCCGGCTGCTGGATCCGTTGCAGCGGCTGCTGATGGAGGTCACCCAGCACTGCGTGGAGGACGCGGGCACCACCGTCGCCGCGTTGGGGGCCTCCCGCACCGCGGTCTACGTGGGCAACATGGAGCGCGACCACATGGCCGAGCTGACCAGCCCCGGGCACCCCGTGGAGAGCCACTCGGTGCTCGGCGTCTACGACTGTCTGCTGGCCAACCGGCTGTCCCAGGTGTTCGGGCTCGGCGGGGCCAGTCTGGCGGTGGACGCCGCGTGCGCCTCGTCGCTGGTGGCCGTGCACCTGGGCATGCAGGCGCTGGCCACGGGCGAGGCGGACCACGTGCTGGCGGGTGGGGCGAACCTCAACCTGCACCCCTGGAAGTACATCGGGTTCTCCAAGTCCAGGATGCTCAGCCCCACCGGCCGCTGCCGCACCTTCGACCGGGACGCCGACGGGTTCGTGCCCGGGGACGGCGTGGGCATGGTGCTGCTGCGCAGGCTCGAGGACGCGGTGCGCGACGGCGACCACGTCTACGGGGTCATCCGCGGCAGCGCCGTCAACCACGGGCGCAAGCGGGCCACCATCACCGCGCCCACCGTGGCGTCCCAGCGCGACGTGGTCTCCGAGGCGATCGAGCGGGCAGCGGTGAGCCCGGCCGACATCACCTTCGTGGAGACCCACGGCACCGGCACGTCACTGGGTGACCCGATCGAGGTGGAGGCGCTGCGCCAGGTGTTCGCGCCGGCCTCGCGCGGCACCGGCTGGTGCACGCTGGGCGCGGTCAAGTCCGGCATCGGGCACCTGGAGGGCGCGGCGGGCGTCGCGGGCCTGATCAAGGTGCTGATGATGTTGTCCGAGCGGCGCATCGTGCCCAACCTGCACATGCGTACCCTCAACCCGCTCATCCGGCTGGAGGGTTCGCCGTTCCGGCTGGCCTCGGACAACGCCGAGTGGCACCCGTCCGCTCCGGGGAGGCCCCGGCTGGCCGGGGTCAGTTCGTTCGGCTTCGGCGGGGTGAACGCGCACCTCGTCGTCGAGGAGTACGTACCCGTCGAGCGCCCGGCCCGGCCCGCGCGCCCCCTGCCGTTCCTGCTGTCCGCGGCCTCGGCGACATCGCTGGAGAAGCTCGCCGAGCGGTGGCGGCGGTCGGGTCCGCAGGGTCCGCCGGCCGACCTGTGCACCACTCTCGCGGTCGGCCGCACGCACCTGCCGTACCGGCTCGGGGGCGTGGTCACGGGAATCGAGGAGATCACGGCCCTGCTGGAGGGGGAACGGCCCGCCGCCACGCCGGAGGAGGGGCCCTGGACGCTGCGGGTCGGCCTGCTGGACGTACCCGACGACGTCGGGGCGTTCGTGGACGCGTTCTCGCGGGTGATCGACGCACCGCTGGCCGAAATGCTGCGTACCGCCGAGGGAGGTGCGCGGCAGCGGTGCCTGTACACCACCGCGGTGACCTCGGCGCTGCTGCGCTTCGGGCTGCGGCCGGCCCTGGTGCTGGCGAGCGGGCCGGGCAGCTGGCCCGCGCTGGCCGCGCTGGGGGCCCTGGACCCGCGGAGCGCGGCCGACCTGGCCGGGGGCGAAACGGTGCGGGGTACGGTGCGCGCCCCGTCGCTGCCGCTGGCCGTGCCGGGGACCGACCGGGTGGTGGCTCCCTTCCGGGTGGACGCCGCCCATCTCGCCCGGCTGCGGGGGGCCGCGGTGGAGGGTGCGGAGCTGGCCCGCCTGGTCGAGCTGGCGGGCCGGCTGGACGCCCAGCGGACGTATCGGCACAACGTGGGCGACTGGCGCCGGGCGCTGCGGGAGCGCGGCCGCGACGACGATCCGGCGCGGGAACCGGACGGCTCCACCGACCCGCTCGTGACCGCCCTGGCCCTGCAGAACGCGTTGGACCGGCTGAACCGCAAGTGGGGTCTGCCGCTCGCCCGGCACCTGGCGGACGCGAGTGCGCTGGAACTGCTGGACCTGCTGCTCGACGGCGTGGTCGAACCGGGTGACGTACTCGACCTGCTGGCCGGTGAATCCGTCGCCCCCCGCCATCCGGACCGTGCCGATCCGACGGACGAGGAGCGCTATCCGGTGCTGCGCCGGGTGGGCGGCCTGCCGGACGACCTGGCCGGTGTCGATGCCTGGGCCCGGTTCGCGGAGCTGGCCGGGTCCGCCGCAACGGCGCCCGAGGGGCACTCGGTCGTTTCGGTGGGTGCGGTGGGTTCGGCGGGTGACGTCGCCGGCGAGGTCCGGGTCGCCTCCGGCAGCGACCCCCTGACCGGGCCGCTGACGGAGCTGTGGCGGCGCGGGGTGGACGTGCGCTGGGAGGACCATCCGGTGGCCATCGCCGGGTTCAAGGTCCCCCTGCCGACGACCCGGTTCGACAGCGTGGAGCACCGGGTCCCGCCGGTCGGGCGGACGGTGCCGGAGTCCGCCGCCGCCGGGGAAAGGGCCCCCGAGCCCGCCGCCCCGGAAACGGTGCCGGAGCCTGCGGCCCCCGAGCCCGCCGTCGAGGAGGGTGTCGTCGAGCTGCGGGCCGAGTGGGAGGCCACCGAGCGGGTGCCCGCGCCCGCCGTGGGCCGGGTGCTGGTGATCGGCCCGTCCGGGGCCGCTGTCGGGCACCTCGCCGAGGCGTGCCTGCCCGGCCGGGTGCGCACCGTCGACCCGGCGGCGCTGCCGGGGGACGACGACCCCGAGGCGTGGCGCCGGGCCGTCGACGGGGGCGGGGCACCCGACGCGGTGGTGCTCTGCTGCACCGGGTCGGCCACCGACACGGCCGTCGCGGCCCTGCGGGTGGCGAACGCGGTCTACGGCCGGGGCACGCGGGTGCTCGCGGTCTGCCCGCTGGTGGGCGGTTCGGTCTCGCCGGAGCTGGCCGCGCTCACCGGTCTCGCCAGGAGCCTGGCGCGCGAGACCCGCTCCGTACCGTTCCGCGCGATCGCGGTTCCCGGTGCCCTCGACGCCCGTTCCACCTGGGAGTCCGTCGCGGACGAACTCGGACGGTCGGACGGCACGGAGCTCGTCCGGCACGCGGAGGGCGGCCGGCTCACCCGTCGCTACGTCCCCGTCCGTCCGGCCCCCGCCGCCCCCGCGGCCCTGGGCGTCCGCCCCGGCGGCGTCTACCTGCTCACCGGCGGCACCGGGGGGGTCGGCCGGCTGGTCGCCGAGCACCTGCTGGCCGTGCCCGGGGTACGGGTCGCCGTGGTGGGCCGCTCGCCGGCTCCCCGGGAGGACGGGCGGGAGCGGGTGGCCCACTTCCGGGCCGACGTGTCGGACCCCGCCGAGGCGCGCGCAGTGGTCGGCCGGGTGCGTGAACGCTTCGGCACGCTGACCGGAGTCCTGCACGCCGCGGGCGTGCTGCGGGACGGGTACCTGGCGCAGAAGTCCGCCGCGGACCTGCGCGCGGTCTTCGCACCGAAGGTGCGCGGCGCCGTCAACCTGGACCGGGCCACCCGGGACGATCCGCTGGAACTGTTCGTGCTGTTCTCGTCGATGGTCGCTGCGGTCGGCAACCCGGGGCAGGCCGACTACGCCGCCGCCAATGCCTTCCTCGACCAGTTCGCCGAAGTCCGGGAGACGCTGCGGGCGGTGGGCGAACGGTCCGGGCGCACCCTGTCGATCGGCTGGCCGGTGTGGCGGGACGGAGGCATGACCGTCACGGACCGGGGCGTGCTCGGCCCCGGGGCCGGGGTGCTGCCCATGCCGACCGGCACCGCGCTGGCGGTGCTCGACCGGCTGCTCGCGGGCGCCACCGGTGCCCGGCCGTTCGTCCACGGCGTCCCCCACCGGGTGCCCGAGCTGCTCGACCCCGTCCCGGATCCCGGCATCCCGGCCGGTGGACCGGCGGAGCGCGGGGTCCGCCCGGCCCCGGCGGCCGACCGGACGCAGCTGGTCGCCTGGGCCAGGGAGTACGTGGCCGAGGTCATCGGGGAGTTGCGCGGGGTCCCCGCCGGGGACGTGGATCTGGGCCTGACACTGGACCAGTACGGGCTGGACTCCATTGTGATCAGCGAGTTCAACGCCCGGACCGAGGCGCGGATCGGCTCCGTCGGGGAGACGCTGCTCTTCGAGAGCCGCACGCTCGAGGCCGCCGCGGAGCGGATCGCGCAACTGCGCCCGGCGGAACTGACCGCCCGCTACGGTGCCACGGCCACGGAGCCCGAACCTGCGGCGGTTCCCGCCCCCGACGCCGGCCCCGACGCGGCGGACGGCCACGGCGCCGAGGAGGCGGATGCGCGCGGCGGCGGGGCGGCCCGTGCCCGCCGCGCCGAAGTGCCGGACACCGCCGAAGTGGCGGACGACGCCGAGGTCGCGGACGACGACATCGCGATCATCGGGCTCGCCGGGCGGTACCCCCAGGCCCCGGACCTGGACGCCTTCTGGGACAACCTGCTGCGGGGCCGCGACTGCGTGACCCCGATACCGGAGAGCCGCTGGACCCCCGGCCCGGAGACCTACTGCGAGCGGGGCGCGTTCCTCGACGACGTCTACGCGTTCGATCCGCTGTTCTTCAACATCTCCCCCCGCGACGCGGAGCTGATGGACCCGCAGGAACGCCTCTTCCTCCAGACCGCGTGGCACGCGTTCGAGGACGCCGGGTACCCGCCGGGGCGCCTGGGCGACCCACGGGCTCCGGGCGGGCGCCCGGTGGGCGTGTTCGTCGGTGTCACCACGCAGACCCACCTGCTGTGGGGGCCGGACCAGCAGCGGGCCGGCCATCCGGTGGTGCCGCCGTCGCCGCAGTGGTCCGTCGCCAACCGCGTCTCCTACTGGCTCGACCTGCGCGGGCCCAGCATGCCGGTGGACACCGCGTGCGCGTCCTCGCTGACGGCCATCCATCTCGCGGCGCGCAGCATGGCGCGCGGAGAGTGCCGGATGGCGCTCGTCGGCGGCGTCAACCTCTACCTCCACCCGGCCAAGTACGACTGGCTGTGCAGCCTCCAGATGCTCTCGCGCACCGGTCGTTGCCACACCTTCGGTGCCGGGGCCGACGGGTTCGTGCCCGGCGAGGGGGTGGGCGCGGCGCTGCTCAAGCCCCTGCGCGCCGCGCTCGCCGACGGTGACCCGATCCGCGGCGTGATCAAGGGGAGCGCGGTCAACCACGGGGGCCGGACCACCGGGTACACCGTCCCCAGCCCCCTCGCCCAGGCCGAGGTCGTCTCCGCCGCGCTCGCGCGGGCCGGGGTCCCGCCGGCCACCGTGGGATACGTCGAGGCGCACGGCACCGGTACCGCGCTCGGCGACCCGGTCGAGATCGCGGGGCTCGCCCGGGCCTTCGCCGGGGTGCCGGCCGGAAGCTGCGCGATCGGTTCGGTGAAGACCAACGTCGGGCACCTCGAATCGGCGGCGGGCATGGCCGGACTGACCAAGGTGCTCCTGCAACTGGAGTCCGGCACGCTGGTGCCGTCCTTGCACGGCGCGGAGCCGAACCCGCGCATCGACTTCTCCGCCACGCCCTTCGCCCTTCAGCGCGAGGCGGCCGACTGGCCCGGTACGGCCGACGGCGGCCCGCCCCGGCGCGCGGGCATCAGCGCCTTCGGGGCGGGCGGCGCCAACGCGCACGTGGTCGTGGAGGAGGCGCCCCGGCAGCGGCACCCGCGCGGTGCCGAGCACGGCGAGCACCTGGTCGTGGTCTCCGCCTACGACCGCGAGCGGCTGGCCGAGCACTGCGCCGACCTGGCCGGGGCGATCCGTGCCCGGGCCGGCGAACTGCGCGTGTCCGAGATCGCCTACCAGCTGCAGGTGCGCCGTGAGCCGCAGTCCGAGCGGCTGGCCCTCCTGGTCGGTGATCCCACGGCACTCGCGGACCGGCTCGCCGACTTCGCCGCGGGCCGGGAGCCGGCGGGCGAGCACTGGACCACCGTCCGGGACCGCGCCGCCCGCACCCGGCTGCTGGAGCGGCTGCCGCAGGCGCTCGCCCGGCGCGACTGGGCCGCGGTGGCCGGGGCGTGGGTGGCGGGCGCCGACGTGCCGTGGGAGTCGTTGCACGACGCTCCGACGCCGCACGTACGGCTGCCCGGCTACCCGTTCGCGCGCGAGCACCACCGGCTGCCCGAGCTGCCCCCGACGGCGACAGCGGCGCCGCCGGACACCCGGCCGGGGACCGCGCATCCCTGGGTGCGCGAGAGTCCCGGGGAGGACGGCGTCGGCGTCGAGTTCACCGGGGACGAGCCGGTACTGGCCCAGCACCGGGTGGACGGGACACCGGTCTTCCCCGCCGCCGGCTGCGTGGAACTGGTCCGCGCGGCGGCACACGCCGAGCCGGGCGCGGGCCGGCTGGTCCGGCTGCGCAACAACGTGTGGTCGACGCCGATCGCCGTGCCGGAGCCCCGCACCCTGCGGGTGTCGCTGCGGGACGGGCACCACGGCGACTACGAGGTCACCGGCCCGGAAACCACCCACGTGACCGGCAGGGTCGAGACGGCGCCCGCCGAGGACCTGCCGCCCCTGGACGTGGCGGCGATCCGGGCCCGGTGCACGCGGACAACGGACGGCGAACGCCTCTACACCTCGGTCCGGGAGCGCGGACTCGACCTCGGGCCCTTCTACCGGGGCGTCGAGCGATTGCACTGGAACGGCGACGAGGCGCTGGCCGAACTCCGCCTGCCGGACGGCGGCCACGGCTGTGTGCTGCACCCCGGCCTGCTCGACTCCGCCTTCCAGGCCTCGCTCTGGCTGCTGGGGCAGCGGTTCGAGCGGCTGTACCTGCCGTTCAGCATCGGCACGATCGAGATCCTCGGGGAGCTGCCCGCCGCCCCGGTGGCGCACGTGGTGGTGCGCAGGGCGAGCGCCGAGGGCTGCAAGCTGGAGGTGCACCTCGCCGACGGGTCCGGCCGCGTCGTGCTGCGGGTGCTCGACTTCTGGGTCCGCCCCTGGCCCGGTGGCGAGGCGTGGTCCGGGTTCTGCCCCGCCTGGGTCGAGGAGGAGCCGGGCGCGAAGGCCGTCCCGGAGTCCGCGCTGATCCTCGCGCCCACGGAGCACGCGGGCGCGCGGCTGGCCGGTGAGCTGTCCCGGCAGGCCGGTACGCCGGTGCTCTCGTCCGTGGCGGTGCCCCGCCGGGACCACCGCACCGGAGCGGGCCCCTTCCGGCCGCGCCCGGACTCCGACGCGGACTTCGACGCCCTGCTGGCGGCGGCGGGAC
Source organism: Streptomyces sp. ML-6 (assembly GCF_030116705.1). Lineage (NCBI taxonomy): Bacteria > Bacillati > Actinomycetota > Actinomycetes > Kitasatosporales > Streptomycetaceae > Streptomyces > Streptomyces sp. ML-6. The sequence goes on from NZ_JAOTIK010000002.1 coordinate 214,935, forward strand.
CGGTGGACACCGTGCTCTTCGCGTGGCCCGGGGCGGAGGAGAGCGAGCTGGAGGCACAGCTGGCCGACGGGCTGCTGCCCCTGTTCCGCCTCGTCGGGGCGTTGCTGCGGGCCGATGACAAGCGGCCCGTGCGGCTGGTGTGCGCCGTCGCGGACGGCGTGCCCGGCTACCGGGCCCTCGGGGGCTTCCTGCGTACGCTCACCCGGGAGAGCCCCCGCATCTCCCACGTGCTGGTCGTCGGCGCCGCCCCGGAGCAACTGGCGGCCGAGGCGCTCGGTGCCGCCGGGGGCACCGAGGTGCGCCACCGCGACGGCAGCCGCACCGTACGGCGGTGGCGGCGCCGCACCCCCGCGCCCGCGACGGCACCGGCGGTGCGGGACGACGGTGTCTACCTGGTCACCGGTGGGGCCGGTGGTCTGGGCGCCCAGGTCGCCCGATGGCTCGCACGGACCGCCGGGGCCCGGGTGGTGATCGTCGGCCGCTCCGCCGAGGACGAGCACGTCGCCGGGGTGCTCGGCCGGGTGCGGGCGGCGGGCGGCCAGGCGGTGTACGTCCGTGCCGACGTGTCCACGGCGGAGGGGGCCCGTACGGCGGTACGGGCGGCCACGGCCGCGTTCGGCGCGCTGCACGGGATCTTCCACTGCGCCGGTGTGCTGCGGGACGGATACCTGGTGCACCAGGATGCCGGGCGGCTCCGCGATGTCGTCGCCGCGAAGGCGTTCGGTGCCGTGCACCTCGACGCGGCGGTGGCGGACCGGGGGCTGGACTTCTTCTGTCTGTTCTCCTCGGTGGCCGCCGCGGTGGGCAGCGCGGGACAGGCGGGCTACGCCTATGCCAACGCCTTCCTCGACGCCTTCGCCGAGCAGCGCCCCGGCCGGACCGTCTCGGTCGCCTGGCCGCTGTGGGCCGATGGCGGAATGGGGGTGGACGCCGAGGCCGCCGAGGCGTTGCGGGTGGCGTTCGGGCTGCGGCCGCTCGCCACCGACACCGGGCTTGCGGCACTGGCCGCGGTGCTCGCGGGCGAGGACCGGCAGGTGCTGGTCGCCCCGGGCGACGGCGCCGTACTGGCACGGGTGCTCGACGGGACGGCCGGACCCACGACCGCCGGGTCGCCCGGGTCACTTGGATCGCCCGGGTCGCTTGTGACCCCTGGAGCGCCCGTGCCGCCCGTGTCTCCTGAAGTGCCCGTGCCGACGGCCGGGGGCGGGGAGCGGGCCGAAGCGGTGGCGGACGACTTCGCCGCCGCCGTCGCCGAGGTGCTCGTCGCCGAGGTGGCGTCGGTGATCAAGCTCGATCCGTCACGGATCGACCGGGAGCGGCCGATCGGGGACTACGGCTTCGACTCGCTGTCCTTCACCGCGCTGGCCAACCGGCTGGTGGAGCGGCTCGGGGTGGACCTCACCCCGGCGCTGTTCTTCGAGTACACGACGGTCCAGGACGTCGCGCATCACATCGCCGAGACCCACTCCGCGCAACTGGCGGCCCGCCTCACCCCTGCGCGCCGGACGGCCCCCGAACCGGCCGCTGCCACGCCCACGACCGCGCCCGCGATCACGACCACTCCCACACCCGCACCCGCACCCGCACCCGCACCCGCACCCGCAAGCAACAAGCTCCCCTCCCGCCCTTCCGGGGACCGCCCTTCCCGGGACGAACCGATCGCGATCATCGGCATGCACGGCATCCTGCCGGGCAGTTCGGACCTGGCCGAGTTCTGGCGCAATCTGGGGGCCGGGCGCGACATGGTCACCGAGATCCCCGCGGACCGGTGGGACTGGCGCGCGTACTACCACGCGACCGCCGGGCCGGGCCGGACGAACAGCCGGTGGGGCGGCTTCGTGCCCCAGGTGGACCGCTTCGACGCCCGCTTCTTCGGCATCTCGCCGCGCGAGGCCGAGCTGATGGACCCGCAGCAGCGGCTGTTCCTGGAGACCGCGTACAAGACGGTGGAGGAGGCGGGCTACCGTCCGTCCGACCTGGCGAAGGGCCGCACCGGACTGTTCGTCGGCGCCGCCAGTCACGACTACTACGACCTGCTGCGCGACGCGGGCGTGCCGGTCGAGGCGTTCACCACCACCGGCATGTTCCACGCCATCCTCGCCAACCGGGTGTCGTACCTGCTCGGCCTCACGGGGCCGAGCCTGCCCATCGACACCGCCTGCTCCAGTTCGCTGGTGGCGCTGCGCTCCGCGGTGGAATCGATCCGCGCGGGCAGTTGCGACACCGCGATCGTCGGCGGGGTCAACCTGCTGCTGTCGCCGACGATCTTCATCTCGTTCGCGCGGGCGGGCATGCTCAGCCCCACCGGCCGCTGCCGCACCTTCGACGCGGGAGCCGACGGCTACGTGCGGGCGGAAGGGGTGGGCGCCCTGCTGCTGAAGCCGCTCGCGCGGGCGGAGCGGGACGGCGACCACATCCACGCGGTCGTCCGGGGCAGCGCGGTCAACCACGGCGGCAAGGTCAACACCCTGACCACGCCCAACCCGAACGCGCAGGCGGACCTCATCGTGCGCGCCTTCGAAGAGGCGGGCGTCGATCCCGCCACCGTCGGATACCTGGAGCTGCACGGCACCGGCACGGCGCTCGGCGACCCCATCGAGGTCAACGGGGTGAAACGGGCCTTCACCGAGCTGCGCGGGCGCGCCGGACTGCCGCCGCTCACCGGACCGACCACGCTCATCGGCTCGGTCAAGTCGAACATCGGCCACCTCGAAGCGGCCGCCGGGCTGGCCGGCATCTTCAAAGTGGTGCTGTCCATGAAGCACGGTCAGATCCCCGGGAACCTGCACCTGGAGGAGGTGAACCCGCAGATCAGGCTCGACGGCTCCGGGCTGGCCCTCGTGGACCGCACCCTGCCGTGGCCCCGGCCGAAGGCCGACGACGGCACCGAACTCCCCCGCCGCGCCGGGGTCAGCTCCTTCGGCTTCGGCGGGGTCAACGGGCACGTGCTCCTGGAGGAGTACGTCGCCGCCGAAAGCGAACCCGCCCCGCCCGGCGAGCAGGTGTTCGTACTCTCCGCGCAGGACCAGGAGCGGCTGCGCGAGTACGCGGCCCTCCTCGCGGACGCGGTCCGGCCGCTCGACGGGGCCGGGCCGGAGCCGGGCAGGGAGCCGGGTGCGGAGCTGGTCGCCGAAGTCGCCGCCGTACTGGGCGTGGACCCGGGGGACGTGCCGTTCGACGAACCGCTGGCCGACCTGGGAATGTCCCGGCACCAGGCCCTGCTGCTCGCCGACCGGCTGGATTCGGCGGGCCTGCCCGGCCGGCATCCGGACACGCTGACCGCGCGGACGGTGGCGGAGCTGGCCGCGGGGACGGCACCGGGCGGACAGGACGGGCCCTCCCCGGCGGGCCCGCTCGCCGACATCGCGTACACGCTCCAGACCGGCCGTGAACCGATGGCGCACCGCCTTGCGGTGGTCACCGGCTCGGCGGCCGAACTCGCCGACGAGCTGGCCGCCTTCGCCGCCTCCGGCGTGCCGGGCCCCCGCACCAGGACGGGCGTGGCGGAAGGCGGTCGTGGGCCTGCCGCCGAGGGCGGTCCGACCGAGCCGGCCGAGAGGTGGGTCGTCGGCTCCCCGGTCGACTGGGCGGCTCTGCACGCGGGCCGGTCCCCCAAGCGGCTCAGCCTGCCCACCTACCCGTTCGCCCGCGACCGCCACTGGATACCGGGGTCGGCCGGGCCCGGTCAACGCCCGCTGGACGGACCGCTCCCCCTGGTGGACGGCCCGCGCCCGCTGGTGGAAGGGCCGGGCACGCCGGACGGCGACGGCACGGTCTACCGCGCCCGGCTGGAGCGCACGGACCGCATCGTCGACGAACACCGGGTGCACGGCTCGCCCGTGCTCGCCGGTGTGGTGCAGGCCGAGCTGGCCGCAGCCGCGCTGGCCGCGCACCGGGGCGGGCCGCGCCGGTTGACCCGGATCGCCTGGCTGCGTCCGCTGGTGGTGCCCGACGAGGGGTGCGAGGTGCGGGTCCGGCTCACCGAGCGGGACGGCGGGATCGCCCACGAGCTCCGGACGGCCGACGGCACCGTCTACAGCACCGGCCTGTGGGTGCCCGGTGACGGCGCCGCGAGGCCGCCCGCTCCGTACGACCTGGACGCCGTACGGGGCCGGTGTGCCGAGGAGTACGGACAGCAGGAGATCTACCGCACGTTCGAAGGGATCGGCATCGTCCACGGCGAGCTGTTCCGCGGGCTGCGGCACGCGGTCGCCGGCGAGGGCGAACTGCTGGCCCGCTTCACGGCCGAGGTTCCCCTGCCGCACCGGACGACGTTCCATCCGACCGTCCTGGACGCCGCGCTGCAGGCCGTCACCGTGCTCACCGGGGCGGAGCCGGGCACCACCCGGTTGCCGTTCGCGGCCGATTCCGTCGAGCTGCTGGCCCCGGTGCCGACCGCGGGCCACGTGCACGTGCGCTCCCGGGGCGGGGAGGGGCACGACGTGACGGTGCTCGACGGAACGGGCCGGCCCTGTGTGCTGTTGCTCGGGGTCGTCGTGCGGGCGCAGCGGCCCGGCCTGTTCTACCGGCCCTGCTGGCGGCCCGCCGGGCCGGCGCCCGCCGGGCCGGTGCACGGGCCCGCCCTGATCGTCCACTCGGCGGGTTCGGTGGAACTGGCCGACGCACTGACCGCCCGTCACCAGGGGCCGGTGCACCGGATCGACGTGGCACAGCTCGCCCGCCCCGGTCTGGCCGATCGCCTGCGCGGGCTCGGGGAGCTGCGGCACGTGTGGTTCCTCGCCCTGTCGGCCGACGGCGGTGGGGGCGCGCGGGCGCTGTTCCGGCTGGTCCGCGGGCTCACCGAGGCGGATCTGATCCAGCGGGTGCGGTCCGTCCGCTCGGTCACCTCGGGCGCGCAGGACGTGGGGGGCAGGCGGGTCACCGACCCGGTCGCCGCCGAGCTGACCGGGATGAGCAAGGCCCTGGCCAAGGAGTATCCGCGGATCGGGGTGAGCTGCGTCGATCTCGCGGACCCGGTGGTGGACGCCGGGCAGGCCGCCGACGCGCTGCTGGCGGAGCCCGTTCACCGGAACAACAACCGGGACGTCGCTCTCCTGGGCGGCCACCGGCTGGTCCGCGGGCTGCGTCCGGTCCACCTGCCGCCGCCCGCCCGGCCGGTGTTCCGTGAGGGCGGCAGTTATCTGGTCGTCGGTGGTGCGGGCGGCATCGGTCTCGCTCTCGCGGATCATCTCGCCGAGAGCGTTTCCGCCCGGATCTTCCTCGTCGGACGCCGTCCGCGGGACGAACGGATCGACCGCGCGCTGGACCGGCTGGGCCGGCTGGGCGGGCGGGCCACCTACCACCGGGCGGACGTCACCGACCCGGACGCGATGCGCGCGGTGGCGGCCGAGGCGCGCGCGCACGGTCCGCTGCACGGAGTCGTGCACGCGGCGATGGTGCTGCGCGACGGGATCGTGGAGCGGACGAGCGAGGAGGCGTTCCACGCCGTCCTCGCCCCCAAGACCGACGGGATGCGCGTGCTCGGTGAGGTGTTCGCGGCCGATCCGCTGGACTTCCTGCTGGTGCTGTCCTCGGTGCAGTCGTTCACCGGTGCGGCGGGACAGGCCAACTACGCGGCGGCCTCCACCGCTCAGGACGCGTACGCGCACCGCCTCGCCGCCGAGTTGCCCTTCCCCGTGCAGTACGTCGGGTTCGGTCCGTGGGCGCGGGTCGGCCGGGTCGCCGACCGTCACGAGAGCCTCAGCGCCCGCGGGTACCGGCCGATCGAACCGCGGGAGGGCATCGACACGATCGAGCGCGTGCTGGCGAGCGGCGAGCGCGGCGTGGTGGCGCTGCGCGCCGACGAGGCGGTACTGACCGCGATCGGTGTCGAGCGCGGCCCGGTGGCCCCCGCGGCTCCCGGGGTCCCCGCCCATGACGGGGACCCCGCCGAGCGGAAGGCGCTGGACGCCTTCATCGGGGAAGTGCTGTGGCACGTCGTGGGGGGCCTCGGTCCGTTCGCCCGCCCCCACGAGCGGCATCCGGTCGAGGACCTGCCCGAGCTGCTCGGCGCGCTGCCCCGGTACCGGCGGCTGGTCAGGGCGCTGGTCCAGGTCCTGGTGCGCGGCGGCCACCTCGTGCAGGAGGGTGGGGCGGTGGCCGTCCCGGTGGCGGGGGCGCGGCCGGCGCCGCCCGACCCGGCGCCGCTGCGCGCCCGGTTCCCGGGCCTCGGTGCCCGGCTGGACCTGGTGGTGCGCTGTCTCGACGCCCTGCCCGAGGTGCTCACCGGTGCCCGGGAGGCCACCGAGGTGCTGTTCCCCGGCGGTTCCGCCGACCTGGTCACCGCGGTCTACCGGGGCGAGCCGCTGGTCGACTACTGCAACGCGCTGGTCGCCGGGCAGGTCGTCGCCCGGGCCGTCGACGGCCTGCGGGTGCTGGAGGTCGGCGCGGGGACCGGCAGTACGACCGAGGCCGTGCTGGCCGCGCTGGCCGGGGCCGGTGCGGCGGTCCGGTACGACGTCTCCGACATCTCCCCCGGTCTGCTCCGGCAGGCCCGGGCCCGGCTGGAGCGGCCGGGCGTGCGCTTCAGGGTCCTGGACGTCGAACGCCCCGCCGACGCGCAGGGGTTCGCCGGGGAGCGGTACGACGTGGTGGTGGCGGGGAACGTGCTGCACGCCACGCGCGACCTGGACGCCGCGCTGGGCGAGCTGCGCCGGCTGGTCGCTCCGGGCGGGCGGCTGGTGCTGAGCGAGGTGACCGTCGTGCAGCCCTTCCACACCGTGACGTTCGGTCTGCTCGACGGCTGGTGGCGGTTCGACGACCCCCATCGCAGGCTCCCCGGCTCGCCGTTGCTGGACCCGCACATGTGGCGCGAGCGCCTTGAGCGGGCGGGCTTCGGGGACGTGAGCGTCCTCGGTGCGCCCACCGCGCCGGGGGTCCTCCCGCAGCGGGTGATCGTCGGAACCGCCGACGACCGGCAGCCGGGGGCAGACGGTGAAGGGGTGCACCGGACCGCGCCCCCGGAACCCGTGCCCACGGAACCCGTGCCTACGGAGCCCGCGCCCACCGGGGCCGTCACGGCCGGGTCCGCTCCCGCCGCCCCTCGTTCCGCCGGGCCGGTGGCATCCGTCGGGCGCGGCGGCGAGGAGGTCCGCGCGCTCGTCGCCGAGCGGGTGGCCGGGTGTCTGGGGCTGCCGGTCGGCAAGGTCCTGCCGGATTCCCCGCTGTCCGCCCTCGGCCTCGACTCGATCGTCGCCGTGGAGCTGACCAACCAGCTCAGCGACGCGCTCGGCGTCGTGCTGAAGACGATCGTGGTCTTCGAGCACCCGACGGTCGACGCGCTCGCGGCGCACATCGTCGAGCGGTACGGCGACGCCGTCGGTGTGGGGCCCGCCCCGCACCCCCCGGCCCTGTCCCCCTCACAGGAACGGGAGCGGGCCGCCCTGCCGGACGCGGTGCCCTCCCCCGGCCCCGCGGTCGCGCGGGGTGCGGCCACGGGGTTCCGGGCCGTCCGGTTCGAACGGCCCGGAAGGCCGCAGGACCTGCGCATCGTGCCGATCGAGCCGGTGGCGCCCGGCCGGGGCGAGATCGAGGTCCAGGTCAGGGCGTTCCCGATCAACTTCTCGGACTTCCTGCTCGCCAAGGGGCTCTATCCGATGATGCCGGACTTCCCCTTCACCCCCGGTGTGGAGGTGTCGGGGGTGGTCCGCCGGGTCGGGCCGGGGGTGACCCGGTTCTCCCCGGGGGACGAGGTGATCGCGCTGACCCGGCCCGAGATGGGAGGCCAGGCGTCGGTGGTGGTGACCGGTGAGGACTTCGCGGTGGCCAAGCCCCCACATGTCAGCCACGAGAAGGCGTGCGGCTTCCTGGTGCCGTTCCTGGCCATGCACCTGGCGTTCGAGCGGGCCGCGGTGCGGGCCGGCGAGCGGGTGCTCGTCCCGGCGGCCACCGGCACCACCGGTCTGATCGCGGTGCGGTTGGCCCAGCTCGCGGGGGCCGAGGTCATCGCCACCGCGGGCGGCGAGCACAAGATCGCCCACCTGGCCGGACTCGGGGTGCGGGAGGCCATCGACCACCGCCGTGCGGACGTGGTGGGCGAAGTGCTGCGGCGGACGGGCGGCGTGGGCGTCGACGTCGTGGTGAACACGCTCGGCGACGGTGCCGCGCAGCAGGGGATCGACGTACTCGCCCCGGACGGACGGTACGTCGAGATCGCGGTGTTCGGTCTCCAGGCGTCCTCCGGGCCGAACCTGTCGCGGCTGGTCGACAACCAGAGTTTCCACAGCTTCAACACCAAGAAGTTCTTCCTGCGGCACCCGGAACGCCGGGACGAGGTGCTCCGGGCCGCCGCGAAGCACCTCGCCTCCGGCAAGGTCACCCCCACCGTCGCCCATGTCCTGCCATTCGACCGGGTTACCGAGGCCTACGCGCTCAAGGAGGACCGCGCGCTCATCGGCCGCGTGGTGGTCACCGTCCCCGACCCGGAGACGGCCCCGGCCCCGGCCCCCGACAGGGAACCCGGCGGGTACGAGCGATCTGTCGGGGAGGAGGGATCCGTCGGCGAGCGGCTGCGTGCCGTGCTCGCCCGCGAGTTCGGCGAACGGGCCGTGCCCGCCGACGCCGACCTGCGGCGCCTGGCCGAACAGCTCGGCGGGGGCGAGGAGGAGCGCGCCGGGTGACCCGCGCGCACGGCGCCCCGCGCGCACGGCGGCCTGCGGCGCCGCTCCGTAGCGAAACAGCACTACGGCAGCAGAGGGGGTCCGACCTGCGGCGATGGGGGTGTCGGCAGTACCTCGGCACGTCCGCCCGCCACCGGCGGGGCTCGTTAGTTTGACGTCTCGGAACGGACACGGAACCACACCCGCGAGGAGTGCGCATGCCCGGCGAAATCGAACTGAGCCCCACCGACGACCTCATGGAGATGGTGGTCGCGGGCTGCACCGCGCAAGCCATCCACACCGCCGCGAAGCTCGGGATCGCGGACGTGCTCGCCGACGGTCCCAGGACCGCCGACGAGATCGCCGCCGAGGTCGAGGCGCACCCGGACGGCGTCTACCGTCTGCTGCGTGCCCTCACCACGCGGTCGATCTTCACCGAGCTGCCGGGCAGGCGGTTCGCCCTCACGCCGATGGCCGACGCGCTGCGCCGCGACGCGCCGAACTCGGTGCGTGCCCTGGTCCTGATGGCCGGCCATCCCATCACCTGGGAGACCTGGGGCCAGTTGGCCCACTCGGTCGTCACCGGTGAGCCGGCGTTCTGGAAGCTGCGCGGGATGCGGGTGTTCGAGTACCTGGCGCGCGACGAGGAGTACGCCGACCTGTTCAACCAGGCCATGACGTTCAGCTCCAACATCGAGATCCCCACGATTCTGGACGCGTACGACTTCAGCCGGTTCCACACGATCGTGGACGTCGGCGGGGGGCAGGGACGGCTGCTGGCGGCGATCCTCCGGGCCACGCCCAAGGCCCGCGGGATGCTGCTGGACATCGAGTCGGTCACCGCGGGCGCACCGCGGGTACTGGCGGAGGAGGGGGTGGCCGATCGCTGCACCGTGCACAGCGGTTCCTTCTTCGACGCCGTCCCGGCCGGCGGGGACGCCTACGTGCTCAAGCACGTCCTGCACGACTGGCCGGAGGACAAGGCGGTGGAGATCCTGCGTTCGGTGCGGGCGTCCATCGGTGACAACGGTGAACTGCTGCTGGTGGCGCTGGTCCTGCCGGACGACGGCTCGCCGCACCTCGGCAAGGTCGTGGACCTGGATCTGCTGCTGGAGTTCGGCGGCCGGCACCGCACGCGGGAGGAGTACCGCCGGCTGCTGGCCGAGGCGGGGTTCGAACTGCGCCGCGTCGTGCCCACCGCGGGGGCCGCGTCGGTCGTGGAAGCCATTCCGGCCTGATTCCTACGCAGGACAAAGGACTGAGGCCTCATGCCGATACTCCTCGTGGTCGGTGGAGTCACATTCGTCTACAGCACGCTCGAAGCGATGCTCGCACCCGCGCTGCCGCTCATCCGGGCGGGCGTCGGCGGCACGCCGTCCTCCATCGCGTGGGTGTTCACGGGACTGCTGTTGTCGGGGGCCGTGTGCACCCCGTTGATCGGCCGTCTCGGCGATCTCCACGACAAGAAGAAACTGTTCCTCGCCGTCCTCTCGATCGTCACGCTCGGCACCGCACTCGCCGGGCTGGCGACGAACGTGCCCGTGCTGGCGGTCGGCCAGATGATGCAGGGCGCGGGACTGGGGCTCACGCCGCTGTCGATCGGCCTGATGCGCGAGGCGCTGCCGGAGGACCGGGTCAAGAACGGCAACGCGATGATCATCGGGACGTCGTCGCTGGGGGTCCTGGCCGGCCCGCTGCTGGCCGGCCCGCTGACCTCCGTGCTGTCGTACCGCTGGCTCTTCTGGCTGCCGTTCTTCCTGCTGGTGGCCCTGATCGGGCTGGCCTTCGCGGTGCTTCCTGAGAGCCCGGCCACGGCCTTCGCCACGCCCCGCGGCCGGGTGGACTGGCTGGGCGCCGGGCTGCTGGGCGGCGGCCTGCTGACGTTGCTGCTGGGGCTGACGTTCGCCCCGACGTGGGGCTGGGCCTCCGGCGGGTTCCTCGCCACGGCCCTGGGGGCGGCGGTGCTCCTCACCGCGTTCGTCGTGACGCAGCGGCGGCTGGCGAGTCCGCTGATCGACCTGCGGGAGCGCGGGCGGACCGTCTTCGTCGTCTGTGCCGTCTCGTTCGCCGTCGGCTGGGCCGTCTTCGCCACCTACACCGCCCTCCCGACGATCACCTCGGCTCCTGCCACGACCGGTTACGGGCTCGCTCTCGACACCACCGTGACGGGCTGGATCCTGGTGCCCTCCGGTGTGCTCGCCGGCCTCAGCGCGTTCGCCGTCCGCCCGCTCGAACGCCTGGTGGGCACGAAGGCGCTCATGGTGGGCTCGTGCGTACCGATCCTGGCGGCGCCGGGCGTACTGCTGCTGGACCGGCCCTCGCTCGGGCTGCTCATCACCTCGTCGGCGCTGATGGGTCTGGGCATCGGGCTCGGGCTGACGCAGGCGATGAACATCGTCGTGACGTCCGTTCCGGCATCCAGGGCCGCGAGCCTGACCGGGCTGATGTTCGTCGTCCGGGCCGTCGGCGGGAGCCTCGGTGCCCAGATCGGCGGCAGCACCCTGGCCGGCGACGTGATCCCGTCGACCACGTTTCCGACGTGGTCCGCCTTCACGACGATGCTGACCGTCAGTGCGGTCGTCGGGCTGTTCGCCGTGCTCGTCGCCGCCGCTCTGCCCCGCGGCTCCGCCGCGGTGCCCGAACTCGCCGAAGTCCGGGCTTCGGTGTGAGCCACACGTGAGGGGGCACCGGGGGTCATTCCCCCGGTGCCCCCTCACGGGCGTTTCTCAGATCAGTGCCGCCGCCAGTTCCGCGTACTGCTTCCTGGCCAGGGTGGGCTCGGCCCCCGGGGTGGAGAGGATCTCGACGCAGACGTGGTCCGCGCCGGCCGCGAACTGCTGCTGTACGCGGTGGGCGACGGCGTCCACGTCCCCGTGGGCGACCATCGCGTCCACGAGCCGGTCGCTGCCGCCGTCCGCCAGGTCGTCCTCGGTGAAGCCGAGCAGGTCCCGCACCGCGTGCCAGCGGGAGGGCAGTTGGGAGCTGTGCTCGATCCAGTACCGCACGTTCTCCCGGGCCGTCTCGCGTGCGGCCGACCTGTCCGCGTTCAGCACGACGCCCTGCTGCACGGCGAGCACTTTGTCCGGGCCGAGGATCTGCCGCGCGTGCGCGGTGTGTTCGGCCGGCAGGAAGTACGGGTGCGCTCCCCAGGTACGTTCCCCCGCGAGCGCGAGCATCCTCGGGCCGACCGCGCCGAGGACCGTCCGGAGCCGGGTGTTCGGCGGGGTGGCCGTGAACAGGGCGGCATCCATCCGGTCGAGGAAGTCGCGCATCGTCGCACCGGGCGGGCCCCACGTCCGGCCCACCATCTCGGCCAGGTGCGGCACGCCGACCCCGAGGCCGAGCAGGTACCTGTCGGGGAAGGCCTCGGTGAGGGTGCGCTGCGCCTGCGCCAGGGTGTGCGGGTTGTGCCGGTAGATGTTGGCGACGCCGCTGGCCACGGTGATCCGTGACGTCGCGGACAACAGCAGTGCCGCCTGGGTCGGGGCGTCCCGTCCGAACCCCTCCGCCGTCCACACCGTGCCGTAGCCGAGGTCCTCGAACTCGGCGACCGCGTCGACGACCTCGGCCCACGGATGGCTGTCGATCTCGGCGGGCCGTATTCCCACTCTGCCCAGCATGCTCGTCCTTCCTCAGTCGGTCAGCAACGACAGCCTGGTGACGCCCGTCATGTACGGACTCGGCTGGAACTGCGGCGCGTCGTCGGGGTCCACGCGGAAGCGGGGGAACCGGTCGAGGAGTGCGTTCATCGCCACTCGGCCCTCCATCCGGGCCAGTTGGGTTCCGATGCAGAAGTGCACGCCGTGTCCGAAGGCCAGGTGCGGATTGGGGGTCCTGCCGATGTCGAACTCGTGCGGTCGCTCGAACCGCCGGGGGTCACGGTTGGCCGCCGCGAGCCACAGCAGTACCAACTGGTCGGCCTCGATGGTCTTGTCGCCGATCCGGCCGGGCCGGTTGGTGCAGCGCGAGATGGCCGCGAACGAACTCAGGTACCGCAGGGACTCCTCGATCATCCCGGGGATGCGCGAGCGGTCCGCCTCCACCGCCGCACGCGCCTGCCGGAACGTGTCCATGCACAGGACGGTGTTGCCCAGCAGCATCGTCGTGGTGATGTGTCCCGCGATCAGCAGGACCGCACCGAAGTTCGCCACCTCGGTGTCGCTGAGCCGTTCGCCGTCCACCTCCGCCTCGACGAGCCGGGTCAGCAGGTCGTTCCTGGGTTTCCCTCGGCGTTCGGTGGCGTGTTCGTGCAGGTAGGCGATCAGCTTGCCCATCTGGTCCACGGCGTTCTGCGTGGACTCCGGCGTGGGCTCTCCCCGGGTGAATCCCTCGGGCCGCTCGAAGACCTCGCCGACCCACTGCTTGAACAGGTCCCGGTCGCTGTTGGGCAGGCCGAGCAGGTCGGCGATGACGATCACCGGCAGCGGGTACGCCAGGTCCTCGACCACTTCCATCCGGCCGGATTCGGCGGACTTGTCGAGCAGTTCGTGCGTCAGCGCGACGATCCTCGGCTCCAGGCTCGAGATCATCTTCGCGGTGAACGCGTGACCGACCAGTTTGCGCAGCTTATTGTGCTCGGGCGGATCCATCTTGAGCAGGTTCCCGCGGGAGAACTCGCCCTCGATGGGCACCAGTCGCGCGGTGTCGGAGGAGAACGTGGTGGTGTCGGCGAGCACGTCGAGCACTTCGGCGTGCCCGTAGACGTTCCACATCCCGGACTGCTCGTCGAAGCTGACCGGCTCGTCGGGATCCTTGCCGTGCAGCCAGAACTGGCGCGGGTCGAGATTGCTCCACTGTGCGAAGGCCGTACTCATCGGTGTGCCTCTCCACGTGTCGGATTCACGCCGCTCGCCTGGCGACGCTCTCGCGCCGGGCCGCCACGGCCGAGCCTGACTCCCGTCGTGCCATCCGGCGCAGCACACCCGGGGCCACCAGGAAGCCCACGGCTCCCCACACCCCGAGCACGCCGGCCATCTCCAGGAACCGCCAGGACTCGCCGATCTCCGAGGCGGCCATGGCGTCCGGCAGGAACGCGGCCCGCAGTCCCAGGCCCAGCCAGTAGACCGGGAAGACCTGCGCGATCCACTCCACCCACCCGGGCAGCGAGGAAAGCGGGTAGAACACCCCGGAGAAGCCCACCAGCACCATGATCAGCACCATGATCGGGACGAGTCCCTGGGTGCTGCGGAAGAGCGAGCCGAGGATCGCCCCGACGGGCAGGATCGCGAGCATGCCGAGCGCGAGCACCCAGGCCAGGGTCGCCCACGACGACACCGCTCCCAGCCGCAGCCCGTCGAACAGGAACGCCACCGGGACCAGCAGGACGAGCAGGACCGCCACGGTGGTCCCGGCCTGCGCGAGCACCTTTCCCACGACGTAGCCGAGCATGCCGTTCGGGGTGGCCTTGGCGCGCAGCAGCGTGCCGTCCTCCCGGTCGGTGATCAAGGTGAACGCCAGCCCGATCAGGCCGGTGAACAGTGTGTTGATCCCGAGGATTCCGGGCACCGCGTGGGTGCCGAGGGAGAAGTCGGTGCCGCCCACCGTGGTGTCCCGCAGGAAGTACATCACCGCCAGCGCGAGGACCGGCCAGAACAGCCAGCCGACCAGCTGGCCCGCGTTGGTCACCGTCTGCCGGAACTCGATCCAGCCGCGGTGCAGCCCCGCGCGCAGCGCTACCACGCCTGGCTTCATGCCTCCTCCATCTCCCGCACCATGGCCAGGTAGACGTCCTCCAAGCTCGCCCGGCGCACTTCGAGGTCACCGACAGCGTCGCCGTGCCGCTCGAACAGCCCGCGCACGTACCGGGTCGCGTCCTTCACCGAATCCGCCCGGGGCTTGCCGTCGAGCGTGTACCGGACTTCGGTCCTGCTCCCCACCCGGTGCGCCAGCTCGGCCGCCGTGCCGTCGGCCCTGATCCGGCCGCCCGCCAGGATCACGATCCGGTCGGCCAGCTTTTCGGCCTCGCCCAGGTCGTGCGTGGTGAGCAGGATCGTCGTGTCCTCCAGGGCGGACAGCCGCTGTATCAGGGCGTGGAACTCCTGCCGGGCCTCCGGGTCGAAACCGGTGGTCGGCTCGTCGAGGAACAGCAGGTCCGGGTTGCCGATCAGGCCGACGGCCACGTCCAGCCTGCGCCGCTGCCCGCCGGACAGTGCGCCGACCCGGGCGTTCCTGTGCCCGGTCAGCCCGACCAGGCTGATCATCTCGTCCACGTCGTAGGGCCGTTGGCGCAGCGGCGTGCCGTACGGCGCGTAGTAGCGGCCGAGGTGGTCGAGGAGTTCACGGACCTTCCACCAGCTGTGGTCGCGCCATGACTGCAGCACGATTCCCAGCCGGGCACGCCATGCCTCGTCCCCGTCGTCCGGGTCGCTTCCCAGGACACGGACCTCACCGGCCGAGCGCTTGCGGAACCCTTCGAGGATTTCGATGGTGGTCGTCTTGCCCGCCCCGTTGGGTCCCAGCAGCGCGAGGACCTCACCGCGGCGCGCGTGGAAATCCACGCCGCACAGCACGTCCTTCGAGCCGTAGCGCATGCGCAGCCCGCGGGTCTCGATGACCGGCCGCTCCTCGGCGCGCTCGGGCCCGGCGTCCGCGTCCGATGCCGTGGGCACCGCCACGTCTTCCTCCCTCTGCTCGGTTCGGCGCCGATTATTCACAGCGCGGCTGTCGCTCACGGCGCTCCCCGTGAGTCCCGGAAGGGCCCTGCCGGCCACTGCTCAGGCGCAGGTCGAAAAGGCCGCTGCGGCACCGGGCAGGGGGAAGTACGGATTCGCTACGGAAAGGAACGCGTCCGGCATCGACGGCGTGAGCGGTCGTCGTGCCCGTGCGGGTGCTTCACGGCTTCTGCGGGCGCTTCACGGCTTCGGTGAGGGCCGTGATCGGCGCGGCCTGTCCGGCCGGCGCGTGCCGCACTGCGGCGAGCATTCACTCATTCCGGCTCGCCGATCCGGCTTGCCGATCCGACTTGCCGATTCCGGCTCGTGGGATGCTCGGCTTCCTGACGAAATGAGCGAGGGCGGGAATCGGCAGGGCGGACTCTTCGTCCGAGGGGCGTTTCGGCCAACAGGCCCACACCGCAGGCCGGCACGCCGTCCCGCCTTCGCTGAGATCTGGGAACGACGCCGTCGTGTGCGGGTGATCAGTCTCCCTGAGACCAGGCGGCCCTCGGCAGCGACAGATAGACACCGAAATCGACGAGCCCGGTGGCGGCGCGGATGTCCGCGTGCAGCGCGTCCACGCGCTCTTGGCGGTTGGCTTCCCTGCTGGTGGACCACTTCGACTTGATCTCGATCACCACCGTCAGGCCGCTCCGGTCCAGCGGGCCCAGCGGCCGGAAGCGGATCTCGACATCCCCGGGTCGCAGTTCGCCGTCGTACGGCTCCTCGGGGCACTCCACGGCCAGGGACACCAGGTGTGGCAGCACCGAGCCGAGTTCACGTAGCCGGGACTCAGGGACCGTGGACGCATAGGTCACTTCGACAAGCGGCATCCTCGACACCCTAGTACTCCGGTGTGGTTTCGTGATCTACCCGCTGACTGATTGGGCGAGCCGTTGTCGGCGGTGGCCGCGTCAGGCCGGGCATGGTGGCGCGCGAGGCTGCGGCAGACCCGAAGAGGACTTTGATCGGCGCCTTCGATGTGCACCCAGGGCGAGTTGCAGTGAATGCAGCATTCCGATGGTTCGGCGCGCCGGGGAAATGTAGCGTCGCGATCATGGAATCACTGATCGGGAACACCACCGACCAGGCGCCGGCGAACCCGGCCGCCACCGATGACATGCTGGCCACTCAGCCGGTCGGCTACTGGAGCGGCCTGGCCCATGCGACCGTCACCCGGCATCTGCGTGACGCGATGGCCAGGATCGACGTCACGCAGCCGCAGTACTGGGTGCTCAACCGCGTGAACGGCGGTCCCGCGGCGCCGAGCCGCGAGGAGGTCGTCGCGCAGCTGACGCACCTTGCCGACGGGCCGCATGAGATCACCAGGGTCGTCGACCAGTTGCTCCACCGCGAGTGGCTCAGGATCGATGACGGGCAGCGCCTGCACCTCACGGATGCCGGGGAGGCCGCCAGAGCGCGGCTCCGTGAGCTGGCGACCGAGGTACGCACCGTAGTCCACAAGGGCATCAGCGACGAGGAGTACGTGGCCGCGCTCAAGGTACTGCGCAAGATGGTGGCCAATGTCGAGGGCGACGGGGTTCCTGGTAGTCCGTTCCGACTTCGAGATCTTGTGACGGGCCCGGCCGGGAATGGGCGCGGCCACGGCATGATCATCGGTTGGTGTGTGGACGAACGAAGATCGTGCGGCGACCGCCGGCCATGGCGTGAACCCCGCCGCTGGCGGGCGATGTTCGACCAGGCCATGGACCAGATCGCGGGGCGGTTCAGCCGAGTTGAACCAAGGGCCACTGCCCGCGCCTGTCTGCTCGGGCCGCTGTCGCGGGTCGGGCGCAAGAACTGCTGGCAGCCGGCCGAACAGGCCGGCCCACCCCGGCCGGGACCGATGCAGCGGATGCTGCGCCACACCCGCTGGGAGGCCGACGCCGTCCGCGACGACATCCGTGCCTACACTGTCGAACACCTCGGCACCGACGGCGGTGTCCTGACCGTGGACGAGACCGGCTTCGTGAAGAAGGATCACGCTTCGGCGGGCGCACAACACCAGTACACCGGCACTGCCGGGCGCGTCGAGAACTCCCAGGTGGGGGTGTTCCTCGCCTACGCCACCGGCCGGGAACGGGCGCTGGCCGACCGCCGACTCCACGTGCCCGAGCAGTCCTGGTGCGCCGGTCCCGAGCACCGCGACGCTGCCGGGGTACCCGACGAAGTGCGGTCTGCGACCAAGCCCCGTCCGGCCCGGGAGATGATCGCCGTCCATGTCCTACTTCGTTCCGCTTCCATGCTCCGCACGCCAGGGTGACGGTCTTGGTGACCGCTTTCTCAGGGGAGTCCGCGATACCGACCAGGACGGACACAGCCACAGCTGAAGCCGCGACCGGGGAAGGGGTACGCATGGGCCTCCCAGAAAGTGGAGAAACAGCCGGACGGTTGAAGTCCTGCTGATCTCTTGAGCCGCATGGGCGACGACCTCTCTCGCGGGCCAGTTCACCCGATCGATCGGGGAGTGCGGCCTGTTGGCTCCCTGCCGCCCAGCGTGCCGGGGCTGGAATGGTCTGCCGGAGGATCGTGAGCGGTCGGCCGACTCGTCGTTGAGCGTGCGAAACCTTGTCCCACCTGCTGCTGGGGCTGCCCGTCCCGGTCCCCACGGCCCCGCCCGCGAACACGCAGCCCGGCCTCATCCTCACCAGGGACCACGACGTGGTCGAACGGACCGTGTCAGCATCAATGTCAGTGCCCTTTGGCAGGGTGTCCGCATGAGCAAAGTAGTCAACTACTCCATGGCGAACCGCGGAGAGATCGCACGTTTCCTGCCTGCCCGGGACCTGAGCGACGACGAATCGCGGCGCCTGGAGAACATGCGGGCGCATGCACGGGCGCGCCAGGACGGTCTCGATGCCCAGGAGGTGGACTGGGGGCTGTCGGTTCAGGACGCGTTGGAGGAGCTGATTTCCGGTCGGGCCGATTCCGCTGCGGAGTACGCCGGCAGCGCCTACTACGCGGCCCTCCAGATCGTCATCGACCGCAATGCCTCCGACCCTTCCACCCTGGCGAGCTACCGCAGCCCCAGCACTCTCTTCTCCGCTCTGGACGATGCGCTGAGCGCGGCCGGGGTCCCTGCGGACCTGCTGCCCTACCAGTACATCTACAGCGGTCCGCCCGCGGAGATCGGGTTCCGCATCCCCAGCCCCCTGGAGGGTTCGCCGGAGATCGGCTGTTGGCCGCTGGCGAAGGCCGGCCCCGCGGTGAAGGCCTACCGGGCGGTGCTGGACCAGGTCGACGCCGACCTGCGGTACGACCTGGAGGAGCTGATCGAGGCCCTCGACAGCTGGTATTCGGAATGGGCCGAAGGTCAGGGCGCATGGTGGTGGGCCGAAGATGGATCGATCTTCTTCTCCATCACCGGCTGAACCGGACCCGGACGGTTTCTCCCCGTCGGCCGTGCGGACTGGTGAGGCAGGAGCCGATCAATCGATGACGCACACAGTCATGTTGCAGCAGCCACCCTCCGCCATGACCGAAAGTGCACGTTCCGTGCTCTTTCTTGACCGAACCCGAGGCCGCCACCCGCCAAGCCCAGGGGGGTGCTGACGCCCCGTCCAGCGACCGCTCCAGCTCCCGCTTCACCTTCACCGCCCGCCCCCGCCGCGCGACCGTGTTTCCCGGAAACACGGTCGCGCCGGGCCGTGCCCCGTTGTTACAAGAGAGGCATGGGAATCTGGACCGGCGCCTTCATCGCGCCCCCGGCGCCCACTCTCCTGCGCCCGGAGGCGTTCGGCCGACTCGCGGTCGAGCCGGCACGCGAACGTGTGGTCCGGACCCCGTGGGCGCTCATCGCCGGCAAGCTCTGTGTGAACGCGAGTCTCGACTGGGGCAGCGTGAGCGGGCAGGCCCGCTGGAAGCATCCCCCGTCGGCACGGTGCTGCGGACCGAGGAGTACCCGGGAGAAGTGCTGGACCCGGACGACACCCCCGCCCTGGGCCCCTCGCGCGAGGAGGCCCGGCTGCTCGCCTCCGGTAAGAAGGTGCTCGACCTGCTGCCGACGCTGCGGGCCACCCCGTACGGAGACGAGGGCATCGCCGTCGTCTTCGCCCCCATGGACTTCGGCAACCGGGCGATCACCGACTGCTTCCGGTACGAGGGCCGTCGCACGACACTGGCCTGCTTCGCCCTGGCGAGCCCGCAGAACCGGCCGCTGTCCACCAACGACTGCGGCGAACCCGGCGGGCCGACGCTTGCGGTGCGGACCCGTGTGGTCCACACCTTCAAGCACGCACTGGGCCGCCTCGGCCCGGAGGACGGCCCCCTACCGGCGCCCGCCTCCGTCGCCTCCCGCTGCTTCGGACCAGGGCAGGTCAGCGGCAAGACCTGGGGCTGAACCCGTCCGACACCCTGCCCCGGACCCGCCGCCTCACCCCAGGTCGAAGAATCCCGTCCTCGAGGACCACCCCCGGGCAATCGCGCTCGCCGGTGAGCCTGACGGAGAAGGACGGCCCTCTGTCCCGCTCCATCCAGCAGCCGGCGTCCGGGCGGTGCGGCGCAGGATCGCGGTGCGGTGGCGGGGAAACACGGGTGCCCCGGTCCGGAACAGCCCAACTGCTGAAGATCCGGAACTCCGGCGTGGTCATGCCCGCAGGAGCCGCCCGACGGCGAAGCCGTGGTCGCGTTCCAGTTGCGATGTCCGGGCGGGGTCGCCGGAGAGCATCGCCTCGTGGACGTGCTCGGCGCTGAGGGGCACGGCGTCGGTCCCGCCCGTACGTCGGCGTGCCGCAGCGAGCAGGGCGCTCGTCACCGTGGGAACGAGGGCGCCGTGACCGGCGACCGCGAGGATGAAGGGGATCACTCCCGCAACCACCGAGCCCAGGCAGGTGAGCGCGACCGGGCCGCCGCGGTCCCCATCGAGGAAGTGGTCGGACAGACCCCAGGTGAACACCGCGGAGAGTATGTTCACGAACATCAGGAGGAACGCCAGGATCCCCGGCATGAGTGTCGTCGTGCCGCGGCCCACGGCACGACGGGGCATCAGCCGGAGGCCGAGCCACTCCGCGCTCTGCCACATCGTGACGAGAACCGCCGCGCCCAGCGACCAGGGCAGCCAGGCCGGCCCGTCGGGATCCCCGGTGAACCAGGCCGCGGGGGCCAGGAACGCGCCGGCGACGGCAACGAGGCCGGCCACCACACCGACGGTCCAGGCACCTGGCGTGCCGGCCCCTGGGTTGAACACGTCGGCCCAGTGGGGTGCGACCGGGCCGATGGCCGGTCCGTCGCCGCCAGAGGCCGGCCGGCGTAGTTCCTCGCCCGGCGAGTCGAATTGCTGCCCGACGATCTGCCGCTCCACAACGGTGTGTTCGGGATCGAACCCCCCGGTGTCCCCGGTGTCCCCGCTGTCGGTGGTCTGCGGTGTCCGGGCCCAGACATCGATGACGTGGCCCGGCGCCGGTGCCCACCGGGGGTACTCCGCGACCTGGAACTCCAGTGTGGTGACGGGCTGTTCCCGGGTCTCGGCGCGTACCCGGAACACCGGCTGCTGATCGAGCCACCACCCCCGGTGCTCGACGTCCGTGACGACAGCCGTCGAGTGCCGGCCGGTCGCCCGGATGTGCTCGGTGAGTTCGGCGTGCGCAAGGCCCGCCCGCCACGCCCGGGACGCGGCCGGGAGCGGGCGGATCCCGAGGGTGAGCAGCATGCCCGCGATCGGTACCGTGAGCACCACGATCAGCAGCGTCTGCTCCGGATCGGGGTTCCAGAACAGGAGTGCCAGCACCCCCGCGAGCACGGTTGCGGCTCCCGCCGCGACGAGGCGGACCGCCGACGGCAGCCGACGCAACGCACCCGGCGCCAGTGAATGATGCCCCGAAACGGTCTTCGCTCCACGGCTCGCCCAGCCGAGCACACCGACGACGGAAGAGGTGAGCCCGTCGGTGAGGGGCATGAACGCGAACGGCACGAGCGACACGACGAGCAGCCAGCCCGCAACGCCCCCGGCGCTGTCCCGGAGCAGGGCGAACGGGGTCACCCCGAGCATGTCGAACAGCCCCAGGCATGTGGCGAAGAACAGGCCTCCCGTGGTCACGCCGGTCAACGCGATCTGGAACGGGATCGCCCGCCGGTACGCCTCGCGGAGCTGCGGGGCCGACTCGCGCGGGACCAGGGCGCCGGATATCGCTCCAGGCGCCGCGGCAGCGGAGGTCGGGGGGGCGAGCTGGAAGGCCATCGTCGTCTCCTGTGGTCAAGCTCGGGCCCGAACGTGGGCTGTTCATCGGAACGTCGCGCTCGAGCAGAGCGTTTCGCATGCCCCGATGCGTTGCCGCTCCGGTCTGTTGGGGTGCCGTGTTGCCCGGTTTCCGGACAAGGAGCGGGGGGACGAAGTCGCTCTCCGCAGCCGGCATGGGCCAGGTCGGACGGTGCCGTGGAGTCGATGTTCTTCTCGTGCTCGATGCCGACCGTCCACTCGCGGACGATCCGGCGCCTGAACGCGCGTGGTCCCATACCCGTTCAGGACTGTTTCCGGTGCGTACTCGGTTGCGGCGTGAACCGACCTGGGCGAGGTCTTCTCCACGAGCCTCTGCTTGGCTGCATCAGTTCAAACGGCTCCGGATCCGCTACGAACGACGCGCCGACCTCCATCAGGGCCTGCTCGAACTGGCCTGCAGCCTCATCTGCCTCCGTCGCCTGCGCACCATACGGTGAAATGAGCGGTCAGACGAGGGTGATCGGATTGGTGAGGGCGGCGACGTCCCCGTCGGGATGGCGGACCTCGATGCGGACGAACATTGACTCCTCCGCCGTCGTGTCCCACTGCACCACACCTGCCCCATCGCCGGGGAGAGAAGCGCGGTGAACCTTTCCTCGATCGGTGTGGAAGCTGACAGTCCCCACCGGCACGCCTCGCACTGCTGCATGCACTTCAACCTGCCCGCCATAAGTTGTGAGCTGTTCTCCCACCCCGGCAACATGACCGTCGGCATTGGCAGTGAACGTCACGTCCACGTCCGCCGACTCGGCGATCCAACTGCGGCCGGCACGGATTCCGGCCAGGATCGCCTCGGTGTTCAGCTCCTCGGCGAAGACCACGGTGTGAGGGATGCCGATCTGCCCTTCCAAGTGGGCGTCGCTGTTGCCCATCGCCGACCGCCACGCTCCCGTGTGAATGCCCGCTGCAAGGCTCCGCCCCCACTCCGCCAAGGCGGCCTCGTTGTCAGCGTTCCACGGTCGGTCCGAAGTCCACAGTCCGTTCCAGACTTCCACCACGTCGAAGCCCCGGAAGGAGAACATGAAGTCGCCCGACGGATAGGGCGCATGCGGGTGTGCGGCCACGCACAGCCCTCCGACTTGATGGACCTGATCTAGGCACTGATCGATCACCCCGTCCCTGACCTGGTGGTTCCAGTCGATGACCTCGCCGGATTTGATGCCGAGCGCGAGCCAGTGCCCGGTCTTCGTGGTCACCTCCTCACCAAGAATGATCAAGAAGTCATCGGCAGCCAGGTGCCCCCACGCGCCGAATTTCGCAGCTGAGTTGTGCTCCGTCGTCGCCATGAAGTCGAGCCCGGCAGCGCGCCCCCGAACGGCCAACTCTTCAGGAGTGAGTTCCCCATCCGAGTGGACCGAGTGGACATGGCAGTCCCCGCGGTACCAGGCCGCCCCGCGTCCGACCGCCCGCGTCGGCGGGAAGCTCAAGTTCGACAAGGCTCTCCCCCTAAAGTCCTGTGGAGCCAACGCGCAACCAGAGCTACCAGTTCCATCGCACCACTGAGCGCCGTCTCAGCCGAGAGGTCAGATCGCATTCTGAAACGATCAGTTACTGGATCCAGAGTGCCCGGAGGGGGCGTGCACGGTGATCATGGCCCGCCACGACGTCGCCGACGGCGGCACCGGCCCGGCCCTGCCCCTCCGTGCCTCCGCCGCGACCGTCGTCACCGCGCCGACCCGCTCCCCCCTCTGCTGTCCCAGGTGGTGATCTCCTCCGTGCGGTGGGGCCCCTGCATCGTGGTCGGCCGCTCAGGCGATGGCGGCCTCGGTGAGTACGGCAGTGGCGGCGGCGAGGGCGTCGGCGACCAGGTCGGCGGTGTCCTCGGTACCGGCGGCCAGCCGGACCAGGCCCGGCGGGACGGCGTCGGTGATCTGTTCGTCGCTGAGCATTCCGCGCCACATGGACGCCGGGTGGACGGCGAGGGATTCCACACCGCCGAGGCTGGCCGAGCGGCGGGAGTAGTTCAGGTGGCCGAGGAAGGCGTCGGCCATGTCGAACCCGCCGGTGAACTCGATGCCGAGCACCCCGCCGAAGCCGCTCATCTGGTCCGTGGCGAGCCTGTGTTGCGGGTGGCTCTCCAGGCCCGGGTAGTACACCCGGCTCACGGCCGGGTGGTCCTGCAGGGCTTCGGCGAGCGCCTGGCCGTTGGCGTTGTGCCGGGGCACGCGCAGCGGGAGGGTGCGCATGCCCCGCAGCAGCAGCCACGCGTCGATCGGGCCGAGCGTGGCGCCGGTGAGCAGACCGGTGTCCCAGATGCGGTCCAGGAGGTCGGCCGGGCCGGCCAGGGCGCCGGCGGACACGTCGGAGTGGCCGTTGAGGTACTTCGTCGCGCTGTGCCAGGTCACGTCGATGCCGAACTCCGCAGGACGCTGGTTGAGGGGGGTGGCGAAGGTGTTGTCCGCCATGGTGATCACGTCGTGGGCGCGGGCCAGGTCCGCCACCGCGCGCAGGTCGGTGATCTGCAGCAGAGGATTGCTCGGGGTCTCCACCAGGATCAGCCGGGTCCTGGGGCCAAGGGCTCCGGCGAACGCTTCGGGGTCGGTCTGGTCGACCAGGGTGGTCGACACGCCCAGGCGCGGCAGCAGGTTCAGCAGTACCGAGGTGGTGCCGCCGTAGGCGGACTTCTGTCCGATGACGTGGTCGCCGGCAGAGACCAGGGCGAGGACGGCGGTGGTGAGGGCGGCCATGCCGGAGGCGGTGACCATGGCGGCCTCGGTGCCTTCGAGCTCGGCCACGACGGCGGCGGCCTGCGCGTGGTTCGGGTTGCCGAAGCGGGTGTAGAAGTCCTTGCCCCGCGCCTCGACGGCGCCCTGCGCGAACGTCTCGGCGTCCTCGGCCGAGAACGCCGCCGTCTGGTAGATCGGAGGCGCCACCGCGCGATCGGGGTGGACTTCTCGATCGGCGTGCACGGTGACGGTGGTCTTGCCCGGCATGGCTGCCCCTTCGGGAGTACGGCGTCGTGGCTTCCTCCAGTTTGTTCGTCCGCGCCTTGACCAGAGGCGTTCGAGCGCAACTTTGGCAATATATTGCGCGTACCTCTGGCTTTTACTTGTGCAAGAGGTGGCTTTTCAGCAATATTCTGCCGCTCATGGATGATGTGGATCGGTCGATTCTGGCCGTGCTCGAACACAGCGGGCGGATCAGCAACAACGAGCTCGCCGCCCGGGTCGGGCTGTCGCCCTCGCCGTGTCTGCGGCGGGTACGGAACATGGAGGAGTCCGGAGTGATCCGCGGCTACCGGGCGCTGATCGACCCGGCCGCGGTCGGCCGCGGGCTACGGGTGTTCGCCGGTGTCCGGCTGATGCGGCACACCCGTGCGGACGTGGTCGCCTTCGAGGAAGGAGTCATGGCCCTGTCCGGGGTGGTCGCCTGCCATCACATCACCGGGAGCTTCGACTATCTCGTCCAGGTCGAGGTGGCCGACCTGCCCGCCTACGAGGAGTTCCACGCCAACCAGTTGGCCGACCTGCCCGGCGTCGCCACGGTCAACAGCTTCGTCATCATGAAGACCCTCGACACCGCCTGACGCCCCTGCCCCCGCGTCGGCCGGCAGGAACGGGAGCGGAATCCTCGGACCGTCCGCGTACCGGAGGGTTGCGCACGGTCGGCGCGGCACAAAGGCCGGGCTCCTTGGTGAGGGGCGCCCCGGGGGGCCTGGGTGAAGGTGGTGTCAGGGGCAGCTTTCGGGCGTTCTCGGAGGTGGCCTTCATGGCGTTCTGTTTCTTCTCGCCGGAGACGAATGCACTCCGTCCGCTCCGGCCGACCAGGTCGGCGCTCCTGGACCTCGACCGACATTCGGGCCCCTCCCCCTTCAGGAGGCCGTGGCCCGTTCGGCGAGCTCCCCTTGCCGAACGGGGCGTGCTGCCGCGGGAGTAATGGCCGGGGTGGGCCGCCCCGTCGTGTCACGCTGGGGCCTTGTCCGATGACGGAGGGTCAGGAGGCCGACGTGTACCGCTCGCGTGAGTGGCTGGGTGAGTCGATGCGTGACCGCGGTGCGGCTGCGGTGGCCGGGCGGTCATGATGGCAGGCCGGCAGGAGGAACCCGAGCAGTCTCCCGTCGACCTGACCCTGCGGCTGGATCGTCAGCTGGACCGGATCGCCGCGCAGTTGCGGGAACTGGCCACCGCCAAGGACCGGCTGCAGGGGCTGCTGAACGCGGTGCTGGCGATCAGCCAGGAGGTGGATCTGCCCGCGGTCCTGCACCGGATCGTGACCACCGCCAGGGAGCTGGTCGGCGCCCGCTACGGCGCGCTGGGCGTGCTGGACGAGTCCGGCGAGCAACTGGAGCAGTTCATCACGGCGGGCCTTTCGGAGTCCGAGCGCGACCACCTGGCCGGGATCGAGTTCCCCCGGGGCCACGGTGTTCTCGGGCATCTGATCCACCATCCCGAGCCCCTGCGCGTCGATGACATCCGTGCCCATCCCGCCTCGGCCGGGTTCCCACCGGGCCACCCGCACATGCGCACCCTCCTGGGCGTCGCCATCAGTGTCCGCGGCACCATCTACGGCGACCTCTACCTGTCCGAACGCCATGACGGGCAGCCCTTCGACCGTGACGACGAGGACATCGTCGTCACCCTGGCCGGCGCCGCCGGCATCGCCATCGAGAAGGTCAGCCTGCTCGAGCAGATCCGTACCAGCGCCGAACACTTCCAGCGCCTCCTGCTGCCCGCCCTGCCCGATCTGCACCCCTTCACCGGCGCCGCCATCTACCGCCCGGCTTCCAGTCCCGGCCATCTCGGCGGGGACTGGTACGACGTCCTGTGGCTGCCCGACAACACGTGCGCCGTCGTGATCGGCGACGTGGTCGGCCACGACCTGCGTGCAGCCGCCGCCATGGCCCAGACCCGCAACATGCTGCGAGCCCTGCTCTACGACCGGCTCGCCCCACCCAGTGCTGTCCTCGCCCAGCTGGACCGCACCCTGAACGGCATCACCGACCTGCCCGTCACCACCGTCTGCCTGGCCCGTATCGAGCCCGCAGAAGACGGCTGGAGGCTGCACTGGAGCACGGCCGGTCACCTTCCCCCGCTCCTGATCGGCCCCGAAGGGCACACGGAGTACCTGCATGCCGAACCGGGCCTGCCGCTCGCGGTCGACACCGACCAGAACCGTCCCGACCACACCCATCCGGTGCCCGCCGGGGCCACGGTGGTCTTCTTCACCGACGGGCTCGTCGAACACCCCCGCCACTCCATCGACCACGGCCTGGCCCGGCTCGCCGAACACGCCGCCGGTCATGCCCACCTGCCCCTGGACGACTTCGTACGCCTCCTCGCCGACCACCACCCCAGCGACGGCCACGACGACCTGGCCATCCTCGCCCTGCGCACCCCGCCCGCCGCCGCTCGCCGAGCCCCCGCCGACGCGAACGACCGGGGCTGATACGGGCCGGCGTCCCGGGGCGCCGTGGCCAGTGGTGCGGGAGAGGATGCCCACCCCTGCCGGTCCAGGGGCCCACGACCGGTCGAACAGCCCGTTACCGGGCGGGCGGGGGTGCCGGGACTCGCCCGGTGCGTCGGTCGCTCCGGAGCATGCGTGAAGTGGCGGGACATACCATCCCAGGACCGGCCATCGGGGTGAGGCAACGGCTGAACCGATCCGGACTGCCGCACCCTGCGTTGACGAAGAACGCCTGACCCGGGGCAGATACCGGCCACATGACGCGCGCATTATCGCCGCATGCGGGGAAACAGGGCAAGTTCACCGTTTTTCTCCCCTGCGGCCGCATACGGTGGACTCGCCGCCCGCACACCGCCCGGCCGGCGGGAAGCGGCGGCAGGCATCGAGGCCGGGAAGAAGGATGAGGAAGGCCCCAGTGAGCGAGTTGGACGAGCGAATGCCGGGACGCCGGTGGACGGTACGGCTGGACCCCGTCGGCCGGGGCGGCACGTCGGTGCGCGTCTCGTGCAGTCGGCCCGCCTGCGCCGAACAGCGGCTTCCCTCGGCGGCCGCCGGCCGTGCGGCGGCCGTCGCCCACCTCAAGGCCCACCTGCGCGCCGCCTCCGCCCCCAGGTCCGGGACGTACTGCGCATGCCGGGCCGAGGGCTGCCACGCCCATCTGCCCGATACCGACCGCCACGCACGTACCGAACCCTGGCGGTGCGGCGGGCCAGTGGTCCTGGCCGTGACAACCGATCGCGAAGGCCGCTGGTGGCAGGCCCTGGAGTGCTGCTCGCGGTGCGCGGCCGCCACCCCGGGAGCGAAGACCACGGCCACCGCCCCGGAAGTAAAGACCGCGGCCACCGCCCGGGAGGCGAGGACCGCGACTGCCTCCCGGCCTGCCGACCGCCCGGCCCCCGCAGCGACAGCGGCGGGCGCGAACATGCCGCAGTTCTCCCACGCCGACCAGGCGCCGACCGGCCCGGTTCCGGCTCCTCGCTCCGCGCCGGGGCGGCGTCGTCCCCGACAGGTGAAGATCGCCCAGCGGGTCATTCCACGCACCCTGCGTCCCGTCGCCCTGCGGGACGAACTCGTCGAACTCGGCGGCCTCTTCCGCGCCTACCAACAGCGCGACCAACCCGACCTGGAACTCCTGGCCGACCTCCACAGCCGCAAGGCGAGCGCCTTCGCCGCCTGGGCCGAGGCCACCGGCGACCCGGGCCTGCGCCTGGACGCCCAGCGTGCCGAGCAGGCCGCCGCCACTGTCCTTCTCCAGCACCAGCAGCGCACCGGCCAGGGCACGAGCAGCGACACCCCGGCCGTGGCCCGCCTGCTGACCCGCCCCGGCCAGTGGGACTGTGCCCGGTCCGTCCTGGCCCACGTCACCGAAACCGCCCCGCTGCCCGGGCCGGAGGCGCGCCTGCTGATGGTGATGCTGACGCTGCGCACCGCGCACACCGGCACGGGCAATCTTGTCGGCCAGGACCTCACCAACCTGGGCCTGGGAGAGCCGGCGGACCTGGTCGCACAACTGGTCGACTGCGGTTGGCTCCGCCTCTCCTCCACCCTCGCCGACCTGCTCGCTTCCCGGCCCGAGAACCCCACCGCCATCACCGTCCCCTCCCTGGTTCCCGATGAGGACGGCTCGGGACCGTTCACGTTCGGCAGGAAACTGCGGCCCAAGCTCTCCGGGTGGGCCCAGAGAACCATCACGGACAAGAAGCTCCGCAAGGCCAAGGCCCCTGCCGCCACCCGGCTGCTCGCCCTGGTCCTGGCCACCCACAGCAACGGCGACGGCGATCTGGGCCCCGATGGCCAGGGCATCGACCTGGACCAGCTCTTCTCCTGGTGCGCCATCACGCCCGGCGAACTGTCGCCCCTGACCGACCAGCTGACCGCAACGGACTGGCTCGCCGAAGTCGCCGTCACCCCCACCCGTCTCACCGGCCGACTGACCGAGCGGGTCCTGCCGCTCACCTGCCCCCTCACCTAGTGTCCTGCGCCAGGAACGGCGACGTCGAGAGCTGTCGTTCCTGGCGCATCACACCAGGCAAAATCCTCACGCCGTGACAGCGAAGTGGCCATCCCACGACAGCCACGACTCAACAGCGCTCAACGACGAACACGCTGTCCAGCAAGCCACCCACCCCATCAAGACCCGCTGGCGCTCAACCCGCTGGCGCCGCCCCACACATCCACAGAACTCGTCGATGTGCCGGCTCCGCAGTGGGGCACATATTGCCCGGGTCAGCTGTTGAGGCACTCGTAGTTGCATTCACGCAGGCGGCGGTCCTGGGGAAGCAGCACTGTGGTGCCTGCGAAGGGCGATCCGCGCGGTGTCACGGCGCAATGCAGGGCGGCGTAGAAGGGACGAGTGATCCGTTCATCGAGTGGGTGTGTCGAACGCACGCCCACTCGGGGTTCATTCCTGTCCGAAGCGCCGGCCCGCCAGCAGCACGATGGCCAGGGCCGGCAGCACGATCAGCGCGGGTTCCAGTGTGACCGGCGGCGTCCAGCCCCACCACCTGGGACTGTCCTGGAACCACGCCGGTACGTCCGCCTCCGGCAGGGGCATCGTGCGGCGCAGGGCGTCGACGCCCTAGGTGAGCGGGTTGACCAGCACGGTCGCGCCAAGCCACGGCGGCAGCGAACCCACGGGGAAGAACGCCCCCGAAAGCATCACGGCTGGTGCCATCACCAGCCCGGAAACGGCCTGGAGGCTCTCCGGGCGTTGCACGTACACGGCTGCTGCCGCGCCCAGTGCGGTGAGTGCGAACGCCAGTAGGGTGCTCTCGCAGAGGACCATCAGCAAACGCGGGTGGTAGGGCACCCCGCACAGGCCGGCGAGAGCGAGGACGGGGAGGGTGTACAGGGCGCCGGTTGTTGCTCCGCCGAGGCAGACTCCGGCGAGTAGTGCGCCTCGCCGTACTGGTGCTACGAGCATCTGTCGCAGGAATCCGGACTGCCGGTCCCACATGATCGCTGTCCCCACGGCGATGGCCGGGCCTTGCACGATCATCAGCAGCATGCCGGGCAGTAGGAACGCCTGGTAATGGCCGAGGTCTCCGCCTGCCGACCCCATGCCGCCGCCGAGTACGAAGAGGAAGAGCATCGGGGCGGCCAGGCCCATGACCAGCCGGGCCCGGTTGCGCAGAAAGCGGGCCAGTTCGCGGCGCCAGAGGATCCCGAGGGTGCGGAGGACCGAGGTGTACGGCCCGGTGTCGTGGGCGGTGCTCGGGGGAACGACGGCAGTGCTGGTGGGCATTGTCGGTGGCAGCATGAGGGTGACTCCTCTGCGTTCCCAAAGAAGCTTTCCGGTGAAACGCATCAGAGGGGGCGGTCCGTGTGGTGCAGGAACACGTCGTCGAGGGTGGGTGGCTCGACCGTCACTGCCCGCACCGGTACGGCCAGCGCGGCAAGTTCGGCGCACAGCCGGGGGACGAGTGCGGCCCCGTCCGGCGTTCGGAGCCGTACTCCCCCGGGGCCGGTCCATGTGGGTAGCCCAAGCAGCCGGTGCACGGCTTCGGCGACCTGTGCGTCGTCGTCGGTGCGCAGCGTGACGAT
Source organism: Streptomyces sp. ML-6 (assembly GCF_030116705.1). Classification (NCBI taxonomy): domain Bacteria; kingdom Bacillati; phylum Actinomycetota; class Actinomycetes; order Kitasatosporales; family Streptomycetaceae; genus Streptomyces; species Streptomyces sp. ML-6. The sequence goes on from NZ_JAOTIK010000002.1 coordinate 245,345, forward strand.
GTCGGCGCCGATCATCGCTTTCAGTTCTCGGGGCGACCCCTCCGCGGCCAGGCTGCCGTGATCGATGATGGCGATCTGGTCGCAGTGTTCAGCCTCTTGCAGGTGGTGTGTGGTCAGGAAGACGGTGGTGTCGTGTTCCTGGCACAGTCGTCGCAGGTGCTCCCAGATGGCGACACGGGTGTGGGGGTCGAGGCTGGTGACGGCCTTGCGGTCCCGTAGGACTTGCTCAGTTCTTCGGTCCGTACGGCGATGTCGTTGTCGTGCATGCCGGTTTCTGTTGGTGTCAGGACCGCGGTGCGATCGTGATGAGGGGCGGGGTGCCCTGGATGAGTGCGGGTTCTTCGACCTGTCGGCCCTCCGCCTCCACCCATGCGTGCGCCATCATGGGGACGGTGCGCGTCCCGGTCCGCCAGGTCGGCCAGCTCCCTCGCGCCCGGCACAGCAGCGCGGTCGCGATGGAGCGCGGCACGCACCCCTGTCCCGCGCACCGCACGCTCACGGACACCACTTCGGTCCGTGCGCGTGCGGCCTCGGCGTAGGTCGCGGGCCGCCCGCCGCGCGAGCAGGCGGTCAGGATCCGCCGGATGCGGAGCGGGGAGAGCCGGCCGATCAGATGGGCGGCTGCGACTGCCAGCAGTGGCAGCAATCTGCGATGCAGCGGCAGTCGGTTTCGTTCGCGGAACACGACAGGCACGCTCATACGGTCACCAGTCCGTTTCCTGACAGCTCGGCGGTGAGTGCGTCCACATCGGCTGCTGCTCGTTCCTGGCTGACCTCGTACCGTTCCATGATCATCTTGATCACGTCGGCCGGTTCGGAGCCATCGAGCAGGGCGTGCAGGATGAGGGCACCGCTCGGGTTGACCTTGAAGTAGCGGCCTTTTCGCTCGTCGAGGAGAACCATGCCGTCTTCGACGTCGGAGGCGGAGACATGTTTGCCCAGGGTCATACTCATGCGGCCACTGTCCTTCCGGGAGCGGTGGCGGTCGGTGCCGGGGCGTGGGCGCGCAGCCAGGTCTCGACTGCCAGGGTGGCTTCCAGTGCGACGAGGGAGAGCCGGGGCGGGTACATGCTCAGGCATGCCCGGCGCAGCAGGTCCGCGTCGATGAGGCCGAGCCGGGCCAGGATCGGCTGGTCGAGCAGTTCTGCCAGCTGGGTGCGGTGGGCACGCAGTCCGTCGTGCAGTTCGGCGCTGTACTCGCCCTTGGTGTTGCGGGTGAGCAGTTCGGCAGGCACGGTCTGTCCCATCGCAAGTTTGAGGAGGGGTTTGTAGGCGAAGGGGGTGGTGCGTTCGTCGAGCCTCACGGACAGGGCGGCTTCGATGACCCGGTCGTCGTAGTACGGGTAGTGCGTCGGCAGGCCCGCCTCGCTGGTGATCCGGGCGAGGTGCCGTACCAGCCGGGTGCCGTTGCGGATGGACCACAAGGCCTCGTGCTGGCCGTGGGTCGTCGCGAGCGGTTCGACTTGCGCTGCTGTCCGCAGGAGTGCTTCTCGGGCCGGCGTCACCGCCTCGGGGCTTGCCCAGGGCGGGAGTTGGGGGCGCGTCATCTGCCAGCTCAGGGCCGGGGTGCCGTCCAGGGCGAGGACTGGTGACAGGTCTCGGGCTGTTCTGGCGAGCCAGTCGCCGTACGGCCGGTTGTCTGCCAGCGCGCGCAGGGTCGGGAGCCAGCGCCACCGCTGGGCGGAGGCATGCGCGCGCAGGTGGGTGATGGCCGTGCGCGGCCGGGTGCGCAGGATGGTGTGCGGGTAGGGCGTCCGGGCGGACAGGATCTGGTAGGCGCCCTCGCCGGATAGGCGCAGTCGTGATCCCCGGGCCGCCAGTCGGCGCGCGACCTCGGCGAACGAGGCGCGGACGCGCAGGCCCGGCCCCGGTTCGTCGACCCCCTCGCCCGCGTGCAGCACACCGGTGTGGTGTGCGGGCAGGTCGCTTGTCGGCACGGTCATGTGCTCCACGTCCGGGAGACCTGCGGCGGCCCGGTGGGCCCAGGCGAGGTCGTCATTGGCAGGGTCGGCGCCGTCGAGTGTGAAGGCAAGCAACCGGGACTTCCCGTGGGCGGCCAGGAAACACAGGGATGTCGAGTCGATCCCTCCGGACAGGTCCGCGCTGATCAGCCCGCCGGGCCCGGTGCGGACGGCGACTGCGTCCGTGAGCGCCCGGGCGAGTTGTTCGGCGCCCTCGGCGAGGGACAGCTCGGGTTCGGGGGCCTTCCACCAGGCGCGGGTCCGGGCGGTGCCGTCGGTGTCGGTGAACAGCGCCGTGCCGGCGGGGACAGCCGATACTCCTCGCCACAGGGGTTGATCGCCGAGCGGGTGCGGAAGGAGCGGATCCATCAGCCGGGCCGCGACGAGTTGTTCGTCGAGGTCCGCGCGTGTGGCGTTGGCCAGCACGTCCAAGCGATCACAGGCAACGGTGACCCCGGCTACCCGGGTGAAGAACAGCCGCCGCAGTCTCGAAGCCGTGCCCTGGGAACGAAGGCACCCGTCCTGTGAGGCGAGCAGGTGGCAGCTTCCGGAGGTGGCTCGGCCGATCCGGTCGAGAGCGGCAAGCGCGTCGCTGTGCGCTGCCGACAGAGCAGTGAGGTGTTCCCGGGTCATCGACGAGGGGCCCACGACCGCGACTCGGGCCCGGCCCGCCTCGGCGACGAGCATCTCGTCGTCGGTCCAGCGGCCCACGAGCCATGGGCGTCCGGAGGGGTGTTCCACACTGCGGGTCCCGGCTGCGCGGAGCAGTGCGGCAGCCGCGCGGGCCGCGTCACAGTCCGGAAGAACGGCAAACCAGCCGCTTCCCTCCACCGAATGGCCCGGCACCACACTCATCATCTCCCTGCGGATTCTTTGCGCATCGGCGTATCGCGCCGCTTCATTGCACAGCTTCACCGGCTGCTGAACCGGCCACCGCAGGGCTGTTGAGCTCGTACCAATCCCCCGTGCCCGTACGGGTGTTGTCCGGCGGGCCCGCACTCGGCGACGCCGGGCCGATCCTGGCGATGCTGGGTACGCCATCGGCCCGATGACCGGGATCGCAGGACTCACCGTGCTGCTCGCCACCCCCCTTTCCGTCCGGCATCCCGCAAACGGCAGAGCCTCTGAACCCGCCTGGCCGCATGCTGGATCCTCGCCCTGCTGATGCTCCGCTGGGCACGGGGACGCGCACGCAAGCGGGTGCGGCCATGATGCGGAGACCCACCGGCCTCAGCCTGTTCCGCCCGGAACCGTGTCACCACGAGCGCACCGTGTTCCCACACCTTGGACGAAGCTGTTGCCGTTCGAGCTGCCGCGCGACCTTCGCGGCCCCGCCCCGGTGGCGGGACCGCACGCGTGGCGTGGTGCGCGAGGGGCGTGGTACGCGGGTGGTCACCGCTGGGCGTGGCGTTCCAGGTAGATGGAGGTGAAGACGGCGACCTTGGCGCGCAGGGCCCAGGGGTCGAAGGGTTTGCTGATGTAGTCGACGGCGCCGGCCGCGTATCCGCGGGCGGAGTGTTCGGAGTCCACGCCCATCGCGGTGAGGAAGATGATGGGGACGTCGCGGTTCCGGGGGCGGCGTTTGATGTGCGCGCAGGTTTCGTAGCCGTCCATCTCCGGCATCTGCACGTCCATGATGATGACGGCGAAGTCCTCGTGGTCGAGCAGTGCCTTGAGTGCTTCGCGCCCGGAGGAGACGGTGACGAGTTCCTGGTCGAGGGAGGCCAGTACCGCGGTCATCGCGAGGAGGTTGCCCGGCTGGTCGTCGACGATGAGTATCTTGGGCATGTCCCGGGGCGCGGCGGCGGGCAGCGGGGGTGCGGGCTTCTCCACGGCGTCCAGCTGGCGTTCGAGCAGAGTGCAGCGGTCCTCGGCCGCGGTCCGCAGGGCCTGTGCCTCGCGGAGCTCCGTCCTCAGCCGCTGCACGTCCAGCTGGAGGTCGTCGCGTTCCTGGAGGAGGCCGGAGATGTCGGGGCGGGCCGCCGCGAGTTCGTCGGCCCGTCTTCGTTCGGCGATCCGGTCGGCCTCCAGCTGGCTGAGGCGGACCTCCAGGTCCGCGATGCGGTGCGTACGTTCCAGCAGCGCGTCGCCCAGGACGTCGCCGCGGACACTCGACCGCCGGGAGACCCGGTCGGCGTCGGCCAGCTGCTGCTCCAGGATCTCCACCGCGTGCCGGGGAGAGGCCCCGGCATCGACGGCCGCTCCGTACAGCCCGCGTACGAACTCGATGGCATCGGTGGTGACCGCGGCTCCACGGTGCTCGGCGAGGTCCGTGAAGAGGTCCGTGATCACCTGCCACGGGGGTAAGCGGGTGCCGTTCAGGTAGCGCGAGAACGTCCCCGGATCACGTCGGCGCCGGGCCGCGTACCGGCGCACGGACACCTCCAGCCCCTCGAACAGCTCGCGCAGGGCCTGCGCCAGGGCCCGGGAGGTATCCGTGAGGTCGTCCCCCAGCGGCCGCAGCTCACCCATGGTTCTCTCCCTCCCCGGCGCCCACGTGCCGGTCCTGGTTGCCTTCGGCGTCGATGAGGCGGTTGAAGAAGGGCACCGCCAGCCCCACGGCGGCAAGACCGGCGAGCAGGCTGTGCGGCGTGCTCTCGCCCGCGAGCGCGGTCAGCCCGCCCGCTGCCGCGCCGGCGAGTAGGGCGAGCAGGAGCACCAAGGTTGTCCTCAGTGACAACAGCGGCCGGTCCACCAGGATCTCCGTTCGTCCGCCCCGTCGAAGCGACGGAGCCTGTCACCCGTCCGGCGGATTGCGGAAGGGGAATCACAGGATGGAGGACGCCCGAACCGTTGCGGTCCGTTACCGGGGAACAGGTGGCAACGATCGTGCTGTTGCCACCGCCCGGAGCTGCCCGGCCGTGAACGTTCCGGCTGATCAGGGCGGTGGCGTACCCATTCGGCACGGCCCGTTGCACTGCAACGCTGCCCGTACCCGGCAACGCACGCCCTGCCTTCCCTTCGCGCAACGGCCGTCACGCCCGTGCGGTTCGCCGAATACCTCGGCGGGGCCGCACACATGCTCGCCGGGTACCCGCCTTCCGGCCTCGCGGCGACGCCGGCCTTTCTCCGTGGCCTCGCCCAGGTGCCCGATCTCATGGCGCACGACTCTGCGCAGGGTGTCGTCGTGGTCGCCGGGCCGGCGCAGGTACAGGCGTTCCGAGGACGGACGCTCCGCCCGGCGCATCGGCCGGGTGCCCTGTCGGGGGGCGTCAACCTGTCAATGGTTGCGTCACTGGTCCGCTCACGGCCGCTGTGACCGGACTCTGCCGGTGGCCGCGCCTCTTCGGGCCGGTCCGCAGAAGGCCACCGGCCGCGTCCGGCCCGGCCGCGGAATACGCCGCTTCCCGGGGCCGCAGTCCGGGGTTCTCCATCCGATCGAGTGCGACCGGACGCTCTTCCGTTTCGGGGTGTGGGCTCCTGCCCATGATCCGCCTGGCGCCCCGAGGGGCGTCCTGATTGCCCAGCCACAGAAGAACGGAGCGGTTCATATGACCACAGAAGGCGGAGAGCCCATCGCGTCGGTCACCGACGCGACCCTCGCCGACATCGCGGCCCACGGCATCTGGCGCGGCGCGAGCCTCGACATCAACCCGTCGGTGCTCACCGTCGCCAGGGCCCTGCTCGCGGCCCTCCAGGGCACGGCCCCGGCCGGGGCGCTCCCCGACGAGCTGCGGGAGCTGGTGGAACGGGTCCTGCGGGAGGCCGGAGTCAGCTTCCCGCGCATTGCCGTGACGGAGGAGATCGGTCTCTCCGCGTTCGCGATCAAGCAGAAGACCTCGGAGCCGCGTCCGGTCGTGATCGTGCCCGCCGGGTGGAACCCGTACGGCTGGATGCCGTTCATGGTCGGCTACCTCTCCCTGGCGGCGCGCGGTTACCACGTTCTGGCTTACACGCCCCGCGGGTTCGGCGAGCCGGGCGGGCCGTTCACGTCCGACGGGTTCATCGGCGTCGCCGGACCGGACGACTGGTCGGACGGCTCGGTGGTGATCGACCACGCGGAAGAGTTGTTCACGCCGAGCAAGGTCGGGTTCCTCGGCCTGTCCTACGGTTCCGGGATCAGCCAGCTGGTCGCCGCGCACGACGCGAAGAACCGGGTCGCTGCCGTGGTCGCCCTGAGCACGTGGGGCAATCTGGCCACCAGCCTCTACGACAACGGCACCCGGCACGAGAAGGCCGTGGAGCTGCTGATCGGCTTCACCGGAGCCGAGGAGGGCAAGGAGAAGGAGAAGTTCGACGAGGCGACGTGGCGCGTTCTCCAGAACTTCCAGGACGGGCAGAACATGGAGGAGGTGGTGGAGTGGGGCACCGTGCGGTCCCCGGAGACCTACGTGGACATCACCAACGCCCGGTCCATCCCGACCTTCTGCTCCAACACCTGGCACGAGAGTTTGTTCCCCGCCGGTGAGGCGATCGCGACCTTCGAGAAGCTCACCGTTCCCAAGCACCTGAACCTGTGGATCGGCGACCACGGCGCCCCGGAAGGCGTCGGCATCACCGGCATGCCGAGCGGCACCCCGTTCTGGGGCTACCTGACACCGATGACGGAGGCCTACGCCTGGCTCGACCACCATCTGCTCGGCGCGGCCAACAAGGTGCCGGACTGGCCGGTGGTCAGCAGCCAGGTGATGTTCACCTACGAGACCGAACCGACCGGCATCGGCCGCGACCGGATCGTCAAGGAAGCACGGCGCGAACCGCTCCGCTCCTGGTCCGACGCCACCATCGGCACCGAGTCCTGGTACCTGAGCGGCACCAACGGGGACGGCGATGCCGCCCTGTCCGACAAGCCGTCCGCGGGCTGGAGCCGGGCGTTCACCGCCGGGCACGAGACCACCGCCACCGCCATGGACGACATCATGGAGACCGGGCAGAAGGAGTGGTTCGGCAACCCCAAGACCTACGACCCGGCCGGCTTCGACCGCGACCGGCTCCTGGTCTGGTCCACCGAGGAACTGGCGGGCGGACGCCGCATCCGCGGCGCCGCCAGGCTCAGGCTCACCGTCCGCATCGAGGAAGGCGACGCCGCGACCCTGGTCGCCTACCTCTTCGACGTGGCCCCGGACGGCACCGCCCGGATCATCACCCACGAGCCCCTCACCACCACCGGCCTGAACACCGGCACGGACCGGACCGTCGGCTGGACGCTCCAGCCCGCCGCCTACGACCTCGCCCACGGCCACCGCCTCGCCCTGGTCGTCAACAGCCGGGACCGCCTCTACGCGTTCACCGGCACGAAGGACGCCACCACCACCATCACCTCCCCGACCGGGCAGGAAGCCGTCCTGGAACTGCCACTCGGCTGACCCACACCCCCGGGCGCCACCGGGCGGGCACTCGTGCACCGAGCCCGCCCGGTGGACCATGCCCCGCCGCCGGCTTTCCGGCCTGGGGAACCTGCCCGCCGCGGGCCGACGGCACGGTGTCCACCGGTTGGGTCTGATTCACCACCGGTGTTCGGCTTTTCACCGGCCCCTGGATCCCGGATCAGTGCTCCGGCCCGGGAGCACAGCCGCGCCTCCCCTGCCAGGAGGTCCCGCTCCGGCAGTCCGCGCCCACGGCCGAAATCTTCGAGCACACCCTGCAGATCTGGAACGCCGCGCAACTCCGCCGCCACCGCGATCACACCGACGATCCGGGTCAGGAGAACCGGGCGGCGGCGTCGGAAACAGAAGCGGCCCAGTCCCGCCGAAGTTCCGTCCGTAGGGGCGGTTTCGGCTGCCGTCATCGTCTCCTCAAGCCCCTGCCCTTGTGCCTCTCCCATGCGAACGCGCGCTCGTGGTCGGGGTGGTCAGCCGGTCGGTGCGGCGGGAGCGGACCCGGGCCAGTCGGCCGAGGACCGCTGCGATCGGCCCCAGCAGCAGGGCCAGGGCACCACCGATCACTCCGTTGCCGGTGCCGGGGCCGCCGTCGGCGACGGCCAGATTCACCGCGCCGACGACGATGCCGATCAGTCCCGCCACCAGGGACACGAGGGCTCCCCTCTTCCCGTTGCCGTTGCCGGTTCGGCCGGCGGAGCGGGCCAGGGTCAGGGCGCCGATGACCACGCCGGCCAGCGCCACCAGTGCGGCCCCGGTGCCCACGAACCGCCCGGCGGTCAGCTCATGGGCACCGGCGGCGATCGGCCGGACCGGGGCGTGCGCGGTCGCCGGTGCGGCAAGCCCGAACCCCCCGAACAGAGAGCCTGCGCCGACGGCAAGCATGTAACGGACGGACATGAGGTGCTCCTTCTCCTCGTACAGCTCCTGCTGTTGGATGTCGCCCGATCCTGGCCGTCGGACCCACCGCCGGTCGTCCCGCAGGCGGACGCACTTTGCGCTGCCGCCGATGGCGCCCGCGGCTACTGCGGACGCGGCAGGAGCCGCGCACGTACCGCGGACGCGGTAGAGGGCCGCTCGTCCGCGAGCGGGACTCGCCCGCGCAGGCATCTGGCTAGGGTGCGCGCATGGACAAACGACGGTTCGCCGTCCCGGCCGGTGCCGGGGACTGGGTGATCGCTGTGGGCGTGGCGGCGCTGATGCTGGGCACCGGGTGGTCCGGGAAGCACACTGGCTCGGGGCCCGGCCTGCTCGGCTACGCGCTGCTGATGGTTGGCGGCCTGGCCCTGGGCGCGCGGCGCCGGGCTCCGGTCGTCGTCCTGACCGTCACGGGGCTGTGTGCGGTGGGGTACCAGGCAGCCGGGTTCGACGTGCTCGCCGTCGCGTACCTGGTCGCGGTGTACGGCGCGGTGCGGGACGGGCACCGTGCCCTCGCGGTGACGGCGTCCGTGACCCTGTTGGTGGCTCTCCAGCTCACGGCGCTGGTCGTCCGCGACGGGCCCGTGGGCGAGGCGTTGGTGCGGGCCCGCGGCACCCTGGAGATCGCCTGGCTCATCGCTGCCTTTGCCGCGGGGGAGGCGTTGCGGCAGGCGGAGCAGCGGGCGGAGGAGGCCGAGCGCACCCGGGAGGAGACCGCGCGGCGCCGCGCCGATGAGGAGCGACTGCACATCGCACGGGAACTGCACGATTCGCTCACCCACCAGATCTCCATCATCAAGGTGCAGTCCGAAGTCGCCGTCCACGTGGCCCGCAGACGCGGCGAGAAGGTGCCGGAAGCACTGCTGGCGATCCAGGAGGCCGGACGTGAGGCGAGCCGGGAGCTGCGCGCGACCCTGGAGGCGCTGCGCGACGACGACACGGCCCCGCCACGCGGGCTCGCCGACGTACCGGAACTGGTGGAGCGGGCCGGGAGGGCCGGTCTGGAAGCGACGCTGACGATCGAGGGGCAGCAGCATGACGTGCCGGCCGCGGTGGGTCGGACCGTCTATCGGATCGTTCAGGAGTCGCTGACCAACGTCGTCCGGCACTCCGCCGCCACCACGGCGTCGGTCCGGATCGACTACCGGCCCGACGCCCTCGCGCTACGCGTCGACGACGACGGGAAGGCCACGCCGGGCACTGCTCCGGTGCCCGGTGTGGGGCTGCTCGGCATGCGCGAACGCGTCACCGCCCTCGGCGGCCTGCTGCGCGCCGAACCGCGTGGCGAGGGCGGCTTCACCGTCCAGGCCGAACTTCCCGTGGACCACACGTCATGATCCGCGTCCTGCTGGTCGACGACCAGCCACTCATCCGCAGCGGATTCCGCGCACTCCTCGACCTCGAGGACGACATCGAGGTGGTCGCCGAGGCCGCCGACGGCGAGGAGGGCCTGGAGCTCGCCAGGGAACACCTGCCCGACATCGCGCTCATCGACATCCAGATGCCGGTGGTCGACGGCATCGAGGCAACCCGGCGCATCGCCGCGGACCCGGCCCTGGCCCAGGTGCGCGTCGTCGTCCTGACCAACTACGGCATGGACGAGTACGTCTTCGACGCGCTGCGCGCCGGCGCCGCCGGATTCCTCGTCAAGGACATCGTCCCGGACGACCTCCTGCACGCCGTCCGGGTGGCCGCACGCGGCGACGCCCTGCTCGCCCCCTCGATCACCCGCAAGCTGATCGACAGGTACATCTCCCAGCCGCTCGACACCGGTGCCGAGGCCGGGCTGGAAGAGCTGACCAGTCGCGAACGCGAGGCGGTCGCCCTGGTCGCGCGGGGCCTGTCCAACGACCAGATCGCCGACCGCATGGTGATCAGCCCCCTGACCGCGAAAACTCACATCAACCGGGCCATGGCCAAGCTCCACGCCCGTGACCGCGCCCAACTCGTGATCCTCGCCTACGAATCCGGCCTGGTCGCCCCGCGCAACTCCTGACACCCACGGGTCGCGGCCGCCGTCCGGCTCCGCGGTCGCCGGTCAGGAAATGAGTGCGCTGGACAAGGTTGGCCAGGCTGCGTCCGACGTGCGCCCGGACCCACTCGACGGGGGTTGTAGTCGGGCGAGTGGATGGGAAGCGGGAAGCAGAACACCGTCAGCCGGGTTCGCTCGGCGATCAACTCGCGCATGGTGTGGGAGATGTGGGTGTTCAGGCGGTCCCGGACCAGCACGAGGGGTGTTTTGACGAGCTGGTCGCGCCGTCGGCCAGCGCGATGAAGTCGCGCTCGCCCATGCTGCGGCGCTGCCCCTTGCCCACGGGGTGGGTACGCAGGCGGTGGCACAGCCGGGTGTGCGAGCCCGGCCGCAGGGCGCTCAGTCCCGGGCGTCGGCCGCCGACCGTCACGACCGGCGTGCGGCCGCGCCGACCCCGGGTGCGTCCCCGGGGCGGACGGCGGTGGAAGCCTGTCTCGTCCTCGAAGCAGCGGCATGGTGTGGTGTCCGTCAGTACCCGCCCTGTCGAAGTCGAGGGCCGCAAGGGGCCCGGCTCCCCTCTTTGTCGGCGTCGGTCCTTGCGCGCCTGGAATGCGAAGACCTCGGCCGTGAAATCGCCGAGGTCCCTGGGGCGCTTCTCCGTCTCACCAAGATCCACGAGCCGGAGCGTGCCCCGCCACGACCACCAGGAACCGGGCCAAGGGCTGGTGTCAGGCCCGGCGGCGAGTGTCCTCGAGGTAGTGGAGTACGGCGGCGACGCGCCGGTCGACCTGTTGGGTGGGCACGAGGTCGAGCTTGGCGAAGATGCTGCGGATGTGTTTGTGGATGGCGCCGTCGGTGACGACGAGCCGTTCGGCGATGGCGCTGTTGCCCAACCCCTCAGCCATCAGCGCGAGTACGTCACGCTCACGTGGGCTGAGGCGTTCCAGCCGGGTGTTTTGGTGTGAGCGTGTGAACAGCTGCGCGACGACTTCGGGGTCGACGGCGATACCGCCGGCCACGACCCGTCGCAGTGCGTCGAGGAACTCTTCGACCCGTCCGACACGTTCCTTGAGGAGGTAGCCGATGCCGCTGATGCCGCCGGTGAGCAGTTCGGTGGCGAAAGTCTGCTCGACGTATGCGGAGAGGACGAGGACGGCGAGACCGGGGTGCCGGCGCCGGGCCTCGATGGCGGTGCGGATGCCTTCGTCCGTGTGGGTGGGCGGCATTCGCACGTCGAGGATGGCGACATCGGGCCGGTGCGTGTCGATGGCGCCCAGCGCCTCGTCGGCCGTTCCGGCCTTGGCCACCACGTCGAACGACTCCGCGCGCAGCAGGAGAGCGAGGCCCTCGCGCAGCAACGGGTCGTCCTCCGCTATCACGATCCGCATGGAAGATTCACCTCAAGGGTTGTCGGTCCGCCGAGCGGACTGGTCAGACGAAGAGTTCCGTCATGGGCCGCGACGCGGCGGCGGATGCCGGTGAGGCCGGAGCCGCCCTTCTCGTCGGCGCCGCCCCGGCCGTCGTCCTCGATGCGCAACAGGAGCCGGCCGCCCCGGCTTCGGACGGTGACGGTGGCCTGGGTGGCGCCGCTGTGCTTGGCGATGTTGGTGAGGGCTTCGGCCGTCACGAAGTAGGCGGTCGCCTCGACGGAGGAGGCGCACCGCTCCGGCAGAAGGGCGTCGGTCCGGCAGGGCACCGCGCAGTGTGCGGCCAGCCCGGAGAGCGCGTCGGCCAGGCCGCGGTCGGCGAGCACGGGCGGCAGGATGCCGCGGGCGACGGTCCGCAATTCGGCCAGCGCCTGTTCGGCGGCGGACTGGGCGCGTTCGAGCAGTTCGTCGGCGCCGGCCGGGTCGCGGGCCACCATACGGCGGGCGGCGCCGAGCAGCACGGTGACGGTGACGATGCGGTTCTGGGTACCGTCATGGAGGGAACGTTCGATACGGCGCAGTTCGGCCGCGTGGGCGTCCAGCGCGGCGGCCCGGGTCGCGGTCAACTCGATGATGCGCAGGGAGAGATCGGTGTCCGGTCCGGCCGTCAGGAGACGCGCACCGGGCCAGGCCTGAAGCCGGGCCAGGCTGGGGCCCAGACCGAGGATGATGGCGATCCAGCCCACACCGAGCAGGCACACTGCGGCGGCGTCCAGCCAGGATTCCGCGGTTCCGAACCCCAAGGCGGTGCTGGTGGCATCCGCAGGCGCGAACGGCCACAGCAGCGGGAAGGCGGTGTCGCGGACAGCAGCGATCGGCAGCACAATGCCCAGCAGGCCGAGGAACAGGCCGAGCGTGGCGTGCGTCACCAGCCAGCCGGCCTCGCGGTGGGTGGTGGCATCGGCGAGGGCGAGGCGCAGTTGGGTGGGCGGCGGGTCCGGGGCGACGACCTCGGCACCGTGGTGGTTGAGCCGGTCGCGCTCCTGACCGGCCAGCGCGTGCAGGGCGCGCAGCCCGGCCGGCGCGGCGAGCAGGCCGACGCCCACCAGGCAGGCCGCGGCCGTCAGGACGAGCCGGCCGAGGACTACCAGCGCGAGCAGGGCGGTACCGAAGCCGCTCACGAGCTGTCCCAGCGCGGCGGAGGCGGCACCGACGACCTCCTTGACGAAGCTCGTCGCACCGGCCCCGGCCCGGTCGGCGGCCCTGAAGTCCTGCTGAATGGTCACCCCGCTCCTCCCCGCCTCGCTTTCCGGATGCGCCAACCACCCTATGCCTGGGCCGACATGGCGGGCTTCGGTGGTACAGCCTGCTGTACCACCGATTCGGCGGTACGAGGGATGGGCCCGGAAGGGACCGGTCCGTAGTGTCGGTGGCACCGCAGACTTCTGGAAGGAGTTCCCGTGGCGCACACGGACCCCTACCGTCTCATCCCGGCCGACAGCCGGGGCGGGGCGCAGGCCGGGATCAGCCCTGCGGACGTGGTCGGCGTCCTGCTCCGGATGGCCCTGGTCATCAGTGTGATCGGCAACATGGTGGTTTCGTACGGTGCGGTGGGCAGCGGGGCACAGCTGGCTTTCGGCGGGGTCACCGCGGTGTGCGTCACCGTGCTGGCCGTGCGCCGTCTGCGGAGCCGTCGATGAGCTCTGCCGTCTTCAGCCACTGCGAAGTCTTCAGCCGTTGCGAAGCCGGCCGCCGTTGCGAAACCGTCCGTTGCCGCGAAGCCATCCGCGCGGCGACCGAGAAGTAGTTGTTGACGCCGACGTGCAACACGTAGGGTCAACGGCAGGCTCTCGCCGGTGCAGTTGCACACCCGGGTCGCCACGGACCTGAAGGCGATGGCGGCAGCGACGAATTCCGCCCGCTGCCACCAGGACACCTTCGGTCGGCCGCCCCGTTCCACCAGGAACAACGGCAGACGCCACACACCCCGCAGCGGACCGCTGATCGGGGAGCCGGGCAGGACGCCCAGGAGCCGAAGCAGAACGCCTCTTCCGGTTTGCATCGACTGGCCTGCTCGGAACACCAGTTGCGGGAGCACGGATCATTGCCGCGCACACCCCGGGCCGGGGTGCAGCAGGCTGCACCCGCCGCCTTCCGAATGAGGCCGACAACCGTTCACGGCCGGGACCGCCGTTCGGGGATGCTCGCCGCACATCGTGGAACCACCCGCCCGGCCAACGGACTTGAGTACGAGAAAGAGAGAGGGCGGGCAGGAACATCACCATGTTCGAGCCTTTGGGGCCGGGGGATCCGGCCGAGATCTCGGGTTACACGCTGCGTGGAAAGCTCGGCGAAGGAGGGATGGGCAGCGTCTATCTGTCCCACACCCGAGGCGGGCAGCCCGTTGCCCTGAAGGTGATTCGGCGTGAGTTCGCGCAGGACCCCGAATTCCTGCGGCGTTTCGCCCGCGAGGTGCAGGCGGCACACCGGGTGCAGGGGGCGTACACCGCCGCAGTGCTCGACAGCAGCGTCGACGGGCAGCAGCCGTGGATGGCCAGCGCGTACGTCCCCGGCCCTTCGCTGGCGGACGCCGTGCTCACGCACGGGCCGCTGCCGTTGCGGACCGTACTGCTGCTGACCGCGGGTGTGGCCGAGGCGCTCCAGTCCATTCACGCGGCCGACGTGGTGCACCGCGATCTGAAACCGTCGAACGTGCTGCTCGCTGCGGATGGCCCCCGTGTCATCGACTTCGGCATTGCACGGTCCGCCGAGGCGACGGCGCTGACCGGCACCGACGTGCGCCTGGGCACACCCGCGTACATGTCGCCGGAACAGGCGGAGGGCAAACCCGCGACATCGGCACTCGACATCTTCGCGCTCGGTCTCATCGCATATTTCGCGTCAACCGGTGGGCATGCGTTCGGCGAGGGCGACGGGCACGCCCTGCTGTACCGGATCGTGACCCGGCAGCCGGACCTGGCCGCGTGTCCCGAGCCGCTGCGTCCCCTGATCGCGCGCTGTCTGGCCAAGGAACCGGGGAAGCGGCCCGTGCCCTCCGAAATCATCGAAGAATGCCACAGGGTCGCGGCGGCGAAGGGCATGACACTGGCCCGCGGCGAGGGTTGGTGGCGCCCGGTCACGGCGGCCGAGGATTCGACGGCACCGGCCGGGTCCGTATCATCGGCGCAGCCGTCGTGCGAGCCGACCGCCCCGGAGGCACCGCAGGCGTACGAACCTGAGCCACCGCAGGCGTACGAACCGAACGCGCTCGATCCACGGATGTATTTCGCGCAGCAGGCAGCACCCGCCCGGTTCGTCCCACAGCCATCGGCCCGGCACTCGGGCAGGAGCGGCGGCCCCGTTGCAGTTCCCGCGGTGGCCGGGGAAAGCGACGGCTCCGAACGGGCCGGCATGACTCCGTCCGATGGCAGCCTGCACCGCCTGATCGGCTGCCTGCACCGCCTGTTCGACGGTCGGCACCGCCGGGTGGCAACGGCTGCGGCAGCAGCACTGGTGCTTCTCGTGATCGTCACCGGGCTGCTGACCGGGTTGGGGGTCCTGAAGGACCAGTAGTACTTCGTTGGGTCTGATGGATCTCGGCGGTCGTGGCGGTGCGTGCTGCGCCAGCGGGAACACGTCACGAGAGGCTTCCGCTCGGCCGAGTGCGGCACGGCGGAGACTCAGTCGGTGCGACGCCCTGTCGCGGGCCGTGGTCCTGAGGCGCGCCGTCGCCCGCCGTCTCCGTACGGCCATGACACCTCATCAAAAGATCGAAGCAGCAGTCGTGTTCGTGGAGAAGGTGCCTCGGACCGTTGCGGAGTCGCACGCCGGTGACGTCGGCCGCCGGGGCCACCGTGCGCTCCTCTCGGGCGTTCGTGTCCTTGCCGAGGTTGACCACCGACACCCGTTGTGTGGGGCGCTGATCACGGTCGGTGTCGAGAAGAGAGGCGTTCGGTGGTGCCTGCACTACTTCACCTGGGCAACTGGCTGCATTGTTGGGACGGGGCGCTCTTCCTACCGTCGAAGGCTGTTGCACTCAGGTTCCTGGAAGGTGCCCGCCCATGTCAGTGCCCTTGCCCACCGACGCCGTCCGCCTTGAGCGGGTCAGCAAGACCTATGGAGGTGATCAACCCGTCACGGCGCTGGCCGAGGTGGATGTCCGGTTCCTCCGCGGGACGATGACGGCGGTGATGGGACCGTCCGGTTCCGGGAAGAGCACCCTGTTGCACTGCGCGGCCGGACTGGACCGGCCCACCTCGGGTCGTGTCATGATCGGCACCACCGATCTGTCGTCGATGTCGGAGAAGCGGCTGACCGAGCTGCGCCGTGACCGGATCGGCTTCGTCTTTCAGGCGTTCAACCTGGTCGGCGCGCTCACCGTGGAACAGAACATCCTGCTGCCTTCCCGGCTGTCCGGCAGGCGCCCGGACCCGGCGTGGCTCGCGGAGGTGATCGAACGGGTCGGGCTGGGCCACCGGCTCGGGCACCGCCCGGCGGAACTGTCCGGCGGCCAGCAGCAGCGGGTGGCGATCGCCCGGGCGCTGGTCACCCGACCCGAGGTGATCTTCTGCGACGAGCCGACCGGGGCACTCGACACGCAGACAGCCGCCGAGGTGCTGGCTCTGTTGCGGTCGATGGTCGACCGGGCCGGGCAGACAGTGGTCATGGTGACCCACGCCCCGGTCGCCGCGTCGTACGCCAACCGCGTCATGGTGCTGGCCGACGGCCGGATCATGCGGGACATGCCGCAGCCGGGCGTCCAGCGGATCGCCGAACAGCCGGCGACGCTCGACCGCCGTCAGCAGCAGCCCGTCGCGAGCCGGGAGGGCTGAGCGGTGCTCGGACTCGCCGCACAGATGCTGCGGTACCGCAAGGGCACTTTCATCGCGACGTTCATCGCGCTCGCCACCGGGGTCGTGATCCTTACGGTGTGCGGGGTGCTCGTGGAGTCGGGACTGCGGTACAACGGGGAGACGGGGCGGTACGGCGCGGCATTCGCCGTCGTCGCCAAGCACGAGCTCACGGTGCAGGGGCCGGAACGGTTCGGTGAGCGCGAGACCAGCACGGTGACGCTGCCCGAGCGCGGTGGCGTCCCGGAGTCACTGGTCGACAAGGTCGCCGCGGTCCCTGGCGTGGCTCGGGCGGTGGGAGACCGGACGATCGCCGTCGCGGCGGTGGCCGCGCCGAAGATGCCGGTCACGGGCCACGGCTGGGGAAGCACGGCGCTCACCCCCTACGAGGTGGTGTCCGGCACCGCGCCGCGGGGCGAGGACGAGGTCGCCGTGGACCGGCGGCTCGCAACGGCGGGGAAGCTGCGTCCCGGCAGCACCACGACGCTGCTCGTCGGCGGTGCCGTTCGGCAGGTCCGGGTGAGCGGCGTCGTCGGGACGTCCGGCGCGCACGGGCCGCAGGCGGTTGTGTTCTTCACCGACGTACAGGCGGCCCGGCTCCATCCCCGTCCCGGTCTTGTCGACGCGATCGGTGTGCTTCCCGCGAAGGGCGCCGACCGGGCGGCCGTCACCGCTACGGTGAAGCGCATCGCGGGCGGCACCGGGACGAAGGTTTACACGGGTGACGAGCGGGGGCTGGCCGAACAGCCCGAGGCGGCGGCCGCCAGGAGCTTCACCGTGGAGGCCGGCAGCGCGTTCGGCGGCTACGCCGCGCTGATCACCGGTTTCGTGGTCGCCGCGACGGTCGGTCTGTCGGTGCGGCACCGCCGCCGCGACTTCGCCCTGTTGCGGGCGGTCGCGGCGACCCCCGGCCAGGTGCGGATGCTGATCCTCGGCGAGGTGGGCATGCTCAGCCTGCTCGCAGCGGTGGTGGGTGTCCCGCTCGGCCTGCTCGCCGGGCTCCGGCTCAGGACCGAGCTGGTGACGCGCGGGTTCGTCCCGGAGACGTTCACCATGAACGGCGGGGTCCTGGCCGCTCCGGCGGTGGCCGCTGCGGTAACCACTGTCGCGTTGCTTTCCGGCTGGATCGCCGCCCGGCGTACCACCCGCATCCGTCCCACCGAGGCGCTCGGCGAGGCCGCCGTGGAGCCGACGCCGGGCGGCAAGGTCCGGATCATATCCGGCGTGGCGCTCCTCGGCGTCGCGTTCGCGCTGATCGCCCTCGCCGGCAGCACCGGCGGCCAGGCCGCCATGGGCTCCGCGGTGGGCATGCTGTGCACGTTCGTTCTGGCTGTCGCGCTGCTCGCCCCGTGGATCAACCGGGCCGCCGCCGTGGCGCTCGCCCCGGTTCTGCGGACGGTGTTCGGCGACAGCGGGTACTTGGCCGCCGCGAACCTGCGGGCGAACGCGCGCGGCATGGTCGCCGTCCTGACGGCGCTGGTGCTCTCCGTGGGGTTCGGCGGCAC
Source organism: Streptomyces sp. ML-6 (assembly GCF_030116705.1). NCBI lineage: Bacteria > Bacillati > Actinomycetota > Actinomycetes > Kitasatosporales > Streptomycetaceae > Streptomyces > Streptomyces sp. ML-6. The sequence goes on from NZ_JAOTIK010000002.1 coordinate 263,236, forward strand.
CATCTGGTTCCTGCAGGACAACCTGGAACGCCAGACTGTGATCCAGAGCAAGGAGGGCACGATCGCCCAGCACGCGCTGGTCGGCGGCGCGGGCCTGCCCGCCGAGGCGACCACGCGGGCCCGGCAGATCCCCGGGGTGCTCGCCGCGACCGGGGTCCGTCGTACCTCGGTGCTCGTGCCCTTCATGGACGAGGCGATGGCGGTGGTCGCGCAAGGCATCGATCCCCAGGACGCGAGCAGGACCATGGACCTGAAGGTGACGTCCGGGAACCTGGACGGCCTGCGGGGCCGCGACACGGTGGCGGTCTCCTCGTCCCAGGCGGACACTTCGGGCTGGAAGGTCGGCAGCACGGCCAAGCTTTGGCTCGGGGACGGCACACCGGTCGCCCTGAAGGTCGTCGCCGTCTACGGCCGGGGCTTCGGGTTCGGCGACGTCACACTGACCGACGAAACGCTCGCCGGACACACCGCGACCGGCCTGGACGACCACGTGCTGATCCGCAGTACGCCGGGCGCCGACGTGGGGCCGGCCCTGACGAAGCTCGCGGGCGCGTACCCGGGGAGCACCGTGACCGGCACCGACCAGTTCACCGGTGAGCCGGCCGAGGACCTGGCGATCAGCTCCTGGCTCAATCGGCTGCTGGTCGCCGTGCTGGTCGGGTACGCGGTGCTCGCGGCCGCCAACACGCTCATCATGGCCGCGCTGGCCCGGGGCCGGGAGCTGTCGCTGCTGCGTCTGGTCGGGGTGACCCGCCGCCAGGTGAAGCGGATGGCGAGCGCGGAGCAGGCCGCTCTGCTGGGCGTGGCGCTCACGATCGGCGTCGCGGTCGCGGCGGTCACGCTGTCCTCGATCGTCAACGCCGTCGCGGGGCAGCCCGTCCCGTACGTTCCGGCGCTGGGCCTGGTTGCCATCATCGGCGGCACGGCCGCGCTCGCGCTGGTCTCCACGGTCATCCCGGTCGGGCGGCTCCTCCGCACCCCGCCGGTCGAGGGAATGGGCATCCGCGAATAGCGCCGCGCACCGTTCCGCATCAGTCGGGTGCGCCGCCCACCGTCGGCCGCCGTCACGGATCGCTGGGGCGACCGTGGTGGGCGGCTTCACGGTGGGCGGCCTGACGGGCTGTAGAGACGGTGACACGTCCGACGCCGAGGTTGAGGTCGAGGCCGAGGTTGAAAAACGGGCACGTGCCGATCGGCAGCCACACCAGGACGTTCGTCGCCACGACGTCCTGCAACTGGTCGGCGAGGGCGCGGTGAAGCTGAAGGGAAATCAAACCAGCCCGCTCTCCAGCACCCTCTTCTGCCGACGCGCGTGTCCTGGGCTACCTGAGGACGGTGCCGGGGTCGACGCCGGTCAGATCACAGCTTGCGTCCCACAATCGGGCCGCGACAGAGCTGTCGGCAAGGTGGTTCCACACAGGTTCGCGTCGGGGCTCGCCACGCAGACGGAAGACGCGTGGCCCCCACAACTGGCCTCCGCGCACGGCCGGGTCGAGCACGGCCCGGACTGCGGGCCATGCACCGGCGTGCTTGCCCTGAACGAAGAGAGCCGCGGGTGCCGCGCTCAGCCGTGCGCCGACGGTCCGCACATGGACCGGCGGCCGGGACGGGGTAAGGGAGTCCAGCGCGCCACCGGGATGAACCACCACGCTCGCCACCGTGCTGCCGACAGCGTGCAGGCGGCGGTCGAGTTCGACGCCGAAGCACATCTGCGCCAGCTTGGAGCGGCCGTAGGTACGCTTGGGCCGGTAGTCCTTCCGGGACTGCAGGTCGTCCAGATCCAGCCGCTCGGACTTCGCCGCGAAGCTGCCCATGGTCACAACCCGGGCCGCGGGCGCGGCCGACAGCAGCGGCATCAGCCACCGGGTCAACGCGAAGTGCCCGAGGTGGTTCGTGCCGAACATGAGCTCGTGTCCGTCGCCGGTCCGCCTGCGGGGTGGTTCGTCGAGCGCGACGCCGGCATTGTGAACCACTGCGTCGAGGCGTTCCACCTCCAGTGATTCCACCACTGTTTCGAGCGACGAGAGATCGGCGAGGTCCAGACGCACGGCCCGCACCCGCGCCCCGGGGACCCGTGCACGGATCGAGGCCGTGGCGGCCCCGGCCTTGGCGGGGTTCCGGCTGCCGAGCACGACAGTGGCCCCGGTCGCCGACAACTGCTCCGCGACGAAGTACCCGATGCCGGCGTTGCCGCCGGTGACCAGGAAGACACGGCCATCGGCACGCGGCAGCCGATGGACGTCCCACAACAGGGTGGAGGACACGGGTGACATGAGGACGGGGCTCCTTCGCTGTGAAAGGCGGCTGCGGCTGCTCGGTCGGGCAACTCGACCCCCACGGTCCCAATGGCTGCCGACACCTCACCCACAGATCGTCGACAGCCCTGCCGGACAGGCGACACCCCGCCGACATCCTGCCCACGCCCCACCCCCATCCCGCAAAAAGCGGGCCACCTCAACTACCGGACCCATACGGCAGATTCCTTGATGGAGATCAGGAGGAAAGACGATCCACGTGGAGGGGGTCGGAGAGCTGTGTTGCAGGGGCCTGCGCTCGCACAATGACTGCCTGGTCGAGCAGCTCGCCTCCCGGCCCCTCACCCAGGGGCAGCACGAGTTCCATGTCCGCGTGACGAGAACGGCCGGATCGATGCCATGCTCCGGGAGGACCGCTCCGCGGAAGCAGAAGCAGAAGCCGGAGCTGGAGCCTGAGCCGGATCAGAAGCAGAAGCGCACAGCTCGACATGTCCACCGGCGCGGTCGGTCATCAGGCGTTTTCGCAGACGGCACCCCAGCCTCTTCGGCCGGGGTGCCGATGTACGGGTCGGGGTTGCCGAGTCCGTGGGCGATACCGACGGTGTCCGGGTGCGGGCTGCACGACTGTCGTCGTGCTTCCAGTCCCTTCCACGGCACGGCCGACCCGTCATGGGACGCTCGTATGCCCGCCCTTGGGGCATCACGACACCGGACCGGACCGCCCCTGAGACGTCACGACACCGGGCCGGTCCGTCCTTGGGGCGTCACGACACCAGGCCGGCCCCCTCCAGCTCGGTCAGCTGCACGGTGCACAGCCCCCCGCGCTCGGCCTTCACCCCTGTCACCTTCAGCTGCGTCCCCGGCGCGAGAATGTACTCCTCCTCACCCGTGAATGCGGAGAATCGCCGGATCCCCACCGCCCGCGCGGGTGTCACCTCGAACAGCGTCCGCCGGCCGCGCCCGCCGAGGAACGCGCGGGCCACACCCAGTTCGGACGTGCACGACGACACGCCCCACCACGTCACCGTCCGCCCCAGCGGGTACTGGGACCGCAGGTCCAGCGCCACCCCACGCCACAGCGGCCGCGTCTGCACCGGCAGCGCCTCCATCGCCGAGAACAGCAACCGCAGGTACGGCAGGTACGGCACCACGCGCTCGCGGTCCGACGAGCGCAGCACGGCGTTGAGCTCGCGGTAGAAGCCCGACTCGCACGTGTACAGGTAGAGAGCCGAAATCGCATCGGCCGACAAAGCACTCACGAGGTCCCCGGACGGCGCGCCCGCGGACGTCGCCTCCGCGGCGGCCTTCGTCTCCCCGAAACGGCTCGACAGATCGATGTGCCGGTCCAGGTTTCCGAGCACCTGCGAGACCGGCTCGACGGCCTTCCGGAAGTCCATCAGCGGCGTGTCGAACACCCCGGTGACGGGCGGCAGGACGAGACCCTCGTCCTTGACGCTGGTGAGTCGCTCCAGATACAGCTGGTGCAACTCCATCGTGGACGCGATGAACGCCCCCATCCGCTGCGCGACACCACCGTCCTCCGGCCCGTCGGCCCCGCCCGGCCCCTGGTCCCAGCCCTTCTGCGGCAGCCAGTCGACCGGCTCGGCCCCCACCGCCGCCAGGGCGTCGTTCACCTGGGCGAAGTGGTCGCCCTCGCAGAAAAGATCCCCCTGCGCGGCAGGATTGGCGTGGTCCAGGTGACGGACCTCCACTCCTGGGTACTTCTTCTCCAGCCGCTGGACGACCCTCTTCAGACTCCGGGCGTGCGCGCCCCACCAGGCGAACACCACCCCCCGGTCGTCCTCCTCCACCGCGTCCTGCTTCGCCCGGAGGATCTCCTCGACGATCTGCTCGGCCACGGGGCGCCAGAACGACGTGTGCCGATCGGTGGCCATCGCCCCGTCCGCGCTCGCCGTGAGGGACGCGTTCAGCAGCAGCACGCCCTGGGTGAGCATCGCCTGGAACCACTCGGGCGGCTGAACCGTGTCCTGTTTCTTCAGCAGGGCGCGGACCTCGGCGATCGGGGTCTTCTTGACGATGCCGTACTTCCACATCGCAGCCGCCTTGATGAGGCAGCGGATGCTCACGACCCGGCCGAACTGACTGTCCTTCCAGTCGTTGAAGGTGTTGTCGAACATCGCGATGCCCGTCGCGCTCTCCGCCCGCGGATAGGGGTTCTGCCCGAAGGCGACCACCTTCCACTTCTCCGGCGGATGCGGCTTCAACGCCTGGAACGTCAGCTCGCGCACCGGAACGACCTCCGGGCTGCGCTTCGGGCCGATGAAGTCGGCGGCTCCCGGCTGCGCTTCGATCACCGGTTTGAGCAGCGGCAGCCACGGCTCGCCGCCACCGGTGAACAGGTCGGCCAGTCCCAGCGGATCCCCGGTCGGGGAACCGGCATCGCCCGCGGCCGTCACGTCGACATCACTCACGAGGGTGGAACTCCCCATACTCGAACCGGACGCCTCCTCGGGCACCCCGGCATGCTGAACAAATGCGGCAGGGCCGTCGCCGGTGTCCGCGCCCTGGGCGGAACCGGCCTGCGAGGTCTGTGAGGTTTGCGAGGCCTGCAAGGTCTTCGGGTCAGTGACGAAAGGAAGGCCGCTGCGGCACGTTGATCCGGACCCGCCGCACGGACCCCGCTCCCTCGATGTCGTCGAGCTGCCCCAGCACGGCGGTCCGCAACTCGTCGTAGTCCGTGAAACCGTGGTCGTGGAAGAGGGTATAGCCCGTCCACATCAAGTTGGCGCACACCTTCGCGGGCACCTGCCCGGTCTGCGCGCCCATCCCGACGAGGGCCACCGACCGGATGCTGCCCGGCTTCGCCCGGTTCTGCAGATGCACCGCCTGGAAAGCGGCCGCGCAGGCCAGGGCCACGTTCATCGTGTCGCTGATGTTCTGCGACGACTGGCGCATGGTGGGCGTCGAGATCAGGTACCGGGGTATGTCCGCCCCGGACGGCACGCACACCGCGCTGCCCACCGGCAGCCGTCCGCCGAACCGGTCGCGGATCGCCCGCTGCACCCGCACCTGGATGCCCGCACCGAGGTACCGCTTGACGACGGCGTCGACCCCACCGTCCATCCGGCCGCGCTCGTTGGTGGGAGAGACCCAGGCGTCGGCATCCACATCGAGCAGAGAACCCCGCCTGATCTCGACCTCCGGCGTATCCGCGAACGCGGACCGCCAGGCCCTCACCACCCCGTCGTTGACGTCGACCAGGACGACGCTCAACGCATGCCTGATACCCACGAATTCATCCCTCTCGCCCCGTGATCTCGAACAACCCCGAAGCTACCGCGCACCACTGACAACGCCGTTCGACAGGGTTGTTCGGACAGGAGAGACGGGGTCGAGGGGGTCCGGTCGGGCCGATAGCCCCGCACCTCCGGTTGCGCCACTACCTTCCTCCTGGCGAGGCCGACGGTCCATGGGGCGGACTCGAGGTTCGAGTTCACGCCGCGCCGGTTCCGCATGCCCACCCCGCGCCGCACGGTTTTGCATACGGCGCTTCGCGGCCGGACTGTCCAGGCCCGACGCCCCCCGCTCTCTGCTCCGGGTGGTACCTCTCCCTCGGCCATCGCGCGGGTGGAGGTGTCGGCGTGGGATGACGGCTTTGCCCGGCAGGGCTCGTCACGTGCCCCTCCGATCTCAGTTCCGGATCCGCCACCGGCCCAGCCGCCGACGCGACCGACACCGCACAGACCTGCTCGGCACTCACCGGACGCCCGCTGCTGACGCTCATGGCTCCGGCTTCACCTCACCGCGTCACGACATCGCACACCAACACCGCCCGAAGACGCCGAGGATCAGGAACAGCTATTCACCTTGTTGTTCATCCTTTGGCGGAGCCCCGGTGAGACCGGTAGGTTCTCCGCGGTGACCTCGATGAAGACGCAGGGCCTCGTGTCGATGACGGATGAGGCGCAGGTGCGCTGGACAGCGCTGGGAGACACCACCGGGCAGCCGCCTGTAGTCATGCTCCATGGTGGTCCGGGTCTGCCGGACTACCTGGGCGATGTCGCCGCCATGGTCGCGGACCTCGCGCCCGTGTACCGGTACGACCAGCGTGGCACGGGCCGGTCGCCATGGCAGGGGCACCATTCCCTCGCTCGGCATGTCGACGATCTCGCCGAGCTGCTCGACGCATGGGAGGTGCCCAGGGCCGTGCTGATCGGGCATTCCTATGGCACCGATCTGGCGAGCAGGTTCTGCCTGGCGCACCGTGACCGGGTTGCCGCGATGCTGCTGATGTGCGGGCCGTTCGTCGGTGATTGGCGCTCCGGATACCAGGCGGAGTGCGATCGCCGTATGTCCGCAGCACAGCAGGAACGACTTCGCGCTTTGGAGGAGTTGCCGGACCGCACGGAGGAACAGGAAGTCGAGCTGCTCACACTGGCCTGGTTCACCGACCACGCCGATCCCGAACGCGGTTGGCACTGGGCCGCGCAGGGCGCCCGGCGGCGCCGCCCCGTCAACTGGACCATGAATGGTGAGCTCGGCAAGGAAAGGCGCGCGGACCCGCTCGATGAGCATCTGACCGAGCTGCGCGCGTGCCTGCCCGCGCGAACGGAGCTACTCGGTGGGGTCGACGATCCCCGTCCCGTATCGGCTCTCGAGTCACTTGCGCTCCGGCTCGATCTTCCGCTGACACTGATCGAGGGTGCTGGGCACGAGCCTTGGCTGGAGCAGCCTGACACCGTGCGTGCGCACCTTCGGCGATTCGTGCAAGGTGCGGTGGGCGCATAAGAGCTCGTGACACGATCACGCCGGAACGTCCTGGTGGGCCGTGGCCGGTGTGATGATGATTCGACCGTTCGTGAAGGTGTGGGTACTCGACCGCGGATCGTGGACGATGAGTCGGGGGTCCTGAACGAGCCGTCGCTGCCTCCGTGGCCGGAGCGGTCGCCGGGACCGCGGCCGGTGTCGGACCGGCTGTTTCTGCAGGGCATCCTCGGTGTCCTCCACCACGACACGGTCTGGCAACTCCTGCCGCTGGAGGTGGGATTCGGCCCGGGAGGCGGGTGAGGAGTGTTTACCGGCCGTCGGAGAGCTCGTTCCAGGAGGTGGGCCGATCTGCGATCGCCCCGGGAGGCCTCAGCCGGCTGCATGCCAAGCCCGGCAACCGCTCCTGCTGCTCAGTGGGCAGCCATGCCCAGGTTCTCGGTCGGCACTGCCGCTCCAGTCGGTCACTCGCCCAGGCCTTTCCCTCGAACAGAACCCGGTCTCGATGGTCGGCAGGACGGCGGCGTCGCCCTCGGCGTCGACCAGGTTGTGAGGAGCCGATGGTGCCGGTGGTGCCGCTGCCGACCGGGCGGCCGAGGGCCCTTGTCCCGGTGAGGGCATCGGACGTGGCTGCGGACCCTGATGTGACGTACGCCTCGTCTCTCGGACATGTTTTCCGGCATGGCGCTGTAACGATCACCCCGCTCGGCCCACTACCTGACGACAGGACACACCGGAAAGGACAGGAGGTGCGGCAGTGCCCGACTATGACGCGGATCGTTTCACCGCCATCTATGACGGCTGTCGGCAACGCGTGTGGGCCTACGTGGTCAGCCGTGCGGGACGGCAGGTCGCCGACGAAGTGGTGAACGAGACGTTCATCGTGGCCTGGCGCAAGCTGGACGACGTCCCCGAACCGCCGCTGCCATGGCTGCTCAGAGTCGCCCGCAACATCCTGCGGGACAGCATCCGGGCGGAGGCCAGGCGCGCTTCGTTCACCGCCGAACTGTGCTCCTGGGCGGAAGCCGCCGAGGGGGACATCGCCGAGGAGGTATCCGAGCGAAGCGCGCTGCTCAAAGCGCTGGCCACGCTGCCGGAGGACGATCGGGAACTGCTGATCCTCTCCGCATGGCAGGGTCTGACCCCCGCGCAGGCGGCCGTGGTGGTCGGCTGCTCGCCCATCGCCCTGCGGGTCCGTCTGCACCGGGCGCGCAAGCGGCTCACCCAGGCCGCTTCCGCCTGCCCGCCCGTGGAGGAGGCCGCAGCCGTGCGGCATGTGTCCACCCGAGCCCGGATCACCCTAGGAAAGGAAGCCCGGTGACGAACGACATCCTGCACCGCCTGGCAGCCGCCCGCCCCGCCCACCTCGATCCCGACCGCCCCACCCCGTCGCCGGTTCGGGAAGAGGAGCTCACCACGGTCACGGCCCGCCCGCGGGCGACGCGCACGGCCCGCGCCACCGCCCGGCCGCGGCGGGCGGGCCGCCCTCTCCTCCCCGGTCTCGCCCTGGCCGCGGCGACGGCAGTGGTGGCTGTGGTGATCGCCGACACCGCACCGGAGAAGACAGGGCCTGCGCCCTCCGCAACGCCGGGCTCCGGCAGCCGGGTCCTTCTCGCCGCCGCTTCCCACGTCGAGCAGCAGCCAGTCGGCTCCGGCACGTACTGGTACGTGGAGGAACACCTCGCTTCTCTCCGCGAGATCCCCGGCAAGAACTACACCGTCGCCGTCCGCACCGAGCAGCGGTACTGGACGGCCGCCGCCAAGAACAAGCAGTGGTCGCAGCTCGTGGACCTGGGGGCCCGCCCGGCCACGAAGGCCGACGAGGCGGTGTGGAAGGCGGACGGTTCCCCCACCTCGTGGAACCTGAAGGGTGAGACCTTCACCTACGCCGGCAAGGGCGAGATCCAGCACGACGCCCCCGGCGGAATCGCGGACACCGTCTCGATGGGCGATCTCCCCCTCCGTGTCCTGGCCACGCTCCCCACCGACGAAAAAGCCCTCCGAAAGCGCCTTTTCGCCCTGGTCGACAAGGACTACAACGCCCCCGAGAACATCCTCGACCGGATCGTCGTCGACACAGCCGTCCAACTCGCCACGACCCTCCCGTCCACCCCGGCCCTGCGCGCCGCCGCCTACCGCCTCCTCGCCGCCGAACCCGGCGTGCGCTCCCTCGGCGACGTCAAGGACCACACCGGCCGCCCCGGCTACGCCGTCGCCCTCCCCAGCCCCCACGGGCCCGTCGAAATCCGCCTGATCTTCGACAAGTTCACCGGCATGCCCCTCGGCACCGAAACGGCCACCACCCGGGACGGCAAGGGCACGAGCAGGGGCGAGTTGCAGGGATACACGACGATCACCTCGATGAAGTGGACCAAGGAGGCACCGCCGTTCGACACCGACACCGAGGACCCGGGCCCGATGACCCCTCCGGACGAGGAGCCGGACGCCGAACCGGCCCGCTGAGGCTGATCCGCCGAACCGGCCCGCTGAGGTTGATCCGGTGAACCAGCCCGCTGAGGCCGGGTCGGCTCAAGCCGCGTCTGACGGGCGCCTTCAAACCGACCTGTTCGCCGCGTTCGACGTCGCCGTGCCGCGCCTGGTGGTGGCCGGTGCCCGGCTCCGTCCGGTCGCCGGTGGCGGGGCGGATCCGGGCAAGGTGGTCTTCGGGCACTGCGAACCACCGGCGCGTGACGAGTGGTTCCGACCGTTTCGTTCCCGGGTTCCTTCCGGCTCCGGTCGTGATGGTGCCGCACCGAACAGAAATGCCGGTGCGGCACCCCCGATCGCTCCGGGACCACTTCAACGCGCAGGCCCGGTCGATGGTTTCGACGGTGCGGCTGCCCGCACCGGCCCGGAGTTCGGCCCTGACGGCCCTGGCCGCCCACCGCTTCGAGCGGTCGGAAGGTCCTGATACGGGACCTCTCCCGGCCGCCCGGGAAAAACACGCGGGCGTAGGTCGGCAAGCAGTTCAGGGTGATCACAAAGCTGCTCGAACTGTTGCTGTCGGCGGAGTCGCGGGTGGGTCTTCCGATGAGCGCGTCATCCAAGAGCCCGGCTGGGGACACGCAGTCCGCTCACATGTTCAGCAACCGGTTGAAGAACGACCTGTAACGCTGCAGAGCGACACGCAGTTCCTCGGTGGGCACTTCCTCGCCCCGCTGCCACTGGCCTTCGAGTCCCTGCTTGTGATCGGAGAAGGTCCGGGCGAGTGCCTGTATCACTTCCGCGACCAGGGTGTCGGCAGCGCTGACCGCTTCCCGGGGGTCATCGACGAAGTTACCCTGGATCCGCTGCCACCGCCCTCGGAACGCTTCCTGCTCCTCTCCGAGAAGGGGCTCATTCCCGTCGTCCCCCTCGTCGGCGGTCGCCGCTTCGGGCTCGGGGGTGGAGGCCGGTGCGTGTTGTGTTTCCTCCTCCCCGCCCGGAAGGCTGCCGGGGTCATCCCTCGTGGCTTCGCCCGGGAAGGTGGGTGGAACTTCGGTCGGAGCCTCACGGGCCTGCGCAGCCGAGGCGCCCCCACCGCGTAGATCGTCGGTGGACAGTTTGCCCGTGTCGGCCCGGAGGGGATCTCGAGGTCCCGTCGCCATTGTTCTTCCTCCATCCGTTACTCGCGCGGCCGCCCGCCGTTGTGGAGCAGTTCGTCGAACAGAGCCCGGTAGTGGACCATCGCGCCCCGTAGTTCTTCCGTGGTCGCCTGGTGGCGGCTGCTGCGGTCGCTGACCTCGTGGGCCATGCGGTAGTTCTGCAGAGTACGGCCGTGCTCGACGGACAGGTCGCTGGCCTGCTGCTCGAACTCCTTGGTCGGATAGCCGCGTTCACTCATCAGCGCGGCCACGAGCCGGTCGGCTTCGTGGACTGCGTCGTCGGGGTGGTCGACGAACCGCTCCTGTGCCTGGTTCCAGCCCTGGGCGTACTTCTCTCGATCAGCCGCCGAGAGCGGCTTGATCTCCAGAGCGTCATGGCGCTGTTCGCGTTCGCGGAGTTCGTGTTCTGCGGCCGTGCGGCTCTGTTTCTCCTCCACGAGTCGCTCGTACTCCGGGCCGAACTGTTTCTTCAGATGACGTCTGCGCGCGATCTGCCGTGCCACGAGTGCGCACAGCAGCAGGACGACCACTGCCGCAACAATGATTGCTATGAGGGTTCCGGTCGACATGGCTCCTCCGCCCGCCGATTGCCGAGCAACGAAGAATTGCCGGAGATGCCCCGCCCCTCACCATTTCCGGCGTAATCCGCCGATGGGCAATCACTCGCGCGATGGGCAATCACTCGCGACTACCGGGGGTCACGAGTGATTACCCGGTCGTTCCACCAGTAATGCCCTCGCCGGGCCACCGTGTCCGACCTCGCGCCCAGGCGTGAATCGGCACGACACGGGCGCACTCGCATCTTGTAGGTGCTCCTCCTTCCCACTGTGTCTCGCATGAGCCGGTGCGGCAACTGCCAGGGGTCTGTCGTGATCGGGTTCGGTTCGGAAACGCACGCTCGTCGGGCGACGGGGTCGTTCCGAGACACGGCCAGATTTTCCACGCGGACGGTCATCCCTCGACGGGGGAACCGTGACGTCCGGCTTGAGCCCATTGCCGTACGTGCACGGTCCATGGCTGGAGAAGCGGGCGAGCCCCCTCGGACTCGTTGAGGGCGCCGACGGTCAGGGCCGCGTGCGGCAGTGGCCGGGCCCGTTCACCGCCGTGCCCCGCCCGTACGGTATCCACGGCCGGAGTGATGTGTTCGGCGGGGGCGCTCCCGCGCGGGCGCCCGCCGCCGATGCTCGATGAAGACCTGGGGCGCCCTCGAAGACCTGCGGCGCCCTCGCCGAGAAGCGTGCCCACCGGGCCAGGACGCAAGCACCCGCCGACGGCGAGCAGGCCCGCCCCGGGGGTTGATCACCGCGCCTCGGGCGCGAGGCGGGCCTTGGGGGTCGGCTCTTCGCAGGACCGTTCCTCCGGCTCGCGGCCAGGATCGCCGGAAGCGGCGCCGGCGCCGAGCCGGGGGACACGAACGCGAGCCGGAGGGCACGAACGGCCATGAAGTCGTCCGCGACGTCCCGGTCAGGATCTTCTACGGAGTCGGCTTGAGCAATGAGGGCGATGAGTGCCTTCTCCCAGGGGCCCTCGGTTACCCGTTTCCGAGCCCGGACAGAGAAACTCCTGCCCCTCACCCGATAGTGGGGCAGGTCCGTCCACGGTGCCCCCGGGCCGGCACTGGTAGACGATCCCAACGATCACCTGCCAGTGATCCCACTGATCCCACCGCCGTCCTGCCCGCCTCGGTGTCCGGTCCGGCGACGGGCAGCGACTCACTCCTCGTAGGTCTTCATGGTCCGAGGAACTTCGAGGTCAGAAGCGCTTGACGAGACTGACCGAGCGGTCGTTGACGGTGAATCCGAGGCTCTGGTACAGGCCGAGGGCGCCGGTGGGGCTCTCGGCGTCGACGTCCAGCACGGCGCGGCCCAGGCCCTCGGCCCGCAGGGTCCGCAGCACGTGGGCCAGCATGGCACGGGCCAGCCCCTGCCCCCGTGCCTCCCGCCTCACCCCGACGGACGAGATGTACCCGAACGAGCCTCCGCGCAGCGGCCATTCCTCCGGCGTCACGTCCACGAGAACGAAGCCGACGACGCGCTCGCCCCCGGACTCGTCGGGGGCGAGGGCGAGCACGGCCAGGTCCGGGCGGGACGCCTGCAGGCGGTCACCGGCGGCCCATTCGGCGGCGGTCATCGGCTGAGTGCCCCAGTGGTCGCGGAAGGCGTCGTTCCATGCGGATCTGGTCGGCTCCGCCCACTCCTTGTCGTAGGGCACGAAGCGCACCCCCGAAGGTGACGGCAGTTCGGGGAGCGGTGCCGCCAGGTCGCGTTCCAGCTCCAGCCACCACCGGGCGCGCTCGTAGCCGTTCGCCTCCAGGAGCCGGATCGTACGGGTGGCACGCTCGTCCGCGCCCACGGCCAGCCACCCGGGCAGGGTGGATTCGCAGGAGGCGAGATGCTGGAGGCCACGGGCCTCCTGCCAGGCCAGCAGCGCGCTGCCGATGCCCTCACCACGACGGTCCGGGACCACCGTTCCGTCGAGTTCCACCCAGAAAATCGTCTCCGGGCTCGACGGAGCCGTGGCCGAGCCGTAGGCGACGGCTCTCCCGTCGCGGTCGAGTGCGATCACCGCGTCGTGCTCGGGCACGAAGGTCTCGTCGGCGAACTCCTCTTCCAACTCGTCCCTCAACACCAGCGAGCGCGGGTGGTCGACCTCGCCGGCGGCGCGCTCCAGGTCGAGGATCAGGTCGATGTCGGCGGCGGTGACCGGCCGCCAGACGAGGTCCTCACCAACCGCGGGCAGGTCGATGGCCGAAGGGGCGGTCACCCGGTCACGCAGTGCGCGCGGGTCGAGGCCGTGATGCGGTGTCCCGCTCACAGGGTCCTACCTTTCATGGGGGGTTGCTCTGGTCGCTCATAAGGCCGGAGGACCAGAGATTCTGGGTGTGGCTGTCGCCGGCACGCCGCTCACTGGGCTCGGGCACGTGGCCGCCCGGAACCCGTGGCGGCTCGGCTCCCCTCGGGAGCCGCGACTCGATCGCTGCCGCAGGGCCATGGGGGCAAGGTCGTCCGCGGCTGACCTTTCCAGGCGGTGAACCGGCGGGTGGTCGCGCCCGGGATCCGGCCCGGGGCGGACATCGGCGAGGAACACCACCACTGCATGGCCCTTCCTCACCACCGGCGTACGCCACGGAACCACTGCGGCGGCGGACCGGCGTGCGAGCCGCCGTCCAGGTCGTGTGTTCCCCAGGAAGTCGCGCCGAACGGTCGTCGCCCCGGCCACGCCCGACCTGCTGGGTTCTCGCTCGCCACCGTTCGATCGTAACGCCTGAAAATCATGGAAAAAACTGAATTAATCTGTGATGCCCGCCGGCGGGTGCCCCTCCACAACACCGGCACGAGAGGGCCGGGGGAACGCCCCGTCACCCGTGCGGCGGGACATCAGGATGGGTACTTCCTCGCGGAAAGCCGCTGGAGGTACTGCCAACCCGCCTCGCGCTGGGCGGAGTTCCATACCTGACGGTTCTTGAACTCGGCTTCGACGGGGTCCGACCACACCCTCGGACCGCCTGCCGCCATGGCCATGAGCTGCGTACGGCAGGCACGTTCCAGCAGGACCGCGTACATCACGGCGGTGGCCGCGTCGGGCCCGACCGTGACAGCGCCGTGGTTCGGCATCAGGCAGCCGTGCGCATCACCGAGCGTCCGGGCCAGAGCGACGCCGAGCTCGGCAGTCGCAATGAGCGCGCCCGTATGGGTGAAGCGCGGCAACTGCGGAGCGCAGAAGGGGACTGCGTCGTGGGAGATGGGTCGCAGCTCGGTGTCCAGGGAGGCGAAGGCGGCGAGCGCGGGGGCATGGGTGTGCACCACACAACCGACGTCGGGGCGGTGCTCCATGATCTCGGTGTGGATGTGGTACTCGATGTGGCGCTCGCCCCGGCCGTAGTGCACCTCCCCGTCCCTGCTCACGAGGAGTACGCGCTCGGCGTCCACTTCCTCGAATCCCCAGCCGGCGGCCTTCATCCAGACCCCGTGACCGTCGTGATCGCGCACGGCGGCATGTCCCCACACCATGTCGGTCAGACCCGCGGCAGCCAGTGCGCGGCCGGCGCGTACAGTGTGTTCGATCTCTTCCTTCATCACAACTTCCGGTCAACTGGCGACCGGCTGGTACAGCCGGCCCATGTCGGTGCAGTCGTCGGGATTCCGGCGGCTGAAGGCCTGGTCGCGGAGGGCGGGGTGGTGTCGCCGCCGTCGTGCCCGGCCTGCCCCCTGACGAGCAGGAGGATGTGCTGCATTGGTTATCCCCTGGTCCAGTTCGCCACCAGCGGGGTGTCCACGCCGATCGGTCCGGTCCCCATGGCGCCGCCGGGACTGCCGAGCGGTGCGCCGCGGCCGGGCAGGGGCAGCGCGAAGAACGTCTTGTTGTCCTCGGCCCAGGCCGGATCCGTGCCGGCGGGCGCCGTGATGGCGGCGACCGGGCATTCGGTCAGGCAGGCACCGCATTCAATGCATTCCTCGGGCTGGATGTAGCGTTTGGTGAGGCCCTCGTAAATGCAATCCACGGGACACACGTCGACGCATGAGCCGTCGATTTCACTGATGCACTTCTCGTTGATCACATACGCCATGTCGTCGCCTCTTCTTGCGGATGCGGGGGGATGGGTCGGTGCGCCCGGTCCGAGGAATGACCGGGGAAGACGTCAAGTCCCGGGCGCAGCAGGGCGGCAAGGTTGTTGACCGCGGTGGCGGCCTCCCCGAACCCGACCGCCATGAGCCGGACCTTGCCGGGATAGGTGGTGATGTCACCGGCGGCGTAGACGCGGTCGACACCGGTGGACATGTCGGTACGGACCTCGATCTGCTGGCCGCTCAGGTTCAGTCCCCAGTCCTTGAGGGCACCCAGCGAGGCGATGTGTCCCAGAGCGGGGATCACCACGTCGGCGTCAAGGCGCGCCAGTGCCTGTGTGCCGTGGTCGCGTACGGTCACCGCTTCCACCTGGCCGGCGCCGTGGACCTCGGCGATCTCGCTGTTGGTCAGGACCTGGACGGTGGATTCCATGAGTTGGTTCACCGAGTGCTCATGGGCGCTGAATCGCTTTCTCCGGTGGACGAGCGTGACCCGACGGGCATGCGGGGCAAGCGTGTTGGCCCAGTCGACGGCACTGTCGCCGCCGCCGACGATCACCACGTCCCGGCCCGCGTACTCCTCGGGCGCGGCCACCACGTGGTGCACCCCATTTCCGTGATGGTTCTCGAGGGCCGGCAGGGGGCGCGGGGTGAAGCGGCCGATCCCCGCGGTGATGAGAACCGCGCCGGCCCGGATGCGGTGACCACTGCTCGTGGACACCGTTACCGAGTCGGGTCCGTGATCCAGCGCGCCCGCACCTTCGTTGAGCCGGATGACGGGTTCGGCGAGCCGGGCCTGTCGGACCAGGCGGTCGACGAGGCTCTGTCCGGTGATCGCGGGGAAGCCCGCGACGTCGAAGATCTCCTTGGCCGGGTAGAGGGCGGCGACCTGCCCGCCGAGGTGCGGCAGGCTGTCGAGCAGGGTGACTCCCAGGCCGCGCATGCCCGCGTAGAAGCAGGCGAAGAGGCCGGCGGGGCCGGCTCCGATGATCAGCAACTCGGTCCGTGAAGTCCTCGGTTCCGGGTCCGGAGCGGGTATGGACATGGTCAGCCCCACATCAATGATTCGTCCAGTGCGTCCGCGGAGGCCGACTCGGCGTAGGCTCTGGCGGCTCCGGGATGCAGTGGCAACGGCGTACGCGCCATGTCGGCGGGAACGATCGGATACGTGACCGGCGTGTGGTTCACCGGAAGGTGCGCGTACTGCGCCTCCAGGGCTCGACGGGTCCGCACCATGCACCACGTGGCGAGATGGGCCACGTCCTCGGGCAGATCGTCGCGGCACAGCACCACGAAGTCGGAGAACTCGAGCGTGCGCAGGTCCTCCTGGAGACCGGGCAGGTATCCGGCCTCCACCACGGCGTCGGGCCAGCCCTCCGCGGCGAAGGCCCGCAGGACCTCGTCGCCCCACGGCACGTACCTGACCGGGCGGACCTGGTCGATGCGCTGCCACGGCGGAGTCATCAACGCCTCGTGGATCAGCACGTTCGCGCCGCCCGAGGCAAAGCGGGTGAGGGCCGGGAAGGGGCGCTCGCTGTAGGCGAAGGTGAGCCGGTCCGGGTCGACACCCGCAAGGCGCAGCGCCTTGTGCACCGCGAACCCGACGAGGTTGACGCCGTCGTCCGGCGATGTGGCGACGACCAACCGATCGGCGATCGCGGCCAGTTCGGAGGCGTTCTGCACCGGAAGCGCGGCGTCCACGGCCACGACGAGACGGTCGCGCTGGCCGATGACTCCCAACGCGGCCAGGCCCTCGAGCTCGCCTGCCCGGTGGAGCATCCGTACGGCGGCGGCCGGGGTGACGACAGTGATGTCGCACTCGCCGGCGCGCAGCGCCTTCATCTGGTCCAGGCCGCCGGTGCCCGACCAGATCGCGAACCGGGAGCCCTTGGGCGCCCGGTCGCCCATCTCCTGGGCTATCCAGCCGCAGATGCGGTGCATGTTGGCCTGCCCCCAGTCGCCACGGAACTGGAGGGTGACCGGGCGCCTCAGGCGCGGCGTGTCAGTCATTGCTTCCCCCGTCAACGAGCGTGGCCGGCCCGGTCACCTTCCGCGTGGCGCGGACCCTGCCGGTGGGGTCGGAGGAGAAGCCGATCCGTTCGAGCTCCCGCTCCGCGGCTAAAACGGTGTCGGCCCCGTGGGCCGATGTGTTGCCCGCGATGTCCTCCGGCGACAGGCCGGAGGACCGGTGAGGGCTTCCGTGGAGAGACATCCCATCCCCCTCATTCGTGAATGTGTCACTGTGCGGAACAGTAGACCGCATCCTGCTACTAAATCAAAGTGTTCATAAGGGCTGGAAATCGCTGCGCTACTGTGCTCTCCGTGGATGCGAAGAGAGGCGAAAACGCCGAGGAACCAGACCTTGCCGACCGCCCCAGCGGGCTGATCGGAGCGGTCGACAACGTGCTGCGCATGCTGCGCCTGTTCGAGGATCACGAGATGATCCGGGTCAATCAGGTCGCCCGCGACATGAACCTGTCCCGCTCCACCGTCCACCGCATGCTGACCACACTGAGCCATCACCGGTTCGTCGAGCAGGATGAATTCTCCCGCGCCTACAAGCCGGGACCCGCGCTCGTCGACATCGGACTGGCCGTGCTCGACAACATCGACATCCGCGGCCTGGCCCACAGCGCCCTCACGGAGCTGCGCGACAGGACCAACGAGACCGCCCATCTGGCGCTCCTGCGCGGCACCGAGGTGGTCTACCTCGACAGCGTCGAGAGCAAGCACATCGTGCGCACCGGTGGCCGGGTCGGGCGGACGCTGCCCGCACACGGGACCGCGGCCGGCAAGGCTCTGCTCGCCGAACTGTCCGACGACGCGCTCGTCGCACTCTACCCCTCGGGCGAACTCGCCTCCGCCACCCCTCGCACCGCCACCACTCTCGACGAGCTGCGCAGGCAGCTGACCGAGGTGCGGCGCGTCGGTTACGCGTTCAATGACGCGGAGAGCGAGGACGACGTCAGAGCGGTCGCGGCCGTGGTGCGCGACAAGCGAGGCCGTCCGCGCGCCGCGCTCGCCACCACGGCACCACTGTCACGCTCCGGCGCCAGCTGGGCCGCCGAGACCGGCAGCGCAACCGTGGCCGTCGCGCGTGAGCTGGGCTCCCGGTTCGGCTGAAGCACGGTGCAGCGGGCAGACGTTGCCCGCCACGGCATCAGAACGCTTCTTCTTCGCATGATCCCGGACGGCGGAGCACGGAAGGGCGCCGTGCCGCCATGAGCTGTCCGACCCCACGGGAAGCCCCTCCGGTCGCTGCCGCCCGAGCCATTGGCGGGGACGGAACCGGCCGGACCACCACAGAGGGCCGAGGACTCCGCGACCCGGCGCCCGACCGGTCCCGGCACCGCCCGAACAGCAAGCCACCCGGCCGACGCCCCTCCGCGGCGTCGGCTCGGAGGCGGCGGCCCTGACGCCCCGCCCCCGACTTCCACCGACAACGCCCACGAGCAGCGCGCTGTCGTGTGGCGGCACTCGAGCCGCATCGCCGCATTGCCGTCAGCCGGCCAGGTCCCCACCCCGGCTCCCCCTCCCGCTCCGCAACGCGTGGCATCGACCCACGCTGCCGACTCCGGCCAGATCAGGCCAGATCCGGCCCGGTCCACACGACTGGCAAACCCCTGTGGGCGCACAGGAGCGAGCGAACCCGAGAGCAGAGATCCAGCCACTTCTCCATGTCTGTGCTGCTTGCCATTCGGCGATGCCAAGTATCAAAATAGCGGCCACTGTTCCGCATGGTGCAACATCCTTGCCAGAAGGAGAAGTTGTGAGCCCTCTGAGCCCATCGGTCATCAAGTCGGAGAAGCTGAAGGAGACGCGACGCATCCCCTCGCCCGACCCCGACCGCGAACCTCTCAAAGCCAACGTCTACGAGCAGATGGCCAAGGCCGCTGCGCAGCTCACTCCGCTGTTCCCCTACGACCACGCGGGCGCCATCGTGCCGTGCGGCAGCGTGATGTTCGGCGGTCCCGACAAGGAGTACGGGCACTTCTTCCACTGGAACGCCGTCAACGAGGTCGTCGTCAACTACGGCTCCCACGAGTCGATGCTGGCCTCCGGCCAGATCATGGCGGCCCAGAACCTGCACGGGGTGAACTCCTTCCTGCGCGACGAGAAGAACCCCGAGGCCTTCGCCGTCATCGTGGTCACCCAGCATCAGTCCGACGAGGGCGACCAGACCGAGGCCCTGATAGCCCGCTGCACGAACTGCAAGGCGGAGATCGTCCGGCACGACTACGACGCGACCCCCTTCCCACTGCCCGGCTACGACGCCGGGCGTCACGGCGAACCGGGCGTCCCGGTACGCCAGTTCGCCACCGCACTCGGCTCCACCGAATTCATCGAGCTGCGCAACAGTGACGAGGGCCGTACGTGTGACACCTGTGGCCACGTCAACGCTCCCTTTCCCGGTGCGATCTGGGGCTGGGGCAGAGAGGTCGCCCAGACCCGCGCCGTGAACTCGTCCCACCGGGCCCTGCGTGATGCCGCACCCACCCCGACCGAGCAGGAGAAGCAGTCATGAACCGCCGCCGCACGCTCCACGCCCTCGACGCCGCCCTCGGGATCGGCAACTACGAGGACGTCGCCGTCCTGCCCGCCGACACCGACCCCCAGGTTTATCTGTCGCGCAACTGGCTGCCTCAGCCCTTCCATCTCGTCTGCGAGAAGGACACCGTGCTCAGCCAGTTGTCCGGGGCGGCGCAGGTGCACCTGCGCGACAGTTCGGTGAACCGGTTCCGCATGGACCTGGGCGACCACGTCTACGTACCTGCCGGAACCCCGCACCGGATCGTGCCCCTCCAGCAGGGCGTCACGATCCGGTACCTGCCGCTCGAGGCCGGCCTGCAGGGTGCGGTCTGGTTCTGCCCGGGGTGCGAGAAGGAACTGCACCGCTACGAGTGGGAGCACGACGACGACACACCGGCCGGCCGCATGTACGCGGCGGCCTGCGCCCGATTCACCGCCGACCTTCGCGCACGCACCTGCGCCGACTGCGCGGCGGTCCATCCCGAGATCGACCTGTCGGCCTTCGACTGGCCGGTCCCCACCCCGGCCTGACCCTTGCATATCTTCTCAGTTGACGCTGAGGAGCAAGCAGATGCCCCACCCCGCACGGAGTGGGGCATCTGTCACCCGACGCCCGGGCGGGAACCGCGGACCCGTCGGGGCGGCTCATTGCACTGCTTCGGCGGACCGGTGAGGGGCGCCTGCCGGGACGGCATGACCTGCGGCGAGGTGGTGGTGAATCCGCTCGGCCTCGCGGCGTACCTGAACGGGGGCGTCGCCGCGCTCCGCGATGAGGCGGCGGTGGGTCGGGGTCTCCTGGAACACCGACGTTGTCCGCCTTCCGGTGCGGGGTACGGGCAGCGCGCCGCCGCTTTCGGGTGGCGGCCGAGGTGGAGGTTGTCGGAGGAATGCCTCACGAAACCCCCATGCGCACCACCCTCAAGAAGCCCCCATGCGCGCCACTTGGGCGGACAGCGCATCGGCCGCTTCCCGTACGGCCTTCACGAAGCGCGGGACCTCCCGGTCCGGAACCCGGTGGGAGAGTGCCGCGATGCTGATCGCCGCGACCACGGCACCGGTCTCCCCTCTCACCGGGGCTCCGACGCCGAGCACATCGGGATCGAGCTCACCCCGGCTGACGGCATAGCCCTGTTCGCGGACTTCGGCGAGGTGGACGCGCAGTTCGTCCGGGTCGGTATGGGTGGCGTCGGTGTACCGGGGCAACGGCTCGGCCAGCAGCTCGTCGAGTTCGTTGTCGGGTGCCCAGGCGAGCAGGGCCAGAGCGGCGGCTCCCGCGTTGACCGACAGGACCTGGCCCCGCTCGTACGACAGGCGCAGGAAGGTGCCCGCCTCTTCGCGCTCCAGACACACCACGGCGGAACCGGCCCTGCGGGTGAGCAGGACGGGCATGCCGGTGCGCTCCACCAGGTCCCGCATCACGGGCCGGGCCAGGTCGGACAGGCCGATGCCCTTGCGGGCGAGCCGGGCGAGGTCGAGCACACGGGGGCCGAGGCGGAAACCAGAACCTTCGCTCTCCTCGAGGAAACCGTTCGAGGTGAGGCTCTGCAGGTACCTGTAGGCGGTGGAGCGGGCCACGCCGAGGCGCGCCGCCACCTCGGTGGCGGGGAGCACCAGCCGGTCCTCGTCGAACATCAGCAAGATGTCGAGAGCCCGGTCCGCGGTGGAGTTGCGCCCCCGGTAGCCCTGACCGCTTCCCGTTTCGCGAGGATTGATTCCTGACATACAGGAAACGGTACAGGTTCGTCCCGGAAGGGCGTTCAGGCGGTCGGGGGCACGTGCTTGTCGAGAAAAGCGTAGGTGCGCCGCCACGCCGTCCGTGCGCTGTCCTCGACATACATGTGCGGGCGGGCGTCGCAGGCGAAGGCATGCCCGGAGCCCTCGTACACGTAGCTCTCGAAGTCGACGCCGGCGTCGCGCAGTGCCGCGTCGACGGCCGCGACGTGATCGGCGGGGATGGTGGGGTCCTCGGCGCCCACGTGCAGCAGCACGGGGGCGTCGATGTCCTTGGCCCGGTCGACGACGGCGTGCGGCCCGGCGGCGATGCCGGGCCCGTAGAACACAACGGTGCCGCCGAGCCCCCGGACGGCCGTGGCCGCGGTGAAGGCGGCGCGGCCACCGAAGCAGAATCCGTTGACCACGGCGCGGGAAGCCGGAACGCCTTCCTGGCCGGCGAGGTGGGCAAGGACGGCTTCGACATCCATGATGATGGCGTCCGGTCCGATGGCGCCGATGAGCGGCATGGCTTCGGCGTGCTGCTCGTAGGCGAGGGTGCCGACACCGTTGCGGTGGAACAGGTCGGGGGCGAGCGCGAGGAAGCCCCGGGCCGCGTGGCGTCGGGCGATGTCCTGGATGTGGTCGTTGACCCCGAACGCCTCCTGGAGGACGATCACCGCCCGGTCGGCGGGCCGGGCGGGGCGCGCCGCGTACACGCGCATCGGGCCGTCGGCGGTGGCCACGGTGAGCCAGTCGGTCTGCACGGCGTCGGAGGTGTGCTGGTCGCTCATCACGAGGTCCTTCGAGGGTGAGGGAATGAGGGGGCCGAGAAGGGGCGGAGTCATCACGAACGCTGGTGCTCCACCATGCGGGACATCCATCCTGAATCTTGATATTAGCTTGCCGCAGGGTCGGGCCCGGCCTCACGAGGCGGGCGGGGCACCGTAGCAGCGGGCCGGCCGAGGTCGCCGCGGAGACCGTCCGGGGCGCCCTGCTCGGCCGCCAGGAAGTTCAGGTCGTCGCCGCTCTCCTGCCACGCCGACAGCATGACCGTCTCGTGGACGAGCGCCTGCACCCCGGGCGATCCGGCCACGGATCCGGTGCAGTTGGCACCACCCCGGTGCCCGCAGATGCGGGGTGAGAGGCCGCTCGATCCTGGGTGCCGCGGGCCGCCGGCCCGGGGCAGGGTTCACATCCATCTCCACCCGTCCTGAATGTAAAGATGCATGTCCTGCTTTTCGGTCAGTATAGAAGTTCTCGTGTCCTGCCGTCGAGGGATGGAGTCCCACCGATCCGACCATCCCGAGTCATGGCTCTGGAGCCGGAGCTGCATGAAGTGGTCGGCCGACCTGCTCGAACACGGGCCCGTGCCCGCTTCGGCCGTCGGCCTGTCCTCGCCGCGCCGCGCGAACTGTGGGAGCTCGCACGGGCGCTCATCCCGCCTGCCGTCCGCAGGCGGTTCACCTCATGAATCCGCCCGCGGCGGGGTGGCGGCCCGCGTGGGCGCGGGCGGCCAGGTGCCGGGGGCGAGGACGCCTTCCGCGTAGGCGCGGGCGACCAGGGCCGCCTTGCCCGACACACCCCAGCGGCGGGACAACTGCTTGAGATGGTAGTTGACCCCGTCAGCGGTGAGACCGACGGCCGAGGCCACCTGCGCGGTCGTGCGACCGCCCGCGGTCAGGGCCAGGATGCAGGTCTCGGTGTCATCCGTCTTCTCGCGGAACCGGGCGCCGTTGTCGGCCGGTACGGGGCCTTCTTCCTCGGCCCGCACGAGGAGCAGCAGATCAGGCTCCTCGCGAGGAGTGTCGCTGACCAGGTCCACGATCACCTCTCCCTGGCGTTCGACTCCGGCCGCGGTGGTCCAGCGGACGGCGACGGAGTACCGGGAGCGACGGCGCAGCCGGATCGCCTCCGTGACCGAGCGGAGCTGTTTCCTGCTCTCCGGGTAGAAGAGGTCGAGGACACTGCGGCCTGTCAGCGCCCCGGCCAGCGTGTCCCACTCGGCCGCCATCGCAGGGTTCGCCCGCATGATCGTGCCGTCTGCCCTGCAGAAGGCCAGGAGCAGCGGGAGGCGGTCGAACAGGCCGGTGGCACGGTTGCGCCAGAAGACCGCCGATTCACTGTCCGCTTCTGGGAGTTGGGCGGCCGGTGGGTGGTCCGGCCGGCGCCCCGTGTAGTTCATGCGCTCCTCCTGCGCGTGCCGTGTCACCATGAGTGCCGGGCCCGGGCGGGAATACAAGCCCTCGCACGGTGGCGGCGGCTACCAGTTCTTGTAGAAGAGAGTCGGTCCATGTGTCTCGCATGGCACAAAGCTGGGAGCGGGCCATCCGCTGATGGCTGCCCGGCCAACTCTGCCAGAGTGGAACACCTACATGATCGAGGCCATCGTCCCGCCCCACTCCGCGGCCCCCGACGACTCCCCCGTTGCCGATCCCTCCGTTCCTGTTGGCGCTCCGGTACCAGCCTTGAGGGAGCGGGCCGGACGGTTCGGGCCCGGCATCGAACACGGCGGGGTGGACGAGGCGTTCCGCGCGGGCGTCGCCCGTCCGGCCTCGGTGGTGGACGAGGTGGGGGAGCCGTGGGAAGCGGGAGCCAGGGGGTAGGTGTGCGGCGACGACCGGCACATGACGCCCGGGGTCCGCGCTGCCTTCGGGAACCTGTACGTGAAGCAGGCGCACGGCACCACCGGAGCGGCCGATGGCCGACTGCAACACCTGATGAGCCGGGGCCGGTACGTCGAGGCCATAGACGCCCACTGAGCCCCGGCTCCCGAAGTTTCCACCCATTCCTTCTTCCGACCGTCGAGCCGAGGCAGGCCCATCATGACGAACACCCCGCAGCCGTCCCACAACGAACTCGTGGCGGCGATGCCGCACGCGCGGAGCATCGGCGTCGCCCTCGACCACGCCACCGCGGATGAGGTCCGCGGCCATCTGGACTGGAGCCCGGAACACACGACGCTGGGGGGCGCCCTGCACGGCGGGGCGCTGATGGCTCTCGCCGACAGCGTCGGCGCCGTGTGCGCCTTCCTCAACCTGCCGCCCGGGGCGGCCACCACCACGATCGAGTCCAAGACCAACTTCTTTCACGGGGTGAAGAAGGGCAGGGTCCGGGCCATCTCCCGGCCGGTGCACACCGGGCGGCGCTTCATCACGGTCCAGACCAACCTGTACGACGAGGAGCGCCGTGTCGGCATGACCGTCCAGACTCAGGCGGTGCTCCTGAAGGAGTGAGAGGGCGCACTCGGCGGGGATCCGCCGACGCCGGTGGCGCCGATAAGCTTGTTTGCGAAACGGCGGTGCCGGCGTCGGCCCGGCCGCGGTGATTCCTGGTCTCTCGACGCAAGGCGGGTGATGGCTGATGCCCGAGTTCTGGCACAGCGCACTCCTGCCGCACCTGGAGTCACGGCGTTCCTGTCAGGAAATCACCTGCTACCGGCCGCACACCCACGACCGCTTTTCGATCGGGCTGATCGACTCCGGCCTGACCACGTTCGCCGGAGCGGCGGGCGAGGCCCTTCCGCTCGCCGCAGGCGACGTGATCCTCATCCCTGCCGGGCACGTCCACGCCTGCAACCCGGAGAACGGTCGTTGGAGGTATCAGATGATCCAGGCCGATCAGGACTGGATCACCACACTCCTGCCCGATGAGCCGGGGAGCCTGCCGACCGAGATCAGCGTCTTCCGTCACCCGGGCCTGCACGACCGGTTCAGCACCATCAACGATCTGTTGTTTCTCGGCGCCGATGCCGAACGTGCCGAAACCGAATTCCGTCAGGTCCTTCACGACTGCGCAGAGCTCGCCCCGCACCACCGGATCGCTCCCGCCACCGACGCGGCCCTCCTGGCCCGTCTGGGCACAGTGATCGACCGGCTGCACGAGGCCGAGCCGGCCCCGGGGCTCGATGAGCTGGCCGAGGTCGCCGGGATGGACAAGTACCAACTCATCCGGGCCATGAAGCGCGCCACCGGGCTGCCTCCGCTGGCGTGGCGGCAGAACGACCGCATCATCACCGCGCGGGCGATGCTCCGCGACGGGCGCTCGCTCGCCGAGACCGCGTACGCGCTCGGTTTCACCGACCAGAGCCACTTCCACCGGGTCTTCCGGGCCCACGTCGCCGCCACTCCCGGCGCGTACCGTCGCTGACGCAACTTCGTACAAGACCCCAGTGCGCTGCCACCCCAGAGTTCGGCGGGACAGATCAT
Organism: Streptomyces sp. ML-6; assembly: GCF_030116705.1. Classification (NCBI taxonomy): domain Bacteria; kingdom Bacillati; phylum Actinomycetota; class Actinomycetes; order Kitasatosporales; family Streptomycetaceae; genus Streptomyces; species Streptomyces sp. ML-6. Next base: position 288,813 of record NZ_JAOTIK010000002.1, read on the forward strand.
CGTCAACGCCTCTGGAGAAGAGATGGAGCAGTTCCTCGCTGTCGCGGTCGCGCACTTCCTCGCCCTACTGATCCCCGGAGTGGACTTCTTCCTCATCGCCCGCACCGCGACGGCCGGTGGCCGACGCAACGCCGCGGCCATATGTGTCGGGATCGCCGGTGCGAACGGCATCTTCATCACTGCGGCGTTCTCGGGGCTGTCGCTGATCTCGGCGCCCATGGTCCTGCACGCGATCCAGGCGGCCGGCGGCGTGTTCCTCGTCTGGATCGGGATCGCGTTCTTCCGGGCCGAGGCCGGCGTCGAGCTCGCCGAACAGCCCCGGGCCGGGCACACCACCTGGGCGAAGAACCTGGGCCTCGGGCTCGCGTCGGGCCTGCTCAATCCGAAGAACGCGCTGTTCTACGTCAGCCTCGCCGCGGCTCTTGCCGACGCGGGCCCGGTGTCGCTGGTGTTCTACGGCGTGTGGATGGTCACGATCGTGCTCGTCTGGGATCTCTTCGTCGCTGTCGCGCTGGGTTCCGAGCGCGCACTCGCGAAGCTCTCCCGTGTCCTCCCGTGGCTGACGAAGGCCGCCGGTGGCTTCCTCGCCGTCCTGGGCCTGGGGATGATCCTCACGCTCGTCACCGAGCTGATGCGCTGACCTGCGCATGTCGCTCGCGGTGACGTCCGCACCGCTCGTGGAAAAGCACACCGGGGCCCCGGGCCGGCTCGTGGCCCGTTCACCCGTCGTTGTCCTCTTCCGGTTGTTGACCCGGTCGCGATACACCAGTAGCTTCTTAGAACGATGATTCTAGAGCAATCGTTCTAACGTGGTGAGGTGATCCCAGAAATGACCGATCAACCGTTGCCGGCCCCGACCCCCGTCGACGTCCCGGGAAGCTCGCTGGCTCCGTCGGTGTTGTGGAAGGCATTCCGGGTCCTGGGAGCGTTCAGCCACAGCCGGCGGGTACTGACTCTGGCGCAGATCATGCGCCGCAGCGAGCTGCCGAAGTCCACCACGCACCGGGTGCTGGCCATGCTGCTCGAGGTGGGCGCGGTCGAGCAGCACAACGGTGGATACCGCGTGGGGCTGCGCATGTTCACCCTCGGTGCCCTGCCCCCGGAAGTGGCCCTTCGGGACGCCGCGATGGTGCATCTCCAAGAGTTGCACCGGGTCACCGGACAGACACTGCACCTGGCGATTCTGCGCGACGGGGAGGCCGTCTACCTGGAGAAGCTCCGCAGCCGGAAATACGATCCGTCCCCCGCCGTGGTGGGCGGCCGACTGCCCGCCCACTGCACCGCCATCGGCAAGGCCATGCTGGCGTTCTCGCAGGAGCGGGTGGTGGCCGATGCCCTGGCCGGGCCGTTGCCGCGCAGGACAGCCCACTCCCTGGTATCGGCGGAAGGTGTCCGTCGGCAACTGGCCGCCATCAGGACCGACGGATTCGCGGTCGACCGGGAGGAGGCCGTCGAGGGGCTGGCCTGCGTGGCGGTGCCGATACTGGCCCAGCATCGTGCCGTCGCCGCCGTCTCGGTGGGATTCGCGGCCTCGGCCGGCAGCGGGCACGTCCTGGTCAGCTCGCTTCGCCAGGCCGCCGGGGCGATCTCCCGTTCGCTGGTGTCCGGCTCGGCCCTCCAGCTTCTCGCGGCAGGTCGATAAGGTGGGCGCCATGGATACGACCAGGTCGAGCCGGGATCAGATCCTGGACGCCGCCGAGAGCATGTTCAGCTCGCGGGGCTACGCGGATGTCACCATCAGCCAGGTCTGCCAGGCGTCCGGGCTGCCGGTCGGTTCGATCTATCACCACTTCACCAACAAGTTCGGTCTCCTGTCCGCGGTCGTCGACCGGGCCTCCACCCTCTTCTTCGACGAGCTGCCCGCGGTGGAGGAACTGGGCGGCGCCGACCCGCTCGACCGCCTCGGGGCCTACTACGACCGGGCCGCCGAGGTCATGCGCGACGGGGTTCCTTTCATGCGGCTGATGTTCCTGCTGCAGTTGCAGGAGGACAAGGACGGAAAGATCGCGCCCCTGGTCCACGAGGCGCGCCGCCGCGTGCGGGACGAGCTGGCCGCCGCCATCGAACCGGTCGCCCGGGAGTGCGGCGCACCGGACGCCGAGGAACTCGCGGAGGAACTGGCGGAACTCACCGTGTCGTTCACCGCCGGACTGGTGGTCTTCGCCGAGAACGGGGCAGGCGGCGTCGCCATGGGGATGCGGCGCCTGCGCCAGTTCGTCCTGATGACCATCAGGGAAAGCGCCGCCGGCCGGTCAGTGGCGACCACCCCCTGAGCCCCGACGCCCCGGAGGACCGGCGGCACCGGGCACGGACAGTCCGAACCGCGCCAGGAGAACGACGGCCGCGGCCATGACCGCTCCGGTCGCCGCGAGCACCACGAGGGCGCTCTCGCCCGGCGTACCGCCTCCCTCCGGGGTGAAGGCGGCCAGCACTGCCGCGACAAGGCTGCTTCCCGCCGCGCCGCCCACCCAACGGGTCAGCGCGTTCGCGCTGTTGGCCATGCCGACCCGGGACGGGGGCACGAACTGGGCCAGCAGCGCCGGGAGCGCGGCGTACCCCAGGCTCACCATCACCCCGATGGTGAAGCTGGAGGCCACCACCTGCCAGGGCCGGTCGTGGGCCAGGGCCAGGACGGCGAAGCCCACGATGCCCGTGAGGCCGGATACGACGAGGGTGGCGCGGCTGCCGAAACGGACGACCAGCCGGCCGCCGACCGGCGCGGCGAGCACGGCCGCGACGGCGCACGGCAGCAGGTAGACCGACGCGGTGGTCAGCGCGGAAGCGCCGAAGCCGTAGCCCGAGGACTCCGGTGCACTGCGCACGAGGTGGCTCAGTACCAACGAGGAGAGGTACATGGCGGCGCCGACCAGCGCGGACACCAGGTTCGCGATCATGATCGGTCGGCGACGCAGCAGTTCCGTGTCCAGCAGGGGGTCGCGGTGGCGGTTCTCCGCCCGCAGGAAGAGCCGGAACGTCACCACCGCGCCGACGGCCATCGCGACGACCGGTGCCGAGGTCCAGCCCCAGGCGGTCCCCTGTGACAACGGCAGCATCACCAGCACCAGGGCCGTGCCCAGCAGAGTGGCTCCCGTGACATCCACCCGTCCGGTGCCGACGGCTGCCTCCCGCCGGGGCACGAACAGGACCACCAGGAGCAGCGAGACCGTTCCGAGCGCGGCGCAGAGCCAGAACAGCACCCGGTAATCGGGTTCGACCCGGTTCAGCACACCGGCGATCACCGGCCCGAGCCCGCCGCCCACGGCGAGCGTTCCGGACATCAGCGCCATGGCGGAGGTGCGGCGCTCCCCTGCCACCTCGCGGTACAGCACCGTGATGGCCAGGGGGAACACCGCTCCTGTCGCGCCCTGAAGCGTGCGGCCGAGCATCAGCAGCCAGATGGACGGGGCGAGGGCGGACAGCACCGCGCCGGCGGTGAGCACCGCCAGGCACCACAACAGCACCCTGCGGCCACCGCGCAGATCGGCGAGCCGGCCGAACACCGGGACGGTGACGGCCGACATCAACAGGCCTGCCGTGACCGACCAGTTGGCCGTGCTGACGGAGACATTCAGCTGTTGCGCGATGTTGGGCAGGACCGGCACGACGACGGCCGGCATCGCCCCGGCGACCACGCCGGCGAAACACAGGGCGAACAGCAGGCGCCCGTAAGGGGCGGGTGGTTGGTCCACAGGGCTTGGCATGGCGGCACCGTAGCCAGCGGCCGTCGCGGCGAGGGGCCGCTGTTCCGATGGCCGGGACACCCCCCGTCCGGCCGCGTACCGGAGGCGACTGATCCCGCATTCGGCGATGCGGATGCGGTGGTGTTCCGGCCACCGGAACGATCCTCCCCGCGCGAGGTCCCGCAGGCCGAGACTCACCCTCGGTGGAGGCGATCACGGTGACGCTCCGTGGCTCTCATCGCGGTCGTCTCCACCGTACGGGCTGACGGCAGCGCACCTTTCCCGCACCCGCGCGTCCCCGCCGGGCCCGCCGCGGTGACGGAGCCCTCCGGCTTCGTCCCCGGGTCCGGGCGGCTGGTGGCCCCGGGCCGTTCCGTGGGCACCAAGGTGACTCAATCAATGGAGCAAGACTCATGGGCAACTCGATCGTCACATCCGATGTGAGAGCAGGACAGCACAGCATCCGGCTCAACCGGGCCGGGGAGGGCAACGCGGATGCCGTTCTCTTCCTGCACGGCTCGGGCCCCGGCGCCACCGGTATGTCCAACTTCAGCGGCACCATCCCGGCATTCGCCGATTCCTACGACTGCCTGGTCATCGACGAGGTCGGCTGGGGCGACTCCAGCCACCCGGACACACCGCCCGGCGCCCGCATCCGGCAGAACGTCGAGGCCGTGCTGGAACTGCTCGACGAGCTCGACCTCGACCGGGTCCATCTGGTCGGCAACTCGATGGGCGGCGCCCTCGCCCTGCACCTGCTGGCCCGTGCCCCGGAGCGCTTCGGCAAGGCGGTACTGATGGGAGCCGCGGGCGCCGGGAACATGACCGGGCCGACCCCGGCGATGATGCGGCTGATCAACTTCTACGACGACCCGACACCCCGGGCCATGGCCGAACTGATCTCCTTCATGCTCCACGACCCCGACCTGTTCGGCGACCGGCTCGGAACCATCGCCGAGGAGCGACTGGCGGTGGCGGTGCGCCCGGAGGTGGAGCGTTCCCACCGGCAGACGTTCACGATGGCGCCCGGCACGGGCCCCGGCCTCCCCGAGATCGCCCTGAACCGCATTCCCCACGACGTGCTGCTGGTGCACGGGCGGGAGGACGTGATCGTCCCGCCGGAGGGAAGCGAGTGGTTCGCGCGCCGTATCCCCAACGCCCGTCTGCACCTGATCCCGCACTGCGGGCACTGGGCGCAGATCGAGCAGGCCGCCCACTTCAACGCCGTGACCCGTTCGTTCCTCGCCGGACAGCTGTAGCCGGCCGATACCCGACGGAGAGAAGAATCATGAGCACCGTGAGTGCACTGGGCTATGTCGTCGTGCAGGGCCCCCTGGAGGAGTGGAAGCAGTTCGGCACGGAGGTGCTGGGGCTTCAGCTGGGCCGGTCGCCGGACCCGGACACCCTCTTCTTCAAGAACGACAGCCGGTCCTGGCGGCTGGCGGTGGAGGCCGGTGCACCCGCCGGCCCGGAATCCCTCGTCGCGCTCGGCCTGGAGGTCAGGTCGCGGGAGGAACTGGACCGGTTGGCGGAGACGCTGCGCTCGCGCGGCGTGGAGGTGCGCGAGGACGCGGCCCTGGCCGAGCGCCGCCGGGTCCGCCAGTTGGTCACCTTCCGCGACGGCTGCGGCAACCGTGTCGAGGCGTACTGGGGAGCGACCGTCGACAGGGCCGGTTTCTCCTCCCCCCGCGGGGTCACCTTCGTCGCCGGGGAGACCGAGTACGGCGAGATCGGGATCGGGCACGCCTTCCTGCTGGCCGAAGACGTGGCGAAGGCCGCCGCCTTCTACCTGGACAACCTCGGGTTCCGGCTCTCCGACACGATCTCCTTCGGCCCGCAGTCCGCGCACTTCCTGCACTGCAATCCCCGCCACCACTCGGTCGCGTTCGCCGCGCTGGAGGGCGCGCCGGCCGCGGGCATCGGCCATCTGATGCTGGAGGTCACGACCCTGGACGCGGTGGGCCGGGCGATGGACGCGGTCAACCGGGCGGACGCCCCCGTGCCGATCACTCTCGGGGAGCACTCCAACGACCGCATGACGTCCTTCTACGTGCGCACGCCCTCCGGGTTCGACATCGAGTACGGCTGGAACGGCCGTGTCATCGACGACCGGGACTGGACCGTGAGTCACTACGAGACGACCAGCAACTGGGGCCACCGTTTCAGCGCCCCGCCCGCTCCCCCGGCCGCCTGACAGCTGCGAAAGGTATCGTCATGTTGGATATCGGCAAGCTGGTCCAGCCCGACAAGGGGCTGATCCACCCCAGCATCTACACCGACCCCGAGGTCTACGAGGCCGAGCTGGAGCATGTCTTCGCCCGCAGCTGGCTCTTCCTGGCACACGACAGCCAGCTGCCCGGGCCCGGCAGTTTCATACAGACGTACATGGCCGAGGACCCGGTGCTGGTGGTTCGCCAGCGCGACGGTTCGGTCAAGGCGTTCCTCAACCAGTGCCGCCATCGCGGAATGCGCATCTGCCGCAGCGACGAAGGCGTGGCCAGGGCGTTCACCTGCACCTATCACGGCTGGGCGTACAACCTGGCGGGCGAGCTCGTGAACGTACCGATGCAGGAGCGCGCCTACCACAACGAGATCGACAAGTCGAAGTGGGGCCCGCGGCGGGTTCCGCGGGTGCACAACCACAAGGGCTTCTACTTCGGTACGTGGGACGAGGACGCGCCCTCCTTCGAGGAGTACCTGGGCGACATGGCGTGGCAGCTCGACGCCATGGCCGACCGGTACGACGAGGGCATCACCCTGATCCCCGGCGCCACCAAGTGGGTCATCGACTGCAACTGGAAGTTCGCCGCCGAACAGTTCGGCAGCGACATGTACCACGTGCCGTCCTCCCACACGTCCGCCCTGGTGGCTCTCATCGAGGACCCGCAGCAACTCGCCCAGCTGCACGAGATGAACCTGACCGTGCCGGGCCGTCAGTTCTCCGGCAACGGTCACGGCTCGGGGTTCGCCGTGCGGCCCGACATCATCCCCTCCCAGTCGGGGCCCGAGTTCGACGCCTGGCTCGACACCCACCGCGAAGAGATCCATCGCCGCGGCGGCGAACAGCGTGCCCTCGCCGCGAACGGTCACAACACCGTCTTCCCCAACTTCTCGTGGCTCGACATCAACAACACCATGCGGGTCTGGCATCCGCGCGGACCGGGGCAGATCGAGGTGTGGGCCTGGACCTTCGTCCCCAAGGGCGCACCGGAGAAGGTCCGCGAAGAAATCCGGACCAGCACCATCCGGTCCTTCAGCCCCGCCGGGGTCTTCGAGACCGACGACGGTGAGAACTGGACGGAGATCCAGCAGGTCCTGCGTGGTCACATGGCCCGCAAGTCGCTCTTCAACGCCCAGATGGGCCTGGGCCATGAGGAGCAGGGCGTGGACGGCACCTCCGTCCGGGTCACCGAGGACATGTACACCGAGATGGCTGCCCGCGGCATGTACCAGCGCTGGGCCGACCTCATGTCCGGCCTGTCCTGGCAGCAGATCGCCGAGCTCGACCGGAACAGGCAGCAGCAGGAGGTGCACACGGCATGACCACCGCATCCGACACCCGCACGCCCGTCGACCCGACGACCCAGCACCGGATCGAGCAGTTCCTGTACCGGGAGGCCGAACTCCTCGACGACCAGCGGTTCCAGGAGTGGCTGGAGCTGTTCAGCGAGGACGTGCACTACTGGCTGCCGACCCGGGTGACCCGGACCGTCCGCGAGCGGAGCCTCGAAGTCGCGGGCCCGGACGGCGCGGCTTTCTTCGACGACGACAAGACGTTTCTGAGGGGGCGGGTGCGCCGTCTCACGTCAGGCCAGTCATGGTCGGAGGAACCGCCGTCCAGGACCCGCCGGCTGATCACCAACATCCGTCCCGTGGAGCTGGCCGACGGCACCTTCGAGGTACGGGTCAACTTCCATGTCCTGCGCAGCAGGGCGGAACGCCACCACGACACCTTCTTCGGCGAGCGGACCGATCTGCTGCGCCGGCTCCCGGACGAACCGGGATTCCAGGTGGCCCGCCGCAAGATCGTGCTGGACACCACTACCCTGCTGGCCCCGAGCATAAGTGTCTTCCTGTGAGCGAACACCACACCACATCGTCGTGGATCCGCGCCTGCCGGGTCGACGAGATAGCCGACGAGCAGGCACTGCGACTGGACACCACACCCCCCGTGTCGGTGTTCCGGACGAACGGCGAGTTCTTCTGCGTCGACGACACCTGTACCCACGAGGACTTCTCGCTGGCCGAGGGCTGGGTGGAGGACTGCTCCGTCGAATGCCCCCTGCATCTCGCGAAGTTCTGCCTGCGCACCGGCGCGGCGCTCTCCACACCCGCCTACCGGCCGCTGCGGACCCACGAGGTGCGTGTGGACGGTGACGAGCTGTACGTACGCATCGAACAGCAGGACCCGGCCCCTGCGGGTCCGAGCAGGACCGGGGGCCGCGATGGGCTGGCTTGATGGGACATCGGCCCTCGTCACCGGAGGCGCCAGTGGGCTCGGCCGGTCGATAGTGGAGCGTTTCGTCGCCGAGGGCGCGCGCGTGGTCGTACTCGACCGGTCCGCGGAGCGGCTCGATCAACTGGGTGCCGACCTGGGCGACGCCGTCCGTACCACCAGGGGTGATGTCACCTCCTACGAGGACAACGCTCGCGCCTGCGCCCTCGCCGAGCGGGAGTTCGGCGGCCTGGACACCTTCGTCGCCAACGCCGGTCTGTGGGACTTCGGGCGGTCGCTGACCGGGACCCCCGTGGAAGAGCTGTCCCGCGGCTTCGACGAGTTGTTCGCGATCAACGTCAAGGGGTACCTGCTGGGGGCCAGGGCCGCCGCACCACTCCTGCGCACGTCGCGGGGGAGCATGATCTTCACTCTCTCCAGCGCCGCGCTCTTCCCCGGCCCCGGAGGAGGCCCGATCTACACGGCGGCCAAGCACGCGGCACTCGGTCTGCTCCGCCAGTTCGCCTACGAACTGGCGCCCGACGTCCGGGTGAACGGGGTGGCGCCCGGCGTTCTGGAGACCGGTATAAGCGGCCCGGAGTCGATGGGGCTGGCGGATTCCCACCTCGATCGGGTCCTGCCGCTCGAGGAGATCGTCAGCAAGGGCACGGCGCTCGGGGTCGTGGTCCGGCCCGAGGATGTGGTGGGGCCGTATGTGCTGCTCGCGTCGAAGGACTCGACGACCACCACGGGAACGGTGATCGACGTCAGCAGTGTCGGTGTCCCGCCCCGGCCCTGAACCCGCGGGAAGGTGGTGACTGACCCACGCATCAGCCCGAGCGTCCGGCGGACGCTCGGGCTGTTTCGGATGGGGCGGGATGTGCTGCGCCCGTGAGGCCGCCCGGTTCCGCCGGGTGGTCGAGGGCCACGGCGACCTGCTCTCGCCCGGAGCCGCCCGAGGGGGGCGGCTCCGGGCCCGTGTGTCCGGCGTCATGTCCGCCACCCGCCCGCCGGGCCCGTAATCCGGCGTCCCGTCCACCGGAACACTTCCCCGCCCGGCCGGGAATCCGCTCCTAGCCTTGTCGGCGTCCGCCCAGTGGGGCGGGGAAGAGCGGAGGCACAAATGGACGGTGCGGAACACCACCATGTCATTGTCGGAGGGAGCGCGGCCGGGATCGCGGCCGCCCTCTCGATGCGGCAGCACGGATTCGCCGGGCGCGTGACGGTCGTGGAGGCGGGCGGTGAACTTCCCTACGAACGGCCTCCGTTGTCCAAGGCCCTCTCCGGTGGAGAAGCGGGGTTCCTGCACCCCATCGCCCCTCGGGAGGTGTACGACGAGTACCGCGTCGATCTGCGCCTGGGCACGCGGGTCCACGCCCTCGATCCGCAGCACCGGACCGTGGTGCTCGACAACGGCCAGGCGCTGCGTGCCGCCCGGGTGCTGTTGGCCACCGGAGTCGTCCCCCTCACCCTGTCGGTACCCGGCTCCGCCCTCTCCGGCATCGTCACCCTGCGCGACATACGGGACGCCCGGGCCCTGGCGGCACGGCTGAGCGGGGGCGGGCCGCTGGTCGTCGTGGGTGGTGGCTTCATCGGGCTGGAGGTGGCGGCGGTCGCCCGGGAGGCCGGGCTGGACGTCACCGTCGTCGAGATGGGCGCACAGCCGCTGGAAGGCCCGCTCGGCCCGGTGCTGGCGTCCCGGGTGACCGACATGCACGAACGGGCGGGTGTCACACTGCGTACCGGGGTGTCCGTGGTCGCCTTCACCGGCACGGACACCGTCACCGGGGTCCGGTTGTCCACCGGGGAGGTGCTGCCGGCCGCGACCGTCGTGGTCGGCATCGGGGTGAGGCCCGACACCACCCTCGCGGAACGCGCCGGAGTGCACTGCGACCGGGGCATCGTCGTCGACCAGCACTGCCACACCAGTGTTCCCTGGATACTTGCCGCCGGTGACGTCACGAATCAACCGAACCCGTATCTGGCCGGTCGTGGCCGCATCGAGCACTGGGACAACGCCCAGAAGCAGGGTGCGGTGGCCGGAGCCGTCATGGCGGGCGTGCGCGAGAAGCACACCGCGCTGCCGTACTTCTACTCCGAGCAGTTCGGCCGGACCATCCAGATGTACGGGCGGCCCGGGGCGGAGGACGAGTTCGTCCTCCGCGACGAGGAGGCGGACAACGGATTCCTCGGGTTCTGGACCCGCCGCGGCGTCCTGGTCGCCGCCGCCGGAATGAGCCGCCCCAGGGAACTGCGATCGGCGCGCACGCTGATCGAGCGCCGTACACCTGTGGCCGTCGAGGCCCTGGTCTCCCCCGCCGCCGACCTGCGCGCACTGGCCAGGGTGCCCGCGACGCCCTGAGAGCCGTCCCGTCGCCCCTGATGGATCGGCGGGCGGCGGCGGGCGCGGTGCGGCGCGGCGCAGTACGGAGGGACGCCCGAGTGCCGGATGTGTTGGGGCGTCCCTCCACTCGTGACGCACCGCACCCCGTGGTGATCACCCGCAGAGCGGGGCGTGGGCCTTGGCCCCCGGCCGATCGCGTCTACTCGTCCTTCACCGTGAGGCCGATGACCTCGGCCAGGGCCGGCGCCATGTCCAGGAGTTGCCAGGTACTGATCACCGCCCCCTTCAAGGCATCGATTCCGGAAGCGATGTGCAGCCCGGCCGCCCCTCGCAGGTCGACCTTGGTCATCTTGGCGTTGTCGAAGTGTGTCCGCTCCAGGGTGGAGCCGGGGAAGGTGACGTCGGTGAGCACGGCTCCGCCGAAGTCGACGTCGCGCAGGAGGCAGTCCACGAACGAGACATTCCTCAGCTTGGCCAGGCGGGCGTTGACCGAATCGAACTTGCAGTTGTGGAAAGTGACCCGGTTCAGGTGGGAACCGGACAGCTCCGTGCCGGCGAGGACCACCTCGTCGCACTCGCTGTCCATCCAGGTGGTCTCCGCGAGGTCGGTCCCCACCATGCGCACGGTGCGCAGCCAGACGTCGTCGAACTGGGAACGCCGATAACGGCCACGAGTGAAAGTCACCGCGGAGAACGCGGACTCGGTGAAGCCGGAACTTCCGCCGTTCACGTCCTCGAAATCGCAGCCGTCGAAGTGGAGCCACTCGTAGGTGCCCTCCCTTTCCATTCCCCCGGTGAACGGCGCAAGGCGGTGCGCGTACGGAAGCTCGACGAGTTCACGGGGACGGCGGGCTCGCATCAGGTTTCTCCAGGGACAGGGATCGAGTCGGCGGCTCAGGGCAGCAGGGGCTCACGCAGGCGCCATCGGGGTGGCTCGGGCGATGGGGCACACCATGTCTATCGCAGCTCTCAGTGCTTTGCTCAATCGCCGGGAGCCAGGAACCCGCCGCCCGAACAGGCGGCATCGCACGGAAACCAGGCGGCCATAAGGGAAATATGACGCATGGCGCATCGCCTCCGCATGCCGGCGTCTGAGGGCAGGGGCGGCCGTGCGCGTCCACGAAACACCTCGAGAGGGCCAATTGACCTTTCCCGTAAGGTCGTTCACCTCCCCTTCGGGAGGCGGGCGCGTGTCGCTCGTCCCGGACAGCGAGTTCCGTGAAATTCATTTTGCGCTCGGCGTGCTCATCGCCCGATCCCGCGAGTCGGCTGACGTCCGTTCTGGGCGAACCTCGTACTGGGCTCGCGCCCCGTTCACCGGGACGCACAGGGTCACCCTGTGTCCGTCGTCCGCGGTCGCGCCCGCCCGGTCAACCCACCGCCGGATCGGATGAGGGCCCCGTGTCCCCGCTCCGCCCGCACCGGCAGTCGTCCTCCACCGCCTCCTCCTCCTCCACGTCACACGGCTTCAGCAACAGGTCGACAGCCTTCCTGACGTAGGGCAGAACGGTGCCGTCCGGCACCGAGCTCAGGGCCGGTGTCTGGACCGCCAGCCGCATCAGGGTCATGCCCAGCAGCCACGCCGCCAGCAGTTCCGCGCGCACCTCGGCGTCGGGGCCCTCCAGGCGTCGGGCGAAGCGCTCCGAAAAGATTTCGGTCACGTCGGAGCGGAGGAGTCCGACGGCTTCCTCCCGGCTGGGCGAGCGGAGCATCGTCAGCACCGGATTCGGGATCTCGCTCTCCCCGGGGCCGTCGAAGGCGAGCCGGTGGATCCACTCGGGCACGTCCTCCAGCGGCAGGTGACACAGCGGTTGGAACAGGGCGCCGCTGCGGTTCGCGACGGCTTCGAAAAGGCCATGTTTTGAGCCGAAGTACCGATAGACGAGAGCGGCGTCGACACCGGCCTCCCTGGCGATGTCACGGATGCTCGTGCCGTCGTACCCGTACTTCGAGAAGCGCTGGGCGGCGGCGCTCATGAGAGCCGCGCGGGAGCCTGCCGAGTCGTATTTGCGGGGAGTGATGCGGTCGCCGCCGCTCCGCTTCGCCGCGTCCGGGCTGTCCATCTGGTGCTCCTCCGCTCGGGTGTCCGGTCCATGCTCCCCGGTCCCGCCCGGCCTGTCCAAAACCCGTCAGCCAATGTCATCGATCGTTGACAACTGTCTCGGCGGGCGAAGTAGCTTGTGGACGCGGGCAATTGGCCTTCAGCTGCCCGTGTCCCGGGCCCGCCTCCGTCGTCAGTCCTGCGCCGGCCCGGTCCCCACGACGGCGTCAGGTGGCGGGACACCCCCGCACCGGCCCTCGAACGAGAAGAACTGGTGATCCCTTGGCTCTTCGAAACGTCACTGTCATAGGAACCGGCTACGTCGGGCTGACCACCGGAGCCTGTCTTGCCTCCCTCGGACACCGGGTGGTGTGTGCGGACGCCGATGCGGGCAAGGTCGAACGGCTGCGGCGGGCGCAGGTCGACATCCTCGAACCCGGCCTGCCGGAGATCGTCCGCGACGGTCTGGACTCCGGCCGTCTGGAGTTCGTGCGGGACACCCGGACGGCCGTCGAGAGGGCCGAGGTGGTCTTCCTGTGCCTGCCCACCCCGATGGGTGTCGGCGGCGCCGCCGACCTGGCCGCCGTCGAAGCGGTCGCCGACGAGGTCCGGGACCGGCTGCCGCACGGCTGCCTGGTGGTCAACAAGTCGACCGTGCCGGTGGGCACCGCCGAGCGCGTCGCGGCGTTGCTCGGCCGCCCCGACGTGGTCGTGGTCAGCAACCCGGAATTCCTCCGCGAGGGTCGCGCCGTGAGCGACTTCCTCCACCCCGACCGCATCGTGGTGGGCGGCCCCGGCGCCGAGGCCGCGCGGCAGGTGGCCGACCTGTACGTCGGCATCGACGCGCCGCGCGTGCTCACCAGCACCGCCTGTGCCGAACTCACCAAGTACGCCGCGAACTTCTTCCTCGCCATGAAACTGTCGTTCGCCAACAACCTGGCCACCCTCTGCGAACGGCTCGGCGCCGATGTCGACGACGTGATCGCCGGCATCGGCCATGACCCGCGCATCGGCGGGGCATTCCTCGCCCCGGGCCCCGGCTGGGGCGGTTCCTGCCTGCCCAAGGACACGCACGCCCTGCTGAACGTCTGCGAGGAGTCCGGCGTCGAGTTCCCGCTGCTGCGGGCCACCATCGAGACCAACGTCGAGCACCAGCGCCGTCTCGTCGAGCGCGTGGTCGCCGGCTGCGCGGGGCCGGACGGCTCGCTGCGCGGCGTCCGGATCGGTCTGCTCGGCCTCGCCTTCAAGGCCGGCACCTCCGATCTGCGCGACTCCCCCGCCCTGGCGATCGCCCGTCGGCTACGGGAACAGGGCGCCGAACTGCACGCCTACGACCCGGCATTCAGCGAACTGCGCCCCGACCTCAGCGATCTGCTCACGGTCGTCGACACGCCTCTCGAAGCCGTCGACGGGGCCCGCGCCTGCGTCGTACTGACCGAGTGGCCCCAGTTCCGCGACCTGGACTGGGAGGCCGTCGCCGGACGGCTCGGCACGCCGCTCGTCTACGACTTCCGCAACCTCCTCGACCCCGGACGGCTCGGCGAGGCCGCACTGTCCTGGGAGGGCGTCGGCCGTACTCCGGCGATGGCGCACTGACCGCGCGCCGCACCGCCCACCCCCATTCCTCGATCCCGACAGAAAGGTCTGACGTGCGCGTACTGTTCACCACCCTCGGCAGCCCCTCGCACGGCCGCGCCCAGTTACCCCTGGCGCGAGCGCTCGCGGCGGCCGGCCACGAGGTGCTCGTCGCCACAACCCCGGCCCTCGTCTCCGTCTTCGAGAAGGACGACGTCCGTGTGACCATCCCCATGGAGGAGTTCACCCCGCAGAACTTCATCACCCCTGAGGTGCTCGAACAGGTGGCACCTTCCGGCCCGGACGGCGAGGTGACGCAGCAGGACCTGGAGCGCCTCCTGCCCCGGGCCGTGGCCGGCCCGATGGCCGGGAAGCTGCGGGAGTGGGTCCTGCCGGTGGCCCAGGAGTTCCGCCCCGACCTCATCCTGCGCGACGGCATGGACCTCAGCTCCTGCGTGATCGCGGAACAGCTCGGCATCCCGCAGCTGCCCACCCCTTCCGGCGCCAGCAACCTGATCGACCCCGCCGACGTGCTGCCCGGCCTCAACGGCCTGCGTGAGAAGTCGGGGCTGCCCGTCCAGGAGGACCCGCTGTCGATCGTTCCCCACGGGCGCATCGACTACGTGCCGGCGGCCTTCTCGTTCGCCCAGCACCTGCCGCCCTCCTGGTCCTACCGGCAGACCGTGGCCGTGGACCGTGGCTCGGTCCTGCCCCGTTGGATCGCGGACCTGCCCACCGACCGCCCCCTGGTGCTCGCCGCCCTCGGCACCGCACTCCCGATGTTCCGGAGAATGGCGGCCGACGGCGAGGAGCGGCACCTGCCGGTCTCGATGCCGGACACCGTCCGGACGCTGGGGTCGATGATCGCGGCGGCGACGCGGCTGGAGGAGTGCACCGTCGTCGTCTCCACCTCGGGCATCCCGGCGGACACCGACGGCCTGCCTCCGCACGTGCACGTCACCGACCGGGTTCCGCAGCCCCTGCTGCTGGAGTCCGTCGACGTGTTCCTCACCCACGGCGGTTTCAACAGCATCCGCGAGTCGCTGCGCACGGCCACCCCCATGGCCGTACTCCCCCAGTTCGGCGACCAGTTGAGCAACGCACACCGCGTCCAGGAGCTCGGGCTCGGCCGGCACGTCACCGACTCCACGCCCGACGGCATCACCGCGGCCGTCCGCGCGGTGCTGGCCGACCCGGCCATCGGCGCCAGGTCCCGCGCGGCCCGGCTGGCCATGCTGGCCCTGCCGGAGATCGACAGCGCCGTCGCCGATCTGGAGAAGCTCGTCTGACACCCCGCCGGTACCTCCGGGCCCCGGAGGTACCGGCGCTCCCCCTCACGCTCTGCCCCGAAGAAGGTCCCGATGCCCTCCTCCCCGTCCCCCGCCGTCATCGGGGCGACCGCCCCCGCCTCGATCCGTCTCCACGGCTGCGCGCCGCTCGAACCCTCCGGCCAGGACGGCGCGGATTTCGTGGACACCCGGCGCGCGGCCCCCACCGGTGCGCCGGGCGTCGAGGTGCGGGCCGGGGCAACGGCATGACCGCCTCCGACACCGCTCCCGCACGGCTGGAGCACCGGCAGATCGTCACCGTCCTGTGGGGACTCATGCTCGGCATGTTCCTCGCGGCCCTCGACCAGACCGTGGTCTCGTCCGCGTTGCGCACCATCGCCGACGACCTGGACGGGCTGACCGCGCAGGCGTGGGTGACGACCGCGTACCTCGTCACCGGCACCATCGCGACCCCGCTGTACGGGAAGCTCTCCGACATCCACGGCCGCCGCCCGGTGTACGTGTGCGCGATCGTGCTGTTCGCCGCGGGGTCGCTGTTGTGCGGGTTCGCCACGTCGATCCACGAACTCGCGGCCTTCCGCGCCGTCCAGGGGCTCGGCGGCGGCGGACTGATGTCGCTCGCCATGACGGTCATCGCCGACCTGACCTCGCCCCGCGAACGCGGCCGGTACCAGGGGTACATCACGGCGGTCTTCGCCGGGGCGAGCATCGCCGGGCCGCTCCTCGGCGGGATGCTCGCGGGTCAGGACACCCTGTGGGGAATCGCCGGCTGGCGCTGGATCTTCCTGCTCAACGTGCCGCTGGCGGCACTGGCCGTCGTGGTGGTCCTGCGCGTGCTGCATGTGCCGCACCGGCCCGTACCGCACCGGCTGGATTACGGCGGCGCGGTGGCACTGGCCATCGGCATCGTCCCGCTGCTCGTCGTCGCCGAACAGGGCCGGATGTGGGGCTGGGGCTCCGGTCGTGCCCTGGCGGCGTACCTCCTCGGCCTGACCGGCCTGGTCCTCTTCGTCGCGCTGGAGCGCCGGACGGGCGATGCCGCCCTGCTGCCGATGCGGCTGTTCTCCATCCGGGCGTTCCGGCTGGGGACCGCTCTGCACTTCGTCGTCGGCATCGCCATGTTCGGCGCCCTGACGACGCTTCCGCTCCACCTCCAGCTGGCGCGGGGCATGACCCCGGTGGCGGCGGGCCTGGCCACGCTGCCCGTCGTGGTCGCGAACGTGACGGTGACGCTGCTGGTCGGGCGGCTGATGGCCCGGACGGGAAAGTTCAAGGTGTTCCTGGTGGCGGGCATCGGTTCGCTGACGCTCTCCATGGTGGTGTTCGCGACCCTCCGGTCGGACAGCCCCCTGTGGTACGTCTCCATCGGCATGCTCTGCCTGGGGGCCGGCCTCGGCGCCGCGATGCAGACCATCACCACGCTCGCCCAGTCGGAGGTGCCCCGCGGCGACATGGGGGCGGCGACGGCATCCGTCAACTTCTTCCGCTCCAACGGCGGTACGGTCGGCACCGCGGCGTTCCTCTCCATTCTCTTCTCCCTGGCGGGTTCCCGGATCGCCGAACGCCTCGCCGCGGCCGAGGACGACCCGGTCTTCCGCCGCCTCGCCGCGCAACCGCACAACGCCCACGCACTCGACGGTGTGCTCCGCGCCGACGGCAGTGTGAATCCGGAGGACTCCGCCTTCCTCCGCGCGCTCGACCCCCACGTGGCCCAGCCCTTCCTCGACGGCTACGTCGGCGCCATGCAGGTCGCCTTCCTCGCCGGCGTCGGCGTCGCCCTCATCGCCTTCGCCATCGCCGCCTGGCGGGTACCGGACACCAGGCTGTCGGCGGACTGAGCCGGGCCGCGGCGGAGCCGAAGAGCCACGACGGACGGGCCGGGCATGTCCGGCAGGGCCCCCTCGCGGGGCAGTGGCGGCGGCTCCCGACGGGCAGTGGGGTGGCGGCTCTTGCCGTTGCTCTCGCGCACCGCGCCGGTGGCCAGGCGGTTCTCGCCCGGCGGGCGGTTGCCGGGGGCCGCGTCGTCGGCGGGGAGGGGAGGTCAGTTCCGGGGCGCTGCCCTGACGAGTTGTGCGAGGTGTACGGCGGCGTTGCGAAGGGGGGTGTCGTCGGCGGTCACGCGGCTGAGCAGTTCGGCGCCCTCCAGGGTGCTGATGACCGTCCCGGCGAGGGAGCGGGCGGTGTCCGGGGCGATGCCGCTCCCGGTCAGCTTGGCCGTGACGAGGTCCCGCCATTCGGTGAGGGACCGGGTGGCGGCTTCCTGGAGGCCGGGGGCGCGGCCGATGGTCTCCAGGGCGGTCACCGCGACCGGGCAGCCGTCGCTCCAGTCCGACTGCTTGAGATCGTCGGCGAGCAGCAGGGCGCAGGCGGCCGTGGCGTCGGCCGGGTCGGCGGAGGAGGAGAGCCCCTTCGTGAGCATCTCGCCGAACTCCCGTGCGCCGTGGCGCATCGCCTCGGCGGCGAGCTCCTGCTTGCCTCCGGGGAAGAAGTGGTAGACGGAGCTGGGTGATGCCTGTGCGGCGGCGGCGATGCGCTTGACCGAGGTGCTCTCGTATCCCCGCTGCTGAAGCAGTGTGGCCGTGGCCCGGATGATCCGGTGACGGGTGTCGGCGTCGGACGAGCGGTCGTGCGGGACGGGGGCTGCCATGACCGCGAGTGTAGTGGTTGGAACGATCGATCCAGCCTGCCGTATGCTCTGGATCGATCGCTCCAACCAGAACAGTGGGCGGGTGGCCATGAGAGCAGCAGCACGTGGACGGGCCCTGGTCCCCGGAGGGGAATTCCGTACGGTCGCGGCCCCCCACGCATGGATCGGCCTGCACGAAGACCCCGGCTGCCCGCCCACCCCGCTGCGCGGCGGCTTCGTCCCGCGTACGGACACGTTCGTCCCGCGTACGGACACGTTCGTCCTGCGTACGGACACGGAGGGGCTCATCGAACCGCTCGGTCGCCGACGGGACGCCGGGGCGAACCACGGCGCTCCCGACGGCCGGTGCGGTCGACGCCCCGCGCCGGAGGCCGTGGCCCAGCTGATCGGACGCCGGACCCCGCTCCCGGACCACTCGACCCGACCAGTCACCGAACCTCCGCTGTCGAAAGGCTCGACCCGATGAACCTGCTGGACACCGCCCGCCACATCGAGGAGAGCCGGGCGGTGGGCATGCACGTATGGCGCATGGCCGAGAACCGGCTCGACGACTCCGTCCCCGCCTGTCCGGAGTGGCGGATCCGCGACGTGGTTCACCATCTCGGCAACGTCGCCTCCTTCGTCCACGCCTGCGTCGAGCAGGGGGGCGGCGAACCCGGGTTCACCGACGCCAAGATGCTCCCCGACGGCCGGTTGATCGCGTGGGCCGCCAAGGAATGGGACGGGGTTCTGGACCGCCTCGCCGCAGCCGACCCCCTGGCCGACGCGTGGAACTGGTCCACCCGGCCGCACATCGTCTCCTTCTGGCCACGATGTCTCACCCACGAAGCGTTCGTCCACGGCTGGGACGTCGCTGACGCCGTGGGGCAATCACTGACGATTCCCGCGGACGTGGCCGCCGACGGCGTGGACGAGATCCTCGCCGTCCATCTGGCCGCCGGGGCGCGCGACGGCAGGCTCTTCTCCCGCACCGGCCGGATCGAGGTGCACAGCACCGACACGGGCGACCGCTGGCTGGTGGAACTCACCTCGACGACCGTGCGCACCGGAGCGGCGGCACCGGGCGAACCGTGCGACACGCGGATCGCGGCCACCGCCGAGGGGCTGTACCTCGACCTGTGGGGCCGGACCCGGCTGAACCTGAAACCCCACCAGCGGGACTGGGCCGATCAGCTCGCCGCCAGTGCACCGACAGGCTGACCGGACCACGCCCGTGTTCGACCCGCCCAACGCCCCTGCCACCGCACTTGTGAAGGAGCTGCCGTGAACGACAGCCGACTCCGAACTCCCCTGTCAAACACGGACCGCACCCGTCACCGCCGTCTGCGGGAACAGGGGAGCCCGGACCGTGCCGAACTCGACGCGATTCTGGACGCCGGTTTCGTGTGCCACTTCGGGCTGGTCATCGACGGGCACCCCATGGTCGTGCCCACCGTCTACGGGAGCGACGGGCGGAACCTCTACTTTCACGGGTCCGTGGCCGGCCGGAGCCTGGTCGCCTCGCCCGGTGCGACGGTGTGCGTCACCGTGACGCACGTGGACGGCCTCGTCCTCGCACGGTCGGTGTTCGAACACGGCATCAACTACCGCAGCGCGATGATCTATGGTGTGCCGCGCCTGGTCACGGATGCGGCGGAGAAGCGGGAGGGGCTGCGCTGCCTGACCGAGCAGGCCGCACCCGGACAGTGGGACCACGCACGACAGCCGAACCGCAAGGAGATGGCGGCGACCGCCCTGCTCGCCATCCCGCTCGACGAGGCGTCGGTCAAGATACGCACCGGCGGCCCGGAGGACGGCGAGGGCCCCGACGCCGCCCTCGGGATCTGGGCGGGCGTCCTCCCGCTCGTCACCACCTGGGGCGAACCGGAAACCGATCCGCTCCTCCCGGCCGGCATTGAACCGCCCGAGCACATCACCGCCCGACGCAACACCCGTGCGAAGTAGGCCGGGCAGCGACCCATCCCCGGCAGTGTGATTCCTCGATCGGCTGTGGCCACGGGAAGTGGATCCACTGACAATGCCCGTCGAACGCCTTCCCCGCCCTCCGCCTTCCGCCCTTTGGCCAAAGGGCGAAGAAGTCGAAGAACCTGCCGCAGCAGTGCGCGCCCGCCACTGGAACGACAACCTTTGTTGCCATTTCCGGGACGCACGAGGTGGAATGGAGGCATGGACGAACAAACACCGATCGCCGCCACGCTGGCCCAGGTCGGCTCCCGCCTCAGGCGCATCCGTTCCCAGCGCGGCGTGTCCCTGGCGGCGCTGGCCGAGGCCACGGGCATCTCCAAGAGCACCCTGTCGAGGCTGGAGTCGGGGCAGCGCCGCCCCAGCCTGGAACTGCTGCTGCCCATCGCGCAGGTCCACCAGGTGCCCCTGGACGAACTCGTCGGGGCGCCGGAGGTCGGCGACCCGCGCATCCGCTGCAAGCCGCGCGTCCACCACGGTCGTACGGTGGTTCCGCTGTCGACGCAGCCGGGGCGCCTGCAGGCCTGGAAGACGATCATCCCCGCGGAACAGAACCGGCCTGAGCCGGTCACCCACGAGGGGCACGAGTGGCTGTATGTCCTGTCCGGGCAGGTCCGGCTCGTCCTCGGCGGCCACGACCTGGTCATGGGGCCGGGTGAGGCGGCCGAGTTCGACACCCGCCTGCCGCACTGGGTCGGCCCGGCGGGAGATTCCCCCGTGGAGGTGCTCAACCTGTTCGGCCCCCAGGGGGAGCGCGTGCACGTCCGGGCCAAGCCCCAGTCCCGGGCGGAGCCGCCGGCCTGAACGAAAAGGGCCGTCACCCCGGCAGGGAGGCCTTTCGGCAGGCGTCCGGGATCCGGTCGGGCCGGTGCCAGTTCCTCGGCCCGTACCTCCGGACACACGCAGCGTTCCGGAGGCCCTCAGCCTCCGCACCCACGTGGTGTTCCGGCCTCGCGCCGGAGCGGGCGCGGCCGGAACATGGCCCCCGGATCTACTCCGTGGTGCAGAAGCGGGCGGTGTGAACAGTGGTGGCGGTGAGGTAGAAGGCATCGGAACGCCAGAGGATGCCGGTGGGGCCTTCGGTATCCAGGAGGGCGTCCAGGACCGCGCGGTCCTGGTCGTCCAGATGCTCGCCGAACTGGTCCCGCTGCCGGGCGAGACGGGTGTGCAGGTACTCGCGGGCCGGGAGTCCGAGCGGGGCCGGCAGGTCGGTGAGGAAGGTGCGCGTGCCGGTGGGGACGAGACCGGCACAGGCCAGCATGGCGGGCCAGTCCTCGACCCGGTCCACAGAGCCCGGGAGTTCGGCGCGCATGGTGGTGAAGCCGTCCTCGTGACCGGCGTCCAGACGGGCCTGGAGTCCGGGACGGCCCAGGCCGATGTCACGGGGGAGGAACCGTACGGGCAGACCCCGTTCGGCCACGGCGAGCAGTCCACCGGGGCGCAGCGAGGCGGCGAGGGCGGTCAAGGCCGCCTGCTGGTCGCCGAGATGGTGGACGGCGTTGGCGGACCAGATCAGATCGGCCGGGCCGAGCGTGCCGAACTCGTCCGGGAGGTCGGCCTGTTGAGTGGTGATACGGCCGCCCGAGCGGACCCGGGCGCGCTCCAGCAGGGCGGGCGACTGGTCGACGGCGACCACCTCGGCGTCCTGGAATGCGTCGGCGAGCAGGCCGGTGACCACGCCGGGCCCACTGCCGACGTCGAGCACCCGAGTCACGTCGGCGCCGCCCAGCAGGTCGCTCAGCCAGTGCGTGGCTCGGGTGAGGGCGGGGGTGTGCAGTTCGGCCTCGCGTTCCAGGTGAGCGGAGAGGGCGTCCCAGTCGATGTCGTGGGCGTGCTCATGGGTGTGGTGGGCGTGGTGATGCATGAGGTACTCCGATCCGGAGGCGGTGGCTGGGGTCGGTCCGGTGGATCGAGGCGCACGAAACCAGGAGTCGGCTGTCGGCCCGGATGAGCGGGGTCCGGCACGCCCTTCTGGGTCGGGGGGCGGCGGTTACGGGCGTTCCGCCTGTGTCAATGGCCTGCCGGGCGGGGGCAACGGCCCCTGCCGTACAGGGGATTGGCCGGAGGTGCGGACGGCGGGCATCGCGCGTTCCGGCGCGGCGGAAGGTGGGGTGCCCGCCGGAGTTCAGCGGAGGAAGGGGCCGAGGGCCCGTTCCAGGATGGATTTGGGGGCGGCGCCCGTCCATGCCGTCGCGGGGGCGCCGCCGGCGTAGACCACGAAAGCGGGGATCGAGGAGACCGAGTGCCGGTCCGCCAGTCCGGGCTCCTCATCGACGTTGATCTTGACGACGTCCAGGACGCCGGCGCGCTCGGTGGCGATCTCCTCGATGATGGGGGTGATCCTGATGCAGGGCCCGCACCAGGGGGCCCAGAACTGGATCAGGACGGGCCGCTTCGCTTGCAGTACGCGGGCGGGAAACGTCTGCTCCGTGACGCTGTCCACGGGACCGCCGCGCTTTGCTGCCATGGTGAAACTCTCCTTGTCGATGTGTTGTGAACGGATGCGCGGACGCCGGGGCGATCCGGCGACGTGAGATCGCGCCCGGCTCCGGGACCGGGCCTGCGAGGTCGCCCGGTCGCCCGGTCATCTGCTCACCCGGATCCCCCGCGGGGCCGTGCGGGCCGCCACGACGGGATCACCCGTGGCCTGCCGGGCGGCTCACGCCGGGACGGCCGCGGCGCGGTGTCGTGCGGCGGCCTGCTCCACGTCCTCATGGAGCAGGTCGGTGTTGAGGGCGAACGCGGCGGTGGAGCCCATGCCCGCGGCGGCGACGACCTGGGCACGCGGGTCGGCGACGTTTCCGACGGCCCACACCCCGGGCACGCTGGTGCGGCCGGTCCGGTCCGTCACGACCCAGCCCTGCTCGTCCTTGGTGCAGCCGAGCAGAGTCAGGAGGTCGTCGCGCGGCACGGGCCGGGGGAAGACGAAGACCGCGGTCCGGGGGATCACCCTGCCGTCGATGAGCTCGACGCCGCGCAGGCGGTCGTCGTCGACGACGAGCCGCGCGGCCCTGCCCTCCACGATGGTGACGCCGAACGCCTCCAGTTGTTCGTGCTCCTGCGGGGAGAGTTCGAGGGTGTGCGTGAGGAGGACGACGTCCTCGCTCCACTGGCGCAGAAGCAGGGCCTGGTGCACGGCCCCCGGGTGGGTGCCGAGGACGGCGAGGGGCTGGTCACGGACCTCGTAGGCGTGGCAGTACGGGCAGTGCAACAGGTCCCTTCCCCACCGCTCGCGGACCCCGGGGAGGTCGGGCAGTTCGTCGCGCAGCCCGGTGGCGACCAGGAGGCGACGGGCCCTGATCACGGGGCCGCCCTCCAGGCGCACGTCGTAGCCGGGGTCGATGTGTTCCACCCTTCCCCGGATGAGGTCGACGCCGTAGCGGTCGATCTCGGCCCGTCCCAGGTCCAGCAGGGTCGCCGGGGACAGGCCGTCACGGGACAGGAACCCGTGCATGTGCGCGGCGGGCGCGTTGCGCGGCTCGCCGGCGTCGATCACCACCACCTTGCGGCGGGCCCGGCCCAGCAGGAGCGCGGCGCTCAGACCGGCCGCACCGGCACCGATCACCGCCACGTCATGGATCTCCTCACCGGTCGATGCCGCGCCGTCGCTGCCTGTGTTCACCGTCGTCCTGATCATTGCGATCACCTCCGGAACTCAAGGTGCTCCAACGCCGCACGACAAGCAACTTCTGTTGCCGTTTCTGGGAAATCCGAGGGGAGAGGGCCCATGGACAGGCAGTCCCCGTCGCTGTCGTGCTCGCCCGGGTCGGTGCACGGCGCTGCCGCCGGATCGCAGCGTGGGCAGTCGGCAGCGGGCAGCAGGTGCGCGCACGTCATGCGATCCGTTGTGCGCACGCCACGAGCCCGGGGAACGCAGGTGCTCCGGAATGCGTCAGGAGGTGCCGTCCGAGGACGGCACCTCCTGGCATTCACCGGTGTGGGCGGGCGCTCAATCGGTCAGGCGTGCCAGCAGGGCCGGGTGGTCGGCGAGGGCGGTCCGGAGGAACTGCTGGGCGATGGGCGCGTACGTCCCGGCGGCGGCCGGCGCCCAGTCGATCGGGCCGAGCGGCGGTTCGGGGTCGTACTCGATGAACAGCTGGACCATGCGCGCGGCCTCGCGGCCGGCCAGGCGGTCCACCAGGTGCAGTGCCATGTCGATGCCGGCCGACACTCCTGCGGCGGTGATGACAGGCCCGTCCTCGACCCAGCGCCGGGCGACCGGTGTCGCCCCGAAGCGGGCGAGCAGATCGCGGTACATCCAGTGCGACGTGGCCTCGCGCCCTTCCAGGAGGCCGGCCGCCGCGAGCAGCATCGAGCCGGTGCACACGGAGCCGACGACCTGGGACCGTGCCGCGGCGTCGCGCAGCTTCTGCAGCAGACTTTCGTCGGCCATCGCGGCGAGGGTGGGGACTGCGCCGCCGGGCACGATCAGGGCGTACGGGTCGGGCATGTCCTCGAAGGTGTGGCTGGGCACCAGCTGCAGCGGTATGTCGCTGCCCATCGGCTCGATGCGCTCGCCGACCACGACGGTGCGGTATCCGGGGACCAGCTCGCTCAGTGCGCCGAGGACCTGAAGCGGTCCGACCATGTCCAGCGGGGTGAGGCCGGGGTACAGCACGAAGGCGATGGTCTTCACGGATGCCTCGGACGAGGCGGGCGACGGTTCGGTCATGACATCGTTCCTGACGATCGGTGGCAATGGACGGATGGGCGGCGCGGAACGCCGCTTCGACCACCCTCCGCCGCCCTCACC
Organism: Streptomyces sp. ML-6; assembly: GCF_030116705.1. Taxonomy (NCBI): domain Bacteria; kingdom Bacillati; phylum Actinomycetota; class Actinomycetes; order Kitasatosporales; family Streptomycetaceae; genus Streptomyces; species Streptomyces sp. ML-6. The sequence continues at coordinate 313,539 of NZ_JAOTIK010000002.1, forward strand.
ACCGGAGACCGGGCCCGCTGCTTTTCATGTCCGGAATCCTTGGATACCTGTCTTCCGGACAAGGCTTGTAGCATCGGGGCATGTCGACAGGTAATCGCCGCCGGGTGGTGGTCGTGGCCTACGACGATGCGGAACTCGTCGAGATCGCCTGCGTGACCACCGCCCTCGACGGTGCGAACCGCTTCGGTGCGAGTCCGCCGTACGACGCCTGCCTGGTCACGCCCGGGGGCCGTCCGGTGCGCTGCTCCTCGGGACTGGTCCTGGCGGGACAGGCGGCGCTGGAGCGCACTCGCGGACCGGTCGACACACTGCTGGTCGTCGGCGGACCGGGCCACCTCGCGGCGGCCCGGAACACCTCGCTGGTCGGCCACGTCCGCCGCCTGGCCGACGTCAGCCGCCGGGTGGCGTCGGTGTGTACGGGCGCCGGCGTGCTGGCCGAGACGGGACTGCTCGACGGGCGGCGCGCCACGACCCATTGGGCGTACGCCCAGGAGCTGGCGCAGCGCTACCCGGCCGTCGACGTCGACGCCACTCCGTTGTACCTCCGCGACGAGCACGTCTGTACGTCGGCCGGGGTCACCGGAGCCCTCGACCTCACCCTCGCGTTCGTCGAGGAGGACCACGGCCCGGCCCTGGCGCGGTCGCTGGCCCGGATGATGGTGACCTACCTCCAGCGGTCGGGCAACCAGGCCCAGATCAGCACCTTCGTCGGCGCGCCGGCTCCGGCTCACCGGACCGTGCAGCGGACCATCGAGCACATCACGGAGCACTTGGACGGCGACCTCGGCACGGCCGCGCTCGCCTCGTTCGCGGGTGTCAGCGGACGTCATCTGGCTCGGCTGTTCCTCAGCCACGTGGGCCGGACACCGGCACAGTTCGTACGGATCGCCCGCGCCGAGGCGGCCTCACAGCTCCTCGTCTCCACCACACTGCCGTTGGCATCGATCGCGAGGCGTTGCGGGTTCAGCTCCGCCGAGACGATGCGGCAGGTCTTCCTGGACCACTACGGGACCACGCCCAGCCGGCACCGCGCGGTCCACAGCTCCGCGTGAACCGCACCCGCGGCGCGGGCAAGCCGGCCCCACCGCGATGCGCGAGGCCCGAGCCGGAATCCTGGCAGACCGTCATGCCCCGGCCGGGCTTGGCCGACCGCACACATGCGCTATAGTTGATCTTGCCGGTTCGCCGCAGCACACAGCAACCGGCAATGCGTTGGTGGTCCAAGGAAAGACGCCCCACTTCCCGTGGGGAAATGCAGGTGCAAGGCCTGCCCAGCGCTCGCCCACGAGGCCCTTCCCTCCGCCGGGGAAGGGCCTCGTCATGTTCCCCCGGATGCGACGCCAGCCGTGATCGACAGCACCCTGGAGGTCCGCCCCGACGCGGGGTTCGGCTCGCGCCGCACACCGGATCGCTGCGGACCCGCCCGGGAACCTCACGGCCGCGTACGCGTCACGCCTGCTGCTCCATGGCCGGGGCGAGGGGCTGCTCGCTCCAGATGGTCTTGCCCCGCCGGCCGTAGCGGCTGCCCCAGCGGGTGGTGAGCTGGGCCACGAGGTACAGGCCGCGGCCTCCCTCGTCGGTCCAACGGGCCCGGCACAGCCGTGGCTGGGTGTTGCTGGGGTCGGACACCTCGCAGATCAGCACGTTGCCGCGGATGAGCCGCAGGACGATCGGGCCGCCCGCGTAACGAATGGCGTTGGTGACCAGTTCGCTGACGATGAGTTCCGTGGTGAAGGCGAGGTGGTCCAGGCCCCAGGCGGCCAGTTGTCCCGTGGCGGCCTCCCTGGCCTCGGCCACCACGGCCGGGTCGGCGGGGAACTCCCAGGCGGTGGTCGAGTCGTCCGGCAGTGCTCTGGTGCGTGCCAGCAGCAGGGCCACGTCGTCGCGGGGCGGCGCCTCGGTCGCCCGGGAGAGCAGGGACCGGCCGACCCCGTCCAGGGGCGCCGCCCCGTCGCCGTCGCAGAGCGCCGCGAGACGTTCGACCACCTGGGCCATGCCGTCTTCGATGTCCTGCCCGTCGAGGGTGACGAGCCCGTCCGTGTACAGGGCCAGAATGCTGCCCGGCTCCAGGGGGAGGTTCGTGACCTCGAACGGCATGCCGCCCACCCCGAGCGGTGGTCCGGGGGTGATCTCGACCAACCGGGCCGTGCCGTCCGGGCCGAGCAGAACGGGTGGTGGATGACCGGCGCTGGCCACAGCGCACTGGCGGCTGATCGGGTCGTACAGCGCGTACAGGCAGGTCGCGCCCACGACGCTCGGCTGGGCGGGGCCTGCTTCCTCGGCGAGTTGCTGGACCAGGTCGTCGACGTGGGTGAGCAGCTCGCCGGGGTCCAGTTCGAGATCCGCGAGCGTCTGCACCGCCGTGCGCAACCGCCCCATGGTCGCGGTGGCGTGCAGACCGTGGCCGACGACGTCCCCCACGACGAGCGCCACGCGGAACGACGGCAGCGGGATCACGTCGAACCAGTCACCGCCGATGTCGGCCCCGCCTCCGGCGGGCACATAGCTGCCCGCCGCCTCGACCGCGGGAATGTCACTGGTGGTACGGGGCAGCAGGCGCCGTTGCAGTGCCACGGAGGCGTGGTGCTCCCGGGTGTACCGGCGGGCGTTGTCCACGCTCAGTGCGGCGCGGGAGGCGATCTCCGCCAGGAGTCTGCGGTCCTCCTCGACGAAGGGCTCGGGCCGGTCGGTACGCCAGACCAGGACGGCGCCGAGCAAAAGGCCGCGCGCGAACAGGGGGGCCTGGAGGACCGAGTGGCCGCGCTCGGGGACGAACAGCGGAGTCAGTTCGGGCCCCAATTGCTCGACCGCCTCCTGTACGGAGGCCAGGACGGTCTCCCCGCACCGCAGTTTCCGCAGCGCAGGCGGGTCGGGCAACGGAGGGATCGGCTCGCCCGGTTGCAGGAGGCCGCCGGGAATGGGCCCGGTGGCCGAGACCGCCACGGCGCGGCGCAGGTGCCACAGGCCGGCGCCGACCAGCTTGGGGGGCTCGTCGCCCTGGAACACGGCCTCCGCGAGATCCACCCAGGCCATGTCGGCGAAGGCCGGGACGAGGACTTCGGCCAGATCCTGCGAGGTGCGCAGGATGTTCAGGGAGGTGCCGATCCGCTCGGATGCCTCGTGGAGCAGATCCAGGTGGTGGAGGTCCCGTTGCTGGGCGGTGGAGGGGATGAACAGGGTGGCGACGCCCGTCGGCCGGCCCCGGGCGTCCTCCAGCCGGAAGGCCGACAGGGACCACTGCCGGCCGGGAACCCGTGGGGATCCCGGCTCCCCGCCGATCAGCGGCACCCCCGTCTCCAGGACCCGGCGCAGCCCGGCTTCGACCTCCTCCGCTTCCCCGGGGGACAGCGCCTTCCCCAGGATGCCGCCCGCGAACGCGGGGGAACCGCCGGGCGTCTCCGAGGGGGCGGCATTGGTGCGTACCGTGCCCAGGTCCGGGCCGAGGATGCCGATCTCGATCCGGTCCTGGGCGAACAGGGCCCGGGCGAGGGCGGTGCTCTGGTTCCACAGGTCCAGGTGCTGGGCGGGGAGGGCCAGGACGAGACTCTGTGCCGAGCCTTCCAGCCGCACCACGCGAAAGGCGACCTCGACCCGGTCGCCGGAGGAGCGGCGGAGCACCGCGCGGCCCGTCGGCGGGATCCCGGACGCCGGGGGATCCTCCCGGCACCGCCCGGCGGAGGGATCGGCGAGGAAGCTCCACACCGGGGAGCCGCAGGCTTCCTCGGCCGTGAACTCCAGCAGGTCGGAGGCCGCCCGGGACCAGTGCAGCACGGTGCCCCGCTCATCGAGCACCGCCGTCGCGATGTCATCGAACGGGAACGACCGGCCCCAAGCATCATCAGTGGATGCGTCCATCCCGCTGTCCTTAGCCTCTACAGCCCCTACGGAGATATGTCCAGGTAAGTACATGGTGGACGATTCCGGCGCGCACTGTTCCGCCATCGGGAGCCAGGAACGCCCGTTTCACACACCGGCGGGGGCAGGGGCGGAGGCAGGGCCGCCGGTGCGGTCCTGGTGGTGGCGACGGCGCTCCGGGCCGGACGGACGGCCGGTGCGCGGTCATGGCGATTCCGGTCGGGGCTCTCGCGGTTCCGGGGTGGTGAGGCCGCCGGCGGCCGCGGTCCCGCGGGCGAACCGGTCACCTGCCGGCCCGCGTCAGTGGGAGGGGCCGATTCCCCAGGCGGCGGCTCGGGCGGCGGCGGCCGCGCGGTTGGGGAGGTCGAGCTTGGCGAGGATGTGCTCGATGTGGGTTCCCACGGTGCGCGGTGTGATGTGCAGCCGTCCGGCGATCTCCCGGTTGGTCCGGCCGGCGGTCAGTTCGGCCAGCACCTGGAGTTCCCGTGGCGAGAGTCCGCCGGGCCGCCGCGCGTCCGGGGCGGGGGCGGGGACTTCTTCGGGCGGCGGGGCCGCGCGGGGGCCGACCGCCGCGGCGAGGGCCTCGGTGAGCAGGGTGACCACGGCGCGCGCCGGATCGGGCGCGCGCCGTGGTCCGCGGGTGCTGACGTTCAGCATGCCGACGTACCGGCCGTCGGCGGCGAAGAGGCACTGGGCCACGCCGTCCTCGATGCCGAGCGGAGAGAGCACCTCCTGGAAGCCCGGGGAGGCGGCCAGGAGGTGCCGAGGGGCGTCCCTGAGCCAGAGCCCGCCCCGGGCCGGGGCGCGGAGCACGGGAAACATCGGATCGTGGTGGAGACGGTTCTCGATGTAGGCCGTGGCCCGGTCCGGGTAGCTCCCGGCCAGGGTGGTGTGGCGCCGGCGCCGTGGGTCCCACCGGGCCAGGGAGGCGTGGTCGTACTCCATCACCTGCGACAGCGCCGTCAGGACCGTGCCGACGCCGCTCCCGCCGCTCGTGACGCTCCGGGCGGCCTCGCGGACGTGGAGGGCCGCGTCCAGGATGTCCGCCGTGCTCCGCTCCGCTGCCATGGTGCAAGGATGATCATCCGCCCGGAATACGTCAATCGCGAAGGGTGTCGTGCACGACCTGCCCGTCCATGACCGTGAGGACGACGGGCATCTCCGGGATGTCGTGGGGGTCGGCCGTGAGCAGGTCCCCGTCGAGCACGCACAGGTCGGCGGCCTTGCCCGGTTCCAGGGAGCCCTTCCACTGGTCGGCGAAGTCCTGCCAGGCCGCGTCGATCGTGTACGTACGGAGCGCCTCGGCCAGGCCGATGCGCTGTTCGGGGCCGCTGACCCGGCCGGCCGCCTTCGACTCGCGCAGCATCATGGTGGCGACGCCCTGGCGCCAGTCCGGGTGCGTGACGGGGGCGTCGGAGCCGCTGGCGACCCGTACGCCGGCGTCGAGGGCGTCGCGGTAGGGCCATGCGTACGCGGCCCGTCCGGCACCGACGAATTCCTCCTCCATGTCGGCGACGGTCCACTTGATGGTGGGGTTCATGTTGACGCCGAAGCCGTGCGCGGCCAGCACCTTCATGCTGTGCGCGGTGAGGAAGTCGCCGTGGATGACGTAGTGGCGCGCGTCGGGCCGCGGGTGCTCGGCCATGGCCGCGGCGAAGGCGTCCGCGACGGTGTCTATCGCCCGGTCGCCGGTGACGTGGATGCCCAGCTGGTGCCCGGCGGCGTGGGCATGCCGGATCATGGCGCCGATCTCGGCGGTCCGCTCGGCGTCGGTCTCGCCCCCGACGCACAGGGAGCCGCAGCCGCCGCCGACGTACGGCTCGTGCATCCAGGCCGTCTTGTTGGGGACGACACCGTCGGCGAAGACCTTCACCCCGAGGACCGCGAGGCGGCGCGGATCGGCGTCGCCGGAATCACCGGCCGCGGCGAGGGCGCGCGCGAACTCCTCCGAGGTGCTCGCCATGCCGGTGGGCAGGAGCAGGACGCCGACGCGGGCGGTCAGTTCGCCGCCGGCCAGCAGCTCGCGGTAGACGTCGAGGGTCTCCGCGCCGAGCGCGCCCCGCATGATGCCGTCGCCGCCGGGGCCGAGGCCGGGCTCGGTGTAGCTGGTCACGCCGAGGCGGGCCAGCGTGGCGAGGGCCGACCTGACCGCGTCGGTCCGCTCCTGCCGGCTGAGCGGCGGCAGCGCGTTCTGGACGAGGTCCTGGGCCCCTTCGTGGAGCAGCCCGGTCGGCTCCCCGGACTCGTCCGCGACGATGGCTCCGCCGGGCGGCGCGACGGTGTCCCGGTCGACCCCCATGAGTTCCAGTGCCCTGGAGTTGACCCAGGTGGCGTGCCCGGAGAAGGAGTACAGGACGACGGGGTGGTCCGGGCTCACGGCGTCGAGGTCGTGCCGCGAGGGCTGCCGCGACGGGTCGGCGACGCACTCGTCGAGGTAACCGGGGTCCCAGCCGTGCCCCGTGATCCACTGCCCGGCCGGAGCCCGGCCGACGGCCTCCCGCACCGCCTCGGCCACGTCCGCGAGGGACGACACGGCGGGATGGCCGACGTCGAGGGAGAGCGGCGGCGTCGCCATGCCGAAGGCGCATCCGTGCAGGTGGGAATCGTTGATGCCGGGAAGCAGCGTCGCCCCCCGCAGATCGATGACCCGGGTGTCGGGTCCGACGAGCGGCGCGACGTCGTCCCGCCCACCGACGGCACTGATGGTCCCGCCGGTCACCGCCAGGGCCGAGGCGACGGAGAACTCCGCGTCGACCGTGACCACCTTCCCGCCGAGAAACACCAGATCCGCATGCATGCCCACAGAAGGTCAGTCCTTTCGAAGGTCGGGGGCACCACGGCCACCCGCGAACGTTCTCCCGAGGACTATGGCCGCGCCCGTACCCTCCGCACATCGGTCATCCCACCGATACCCGCTCCCGTCATGGCCCGCCGGTGCGAAGCCGGATCGGGCCCGCACGTCGTCCCCGGCGGGTTCCCGCTCCCGCGGGGCCGTCGGCCGAGCGGTGCCGGGCCCTCCACGCGGTGGGCACCCGCTCGGTCGACGACCCCTGTTCGCCCGGCATGTGACGGCCGACGGCCGCGCGTTCTTCGGCGCCGGGTCAGTGGCTCAGGCCATGGCGGCCCGGGCGGTGACCGCGTCCGCCGGATCCCAGCCGGCCCGTGGCACCGAGGCCAGCAGCAACCGGGTGTACGGGTCCTGCGGACCGGCCAGCACCTCGGCCGTCGGCCCTTGCTCCACCACCGTGCCGCGGCGCATCACCAGGACCTCGTCCGTGATGTGGTGGACGACCGCCAGGTCGTGGCTGACGAAGACCAGGGCCACCCCGGTGTCCCGGCGGATCTCGCTCAGGAGCTGAAGGATCTGCGCCTGGATCGAGACGTCCAGCGCGGCCACCGCCTCGTCGAGGACCAGTACCTTCGGGTCGACCGCCAGCGCCCGGGCGATGGCCAGCCGTTGCCGCTGGCCGCCGGAGAGGCCGTGCGGACGGGCCTCCGCCTCCCGGGCGCCGAGCCCCACCCGGTCGAGCAGCCCGTCGGCCACGGTCTCCTCCCGGCCGTGCAGACGCAGGGCCGTCGTGAGGCACTGGCGGGCGGTGAGCCGGGGGTCCAGGGAGACGTACGGGTCCTGGAACACCATCTGGATCTCCCGGGCCCGTGCCAGCCGGGCCGCCCGGCCGCGCGGGGTGCGCGGGGCGCGGGGCCGGCCGGAGACGGAGATGCTGCCCGCATCCGGACGGACGAGACCCACCAGCATCCGGGCCACGGTCGTCTTGCCGGAGCCGGACTCGCCGACGATTCCGAGTGAGCCGCCCGCCGGGACGGTGAAGGTGATGTCGTCGGCAGCGGTGAGACGGGCTTTGCCGGGCAGCCCGTATGTCTTGCGCAGTCCGTCCACGGCCAGCAGGGGTGCGGCCTTCGGCAGTGCGGTGGTCATCGGTCGCTCCTCCTCTCGGTGCCCGGCCCCGCCGGCACGGGCAGGCGGCGGCAGGCCGCGGCGCCCCCGCCGTCCAGCGGCACCGGTTCGGGCCGCCAGGCCGAACACTCCGGTTCGGCATCCGGGCAGCGGTCGGCGAACTCGCAGCCGCCGAACGCGTCCGCGAGCGACGGCGGGCGCCCCGGGATCGGGAGGATCGTCCGCCGTCCCTCCCCCAGCGTCGGGGAGCAGGCCAGCAGTCCCTTCGTGTACGGGTGGCGGGGCCGGTCGAAGAGGGCTCCGGCGGGCTGCTCCTCGACGACCCGGCCCGCGTACATCACGTACACCCGGTCGCAGTACGCGGCGGCCAGTTGCAGGTCGTGGGTGATGAACAGAAGACCGAGGCCCCGTTCGGTGCGCAGGGTGCGCAGGAGGGCGAGGATCTCGGCCTGGGTGGTGACGTCCAGGGCGCTGGTCGCCTCGTCGGCGAGGAGCAGCCCGGGCCCGGCGGCCAGCGCACCCGCGATGACGACGCGCTGGAGCATGCCGCCCGAGAGTTCGTGCGGGCGTTGGCGGAACCGGCGTTCCGGGTCGGAGAGGCCGACCGTGTCGAGGAGTTCGACGCCTTTGGCGCGGGCCGCCTTCTTGTCGACTCCGGTCCCCGTCAGCCGTTCGACCAGGAAGTCGCCGATGCGACGGACCGGGTTGAGGGCGGAGCGCGGATCCTGGTGGACCATCGCGACCGTACGGGCCCGGTGCCGGCGCAGGGCGTCGCCGGTCAGGGCGAGGACGTCCGTGCCGTCGACGCGGACCGAACCGGAGACGGCCGCGCTGCCGGGGAGGGTGCGCAGCGCCGCCTTGGCGGTCGTCGACTTGCCCGAGCCGGACTCGCCGACCAGGCCGACCACTTCGCCGCCTGCCACCCGCAGGGAGACCCGGTTGAGGACGGGCCGGGCGGTGCCCGGGAGTTCGAGGGTGAGGTTCTCGATGTCGAGGAGCATGCGGCTACCTCCTGCTGCCGAGTCGGTCGGCGGCCCAGACCCCGACGACGTTGAAGGACACCACGACGAGGGCGATGGCGAAGCCGGGCACCAGGGCCGGGAGCAATGCGCCCTGGACGACGGCCGCCTGTCCCTCCTGCACCATCAGTCCCCAGTCTGAGCTGGGTGGTTGGGCGCCGAAGCCCAGGTAGGACAGGGTGGCCAGGGACATCAGCGCCTCGCCGAACAGCACGACCAGATAGCCGATGACCGAGCGGCCGAGGTTGGGGACGAGGTGGCGGGCGCAGATCCGGGCCCCGCCCATGCCCTGGACGCGGTAGGCGTCGATGTAGGGCTTGCGGCGTTCGGAGAGCGCCACCGAGCGGGTGTACTTGGCGACGGTCGGCGTGTAGGCGAGTCCGAGCGCGAGCACGGAGGTCGTCATTCCGGCGCCGAACACGGCGATGATCAGCACCGTGAACAGCAGCCCCGGGAAGGCGTACATGACGTCGGTGAGCCGGGAGACGACCGTGTCCGCCCAGCCGCCGCGCCATGCGGCGAGCGTGCCGAGGGCGACGCCGAGGACGGCGGCGATGGCCAGCAGGAACAGGGGGGCGATCAGGCTGGTGCGGGCCCCGTGCAGCACCCGCGAGAGCAGGTCCTGTCCGGAGGCGTCGGTGCCGAGCGGATGGTCCGGGCCGGTGCCGGCCAGGGACGCGGACAGGTCGATGGCGTCGGGGGCGTACGGGGACAGCAGCGGGGCGAACAGCGCCGCGAGGACGACCAGGACGAGTGTCCCGCCGGCTGCCACGACGCCTGCCGGGGGCCGCTTCCTTCCCGTTGTCGGGCCGACGCGGCCGAGGGTGAGCTCGCTCATGCCGTGGCCTCCTTCACCCGTGGGTCGAGCAGGGGGTGCACCAGGTCGACGAGGGTGGTCACGACGATGTACCCGGTGACCATGAGCAGCAGTACGGCCTGGGCGACGGGGAAGTCGTGGGTGTTGATCGCGCCGACGAGCAGCGAGCCGATGCCGCTGAGCCCGAAGGCGGTCTCCACGACGACCGTGCCGGCCAGCATGCCCGCCATGACCAGACCGCACATGGTGACGATCGGGCCGAGCGCGTTGCGCAGCACGTGCCGGACCACGATCTCCCGTTCGCGGACACCGGATGCCCGGGCGACCTCGACGTGGTCGGCCGCGCCCGCGTCGACCATCGACTGCCTGGTCACCCGGCTGATCAGGGCGAGCGCGCCGAGCGCCAGGGACAGGGCGGGCAGCGTCAGGTGGTGCACGGTGCCCGTGAAGCCCTCGCCGCCGCCGGTCACCGGGAACCAGCCGAGCTGCACGCCGAACACTGCGGCCAGGGCGATGGCCGAGACGAAGGAGGGCACGGAGGCGGCCAGGGTCGTGCCGCCGACGACCGCCGAGTCGACCCAGGTGCCGCGGCGGACGGCGGCGAGCACGCCGGCGCCGACCCCGAGGACGACGAAGAGCACGGTCGCGTACGCCACGAGGGCGAGCGTGGTCGGGAAGCGGGCGGCCAGCAGGTCGGCGACCTGGTCGCTGTACTTGAAGGAGCGGCCGAGGTCGAACTGGAGGCAGTCGCCGAGCCAGCGCCCGTACTGCACGACGAGGGGCTCGTCGAGGTGGTACTGGGCCCGGACCAGCTCCAGCTTTTCCGGGGAGAGCTTGTCGCGGCCTCCGGCGAGGAAGACGGCGGGGTCGCCGGGGGCCGCGTACACGGCGGCGAAGATGACGAAGGAGGCGGCGAGGAGGGTGGCCAGCAGTCCGGCCAGCCGCCGGGAGATCCGGGCGAGCATGTGCGGTCAGCCCTTCTTCGAGCCGAGTTCGGCGGCCCACGGGTAGTAGAGGTACGCCATGGAGGCGGGCGGGCCGGTCAGTTCCTCGTCGAGGACGAGGACGGACGGCACCTGGGCGACCGGGATCCAGACGGCGGCGTCCGTGAACGTCTTCTGGATGCCGACGGCGAGCTTCGCGCGCTCGGCGTCGTCGAGCGTGGCGAGCGCCTTCTTCACCCGGGCGTCGTACGCGGGGTCCTTGAAGCCGGCCCAGTTGTTGGAGGAGTCGGAGAGGGCGTTGTCGTAGAAGCCCATCGGGTCGGCCTTGGAGATGTACCAGTCGCCGACCAGCACGTCGATGTCCGCGCGCGCCTCGGGGGTGCTGTAGAACTGCTCGAACTGCGAGGTGGGCACCGTCTTGATCCGCCCCTGGAGGCCGATCTTCCGGAGTGCGGCGCGTACGGCGTTGGCGACGACGGTACGGCCCTGGCCGGCGTCCGTGCCGATCACGATCGGCCCGGAGCCGTCCGCTCCCGCCTCCTTCACCAGTTCCCTGGCCGCGGCGATGTCTTTCGCGTCCGGGGCGGCGGGGGCACCGGTGACGGCCTTCTGGGCGGCTTCGAAGACGGGCTTCTCGTAGCCCCAGGCCCCGGAGCCGACCGGGGTGGCCCAGGGCTGGACCATGCCGCCGTAGCCGGAGGCGGCGATGCCCTTCCGGTCCAGGGCGAGCGAGAGGGCCCGGCGGATCCTCGGGTCCGCCAGCCCGCCGCGCTCGGTGGGGATGAGGACGAGGGAGGCGGTGGAGGGGCCGTAGTACTGTGCGATGCCCTTCTTGCCGCGGAGGGCCGAGGCAGTGTTGGGCGATTCGGCGTACGTGCCGTCGGCGGCGCCGGTCGTCAGCGCGTTGACGAGGGCGCTGTCGGAGGCCCAGCGGAAGGTGACCCGCTTCGTCAGGGGCTTCTTCCCCCAGTACCCGTCATGGCGCTCGATGGTGATCGAGTCGCCGGACTTCCAGCCGGCCAGCCGGTACGGGCCGGTGCAGGCGTCGGGCTGTCCCGGCGTACCGAAGTCCTTGCCCGCCTTCTCGACCTGTTCCTTGTTCCAGACGATGCCCGCGTCACCGGCGAGTGCCTTGAAGAACATGGCGTCGGGCGTCTTGAAGGTGAGGGTGATCTGCCGGTCGCCGGTCTTCCGCATCGTGGCGATGTTGCCGAACTCGTCGCCCTGCTCCATGTCCGGGTCGGCGTGCCGTTTCAGGCTCCAGAGCACGTCGTCGGCAGTCATCGGGGTGCCGTCGTGGAAGGTGACACCGGAGCGCAGGGTCAGTACGAGGGTCTTGTCGTCGGGAGTTTCGGCCTTTTCGGCGAGGAGGGGCTTCGTCGACATGTCCGGCTGGAGCTGGTACAGCCGCTCGCAGACGTTGGTGAGGACGATCCGGCCCGCGCTCGATCCCTGGGTGTCCAGGTCGAGCGAGTCCGGCTCGTCCTCCAGGAGCCAGTTGGCGTGGGCGAGTTCGCCCGTGGCCGGGGCGGTGGTCGGGGTGAGGTCGAGCGTGGCCGCGTCGGCGGTCCGGGCGCCGCCCGCGGTGTCCCGGGTCGCTCCGCTGCAGCCCGCGACCGCGATGACGGCCGTCGCGACGAGGCCCGCGGCCAGGGCCGTCCTTCTTGAAGGGGTGTGCGTCATCACTGCGTTCCTGTCAGTTCTGGCCGTACGGGCCGTCGTAGAGGTTCCAGGGAAGGTGCTGGTACTCGCGGTCGCAGGGGTTGCCCGCGGTCACGTGGTAGTCGCCGGAGGTGAGATCGACCAGGGAGGAGACGAGGGTGGTCCACCGCTCGATCTCCGGCCGGCGCGGGTCGGGGTGGGTGCACAGGGATTCGGGGTGGCCGAGGTGATCCGACATCGCCCGCCGGATGATCCTGCGCGACTCGTCGGGGCCGGCGGAGCCGCACAGCGCCTTCAGCCCTTCCGCGGCCCGGGGGACCCGGACCAGCGAGTCGGACGACATGGGCCGGTAGCCGGCGGCGGCCAGCGGGGCGGGTACGCCTGCCTGGTAGTGGTTGCCGTGCACCAGCAGGCCGTCGGTCGGATACATCCAGCCGTGCCCGGCCGGGGTGGTCTCCAGGTCGATGGCGAAGCCCTCACGGCAGGTGAGCAGGGCGTTGCTGGCGATATGGGCCCGGGTCCGGCAGAGCACGTCGAGGGCGTCGGTGATGCTGCTCCGGTCCAGGACGCTTCGGCGCACGACGGTCTGGGGCAGCCCGATCGCATCGTCGAACCGGCCGCCGAGGCCGTTGGCGTTGAGGGCGATCCCCGCCGAGTTGGCGCCCTGGCGGCCGATCTGTCCGGCCTCGACCTGCATGATCACGGTCGGCTTGGGGGGCTGGACGATCCTGATCATGACGACGGTGTCGGCGACGCCGGCCCGCCAGTCCCAGTTCTGCCCGGCGTAGACGTGCCCGTCGCCGCTGGCCTCGCCGTGGACGGCGAAGGAGGTGCAGCCCTCGGCGGGTTCTTCCCCGGCGGGCTCTTCCCCGGCGGGCCTTTCCTCGCCCGGTCGCCCGTCGGCCTCCATCCGTGCGAAGGACTTGTCGTAGATGACCTCGCCGCGGGCGTTCAGGGCGAGGACGTCCAGCAGGCCGACCCCGGCGCCGTCCGCGATGCCCTGCATCTCCTCGACGAGGTGGGGTGCGTAGGCGCGTACGGGCTCCAGCCAGTGGGCGGCCCGGGCGGTGACCCGGTCCCAGACCAGTCCTGCGGACCGGCCGAACGCCTCCTCGTAGTAGCCGAGCGCGGCGTGCACGTGGGACCGCACGGACTCGCCGTACTGGCGCCCGCGCTGGAGCGGGCCGCCTGAGATCTCGATGACCGGGAGGACCCGGGCGGGCCCGGGGGCCGTGGGGCGGGGTGCCATGCTTCTCCTCGCTCTGGAACGCGCTCCGAACGGCGTCACGGGACCACGGGGCCACGAGACCACGGAGGCGATCCTGTAACGTCGATTACGAGTTGCGTTCCGATTGGAAAGCACTGCCCAGGAACAGTAACGTCGGTCACACGGAAGTCAATGGTTGTAATGGAAATTCCAGAGAACGGGGCCGGAGCGACTCGGCTGCGCGCTGCGATTCGCGATCAATGGGATGATTTGTCCGCATCTGAGCGAGCCGTCGCACAGCACCTGGTCAGCGCTCCCGTCGGGCAACTGCTCTTCGTCAGCGCCCAGGAGCTGGGGGCCGCCAGCTCCACCAGCAACGCCACCGTCGTACGGGCGCTGCAACGACTCGGGTACGCGGGGCTGCCCGCCCTGAAGCGCGAGCTGGCCAACGACTTCACCGCGGCCGTCGCCCCCGAGGAGCGTCTCAAGCAGCGCATCGCGCATGTGGGCCAGGACCTGGAGTCCATCTGGACCGATGTCTTCGACGAGGCCCGGGACCGCATCGACCACACCCGGCGCCTCACCGAACCGGAGGCCCTGAAGCGCTCGGTGACCGCCCTCGCCGAGGCGCGCGAGGTGTTCTGTTACGGCATCGCCGCCTCCGAAGCGGGCGCCCGTCACCTGGCGCTGGCGCTCGGCCGGATCGGCCGGCGGGCCCGCTTCGTCCACGAGACGGGCTTCGCCCTCGCGGACCAGTTGCTGGCCCTGGAGCAGGGCGACGCCGTGGTGATCTTCCAGCCGGGCCGTCGGCTGGTGGAGCTGACCGTCATGATGGAGCGGGCCCGTGCGGTCGGCGCCAAGGTCGTACTCGTGACGGACGAACTGGGCGAGGCGTATGCGGACCGGGTCGAGGCGGTCCTGACCGCACCCCACACCCCGACCGGGATCACGGCGGAATCGCTGACGGGGCTGCTCGTCGCGGACGCCCTGCTGCTTGCGCTGGCCACGCTCGACGAGACCCGGGCGGTGGAATCCTCGCACCAACTCACCGCGTTGCGCGAACAGTTGCTGGACCCCAAGCGGCGCCCCTGAGAGCTCGTCCCCTCTCGCGTCCGGCCGTAGAACTGCCCCCGGTCCTCGGACCGGGGGCAGTGCGCCGTACGGCGGCCCCCCACCCTTCTCGTCGGACAGGACGGCGAGCGGGGCCACGGCCGTTCACCGCGTCATATGTCCTCCTCCAGGAGGACCGTGCGCCTCTGCCGGTCGTGGCCCCCGGCCGGCGGACCGCCGGAGGCGTCCGGGGCCAGGAGCGACTCCAGGGAAGCGAGGTCCCCGGTCCGGGCGGCCGTGACGAAGACCTCCGTCAGTTGCCGGTGCTCCACCGCGTCCGCGGTCTCCCGCTGCTCGGCCGCGAGACGCCTGCGGGCCCGGCTTGCGATCTTGCGGGCGTTGGCGACACCGATGTGCAGCCTCCCGGCGACGTCGGCACAGGTGTACTCGAAAGCCTCCCGCAGGAGGTACACCGCCCGCTCCATGGGCGCCGGCTTCTCCATGACCAGGAGCAGCGCGAGTGCCAGCTCTTCCGCCTGGAGCCGGGGCCGCAGCCCCTCGAAGACAATTGCCGTCTCGCCCAGGGTGCCTTCCCCGAGGGACGGCTGGGGTTCTTCACACGACAGCCATCCGTCGGACTCCCTGATGCGCAGCAAGGCCGTCATCGGCGCGAGGTGAGGCGGGCCGGTCCCCCGGCCCGCCTCGAAATCACTTCACCACGACGGCGTCGCCCTTCGAGACGACCTTCATGGTCGTGTTCGTACCGAGGAAAGCCCAGCGCCAACTGCCCGGGGCGACGGCCTTCACCGTCGTGCGCAGACGGCCCTTGCTGTCCGTGGTGGCGGTCTTCACCGTGCTGTACTTGCCGTTCGGCTTCTTGTACTGAAGCTTCACCACCTGCTTGGTGAACGCGTGGTACTTCAGGTCCGTCCAGTTGGCCCTGGACAGCTTTCCGGTGATGGTGAGCGTGCCGCCCTTCCGGACGGGCTCGGGCGAGGCGTCGGTGTTCAGGGTCGCGGCGCGCTTCACCTTGAACGAGGCGATGTTGTCCGAGATCCAGTAGTCCCTGTCATTGGCGCTGACCGTGGCGTTGACCGTCCACTCGCCCGCGACCGAATTGGCGTCCCAGCCCTCGTTGCCGCTTCCGTAGAAGTCGATCCACGAGGGGTCGATCTGCATGGTCGCGGTGCACACGGAGGTCGTCCTGCTGACCTTCTTGCATGTCGTGCCGAGATGGTCCACCGGCCCGTAGGCGTTGGTCCGGTTGTACGCCGACACCGAACTTACCTTCTTCACACCCGAGTTGTCCTTGATCGTCATGGTGATCGGGAAACGCTTGACGCTCTTGATCCCGACGATCACATTGCTGCCGCCATTCACGACGACCTTGGTGACCCGGATGTCACCGCGCCCCTCCGCGTGTGCGGTCGGCGCCACCATGACTGTTGCGGCGACCGCTCCCACCACGGCGAGCGCGGCGATCCTTCTGTCCATGTCCCACCCCTGTTCCGGCCCGCCTCCGTGGCGGGCCGGACCAGCGTAACGATCACCGGTCCGAGCCGGTCGCCCAGTCCCTCGGCCCGGCGAGGTCGTCGGTGCCGAGGCCGTGTCGGGGTCGAGGACAGTGAGTCGGGTGAGCCGGGTGAAGAAGCGGAAACCTGCTGGCCCGGCACCATCGGGACCCGCCTCTTCACCACGGAACCCACCCCCATCGCCGTCCGGGCGGTCAGCGGATGCCTTGCCAGAGTGCCCTTTCCGGCCCGTCCGCTGTCGTCGTGGTGGTCCATTCGGTGCCGATCCGCTGCACGGCGGGGGTTTCGAGGTGAAGCGTGGCCAGCCCGGGTCGCCGTCCCGGGCGAAGGCGACCCAGCTCGCGTGCATGCGCTCGGCGAGCTTGCGTACGGTCGCCTCGTTCTGCCGGACGTCGAGTGCTCCGTGGTCCACGCGGCCGATGTTGTCGAACACGAAGGGGAGTTCGAGGCCGTGGCGGGCGCCCAGCATGCCGTCGTATCCGGGAGAGCGCCAGGTGAACTCGTAGCGCCAGGTGCCCCCCGGATGCGGGGCGTGTGCCTCGGCGAGGCGGGCGGTCGGCACTGCGAACATGTATGGCGCTGAGGAGTTCGAGCGGAGTGCTGCCCCGGCCGGCGCCGAAGATCACCTTCAGGTCGGGCGGCCCGGGGAGGTCGGCCAGGTCGATCTGCGGTGCGGTCGGCCCAAAGGCGCGCGCGTCGCACTCGCCCCTCCAGTCCGCGGGCCGCGGCGCCGCGAAGCGGTCCGCGCCCGTCGGGGCGGCGGCGTACGGGATGCCCCGGAAGACCCGGACCCCTTCCGCCACGGCGCCCCTGACCGACCTCTGTCCGATGTGGACGACCGTTTCCATCGTCACGTCCCTTCCGGCTGATACGTCATCACCTTGCCCGGATTGAAGATCCGGTGGGGATCCAGTGCGTCCTTGACCGCCTGGTTGAGTGCGAGCACGACGGGGCCGGCCTCGGTGCTGAAACCGTCCTGTTTGAGCAGCCCGACCCCGTGCTCACCGGTCACCGTTCCACCGAGTTCCAGCGCGGCGGCGATGATGTCCTCGAACGCGGCCTGTGCGCGCCGTTTCGCGGCCTCGTCGCCGGGTGGGGTGATCAGCAGCGGGTGGAGGTTGCCGTCGCCGGCGTGTGCGATGTTGGCGATCAGGATGTCGTGGTGGGCCGCGGCCTCCTCGATGCGGGCCAGCATCTCGGGCACCGCGGCCTTGGGCACGCAGATGTCCTCGGTCAGCACCGGGCCCAGGCGTTCGAGCGCCGGGTAGGCCAGGCGCCGTGCCTCGAACAGCGCGTCGGCCTCGTACTGGTCGGTCGAGCGCACCGCGAACGTCGCCCCCGCCCGCTCGAAGCAGGCCGGCATGGCGGCCGCCTCCAGCTCGCCCGCCGGCCCCGGGCTGTCGGTCCGGCCGAGCAGCAGCACGTCGGCCTCGGTCGACAGGCCCATGTGTTTCCACTCGTCGACGGCGGCCAGGCAGTGCCGGTCGACGAGTTCCAGCGCGGAGGGCACCAGGCCCGCCTCCGCGACGGCGGCGACGGCGAGCCCGCGCCCGACGACCGGTTGCTGCTCGAACGGGCCGCCCCGGCACTCGCGCTCGCGCTGGTCGCCGAGCGGGCGGCGGCCGAGGCGTCCCGGCACACCCGCGCGGCACTCCTCGTCGACCTGCTCACCACGACGTCAACGCCCGCGCGCCCTGCGCCAGGCCGGGCTGGACGCGTCGACGCCGTACTCGGTGCTCATGCTCGCCCCCGCCTCCGCACGGGCGCACATCGAGCGAACCCCGTCGCTGGTGGGCGCGGTCGTCGCCGAGCACGACGGTCGCCTGCTCGTCGTGGCTCCCGCCGCTCCCGACACGATCCGGCGGGAGTGGCCGCGCGATGCGGACGCCCCCACGGCCGGGGTCGCCGGGCCCGCGCGCGGGCAGGAGGAGCTGCGGCGCTGCTTCCACGAGGCACGCCAGACCCTCAGCGCCCTGGAAACGCTGGGGCGCACCGGCGAGGCCGCGACCGCCGGACAGCTCGGGCTGTACCGGATCCTGTTCGGCCATACCGGGCGACGCGACCTGCACCAGGCGTTCGACGACGTGCTGGGCCCCCTGCCGGCCGAGCAGCAGCGCCGTGCGGTGCCACTGCTGGAGACGCTGCGCGTGTTCCTGGACCACGGGCGCCGTCCCCGTCCGGCGACCACCGCACTGGCGATCCATGTGAACACGCTCTACCAGCGCCTGGCGACCGCGGACAGCCTGCTCGGCGAGCGCTGGCGCACTCCGGAGCGGGCACTGGAACTGCAGCTGCTGCTCCACCTCAGGGCGGCGGGCGAATCGCTGGAGGGGATGGAGGGCTGAGCACCGTCCCGTAATCGCTCTGCGGCATGCCGGAAGACGGGCGTTGCTTCCCGGTCGTCCGACGGGTTCCCGGTCGTCCGGTGGGGGGTCCCCGGTCATCCGGGGGAAGCTCCCGGTCATCCGGGGGAGGCTCCCGGTCGTCCGGTGGGGGGTTCCCGGTCATCCGGGGGAAGCTCCCGGTCATCCGGTGGGAAGTTCCTGGCTGTCCGGCGGGAGGTTCCCGGTCGTCCGGTGGGAGGGATGAGGTCGTGGGGCGGGTGGTGCCGAATGCGTTGCACAACAGGCCCGCAACGATGTGGCGTCGGTGGCTCTTCCCCGGACCCGAGCGGCCACCGGACACACGCGGTTCCGGCCGCCCGTAGAATGCGACACCGAACGGCCTCGGGCCCGGCCGGGTCCGCGGTGCGGTGACGATTCGAGGGAGCACGCGTGCCCAGCCAGCGGTCCATCAACGAGGCGGAAAGGCTCGTGGAGGCGAAGCTCGGCGGCGTCCCCATCCGCCGGGAACGGATGGCCGCTGTGGCCAACGTCTACCGGGCCGCGTCCGCCGTGCGGCAGCACCTGGAGAACTCCGTACTGCGCGGCTCGGACCTGACCTGGACCGCCTTCGTGGTGCTGTGGGTGGTGTGGGTCTGGGGCGAGTCCGAGACGCGGCACGTCGCCGAGGAGGCGGGGATCTCCAAGGGCACGCTGACCGGGGTGTCCCGCACGCTGGAGTCGCGCGGCCTGCTGCGGCGCATCGGCCATCCCACCGACGGACGGCTGGTGCTACTCGCGCTCACCGAGGACGGCGAGGACTTCATGCGCCGGGTGTTCCCGGCGTTCAACGAGGAGGAGTCGTTCGTCACCTCGCGGCTGAGCGATGCGGAGTGCCGCAGCCTCGCCGACGGGCTGCGGCGTGTGGTGCTCCAGGTCGAGGAAGAGGGCGAGGAACGGCGCCGGTCGCTGCTGAACGGCGAGGAACCCGCGCCGCGCCGCAGCGGACGGCGGGCCCGCGGCTGACACGGCGTCGATCGGCCCCCGGACGTGCCACGCGTGGCACGTCCGGGGCCGCGCCGTTCACAACGGTGTCCGCACGAACCGGCGTGGACCGGCCCCTTCGCCGTATCTCCCGATGTGCCGACGGTGGGGCGCCGGGGAAAACGGACCGGGAACGCGGATTCAGGCGGCTCCCCGCGCGGCACACACCAGTGCGTCGAAGATGCGCTGCTGGGCCGCGTCCTCGTGGGCGGTGTCCTCGGGGTGCCACTGCACGGCCAGGAACCAGCCGTCGTGCCGCGTGAGTTCGAGGGCTTCGACCGTTCCGTCGGCGGCCCGGGCGGCGACGGTCAGCCCTTCCCCCGGCCGGTCCACGTGCTGGTGGTGGTAGCAGGACCCCTCGGCCTTGTCGGTACCCGTGATACGGGTCAGGGCGGAGCCGGGGACGAAGGAGACGGGGTGCCGGACGTTGCGGTGTTCGTGTCCGGGGCCGCCCATGTCCTGGTGCAGGGTGCCTCCCAGGGCCGTGTTGACCACCTGGAGTCCGCGGCAGACGGCCAGCAACGGCAGTGCGCTCGCGAGGGCCTGCCGGGCGAGTTCCAGGTCGAACGCGTCCTGCTCGTCGTCCACGTCGTAGACGGCCTCATGGACGTGGGGGGCTCCGTAGCGATGGGGTGCTATGTCGCCGCCGCCGGGGAGCAGGAGTGCGTCGAACCGGGAGAGCCGGGCGCGGACCTCGGCGGGATCGGTCGTGCCTTCGGGAGCGTACGGGTGGAGGGTGACGGGTTCGCCGCCCGCCCGCCAGACGGCGTCGATCAGGGCTCGGGCGTTGACTTCCGCGGCGTGGCGCAGGGCGGAGGCGGTGGCGGCGAAACGGGCGGGGATCGCGATGAGCGGGCGGTGGGTCACAGCTGAATCCAGGTGGTCTTGAGTTCGGTGTACTTCTCCAGGGCGTGGGCGGACTTGTCGCGTCCGTTGCCGGACTGCTTCATGCCGCCGAACGGCACGGTGAGGTCGCCCTCCTCGTAGCAGTTGACCCAGACCGTGCCGGCCCTGAGAGCACGGGACACCTTGTGGGCGGTGGACAGGTCGGAGGTCCACAGTCCGGCCGCGAGGCCGTATTCGGTGGCGTTGGCGAGGGCGACGGCCTCGTCGAGGTCGTCGAACGTGATGACGGACAGCACGGGGCCGAAGACCTCCTCACGAGCCAGGCGGCTGTCCGGGGCGACCTGGTCGAAGACGGTCGGTTCGAGGTAAAAGCCCCCGGTCCCGGTCCGGATGCGCGCGCCGCCCGTGCGCAGGCGGGCGCCGTCGTCAAGGGCGGTGTGGACGTGGCCGAGCACGCGGCCGAGATGGTCCTCGCCGACCAGGGCGCCCATCTCGGTGGCGGGGTCCAGGGGATCGCCCACGCGCAGTGCCTGAGCGCGGGCCACGACGGCTTCGACGACCTGTTCGGCGACGGAGGTGTGCACCAGCAGCCGGGAGGGCGCCGTGCACATCTCGCCCTGGTTGAAGAAGATGCCCCAGGCGGCCGCGGCCGCGGCCTTCTCCAGGTCGGGGGCGTCGGGCAGGACGATGTTGGGCGATTTTCCGCCCAGTTCCAGCCAGACCCGCTTGAGGTTGGAGTCGGCGGAGTAGCGCAGGAAGTGGCGGCCGACGGCGGTGGAACCGGTGAAGGCGAGGACATCGACGTCCGGGTGGAGGCCGAGGGCCCGTCCGGCCACCGGTCCGTCGCCGGCCACGACGTTGAGAACACCCGGTGGCAGCCCGGCCTCCAGGCCGGTTCGCCCGAGCAGCAGCGCCGACAGCGGCGAGTTCTCCGAGGGTTTGAGCACGACCGTGCATCCGGCGGCCAGCGCCGGGGCGATCTTCCAGCCGGCCAGGGTGAGGGGGAAGTTCCAGGGGACGACCGCGCCGACGACACCGGCGGGCTCCCGCGTGACGAGGGCGAGGGCGTCGGGTGCGGTGTGCGGGGACTCGTCGGTGAGCTTGTCGGTGAGACCGCCGTACCAGCGGAAGGTGCTGATGACGGCCCGCATTTCGATGTCATGGGCATCGGTGACGGGTTTGCCCATCTCCAGGCTGATCGTGAGCGCCGCCTCCGCTCGCCGCTCCTCCAGGAGATCGGCGAACCGCAGCAGGACACGACCTCGTTCGGCGGGAGACAGGCGCGGCCAGGGGCCCTCGTCGAAAGCACGGCGGGCGGCGGCGACGGCCGCGTCGACCTCGGCCGCGCCGGCATCGGCGACCTCGGCCAGCACCTGGCCGTCGCGGGGCGACACCACGGAGAACGTGCCGCCGCCACCGGCTTCGTCGGCGCCGTCGATGAGGTGCGCGCCGGCCGGTTTCAGCGTCTCGGCCCGGCGGAGCCAGTCGTCGTAGGTGGCGCGGGTCATGCGGTCCTCCAGACCACGTCGGTGAAACGGAGCGGATCGGAGCAGATCAGAAGCGGAGGGACGGGACTCGGGCCCCTGGCGTGCGGTGGGGCCGTATCCCTGTGGCGTGCGCCCGGAGGCCGGGCGCACGCCGGGAACGAGGGGTCAGCCGGTGCCGGGTGCGGTGCGTCGGCGGCGGATCCGGTGGTTGACCACACCGAGCACCATGACGACGGGCACCGACAGGACCAGCCACAGCGCCGTGCTCGCCTCGCCGCCGATCAGGGTGGTGAAGTTGGCCAGGATGAGCCAGATGGCACCCGCGATGCCGAGCGCGCCCAGCCCGGGGGCGACCAGGGTGTTCCACACTCCGGCGTCCGCCCCCGGGCGGCGGAAGAACACCACGACCGACACCGAGGTCAGCAGGTAGAGCAGCATCATCGCCAGGACGGCGAGCCCGCTGAACCAGGAGAAGAGGGTGAGCACCGGGTCCTTGCCGGCCAGGGCGAAGGGCACGACCAGGAGCGCGGCGATGGCGGTCTGCACCCGGCCCGCGATCCACGGGGCGTGCCGGCCGTTCAACCGGCACAGTTCCGCGGGAAGTTGCCCGTCACGACCGAGGCAGAACAGATAGCGGTTGGCGGAGTTGTGGAAGGTCAGGACGCCGGCGAACAGCGAGGTGGCCAGGAGGACCGGCAGCACGCCGTTGACCCAGCCGCCGAACAGGCCGGACACGGGCCCGAAGACGAAGCCTGCGGAGTCACCGGCGGCCAGTGCCGTGTTCGCCGCCCCCGGCGCCCTCGAGGCGCCGTGGGCCGAGATCAGGCTCCACGAGGTGAGGGCGAAGAAGACGGTGACCACGATCACCGAGAGGTACGTGGCCCGCGGCACCGTCTTCTTGGGGTTCTTCGCCTCCTCGCCGTAGATGGCGGTGGCCTCGAAGCCGAACATCGACGCCAGGGCGAACATCACGGCGACGCCCGGCGCACCCTGCAGAGCGGCCGAGGGGGAGAAGCTCTCGGCCATCCCCAGCCCTTCGGGGCCGCCGCCCTTGAACAGGGTGACCAGGCCGAAGAGCAGCAGGATGCTGAATTCGGCGAGCACGAACACGGCCAGGACCCGCGCGCCCATCTCGATTCCCGCGGCACCGAGGACCTGCACCACGGCCATGGTGAGCAGTGTGCAGAGCCACCACGGAACGTGGAGCGAGGTGTGGTCGGCGAGGAGCCCGCTGACGATCGAGCCGTACAGGCCGTACATCCCCGCCTGGATGAGGCAGTAGGCGAGCAGGGCGACGCCCGCGCTGCCGGCGCCGGCGGCACGGCCGAGACCGGCGCCGATGTACGTGTAGAAGGCGCCGGCGTCCACGACGTGCCGGCCCATCGCGATGAACCCGACGGAGAAGAGCAGAATCACTCCCCCCGCCACCACATAGGCCGCGGGGGTGCCGGAGCCGTTGCCGATGGCGACCGATATCGGGGCGGCGCCCGCGATGCCCGTCAGCGGGGCCTGACCGGACAGCACGAAGAAGAGGATGCCCAGGACACCCAGGGCATTGGGTTTGAGCGTGGTTGCAGTGGGGGCGTCCCGTACGGTCCGCTCGGCGGAAGCCGTCCGACTGTCCACTCGGATCACCTGCCAGATGAGGAGGGTTCGTTTCAGGCCAAACGAGTTGCCTCATCGTGGGGCGCAACTATCCGCTTGGCAAGGGGTTGAGGGGCAGGAGGACCAGCCGTCGCCCTGATCTTTACGAGGACGTGACCGGAACCGCGTACGTGACCGGGACTGCGGGCGCATCCCGGGCCGCGTACGCGACCGGGACCATGGGCATGTCCCAGGCCGCGGGCGTGGCCGGCACCGCGCCCCTGGCGTCCTCGATGACTGACAGCCTGGCCACCGGCAGCCCGACGACCGGCAGTCCGACGGAACGGCTCAGCGCCCGTCCGGCTCCTCGGCCAGTTCCTCCAGAAGGCTCCTGAGCTCCGCCAGCGCCTCTTCGGTGGCCTCGCGCTCGCCGAACACCAGCTGGTGCAGCACCAGGCCCTCCAGCGCGGCGAAGGCGAGCCGGGAGGTGCCGCGGCTCACCGGGCCGGGCAGGATGCGGTCCAGTTCACGTCGAGTGGCCTCGAAGTACTCCTCGTAGAGGTTGCGCAGGTGCGACAGCAGCTCGGGCCTGCGCCGGGCCTCCAGCAGCAACTCGTACTGGAACGCCTGCAGTTCGGGACCGGAGTCGACCATGTCCGGGAGGCCGGCGGCGAAGTCGGCCGGCCTGCCCGTGCCCCCGTCGAGCGCGCTGCTGTGCAGCGAGGAACGGATGGCGTGGGTGACGGCCTGCTCGATCAGCGCGTCGCGCGAACCGAAGTGGTGCACGACGAGCCCATGGGTGACTCCGGCCTCCTGGGCGACGGCCCGGTAGGTGAGCTTGCGCAGACCGCCCCGGGCCACCACGCGTACGGCGGCGTCCAGCAGGGCCACCCGGCCCGTCCCGTAGTTCGTCACGCGCTTGCGGGGGCTGCGCTCGCCGGCGGGCTCCACGGGGTCGGTCATGAGGTCGACCCTACCGGGGCCTGCCGGTCAGCGCTTCGGCGGCCGGATGCCGCGGAACTCCCAGTCGCCGCCGAGTGCGGTGGACAGCACTTCCTCCGACTCCGTGGGCTGGGCCCCCACGTCGGCCCGGACCGGGGTCGGTCCGGTGACGATGTGGTTGGTGAGCCGCCCGAGCCCTTCGACCTCCACCTCGACGACGTCCCCGGGCCGGACGGGCCGGGAGTTGGCCGGGGTGCCGGACAGCAGCACGTCGCCGGGGTACAGGGTGATGGTGCGGGCGATGTCGGCGACGAGGTAGTGCATGTCCCACTTCATCTCGTCGGTGGAGCCGTCCTGGACGACCTCGCCGTTGACGTAGGTGCGCAGCCGCTTGCCGTGGAAGTCCCAGTCGGTGACCAGTCCGGGGCCGAGCGGGCACAGCGTGTCGGAGCCCTTGACGCGGAGCATGGAGCCGGCGTCGGTGTCACGGAAGTCGTGGAGGCCGTAGTCGTTGGCCACGGTGTAGCCGGCGATGTACTCGCCCGCCTCGGCCGGGGAGATGTTGCGCGCGGTCCTGCCGATGACGATGGCGACCTCGCCCTCGTAGTTGAGCCACTTGCAGCCCTCGGGCCGCACGATCGCGCCCTGGTGGGAGTTGAGCGCCGAGGTCGGTTTGTGGAAGTACGTGGGGGTTTCGGGCAGGTCGATCCGGAACTCGTCCACCCGGCTGCGGTGGTTGAGGTGGACGGCGATCACCTTCGAGGGAACGACGGGCGGCAGATGACGGGCGTCGGCGATCGCGACGCGCCGGCCGTCACCGGCGACCAGTTCATCGCCGTCGCGAAGGGTCTCCACGACGGCGCCGTCGAGGAGGATGCGGCGGTACTCGGGCATGACGGGAGCCTTTCCGGGCGTGGCTGAGGGGGTGTGGGGAGCGGGGGTCGAGGGCCGGGAGCTGCGCCGGTGCCGCGGGGCAGCGTCTGCCCGTCGCAGCGGGGGGCGGGCCGTTCGGCTGCTGCGGGGCAGTGTCTGTCCGTCGCGGCGGGGGCGGACCGTTCGACTACGGCGGGGCAGTGTCTGTCCGTCGCGGCGGGGGCGGGCCTGCCGGTCGAGGTCCTAGGGCCTCTCGTCGGGGTCATGCCGGGCCGATCCGGACGAAGGATCCTGGCCGGCGCCTGTCCAGCCGTCCTGCGGGCGGTCGAACCAGAGATGGACCTGGCCCGTGCCGATCGAGTTCTCATACTCGCCGTACTGGCGTGCCCTGGCCTTGCAGGCCTGCTCGCCGAGGGCGCCGGCCATCATCAGGTAGTGGAAGAACCTGGCCTCGGGCTTGTACTTCCAGAACTCGTCCATGGTGTCGAGGACCTTGTCATGGCTGCCCTCCTTGAACCAGGCGATCCGCTCCTGGTCGGCCGCCCGCGCCTCGGGGGTGAAGATGTGCGCCGGGTCGCTCGACTCGTGGTCGCGCAGCTCGCGCAGTGGCCAGAAGGTGTGCGACAGCGCGCCGGAGGCGATCAGCAGCACGCGTCGGCCGGGGGTGGCGGCGATGCCGTCGGCCAGGGCGCGGCCCAGGCGCAGGTGGTCCTCCATGTCGCCGGTCTGGCAGACGCCGATGGTCACCCACCGTTTGTCCGGCAGGCCCTCGCCGAGGAACTTCCACAGGTTGATCGTGGCGTAGTAGACCGGCAGGTACGCGTCGTCGACCGGGGTGATCCAGGTGCCGTGTTTTTCGGCGAACGAGGCGATGTTGTGGGCGAGTTCGGGATCGCCGGGGTAGTCGTAGGGCATGCGGCTCATGCCGCGCGGCAGTTCTTCGGAGGTGAACAGGCCGGCGCGGCGCTGCTGGGCGGTGACGACGAACTCGACGGTGGTCGCCCAGTGGGAGTCCAGGACGACGACGGTGTCGTAGTCGTCGCGTTCGAAGACGTCCTCGCGCAGCTGCCGCAGGCCGGTGACGAGAGTGATCTCCTTGCCCTCGTTGAGCTCCCGTCTGGTCTCCTCGGGCAGCACGATGGTGGGGACGTGGGCGAGCAGGCCCGCCCCGACGATCTCACCCATGGTCCTTCCATCCCTTCGGCGCGGTGACGGTGTTCTTGAGGTCGCAGTAGAAGTCGAAGCTCCAGGTGGCTCCCTCGCGGCCGACGCCCGAGTGGCGGGAGCCGCCGAACGGGGCCCGGAGGTCCCGGACGAAGAAGCAGTTGACCCAGACCGTGCCGGCGACGAGCCGGGCGGTGACCCGTTCGGCGCGCCCGGCGTCGCCGGTGGCGACCGTGGCGGCGAGGCCGAAGCGGGTGTCGTTGGCCAGGCGTACGGCCTCGTCCTCGTCGGTGAACGTCTGGAGGGTCAGGACGGGCCCGAAGACCTCCTCCTGGACGATCTCGGAGTCCTGGGCGACGTCGGTGAGGAGGGTCGGGGCGTAGTACTGCCCCTCGCCCCGGTGTCCGCCGATCACGGCGCGGGCCCCGGCCGCGAGGGCCCGCTGGACGAAGCCGTCGATCTTCTCCAGCTGCCGGGAGTGGATGTTGGGTCCGATGTCGGTCGTCTCGTCGCGCGGGTCGCCCTGCCGGAGGCGTGCGGCCTTGTCGGTGAAGCGGCGGGTGAACTCCTCGGCCACCGTCTCCTCGACGAGGATGCGGGTGGCGGCCAGGCAGACCTGGCCGGCGTTGTCGTACTGCTCGACGGCGAGGTCGACGGCGAGGTCCAGATCGGCGTCGGCGAAGACCAGCAGCGGGGACTTGCCGCCCAGTTCGAGGCTGAGCGGGGTGAGGTTGGCCGCGGCCGACGCGGCGATGTGCCGGGCGGTCGGCACGGAGCCGGTGAAGCTGATGCGGCGTACGTCGGGGTGGGAGGTGAGGGCGTGGCCGATCTCGGAGCCGTACCCCTGCACGATGTTGAGGACACCGGCCGGAAGCCCGGCCCCGGCGGCGATGTCGGCGAGCAGCGAGGCCGTCAGCGGGGTCCATTCGGCGGGCTTGAGGACGACGGTGTCGCCGGCCGCCAGCGCCGGGGCGATCTTCCAGGTGGCCAGCATCAGTGGGGCGTTCCACGGGGTGATCAGCACACAGGGGCCGGCCGGATCCCAGCTGACGTGGTTGGTGTGGCCGCGGGTGTCGAAGTCCTCGTGGCCGAGCCGCAGCAGCCAGTCGGCGAAGAACCGGAAGTTGTGGGCGACGCGGGGCATGACGCCGCGGCGGTGGGAGCGCAGGAGGGCGCCGTTGTCGGCCGTCTCCACGGCGGCCAGTTCCTCGAGGCGCCGCTCGACGCCGTCCGCGATGGCGTGCAGGATGCGGGCGCGCTCGAAGCGCGGGGTGGCGGCCCAGGCGGGGAAGGCGGCCCTGGCGGCGGCGACCGCCGCGGCGGCCTCCATCGCGGTGCCGCGGGCGATCTCGCCGAGGACGCTGCCGTCGATGGGGGAGGTGTCGGTGAAGGTCTCGGTGGACGCGATGCGTTCGCCGCCGATCCAGTGCCGGGTGTCGACGGCGACGCCGGCGACGGTGGTGATGTGTTCGCTCATGTTCTCAAGGTCCTCGTGGTCGGTGCGGTGCGGGCTCACTCGGCGCCGGAGGTGTTCGACTCCAGCAGCCGGCCGCCGTCCCACACCACGCCGACCTGTCGGTAGTAGGCGGCGATCGGTTCGCGGACCTCCAGCCGGGCCAGCTCCTCGGTGGGCGATGCGAACAGTTCCAGATCGGCGTCGCCCACCCAGGGCTCGCCGCCCTCGAAGGAGGCGGCGCCGGACTCGACCAGCTCGTCCAGGGCCAGTCCCCCGCCCTTCTCGATGGAGGGCAGCCAGCGGTGGTGGGCCATGGGATGGCCGTTGACGAAGCCGTTGGTCCCGGACGGCTCGCGCAGGGTGACGACGGCCTGGGCCAGGCGGCGGTCGGCTGCGGCGAGGGTCGCGCCGAACCGGGCGCCGGCCTCGATGCGGGGTGCGGGCCCGTAGGGGTGCGGGCGGGTCTGGTGGATGGAGCCGAGCTTCTTCGGGTAGCCCTGGTGCAGTCCCCGGGCGATGGCGAAGTCCTTGTCGACCCAGATGTACACGCAGCGCGTGTAGGTCCGGCCCTTGTACATGCAGCGCACGACCGCGAACGCCTCCTTGTACTGGGCGCGCACCGGGTCGAGCAGTTCCTGCCCCGAGGCGGAGCAGGACTGCCAGTCGGCCCAGATCAGCGCGACGGCGCCGGGGTCCTCGTCGGCGAGTTCCAGGGGTTCGGGCAGGAGCTCGCGCACGCGGGACGGGTCGGTGCGGTATTCGACGGTGAGGAGGTCGCCGGAGTAGCGCCACGGCGGCGGGGGGAGCAGCGACGAGGCGCCTGTCGCCGTCTTGGGGTGGAAGTATCCACGGACACTGGCCACTTGGGTTCCTTACGCGATGAGGGAGGGCTGCTTGAGGAGCTCGGCGCGGTAGCGGGCGGCGGCCGCCGCGGCGGCCCGGCCGCCCAGGGCGACGACGCCGACCAGGCGGTCCGCGTGGTGGTAGCCGACCAGGACGTCCCCGTCGAGGTCGCCGTCCAGGACGCGTACGTCGTCCTTGCCGAGGGCCGGGGCGCCGAAGGACTGGAGCCGGAAGTCGTGCTGGTCGCTCCAGAAGGTCGGCAGTGGTGCGAACGGCGCGAGGCCCGCGTCGGTGCCGGTGAGGTGTGCGGTGAGCACCTTCGCGGCGTGTTTCGCCGTGTCGGTGGGGATGGACCAGTGCTCGACGCGGCGCGGGACGCCGTCGTACCGGGCGTTGGGGAAGCGTGCGACGTCGCCGACGGCGATCACCTCGGGGCGCCCGCCGACCCGCAGGTGCTCGTCCGTGAGCACGCCGTCGGAGAGGTCCAGGCCGTTGCCCTCGAACCACTCGGTGTTGGCCGCGGAGCCGACCGACTCCACCACCACGTCCGCGGCGAGGACCCTGCCGTCGGCCAGGGCCACCCCGGTGACCCGGTCGTCGCCGTGGAAGGCGGTCACTCCCGTGCCGAGGGCGAAGCGAATGCCCCGCTGTTCATGGCGCCCGAGCAGCGCCCCGGCGAGCAGCTCGCCCAGCGGACCGGCCATGGGCAGCGGCATCGGGTCGACCACGGTGACCTCGGCGGCGCCGAGGGCGATGGCGGTGGCGGCCACCTCGCAGCCGATGAATCCGGCTCCGACGACGACCACGCGTACGCCCGGCCGGGTCAGCGCCTCGCGCAGCCCCCGGGCGTCGTCCAGGGTGCGGACGGTGTGCCGTCCGGGAACGGGGCCGGGGCAGGGCAGTCGCCGGGGGCGCATGCCGGTGGCCACGACGAGACCGCGGTACGGCAGGGTTTCGCCGTCGTCGAGTTCGACGACCTGCCGGTCGAGGTCGGCCCGTACGACCGTGGTGCCCAGGCGCCACCGCACGTCATGGACGTCGGGCCGGGGGCGGAAGGCGAGCGAGTCGAAGGACGCCTTGCCCGCCAGGACCTCCTTGGACAGCGGAGGCCGGTTGTAGGGCATGTGGGGCTCGCTCCCGACGAGGGTGATCGGCCCGGTCCAGCCCGCGGCGCGCAGCTGCTCGGCGGCGCGCAGCCCGGCCATGGCGGCGCCGGCCACGACGATGGGTGCGTTCACGGCTCAGTCCTCGATCCGGATGGCCTGCAGCGGACAGACGTCGGCGGCTTCCTCGACCTCGGCGCGCAGGGACTCGTCGGGGGCGGCGACGTGGGCCAGGCGCCCCTCGTCGTCGAAGCGGAAGACGTCGGGGGCGGCGAAGACGCACTGGCCGTGGTCCTGGCACTTGTTCATGTCGACGACGACCTGCATGACCGTTCCTCCTGGTGCTGGGGGGAGCGTCGGGAAAGGGAAAAGGGGAGAGAGGAAGAAAGAGGGACCCGGACCCACGGGGGACCGGGCCCCTGCCAAAGGGGTGCGGTGAACACCGACCCTTAACTCGTTTGGCGTCAAACAACATAGGAACCGGCCGGGCTCCGGTCAATAGCTATCCGGATGGATAAATTTCTGCGCCGGAACCCTTGCGGGAGGGGGACCGGCGTCCCTACCGTTTGCCACCAACAAGCGAGCGGTCTCCTGC
This sequence comes from Streptomyces sp. ML-6, assembly GCF_030116705.1. Classification (NCBI taxonomy): domain Bacteria; kingdom Bacillati; phylum Actinomycetota; class Actinomycetes; order Kitasatosporales; family Streptomycetaceae; genus Streptomyces; species Streptomyces sp. ML-6. The sequence continues at coordinate 343,799 of NZ_JAOTIK010000002.1, forward strand.
GTCTCCCCGCAGTCCGAAGCCCTCGCACCCCGTTTCCCCCCGTGCCGCGAGCGCTGGGGAGGCGCCCCACTTCCCCCTGAGGAGACACCGGTGAGCGCATCCGACATCCCATCCGTCCGCCGCCACATGGAGCGGCTGGCCGCCGAGGGCATCGACGTGGTCCGGGTGACCTATCCCGACCTCATCGGCACCGAACGGGCCCGGGACGTCCTGCTGGACCACCTGCCCTCGGCCTGCGAGCACGGCCTCGCCTTCTGCCGCGCCGTCTACCACACCAACCCCCAGGGCGATGTGGTCCCGGTCGCGGGAGGGCTGGACGCCGGCCTGCCCGACATCTGCGTACGCCCCGACCTCGACACCCTGACCGCCCTGCCCTGGGAACCCGGCGTCGCCAGCTGCCTCGGCGACGTCACCGACCCGGCCACCGGACGGCCCGCCCCGGAGTCGCCCCGCGACCTGCTGCGCACGGTCGTCGAGCGATGCGGCGAGTACGGGCTGAACCCGGTCGTCGGCCCGGAACTGGAGTACTTCCTGTGCGACGCGGACCCCGGGAACCCGCAGGGCTGGCGCCGCTACAGCGACGCCGCGGGCGTCGTCTACACGGCGGGCCTGCGCGCGGACGGCGACAACCACCTGCTGCGCACCCTGCGCCTGCTACGCGACCTGGACATCGACATCAGCAGCGGAAACCACGAGTTCGACGGTTCGCAGTTCGAGATCAACCTGAACCACTCCGACGCCATGACGGCCGCGGACCGTGCCTTCCGCTTCAAGTCCGCGATCAAGGAACTGGCACGCAAGGAGGGCCGGCTGGCCACCTTCATGGCCAAGCCCTTCCAGGGCGCGGGCGGATCCGGCTTCCACCTCCACCTGTCCTGCGTGGACGACGAGGGCGGCAACACCTTCGCGGACCCGTCCGCACCGTACGGTCTGAGCACCGTCGCACGCCACGCGGTGGCCGGCGTCCTCGCCCACGCCCCGGCACTCGCGGCGCTGGCCAACCCGACGGTCAACTCCTACAAGCGCTTCGGCCCCGACACCCTCGCGCCCTGGCTGATCGACTGGGGGCTGGACAACCGCAGCGCCATGGTCCGCATCCCGCCGGAACGCGGCTCCGGCACCCGCCTCGAACTGCGCCTGGGGGACGCGAGCGCGAACCCCTACCTGCTGATCGCGGGAACCGTCGCGGCGGCGCTCCTGGGAGTCGTCGCCGGCGAGGAACCCGCCGCCCCGCTGGAGGGCTACGGCTACGACACCACCAGGTCGGCCCTCCTGCCGATGACCCTGCCCGACGCCCTGGACGCGCTGGAAGCGGACACCGCTCTGACCGACGTGCTCGGCAAGGACTTCACCACCGCCTACCTCTCGTACAAGCGCGACGAGGTCGCACGCTTCCATCGGCACGTCACCGACTGGGAGTTCACCGAGTACGCCTACCACCTGTAATGCCGAGGAGACGAACCCCATGACCTCCGTGACGACCACACCGTCCGCGTCCGGTGCCATCGACGAGCCGATGCCCCTGGACCAGGTGAACCTGGCCGACCTCGACAACTTCACCGACGGTGTCACCCCGTGGCGCATGTTCCACACCCTCCGCCACGAGGACCCCGTCCACTGGCAGCCGGAAGAGGCGCCCAACTCCGGTTTCTGGGCGGTCACCCGGCACGCCGACATCGCCCGCGTCGACCGGGACGCCGAGACCTTCACCTCGTCCAGGTTCGTGAACCTGGAGGAGGTCGACGACGACCAGATCAAGAAGCGCGCCTCCATCCTGGAGCTGGACGGGGTGCGCCACCGCGCCATGCGCAGCCTCCTGCAGCGCCAGTTCGGTGCGAGCGTCATCAACAGTTACGCCGACTTCCTGCGCGGCCTGACCGCCACCACACTGGACGCGGCCCTGTCCAAGGGCACCTTCGACTTCGTCAAGGAGGTCTCCGCCGACTTCCCCATCAACGTCCTCGCCCGCCTCCTGGACGTGCCCCCGGAGGACAACCAACAGCTCATCGACTGGGGCAACCGCATCATCGGCAACACCGACCCCGACTACGCCGACGTCCTCCTGCACAGCGACGAGAGCGAGAAGTACCGCGACCTGCCGTTCCGCTCGCCCGCCTCGCTGGAGGTCTTCGCGTACGGCCGCGAACTCGCCCGGCAGCGGCGCGGCGGCACCGGCACCGACCTGATCTCCAAGCTCGTCAACGAGACCCCGCGCGACGGGGTGCCGCTCTCGGCGCAGGACTTCGACAACTACTTCCTGCTCCTGGTCGTCGCCGGCAACGAGACCACCCGCCACACCATCAGCCACTCCATGCTGGCCCTCCTCCAGCACCCCGAGCAGCTCGCCCGCCTCCAGGAGGACCCCTCCCTCATCCCCACGGCGGTGGAGGAGTTCCTGCGCTGGGCCTCCCCCGTCTACCACTTCCGCCGCACGGCCACGCGTGACATCGAACTCGGCGGCAAGCAGGTCAAGGAGGGCGACAAGGTCGTCATGTGGTTCGCCTCCGGCAACCGCGACGAGGAAGTCTTCGGCAACCCCTACGACTTCGACGTGACCCGTCAGGACAACGACCACGTCACCTTCGGCAAGGGCAGCCCCCACCTGTGCCTGGGCAACCTGCTCGCGCGCACCGAGATCCGCATCATGTTCGAGGAGCTCATCCCGCGACTGGCGGGCATCGAGCTCGCCGGGGACGTCCCGCGGGTGCGCTCCAACTTCGTGAACGGCATCAAGAAGCTGCCCGTCGAGGTCACCCTCGCCTGACCGTGAGGACTGCCCCCGGCATCGCCCGGAGGTCCGGTTTCCCCGCCCGGCCGACGCCTCGGTCGTCCTGCCGGGAAACCGGCGGCCGACCGGGCGATGCCGTAGGGCGTGGAACCGGCTGGAGGAGGGGGTCACACCGGTCAGGGGCTGGTTCGGCTCATGATGTGTTTGGTCCGGGTGTAGGCGTCCAGCGCGTAGGTGGACAGGTCCTTTCCGTATCCCGACTGTTTGAAGCCCCCGTGGGGCATCTCGGTGGCGTACACGTTGTGCGTGTTGAGCCATACCGTGCCCGCGTCGATGCGGTGGGCCAGTCGGTTCCCGGCCGCCGGATCACCGGTCCACACGGAGGCCGCCAGGCCGAGGGGAACGTCGTTGGCCATGCGGACGGCCTCGTCCTCGTCGGCGAAGGGCTGGACGGTGATGACCGGACCGAAGACCTCGTGCTGCACGATCAGGTCGTGCTGCCGCACGCCCGTCACGACGGTCGGCTGGAAGTGGAAGCCGGGGCCGGCGGCGGGGGCGCCCCCGGTCACCACGGTCGCGTGTCCCGGCAGCTCCGTGAGGTAGGAGTTGACCCGGGAGAGGTGGGCCCGGTTGTTCAGCGGGCCGACCTCGGCGCGCGCGGCGCGTTCGGCGAGCAGGGCCACGAAGCCGTCGTACGCCTCGGCGGCGACCAGTACCCGGCAGGCGGCGGTGCAGTCCTGCCCCGCGTTGTAGAAGGCCGCTTCGACGATGCCGTCGGCCGCCCGGCCCTGATCGGCGTCGGCCAGGACGATGGCGGGGGCGTCCCCACCGAGTTCCAGATGAAGCCGCTTGATCCCGGCGAGTCCCGCCGCGGCGGTGACCTCCGCGCCGGCCCGGGTGCTGCCCGTGAGGGAGACCAGGGAGACGAGCGGGTGGACCGCCAGTGCGCGCCCGGTGTCCCGGTCGCCGCACACGACGTTGACGACGCCTCGCGGCAGCACCTTGTCGCAGATCTCCCCCAGGAGGAGGGCGCTCATCGGGGTCGTTTCGGCGGGTTTGAGAACCACGGTGTTCCCTGCGGCCAGCGCCGGGGCGAGCTTGTCGACGGCCGAGCCCAGGGGATGGTTCCAGGGTGCGATCAGGGCGCAGACCCCGACCGGTTCCCGGACCACCATCGAGGTGTGGCCCTTGACGTACTCCCCCGCCATCGGCCCCTGCCCGGCCCGTGCGGCACCGGCCATGAACCGGATCTCGTCGACGGCTGCCGGAATTTCCTCCGTCAGGACTTCGGCGGCGTCCTTTCCGGTGTTGCGGCACTCGACGGCGGCCAGCTGCTCCGACTGCGCGACGATCGCGTCGGCCAGGGCGAGCAGGGCGTCGTGCCGTTCTCCGGGCGTGAGGGACCGCCAGGCACCGAACGCCGAATCCGCCGTGCGGACCGCGTGGTCCACTTCTTCGGCCGAGGCGTTCGGGACGTTGTCGTAGACCTCGCCGGTGCGCGGGTCGGTGATGTCGAGGAAGGTCACAGGAGCTCCTGGAGGAAGGCGGCGATCCGCTCGCCGACGACAGTGGTCGGCAGGGCGGGGGTGCTGCGGGGTATGTCGGGGAAGACGGATGCGTCGGCGATGTGGAGGCCGTCGAGACCGTGCACCTTGCCGGTGTGGTCGACGACGGCGAGCGGATCACCGGCGGGGCCCATCCGGCAGCTGCCCGCCGGGTGCCAGTAGTGCTGGTGGTGGGCCCTGATCCAGCCGCGGATGTCCCCGTCGGGGACGAGCAGCGGGGTACCGAGGTACGGAGAGAGGTCCAGCTCCCGTACCCGGCCGACGCCGTGGACGAGGGCGTCGAGATCGCGGGGGTCGGTCAGATAGGCGTGGTCCACCTGGGCGAGGGCGTGCGGGTCCGCGGAGCGCAGCCGTACGGTGCCGCGGGAGCGGGGGCGGAGCAGCCCGACCGGCACGATGCACCGCCAGCCGTGTTCGAGGGCCGGATCCCGTTCGGTCCACGGGTAGACGTGCAGGTCGTACGGGGCGTCTCCGGCCTGGGGCGAGCGGAGCTTGGCCATGGCCTGTTCGTCGGGCAGCATGTGGGTGCTCGCGAAGTCGGCCAGTTCTGCGGCGAGTTCAGCCGATCCGGCGAACTCCAGCTGGATGGACGGATGGTCGTGCAGGTTCTCGCCGACCCCGGGCAGGTGGTGCCGGACCTCGATGCCGATGTCGGTGAGGTGGGCGGCCGGGCCGATGCCGGAGCGCAGCAGCACCTCCGGGCTGCCGTAGGCCCCGGCGCTGAGTACGACGAGACCGGCGCCGATCCGGTGTCGCTCTCCGCTCTCGTCGATGACCTCCACCGCGACCGCCCGGCCGTGCTCGAGAACGATCCGGTCGACCGTCATGCCGGCGGCGACGGTCAGACTGCCCAGGTTCCTGACCGGGTCGAGGTAGGCGAAGGCCGTGTTGACGCGCACGCCGTCCGGTGTGATGTTGACCGGGGCGCAGCCGATGCCCGCCTCTCCTTCGAGCCGGTCGAAGTCGTGCCGCACGGGCAGGCCGAGTGCGGCGCCCGCGGCGATGAAGGACCGCTGGAACGGCTGGATCTCGCTCTCGGCGTAGTTCCGCAGGCGCAGCGCCTGCGCCGCCTTGTCGAAGAACGGCCGCAGCGATGCGGAGTCCCAGCCCGGTGAGCCGTCGGCGGCCCACGCGTCGTAGTCACCGGCCCAGCCGGAGCTCTGGGTGCAGCCGTTGTGGGTGGAGCAGCCGCCGATGGCGCGGCAGCGTTCGAAGACATGGCGGCCGGCCCGGTAGCCCCAGTCGTGCGAGGCGGGGAGCGTGGTGGCATCCAGCAGATCGGCGGGCCAGTCGGCCCGGTCGGGCCCGTAGTCGGGGCCGGCCTCCACCAGCAGCACGTTGTGCTCGCGGGCCAGTCGGCCGGCGACGACACATCCTGCCGTGCCGCCTCCCAGGACGACGATGTCCACGTGGTCAGTGGGTTTCAACGAAGGCTCCTCGGTCGGGGTGGGCGGTCAAAGGGGTGGAGGTGATCGTGCGGCGATGCCGTGCCCCGAGGGCGTGGAGGAGGCATCCGAGCGAGACGATGAGGGCGACCGGTACGAGCTGGGAGGCCGTGTAGGCGGCGCGCTGTCCCTCGAATCCGGTCGGCAGATAGTCGGCGGGGTCGCCCGAGGTGCCGAACCAGCCGACCCCCAGGCCCGGCCAGATCAGGGCGACGACGGCGAAGAGCATGGTGCCGACGGTGAGGACGGTGACGGTCCAGGCCCCCACCCGGCCCCCGGGTATCCGGTAGGGGCGGCTCACGTCGGGGTACTTGCGGCGCAGCACGATGAAGGAGGAGAACGTCAGCAGGTAGGAGATCGCCGTCGCGGAGATCGCCAGGCCGATCCCCGCGGTGAAGTACTTCTGCGCGTCGCCGCCGCTCAGGGCGAGTGAGGCGACCATCACCAGCGCGGCGATGGCCGTGGAGACGAGGTTGACCCGGGTCGGAGTACCGCGCCGGGCCGAGACCGTACCGAGCCAACGCGGTCCGGCGCCGTCCGCGCAGGCCACCGCCTGGGCCCGGCTCACGCCCATCGCCCAGGCGGTGCCGCTGGTGAGAAGCCCGATGATCAGTCCGGCCGCCGCCACCATGGCCAGCACCGAACCGGCACCGGTGAGGACGACCGTGCCGTCCGCGCCGATGTGGCCTCCGTACACGGTGAAGACGGCCCGGCAGGCGTCGATGAACCCGGTGAGCGAGCCCACTTGGTCACCCGGGAGCACCAGCAGCGTGCCGAAGATCGGCACCCCGTACAGCAGGGCGGAGAGCAGTCCGCCCCGCAGCAGCGCGGCGGGCACGTCCCGCTTGGGGTCGGCCATTTCCCCGGCGGCAGCGCTGGGCACCTCGAATCCCATGTAGTTGAAGGCGATGACCGGGGCGAGTGCCACCAGACCCACGTACGTGGGCGTGTAGTCCCCGACGGACAGCGGTTGTACGCCGTGGCGCAGGGCGTACAGCACCAGCGATACGACGAAGAAGCCGAGGAGCACGATCCTGGCGACCGCGCCGGCGATCGTCACCCAGCGGCCGTACCGTACCGACGCGTGCACGGTGAGTCCGGCCGCTCCGATGAAGACGGCCCCGGCAAGGTACTTCCAGCCGCCGGGCAGGGGGAGGAAGAAGGACTCGAAGGTGGTGATCGCCGTCACGCACAGCGCACCGCCGAGCCAGACCGGGTTGGAGATCCAGTAGAAGACCTGGTTGATGCCCGCCGTGAAGCGGCCGAAGGCCAGCTTTGTCCAGACGTACGGGCCTCCCTCCTGCGGGAAGGCGGATCCCAGTTCGGCGATCAGGAGCCCGTAGGGCGCGAAGTACAGCAGCCCGAGCACGGCCATCCAGACCAGTCCCTCGGGGCCGTGGGCCGCGACCGAGCCGAGGGTGTCGAGGCCGACGATCGCGCACAGCAGCATGGCCATCGCGTCGAAACGTCGCAGGGCAAAGGGGGGTTGGGGCGGATCGGCTGACGACATGCCGCCTCCTTCGTGGTGGGATGCCGCCCATCATGAGAGAGGGAGTTCAAAATCGTCAATGCTTCTTGCTCATATTGATCGCACTAGGGTGAGGGGGTGACTACGACCTTCGACAAAGGACTCGCGCTCCTCCACGCGGTGCTCGCGGCGGAACTGGGCCCGGCCGGCTACCCCGGCAACGCCCACCTGGCCGAGCAGGTCGGCCTGGACCAGACACAGGTCTCCCGCATGCTCAAGGACCTCGCGGCAGCGAAACTCGTCGAACGGGACGAACAGGGACGGGGCTGGCGCGTCGGCCCCGGGTACTTCGCACTCGCCGAGGCAGCGGGCGACCGGCAGTTGCTCGTCCCGGCCAGGCCGCTGCTGCGCGGTCTCGTGGCCCGCTGGCACGAACCCGCCTGGCTCTCGGTGCGCTCCGGGGACATGGCGCTCACCGTGGAGGCCCAGCTCAGCCACTGGTCATCCAATGTCGCGGCGAACCTCGGCGCCCGCCTGCCGATCTGGTGCACCGGCGCGGGGCGGGCCCTGCTGCTCGACCACTCCGAGGCGGAGCTCGGCCGGCTGCTCACCGACGTCGATTTCGTCGGCGGCGGACCGCGAGCAGCCCGCGACACCGCGGCGCTCGCGCGCTACAACGCCGCCGCGCGGGTGGAAGGTGTGGTGATCGCGGACCGGGAGTTCGAGCACGACGTCGTCGACTTCTCCGCACCGGTCCGGGACGGAGCCGGAGGCATCGTGGCAGCGGTCAGCCTCGCCGTGCCACGGTTCCGGCTGGCCGGCCGTTGCGCCGAGGTCGCCGCGTCCGTCCGGGAGGCCGCCCACGCACTGGAGGTCAGGGCCGCCGGCCGAGCAGAGCGGACAGCCGGCCGGCCAGCTCCGTGATCACCTCGCCGTGCCGCTGCGCAAGCGGGGCGAGCCGCTCGGACGGCCCCTGCGTGTGGAGGGCGCAGACGATCTCACCGGTGAAGTCCCGGACAGGTGCGGCCACCGCGAACACGCCCGGCTCCGACTCCCCGTCCACGACGGCGTAGCCCCGCTGCCGGGCCGCGATCAGGCGCGCCTCGAATTCGGCGACATCGGCCGGTGCGGCAGGCCCAAAAGCCACGAACTCCGTGTCGGCGAACACGATCTCGAGCTCCTCCCGACCGGAGTCCCACAGCAGCGCCTGCCCTGCGTCGTCGCAGTACAGCGGGTATGAACGCCCCACCCAGGACAGACCCGTCGGAACCTCCTCCAGGAATGCCACCGACCCGTCCCCGCGCAACTCGGCCAGGAAGGCGCTCGCCCCCGTCGCCTCCGCCGCTTCCCGCAGAAACTGCGGCCCCTCCCGCAGCAGACGTGCCCTGACCGTGCGGGTCGCCAGGCTGTACAGCTGCCAGCTGAGGTCATAGGCCAGGGTGTGCTCGTCACGGACGGCCAGCTCGGCGGCTTCCAGGCTGTTCAGCGTGCGGGCGACCTGAACCCGGTTGCGGCCGAGCCGGTCGGCGAGCACGGTCGCCGTCGCCGGGCCTGCGTCGTCGGCCATCGCGAGCAGCACGTCGAGCCCGCGGCTCAGACTCTTGACGGTTCCAGCACTCACCCCCCGATGGTATCGACAACCGTCCGCGGGGACTCCGCCCCCCAAAGCGATGGCGTCCCGCGCCGACACATGGCAGATACGTGCTGCAATGGGTGAATGAAGTTTGAGCATGACAACATGGTCGGTGTCCGCCTGGCCGTCTCGTTGGTGAATCTTGAGGCGGGTGGCTCGTGGCGGGCCGGGGCCCTGGAGCAGGTCCTTGAGCGTCACGCGATCCGTCGCCCACGTGTCACCGGTTCGGCCGGAGAGGAGATCAGGGCCTGGTCGCGCCGGTTGCGACCCGTTTTCGAGGCTGTCTCGCAGGGCGAACGGTGCGAGACGATCAACGCCCTGCTCGCCGACGGTGCCGGAAGGGTCTATCTGACCACGCACGACGGGTTGCGGCCGCATCTGCACTTCACGCCGGACGGCAAGGACGTGCAGAGCCGGGTGCGCGCGGTGACCGCGGGAGCGCTGGCCATCTTCGCCGTGGAGGCCGAGGGCCGGAGGCTGGGTGTGTGCGCGTTGGATACGTGTCGAACCGCTTTCGCCGACACCAGCCGCAATGGTCGCCGCGCCTACTGCTGTGCTCGCTGCGCCAACACCGATGCGGTCCGCCGCCACCGTGTGAAGCAGGGCTGAAAGCGGCCCCGGCCGCGGGTCCGAGGGCCCGCGGCCGTCAGGTGGGAACCAGGGTCGCGACAAGTGGGACGGCGGCGAGGCCCAGGAGCGTCTGCGTCGCGGTGATGCCGGCCATCATCGGTGCGTCTCCTCCGAGCTGTCTGGCCATGATGTACGAGGACGACGCCGTGGGCAGGGCCTGGAAGAGCACGGCGACGAGCAGCGCCGACGCCCCGAGGCCGGCCGACCGGGCCACCAGGAAGGTCACGGCCGGCAAGAGGGCGAACTTCGCGGTCGAGGACATGACGATCGGGCCGGTCCACGCGCGTGCCTGGCCGAAGCGCAGCGCGGCGCCGATGCACAGCAGTCCCAGCGGCATCGATGCGGCTCCCAGCGACTGGAGTGCCGGCTCGATACCCGGTGGCAGAGCCAGGTCCAGGGCCTGGAGGAGGCCGCCTGCGACGCAGGCGAGGATGAGTGGATTGGTCACCAGCTGCCGGGCGATGTCCATCGGGCTCAGGCGGGCGCCGCCGAACCGGGCAAAGACCAGGACGCACAACACGTTGACCGTGGGTACGATCGTGGCATTGCAGACCGCGGCAATGGCCACGCCCCGAGTGCCGTACAGGCCGGAGGCGATGGTGACGCCGATATAGTTGTTGAATCTGATGCTGCCTTGGAAGACCGAGGTGAAGCCGTCGCCGGGCAGCCGCATCAGCGGCCGGAAGGCGACGACCACCACGGCGACCACCACGGTGGAGACGGTCAGCACCGCTGCCAGTGTTCTCACCGGAAGGTCATGGGTGTCGGCCGCTGCCAGGCCGTGCAGGAACAATGCCGGCAGCAGCACCCGGTAGCCCAGGCGCTCGGCCCCGGACCAGAAACTCTCGCCCTGGATCATCCACCGTTTGAGGGCGAAACCCAGCCCGATCAGCAGGACGACGGGCATCAGAGCCCTGAGTGTCAGTGCGATCACGAGGCGGCCTCGTCCAGGACATCGACGACGGCGCGGCAGCCCTCTTCCAGTGCGGCGATGTCGGTGGTGAAGGAGAACCGCAAAGGGCCCGGTGCCCCGACCCGCCGGCCGATCATCGTGTACGCCTTGGAAACGCCGTCGACGAGCAGGAACCGCTCCCACGGATCCGGCGCGACCTGCGCGGGGCCGATGTACTCCTGATCGTTGTAGCGGATGTGTGCGCAGATCTCGTCGGAAAGGACCGTCACCGCGGGATGCCGCCGCAACACCTCGGCGAGCGCCGCCAGTTCACCATGGCTGTAGGTGGCACCGGAGGGATTGCCGGAAGCGTTGGCGGGGCTGTGGCCCCGTACGCGGGCAACTGCCTCCTGGGCCGCAGCGATCACACGGCCGGGCGGGGCGAAGTCGGGCTCGCCGAGGGTGAGATCGACGATGTGACGGCCCTGCGCGCGATGCTCGGCCGCGCGGCGGGCCATCTCCGGGATGGGCGGTCCGGCGGACGTCACGAAGCGGCCGGTCACCATGCGTCCCTTCCGGAGAAGAACGGCATTCGCGCACGACCGGGGGTCAACACACGCCGCAGGCGCAGGTGTCCCCGGGCACCGAGTATCGAAGTGGGCATGAAGACAGACTGATGTAATTGCACGGGGCACTACAACCATTACACGGCAGGCTCAGAAGCGGCGCGCGACAAGAGTCGGGCCCGCAGGTGGACGGGTCCACCAGCGCAGCAAGGCTGTGCGCGAGCGCCTTGCCTCCGGCAAGGAAGGGCTCTTCCCGGGAAACCTCTTCCCCGGCCGGAAGGTGGGCCCTGCACAGGCGGGTACACCAGCGTGATCTCGCGGTTCAGGCCGCTCTCGTCGACATCCGGGTACATGGACACCCCGCCGTCGGGCCACCGCACCAGGAGGTCATCCATGGCCTGCCAGGCCCGGCTCTCCCGGCGGGGAGACATGCAGGGAATCTCACGCCGCCAGGCGCGGCAGCGGGCGAAGTCCGTCATGGAGAAGGCCGGGTGGTAACCGAAGTTCTGCGGCAGGCAGCGGACCCGGAGATCCTGTGGGACCGGGACGGCGTCCTGGCCGGCCCCCTCGCCCAGCAGCCGCCGGCCGCTCCGGCGTTCGTCCCCAGTGGGTCGAGGGCCGGTTCCGGGTCTGGGTGCACTACGGCGCGACGAAGCCCGGCCGCGGGGAACTGTTCGAGACCATCGGCTTCCTCATCTACCTGCGCGAGACCGTGCTCGGCCCCTTGGCCGCCCGCCGAGTGGGCGCGATCCCCTGCGGTGTACGCCACCTGGAGACCATCGCACCCGAAGAAGCGCGCCCTGCGGGCAACGCTGTGCGGCTATGCCCTCATGAAGCAGGGCGGGCGCTCCTCGCCACCGTCGCTCTCCACCGCCGATGGCCCGATGCCGGTGGAGCGATCGTCGAACGGCGCCACCACGCCGAGAAGCTCGCCATGCAGCATCTCCACGACGTCGTCGATCAAGGACGCTGACCAAATATAACTGACACTCAGTCAACTGAATTGCCCCGCTGAGATTTTCGGAATCAGGGCCCGGCTCGTCCGTGTCAGCCGCGGAGCAGCTGCACTGGTGGCACCGGCGTATCGAAATCCGAAGCGGCCAGGACGCGCCCGGCCCCCGCCGGGATGCAAGGTCAGTAGCCGACAGTGAAGCGCTCGCCGATGTGCTGCGGACGTTCGACCTCGTCAAGGAGGGCGACGGCGTAGTCCTCGGTGGAAATGCGGCTGCTGCCGTCCGCGTCGACGACCAAGTCCTCCAGGGCAATGCGGTAGGCGCCGGTGCGCTCGCCCTGTGTGATCGTGGCGGCAGGGCTGAGGTTGGTCCACTTCACGTCGGTGACGGTGCGACAGAAGTCCAGGGCGTCGCCGTGGGCGTGCATGATCTGGAGCAGGAACTCCGGCAGGCCCTCGGCGTCCCAGACCTGCTTTCCGTCCGGCGTACGCAGGGAACCGGCACCGCCGACCAGGATGAGCCTGGGGGCGTCGGCACCAAGCGTGCGCAGGCCGGCGACCAGGGATTCGGCGGCGGGCTTGATGGTCGCGATGTGGCCCGGCCCGTCGCCACCGCCGACCGCACTGATCACGGCATCCTGTCCCTTGGCCACCTCGGCAACGGACGCCGGGTCCAGGACGTCGCCGGTGACCACGGACAGGTCGGGGTCGGTCCGGGTGAACTTCGCCGGGTCCCGCACGACCGCCGTCACCCGGTGGCCGCGCCGCAGCGCCTCATCCAGGACGCGGGATCCGATGGTGCCGGTCGCACCGAACAAGGCGATCTTGGACACGTGCCGCTCCCGCTTCGGTTGATCATCCGAGGGAGTCCGCAGGGTAACGAAACATCCTGCGCCGAGCACGACCCATCGGCCCCAACCGGCCGAATCGACCCCATCGGACGACACCGTCCGCCCCGGGCCGACCGCTTGGGCCGACTCGGCGTTGCCGCCTCGCCTCTTCGGAAGGGGCGTCCCGGCAGCGCGCCCGGTCCGGTTCATTGCCAGGGCTGATGCCGGATGTGGATGACGTCCATGCCTGCGGCCACGGCTGCCGCGACGCCGCCGTCGGTGTTCTCGTGTGCGAGGCAGGCATGGGGTGTGACGCCGAGGAACAGGGCGGCAGGCACCGTCATGGGTACCGGACGTCGTCCATCGCCTCCCGCAGCCCGGTCGCCACCTCCCTGAGCAGGGGAAAACATCGTCAGTGTCTTTGGGATCCAGGGACTGTCCGCGCTCGCTCCCGGTACTGCGGTTCATGGCCGCGTGCGTTGTCGACGGCGGTCACGCGTTCGCAAGAAGCACGTGAAGTGCCTGTCGAAGGACTTCCTCCGGGTCGTGCGGGGCGCGCCTCAGCTCCTCGTACACCGGCGCCACGCTCGCGTCACCCGGGGTCCGGGGTTCCAGCCGAGCAACTCGGTGGGTGATGGCGCTTCCAATGACGAGGTTGGTCGCCGAGTACGCGATCGACAGTGGCGCGGCTGCGCCTGACCTGCCAAGTCGCTCGGAGAGACATTCCGAGAACGCAAGGTAGGCCGGCCCTCGTGGAGGACGCATGGCGATGACCTGGACAGCCCACGGGTGCTCGAGAAGATGGCGGTACAGCGACAGCAGGATCTCCGACGCTTCCTCTTCACGGACAGCGCGCTGAACCACGCCATCACGTTCCAGGGCGTGGTCGAGCGCCAGGTCGAGTGCGTCCGAGATGCCGTTGATGCGCGAGTACAGGCTTGCCGGTGCCGTTTCCAGTGCGTTCGCCAACGCGCGAAGCGAAAGCCCGTCAATCCCCGAAACATCCAGGATGCGTACGGCCGCGCGCGCGATGGCCTCCGGATCGAGAGCCCGGACGCGCCTCACAGGTCTGGCGTGCTCCCAGTAGCTCATGCCCCTCCTCACCTCTCCTTAAGCGATCACTGTTAGTTTAGTGGCATGATCGACGCAGCCCTGCTCCCCATCAGTGATGGCCTTCGAACACTCCGCCCCCTGTCCTCTCACGACGCCGAGCGGTACGCCGCCGGAACCCAGGATCCACTCGTACGGAAGTACGGACACCTGCCTGAACCGGAGTACACCCCTGAGAGCGTGACCCGTCTCGCCGACGACGTCGTTCCTCAAGGCCTCCAAGCCGGAGACCTCGCAGTGCTCAGCATCGTCGACGACGCGGACACGTTCCTCGGCAGCCTGGTGCTCTTCGATGTCACGGACAGGACCGCCGAAGTCGGGTTCTGGCTCCACCCCGACTCGAGGGGCCTGGGCCACTCGGCCGCGGCGCTGGAACTCGCGGTGGTGTTGGGGGTCCGCAGTGGCCTGAGCGAACTGACGGCACGCACCTCGACCAGCAATCTTTCGTCCCAGCGATGCCTGGAGCGCGGCGGATTCAACCGGACAGGGACCGACGTCGACCGCACGCCCTCCGGCGAACGCATTGAACTCGCGCACTACCAGCGGCACCTGAGGTAACTGCCCACTCCAGGGGAAGCCACGACCACGGGGCCGGGACGGCCCCCGGAAGCGATGACCGCAGGGCCGGGGCAACCCGCCAACCCTTCGGTGGCGAACCACTCCGCGCGGTCGCCCATCACCACTGGGTCCGCCGCCGGCCCGCTCCGGACGGTTGCGGGGACGACGGTCGTCCGGAGCGGGACCTCGGCCGGTGGGTCACCGGGCAGCAGGACGGGCGGGCAAAGCCCACGCCCGCCCGCGGTGAAGTGTGTCAGCGGCGGGCGTACCGGGCGGTGACCACGGCGGCCAGGGGAGCGAGAGCGAACAGTCCGAACATCCAGCGCGCGGTGCTTTGCAGGTCGCCGGTGCCCACGCTGTCGGAGAACCCGACGACGTTGGCGACCGTCCCCGCGAGCGCCGATCCGAACGCCGTCGCGGCGAGCTGGATCGTCGTGACGGAGGAGCCCGCGAGTTCTTGGTCCTCGTCCGGCGCCAACCGCAGGACCCGGGTGAGCAGATGAGGCCACCCCATGCCGATCCCCCAGCCCAGCACGAGCAGTCCGAGGCTCACCGCCGCAATCGTCGCGACCGAGCCCGAGTGCACCGGACCGGCGAAGAAGAGTACGGCGAGTCCGGCCAGGGTGAAGACCGGACTGATGCCGATGATCGATCGGCTGCGGTGGGACATGCCGCTGCACGCGATCGAGCCGAGCGTCCAGCCGGCGGCCAGGACGGCGCCCAGATAGCCGGCCGCGAGCGGCCCGAGCCCCTGCAGCCGCTGCCCGAAGTAGGGGATGTAGACCTCCACCGTGCTGGAGATCACCAGCAGTGCCATGGTGAGGTAGACGAACCGCAGCCGCGCGTCGGGGCCGAACGCGGTGGCCGGGATGAGCCGGAGCGTCGTACGGCGCTCACGGCGCAGCCAGCCGGCGAGCAGCAGCGCCGCCACCAGGAGGCCGGCGGCGTTGACCGCGAGCCGGGACGAGATGCTGGCCGCGGAGATGACCAGCACGGCCAGGCCGAGCAGGCTCACACTCGTCCAGGGAATCCGCGGGGTCGCTCCGCCCGTCCTTCCCTTGGGCAGGCGCATCGCCCCCCAGAAGCCGAAGAACAGCAGGAACGGCAGCAGGCCCCAGAAGGCGTTGCGCCAGGCGTCGAGTTGGGCGCAGATGCCGCCAAGGGCGGGGCCTACGAGCGTCGCGACTCCCCACATGGCGGAGACGAGCGCCATGGCGCGGGGCCACAACGCCTCGTGCAGGGTGATCCGGACCATGGCGTAGGACAGGGCGAAGAGCAGGCCGCCCCCGAGGCCCTGGACAAGTCGTCCGGCCAGCAGGACCACCATGTTGGGAGCCAGCGCGCAGACGGCGGAACCGGCCGCGAGCAGGAGGGCCGCGAACCGGTAACTCGAGCGCGGGCCGCGGGCCCCGAGTACGGCGGCCGCGCCCGCCGACCCGAGCACAGACGCGAACACGAAGACCGTGGTCGCCCAGGCGTACAGGTCGGCACCACCGATGTCGTCGACGACCGACGGCATGATGGTCGTCGCCAGGTAGACGTTCACTGCGTGCAGGGCGACACCGGCGGCGAGCGTGACGGCGACGGGTCCGTATTCGCGGCCGAACAGCGCTCCCCATCCGGCCTCCGACGCGGTTGGTTTCCCGCTGGTAACGGTCATGATCAGCCTCTCAAAGTTATGTTACGAGTCGACCCGTAACATAACCTTAGACTGGCGGAATGAGGCAAGCGAAACAAGCCCCTGGCGGCCGGGCCCCGGGCGGACGGCCACGCGACGCGGCCATCGACCGGGCGATCCTCGACGCGGTGCTCGAACTCCTCGACGAGGTCGGTTACACCCGGCTCACCATCGAGGCCGTGGCGCGCCGCGCCGGTACGACGAAACCGGCGATCTACCGGCGTTGGGGCACCTTGCCGAACCTGGCACTCGACGCCCTGACCGCACGCCTGGGCCGGCTCAAGGCGCCCAGCACCGACTGCACGATCTGCGATCTCAGCGACGCGATCAAGCTGTACGTCGCCGCATTCCAGCGCATGCCGCCGGAGGCGCTCGCCTCGCTGCTCGCCGACTGCGGAGAAGATCCGCAGCGGCGGGAGGCCTTCATGGCCGCCCTGTTCGACCCGCCACGGGCCGCTGTCGGCCACGTGCTCGACGGCGCTCTCGCCCGCGGGGACCTGCGCGACGACACCGATCGCGACCTGCTGCTCGATCTGCTCGCTTCACTCGTCCACTACCGCGTTCTGTTCGGTCACGCCGTGACCAGCGACGACGTGGTGGAACAAGCCGTGCACACCCTGCTGCGCGGAGTCGCCGTCGACTACCCGAAGCTGGTGCAGATCAGCCGCAAGAAGGAGGGGGATCCGCAGATCCACCACCGTCACGCGTGAGCACGGTGGCCCGGGGCTGTTGAACGGTCCCGGTTTCCGAAGGAATCCTCGAAGGCTCTGCGGGGCCGGGCGGCCCCGCAGAGCGAGCTTCGAAGGACAAGCCTTTTGCGGGCCTGCCTACGGCTGCAACGCGATGCCGGCCTCGCGGAGCAGGGCGGCGAGGTCGTCCGGGATCGGCATGGGAGTGTTGATCCCGACCCGGGTGCGGCCGGTGTTGCCGTCCGGGTACTTCCCGGCCGCGGAACCGGGAGCGGCGACCACCAGGCGCACCACCTGGCCGAGCATCTCCCACACGTCGCGGTCCTGAAGGGCGAGACGGAACATCACGCCGTGGGTGCGGGTATGGGGCCAGGGCCAGGGCTGGGACAGGATGTGAGCCCGTTCCACGGCCCGCCACCGCTGTGCCGTGGGCCCTGAGGCGCGGGCCGCGGCCATCTCGGCGGTGAACGCTTCGAACAGGGCGGGCGGCATGGGAGAGCGTCGGGACACTGCAGACCTCCAGTAAACAGTTCAGGATCTTCGGGGTCGAGGAAGAAACCGGGTGCGGCCTTCCTCGTCTCGTCGTTCTTCTCGGCTTGTTCACCGAGTCGGGCAACGCGCTGGAATCGGCCGACGACACCGTTCGCGCGTCCGTGCTCGCCCGCTCCGAACGTCCCGCTGACGGGGTTTCAGGAGCACCGGGCGACAGGAATCAGTGCTCGTGCGGGCCGGGGCGGTGGACGGGGCCGTGGGGTTCTTCGCGGTGGCCGGCTCCGACGCCGATGAGTTCGGCGTGCCGCGCGTGGTCGACCTGGAGGGTGCTGTGGGTGATGCCGTAGTCCGAGGCGAGGAACCGCTCGAGGTTCCGGCGCGTGGTGTGGCAGTCGGCCTCGTCGTCGACCAGGACGTGTGCGGACAGCGCGTTCTGACCGGAGGTGATCTGCCAGACGTGCAGATCGTGGATCTCGACCACCGGCGGCTCGTCGGCGAGACGGTCGCCCAGGGTGTCGGGGTCGATGTGTACGGGGGCCGCCTCCAGGAAGACGCGGCCGGATTCCCTGATGAGGCCGTAGCCGGCCTTGGCCATCAGGGCGACGACGACCAGGGTCGCGATGGCGTCCGCCTGGACGAAGCCGGTGAGTACGACGACCAGACCGGAGACCGCGGTGCCGATGAAGGCGAAGAGGTCGTTGAGGATGTGCTGGTAGGCGCCTTCGACATTGAGCGAGCTGCGGTTCGCCCTGGAAAGGCACACGGCCGCGACGACGTTGACGGCGATGCCCACGAGTGCGGTCACGAGGACCAGACCGCCCTCGACTTGTGGCGGATCGATCAGGCGCTGGACGGCCTCGTAGGCCAGCCAGGCCCCGAGGAGGAGCAGGGACAGCCCGTTGAGCTGCGCGGAGAGGATCTCGGCCCGCTTGAGGCCGTAGGTGAAAGCGCCCTTGGCCGGCTTGGCGGCGAGTCGCATGGCGATCAGGGCGAACACGATCGACGCCGCGTCGGTCAGCATGTGGGCCGCGTCGGAGAGGAGCGCCAGGGACTTGGCGGCGATGCCGACGACGACCTCGATGGCCATGAATCCGCCGATGATTGCCAGCGCCAGCGTCAGCCAGCGGCGGTCGGCATCGGCCGACACCCCGTGCGAGTGACCGCCGGGCCCGTGCCCGTGGTCATGTCCGTGCGCCCGGTCGTGTCCGTGACCGTGGCCATGTTCGTGCTTGTTTCCGTGATCGTGTCCGTGGTCGCGTTTCATGCTCATCGCCGGTCCTCCCCGGTGGTAGCGGTGGTGACTCAGCAGAGTGAAACGCATATGGCGCATCCATGGCAAAGGCCGCATTGGTGACCGTTGTCATCACCATGAAGAAACGCTCTGACCTGCGAAAATGCCGTCAGCGAGGGCTTGCGGGACCGGCCGCCCCCGGCCACCCACCCGCACGTGATTCCCTTGCGGTACGCGCTTGACCGGCGGATGCCCTGCATCGACCGAGACACCACGACACCCGCGTCCCGCACCGACGAAAACGAGCACGTCGAACACCCGAAGAATCGAAATGCACTGCTTGGAAAGGAAGTTGACGAGCTATCAAAATGACGCTGACTACGGGCTGTTGATCTGGCCCGGCCCATGGATCCGCCCTTCGGCGAGAGACCGGGAGGCGGTCTTCCCCTTCCGGGAGTTGCTGAGGGCGGATCAGCCGGGTGGCGTCGATGGCGCCCAGCCGTGCGGTCTCCCAGGGGTGCAGCCGCGTTGGTCACGCAGTTGCACGGGGCCGCTCCTGGACGCCACCGAACGCGTCATCCTCCCCGTGTCACCGCCCTGTCCTGCAGGGCGGTTCGCTACGGTGTCGCTTCGCACACGGGGGCAACGGCCCGCTGTGCGGCCCGTGGGCGGAGCGCGACCATGCCGAGCCATCCGGTGAGCAGAGTCGCGAGTGCCGCAGGGACGATCGCCCACCCGGCGAGGTCGCCCGCGTCGGTTCCGGCCGCGAGCAGGCTGCTGCCCGCTGCGGCTCCGGCGGCGGAGCCGAGGTAGGTCGCGGCCATCTGGAACGCGACGATCTGCATGGCCTGTTCGGGCCGGTCGCCGGTGAGCGCCTGTTGCAGGGTGGGCACGCTCGACCACCCGGCCGCACCCCACAAGGTCGCCGCCACGAGCCACGCGACCGGGGACGCGAACAGCCATATCGCGGCGAAGCCGGCCAACAGCACGAGGGGCAGGGCGATCAGCAGCGCGCGGGGCCCGAAAGCGTCCAGCGGCCTGCCGACCAGAGCGGCGCCGGTGACACCGCCGATCCCCCACGCCCACACGAGCGCGAAGCCCCACCCCTGAAGCCCTTGCTCCTCCGCCATCGGCAGCAGGTAGGTGTAGAGCCCGAGACTCGCCACTCCGAGCAGGAACGCCGCCACGACTCCTACGGCCGCCTTCGCCGAGCGCAGCACGCCGAAAACGGGGCCGCGCACGCCGGGCAGCGGCGGAATGGAACGTGCCGTGGCAGCCAGGGCAACCATGCTGAGGATGCCGACGGCGACGACCAGCCCCATCGTCCACCGCCAGTTCAGCCGGTCGCCGATGAGCATCCCGAGGGGCACTCCGGCGACCGTTCCGGTGGACAGGCCGAAGGTCACCATCGCCATCGCCCGCCCCCGTTCGTGGTCGGCGACCATTGCGGCGGCGGTGGCGGTCGCGACCGCGGTCAGTACCCCCGCGCCTGCGCCGGCAATCACCCGGGAGGCGAGGAAGACCTCGATCCCGGGCGAGACCATGGTGATGAGGTTGCCCAGATTGAACACCCCCAGCGCGATCAGCAACGCGCCGGCGGTGCCGCCACGCGTGAGCATCCCCGACAACAACGGTCCGGCCAGCGCGTAGGCGGCGGTGAAGGCCGTCACCCCGAGACCCACCATCGCCGCGGTCGTGGTCAGGGAACCCGCGATCGAAGGCAGCACTCCCGCCAGGACATAGGCGTCGATCCCCAGCGCGATCGAGGCCGCGACCAGCGGCCACACCCGGCGGATCATGCGCCCTCCCCTGCGGGGGCGGAGTCCTCGTATCCGCTCAGCACCGTGTCGATCAGGCCCGGGAAGCGGGTTTCCAGGTCATCGCGGCGCAACCGGATCATGCACTTGCGGCCCTCCGCGCGGACGAACACGACCCCGGACTCACGCAGGAGGCTGGTGTGATGCGTCAGCGTCGACCGGGGCAGATCGGGCCCCAGCTCGATGCTGTCGACCTCACCGCGCTCTGCGAGCATCCGCACCATCGAGAGCCTCAGCGGCTCGCTCAACGCGAACAACACCCGAGGAATCGCGATCTCCTCGGTCTCAGGATGCTCGTACACCCGTGGCGGTGACATCTCGGAACCACCTCTCATCGTTCGAAAATTCTCGCACGATAATAGTGCGAGAATTCTCGAACGATCAAGTCGGCCGATTCGCGCCTGCTTCAGGGGCTCGGAACGGCGCAGAGGGCCGGGCAGGTGACGCCATTTGCGCTCCGCCACACGAAGGCACACGCGCCGCCCAACACACCTGCGTGATCAGAACGTCGGCCATCAGCCCAACAGCCCCGACCACGCACGAGGTTGTCAGGGGTTGCGGTCCGGCATCGGCTCGGGCAGACCTGCGTACCAGCCCTGGACGGCAAGCCAGCATCCGGCCGGCGTCATGGCTACGCTCTCTTCCTCCGAGGAAGGCCATCATCATCAGGTCCAGGGTCTTGGGCTGATGGGGGCAGGTTGCCGGGGCGGCACGACGGCGTCGATGACGAGGATGCGTCCGCCGGGTGCCATGGCCTGTCGGCAGTTGCGCAGGATCGTGGCTGACTGCTTGTCGTCCCAGTCGTGGAAGATGCGCTTGAGGAAGTAGCGGCCTCCTGCCGGGACCGACGAGAAGAAGCCGCCCTCCGACAGTGACCAGCGGTCGGCGACATCCTCCTGGTCGAGAAAGGCCGATTCGGTGCCAGACAGCCCGCCACGGCACTCGTAGGATTGCCTGGATGCCCAAGCCGATACGGATGAACCACCGCTCGCGGACTGCCGCGTGGGCGGTGCTGTGCGCGGCCGGTCTCGCAGCCACCGCCGGACTGAACGCTTCCTCGGCACCGGACCCGCAGCCCGAGAATTCCGTCAGTGCCGAGTGCGCCGAGCTCATCGCGGGCATCGAGAAGCAGCTGGCCAAGGTCAAGCAGAAAGGCACGGGAGAGGAAGTGCTGGCCTTCTCGCGACTCCGGATCGGCACCGAGGACGACTGCGATGACGATCTCCGTAACCACTTCCGTGGCGATCAGTGAGCCGCCGTACCCGGCTCGCCGCGATGACCGGGCTTGTCCTCATCGGCGCCGGGGCAATCATCGCCCTGGGCGCCACGTCGAAACCGAAGCCGCCGCCCACGCCGCCGCGGGTGTACTCCTCCTGCCTGGCGGCAGACACCAAGCCGGTGTCTGCGGACGACGACCCGTGCGACGGCCGCTGAAGGCCGAGCCCTTCGTGAGCGCCCTCGCCGAACCTCTCCTGCCCGTCTCCACGCCGGTGGGAGCTGATGCGGTGGTGGGTGACCACAGGTCTGGCCCGCTTCACCCGATGACGGCCGCGGAAGCAGGTCGTCGCGTCACGGCCGGCTGCGATCCCGGCCGCATCTCCCCACTGCATCGACACGGTTCGGTAAGCGCCTCCCCGGGTGCGCGGCTCCGTGGCTCGACCGACGGCTCGCATGCGCTATAGTTGATCTTGCCGGTTCGCCGCAACACACAGCGACCGACAATGCGTTGGTGGTCCAAGGAAAGACGCCCCACTTCCCGTGGGGAAATGCAGGTGCAAGGCCTGCCCAGCGCTCGCTCACGAAGCCCCTTCCCGACGAGGGAAGGGGCTTCGCCATGTTCCTCCGAGGTGACGCCCGGAGAGCGGAACCTGGACCCTGCCGCCTTCTCCACCGACGGAAAGCGACAGCTCCTGCTGTGCGGGGGGCGATGAGCGAGCACGGGGGGCCGCGCCCACCACTGGAGAGGAATCCCGATTACTGGAGAGGAATCTCGATGCCCCGTTCGCTTTCGGGGCGGGGGCCGAAGATCCTCCGGTCGGCCCCGTCGATCCGCACGTCGTTGACACTGGCCTCGCGCCGTTCCATCAGTCCTCGCGGATCGAACTGCCACAGCTCGTTGCCGTAGCTGCGCCACCACTGGCCGGCCGCGTCGTGCCACTCGCACTGGAACCGGACCGCGATGCGGTTCCCGCGGAATCCCCACAGGCTCTTGCGCAGGGCGTAGTCGAGTTCCCGCTCCCACTTGGCGGTCAGGAAGCGGACGATCTCCTCGCGCCCCGTCACGAACAGATCCCGGTTGCGCCAGGCCGAATCGGGTGTGTAGGCCGACGCCACGCGGTGCGGGTCGCGGGTGTTCCACGCGTCCTCGGCCGCTTGCACCTTCTGGAGCGCGGTCTCTTCGGTGAACGGCGGGAACGGTGGTCGGGACTCGCTCACAGATATCCCCCTCAAGGAGAACGTTCGTTCTCAACTGGTTTCGGCTACCGTAGAGAACGCCCGTTCTCGACGTCAAGGAGATCCTCGCGTGCCGGCCCCGATCAGCGGAGAACAGACCTCCCGCGACCGCGAAGCGCTCCTGGCCGCCGCCGAAGCGCTCTTCTACGAGCGCGGCATCCAGGCCGTCGGCATGGACGCCGTCCGCGCGGCCGCGGGGCTGTCGCTGAAGCGGATCTACGTGCTCTTCGCGACGAAGGAGGACCTGGTCGTCGCGATGCTGCGGCGGCGGGACCACCGGTGGCAGGCAAGCCTCGTCGAGTACGTGGAGCGGCACGAGGACCCCCGCGAGCGCGTCCTGTCGCTCTTCGACTGGCTGGAGCAGTGGTTCGCGGAGCCCGGCTTCCGCGGTTGCGCATGGATCAACGCCCACGGCGAACTGGGCTCCGCCTCACCCGCGGTCCTCGCCGAGGTGCGTACGCACAAGAAGGCGTTCCACGACCGGATCACCGCGTGGGTCGACGCGGCCACCGACGCCCCGGCCGAACCCGTGTGCCTCCTGGCCGAAGGGGCGATCGTCACGGCCTCCATCACCGGAAGCCCTCAGGCCGCCCGGGCCGCCCGGACGGCCACCAGAACCCTCCTCGGCTGATCGTCGACGACCTCCCGGCGAGGCGACTGGGCGCTGTTGTCAGCGTGTGCCTTCTCCGCCCGTTCGGGAGGAGTACGGTCCTCGGCGTCGAAGACTCCCGCCATTCGCCGGCTGGGGCGCGTACCACCCGCCCGTCTGCACCGGCTCGCTCCGGCAAGGGCGGGAACATGGACGGTCAGGGTCAGGAGCGGGGATCCACCAAGATCTTGACGGCCGTCTCGTTGTGGTGGATCAGGGTCTCGAAGCCTTCGGTCACGAGGTCGTCCAGGCCGATGGTCCTGGTGATGAACGGCGCCAGGTCGATGCGCCCTTCCTGTACCAGTTCGATGGTTTGCGGGTGGGAGTTGACGTAGGCGATCGTGCCGCGCAGGTCGGCCTCCTTGAGGACGAGTTTCTGCATGTCGAGCGAGGCCGGCTTGCCCCAGATCGAAATGACGGTGATGACACCGCCGGGCCTGATGGCGTCCAACAGCGTGTCGAGGACCACGTTGACGGAGGTGGCCTCGAATGCGACGTCCGCGCCCTTGCCATCGGTGAGACGGCGGACCTCCTCGGTGACGTCGGTGACGGCGGGGTCGATGACGTGGTCGGCGACCCCGGTGTCCAGTGCCTTCTGCCGGCGCAACGAGCTCAGCTCGGTGACCGCGACCTCGACGCCCATCGCCTTGAGCACCGCGCAGGTGAGCAGTCCGATGGGGCCGGCACCACCGACGAGGGCGAAGTCTCCCGCCTTTGCGCCCGAGCGCTGGAACGCGTGGTATCCCACCGACAGCGGCTCGATGAGTGCCGCCTGGTCCAGCGGGACGTTTCCGACCGGGTGGACCCACCGGCGTTCGACGACGATCTTCTCCGCGAGCCCACCCCCGCGCCCGCCCAGCCCGATGAAGTTCATGTCCGGCGAGAGGTGATAGGCCGGATTGTTCTCGCTGGTGTCGACGTCGGGGCGCAGGATGTAGGGCTCGACGACGACGCGGTCACCCGGCTTCAGGTCCTCGACGCCCTCGCCCACCGCGTACACCACGCCGGACATCTCGTGGCCGAGCGTCACGGGCGCGGACTCGCCGGAGACCGGGTGCGGGTGACCGGCCGGCGGGACGAAGATCGGTCCGTCGAGGTACTCGTGCAGGTCGGTGCCGCAGATCCCGCAGTACGCGACGTCGATGCCCACCGTGCCCGGTCGGACGGCGGGCTCCGGGACGTCCTCGATCCGGATGTCACCACGGTCGTAATAGCGTGCGGCCTTCACTTCGAGTCGGCTCCTTCGGCTGTGTTCTGCTCACACCTCGTGCCGGACCCTGCCGTGGCACGAGGTTCGCATTTCGCGCGAAACGTTCACATCAATAGCCAACAATACGCGTCAATACCGACATTCACCCGCGCCGGCCTCCCGGGCCGCGGGCGGTCAGGGCCTGCGGTGCACGGACACGGCGTACTCCCCGCCGGCGCAAGGGGCTCGGGACCAGGTCGCGTATCTGGCTTCCAGGGTGAGTCCCGCCGCACGGCAGTGGGCGTCGTAGTCGTCCAGCGTGTAACCGCGGTCCAGGGAGAAGCCCGCGACGAGGCGACCACGGGGAGAGACGTGGCCCGCCACCCCGGCCACCAGAGCCGGCTCCGTTCCCGGCGGGGTGAACAGGGGAACGTTGCCCGCCATCACCACGACATCGAACAACAGTCCCAGTTCGAGGCCGACCAGGTCGCGCCGGTGCCAGCGGATGTCCGGCGCCAGGCGCCGGGCGGTCGCGATCATCGACTCGCTGACGTCCACGCCGACCACGGCGATCCCGTGGCGGGCCAGCTCGATGGCCACCCGCCCGGTTCCGCAGCCCGCGTCGAGGACGGTGGTGGGCTCGAAGGAGCGGACCAGCTCGGCCTCACCGTGAACGTCTCCGCCCTCCGCGGCGATGCGGTCGAACCGGGCTTGGTACTCGTCACCGTTCCACGTCATGCGATCACGGTGACACACCCGCCGCTCCGGGCGCGGGCCGCCCCCCTCCGAAGGCGACGAGTTCGCACGACGACCGGCGGGAGAGGGCCGGCCGAGCCCGGGTCCCGGCGCAGGTCACCGGGGAGGGAGAGACCTTGTGGACGATGGGGTCCTCGGGGTTCGGCCGTCGCCCGGCCGGGGCGGGGACGGATTCGAGGGGTGTCCCGTTCAGCTGCCTCGGGCTCGTGTTGTGGGCGTTCACTCGGCACGGCGTCCCGGGCTCCGCCGTCGAGGTGACCTCTCGCGGCGGAGGCCGGGCGCCCTCGCCGAACGTCGGGGGCGGGGAAGCGGATGTCGTGGCCGGCCCGCCCGGCCCAAGGGCGGACACGGCAGGAGAAACACCGACGAAACCCAGTGGCGGTCCGCGCACGGATCTGCGTACGTTCGGCCACATGGCTGACGACTGCTTCGCGCACCCGCGGCTCGCCGCGATCTATGACGCACTCCACTCCAACCGTCGCGATCTCGACGCCTACCACCGGACGGCAAAGGAGTTCGAGGCGCGCCAGGTGCTGGACATCGGGTGCGGCACGGGGGAGTTCGCGCTTCTCCTGGCCGACGACGGGATCGAAGTCACCGGGGTCGATCCCGCTCCGGCGTCCCTCGTCGTCGCCCGGGCCAAACCGGGCAGTGAGCGAGTGCGCTGGATCGACGGCGATGCGACGGACCTCCCGCCGCTTCAGGTCGGCCTGGCGACGATGACGGGCAATGTCGCCCAGGCCATCGCCGACCCGCACGCCTGGCAGGGGACGCTTCGGGGAGCCCACGAAGCGCTGCGGCCCGGCGGGCGTCTGGTCTTCGAGACCCGTGACCCTGCCCGACGCGCCTGGGAGGAGTGGACCCGCGACGCCTCCTACTGCGTGACCGAGATCCCGGGCGTCGGCGCCGTCGAGTACTGGGTCGAGTCGACCGAGGTGGACGGACCGCTGGTGACGTTCCGTCAGACCTATGTGTTCGTGGCGGACGGGCAGGTACTGACATCGGATTCGACGTTGCGTTTCCGGGAGCGGGAAGAGGTGGAAGGGGATCTGGTCGCGCACGGTTACGTGGTGGAGGACATTCGCGAGGCACCTGACCGGCCGGGAAGCGAATTCGTCTTTGTGGCACGACGTCCGTGAGCGTCGGGGTCCGCTGACCCTGGAGTTGGACTGCCTGGCGCTGAAGTCGGACCGATCGGCTCTGCGCCCCGCAGGGCAACACATCGTTCACGGCCCCGTACCTTTACCCACGCGAGCCTCAAGTCCCGCTTTCCTCAGGCGACTTCACCGGGGTGAGTGATCGTGGGCGTGAGAAACTGGGGGCATCTGACCGGTAGATGCTGGGATTCGGTGGGTGCGATGGAGATCCGTTCTTTCGCGGAGACTGACCGCGTGGAGCTGCGTGAGCTGTTCGGCCGCGCCGGCGAAGGATCCCCCACTGCTTCCTTGTGGGGCCACGAGGATTCCGAAGCAGCCATCTACCTGGACTCATACATGGATCTGGCGCCGGATTCGCTCTTCGTCGCCGTGATCGACGGAGTCCTGGTCGGATACTTGACGGGGTGCCTCGACAGCTCGAAGTTCCCCGGTGAGGACGAGCGCATCAGCAGAGCCATTCGGAAGCATCGGCTGATCCTCCGGCCCAGGACGCTCTCCTTCTTCGCCCGCGCGATGCTCGACACGGCGTGGGCCGCCCTCCGGCGGAAGCCCACCGCAGGAGACTTCCACGATGCCCGGTGGCCGGCGCACCTGCACATCAACGTGGCGCCAGAGGCGCGGGGCACCGGTGTGGCTGACGCGCTGATGAGCCGATGGTTCGACCGGCTCGAGGAAACCGGCTCGCCCGGATGCCACCTGCAGACCCTGGTCGAGAACACCCGTGCTGTGCGGTTCTTCCGGCGCATGGGCTTTGCCGAACACGGTCCGACTCCGCTGGTCCCTGGTATCAGGTACGGCGACAAACAACTCCATCAGCAGACGATGGTCTGGAACCCATAACCGGCTCCTGCCGATCTGCGCGCAAGCGCGGTGGATCCGACGACCTCACGGCCCGGCCTCCCCGGGCCCTGCTCTTCCCTGTCGGCCGTCGCGGAAGCCGCGGACCGGCTCCATGGCCTCGAACGACGTACTCCACACCTGCCCCCGGCCCTCTCGGTCCCACATCAGTGGCAGGAACGCAGGGGTTGTCCAACTCCCTTGATAAACAGTCCAGGTTCAGCGCCCGAGGGCAGTCGGTGATCCATGTCACTCATCAGGTGGGGCGAGGGAGCGAGGCGGCTGTCACAAACCAGGTGGCCGTCCGGTCGTAAGGGATGACCGGACGGTGTGACCCATGGCGCCGTCGATGTCTTCGGTCAACGCTCTTCCAGAGGAGAACAACATGAGCCGGATCAACATCGCACACTCCCATGCGTCGGGGCATGACGAACTGGTTCCGTCGCGCTACGCGCTGGAGGTCGGCGACATCGATGTGATGGTGATCAGCGACGGCGTGCTGCCGATCACCACCACGACGCTGGCCACCAACGCCGCCGAGGAGGACCTGGCGGCCTGGCTCCGCGACATGTACCTGCCTCCGGAGGTGTGCAACTGGCCGCTGAACGTCGCCGTGGTGCGCAGCGGTGACCGGACCATTCTCGTCGATTCCGGGCTGGGGACGGAGTTCCCGGGCTTCCCGCGGGCCGGGCAGCTGGCCATGCGGCTGGATGCCGCCGGGATCGACCCCGGGTCCGTGACCGATGTGGTGCTCACCCACCTGCACATGGACCACATCGGCGGACTGCTCGTGGAGGGGCTGAGGGGCCGGCTGCGCCAGGACCTGCGGGTCCACGTGGCGTCCGCCGAGGCCGAGTTCTGGGACGCCCCCGATTTCTCCCGCACCGTCATGCCGGCCCCGGTACCGGACGTGCTGCGAAAGACCGCCTCGCAGTTCCTGGACGTGTACCGGGGCCAGTTGCGGACGTTCGAGACGGAGTACGAGGTGGCGCCGGGGGTGGTGATGCAGCGCACCGGTGGTCACACCCCCGGCCACAGCATCATCCGTCTGGAGTCCGGCGGCGACCGGCTGACGTTCGCGGGCGACGCCGTGTTCCAGACCGGGTTCGACAAGCCCGACTGGCACAACGGCTTCGACCACGACCCCGAGGAATCGGCCCGTGTCCGGGTCCGTCTCCTGACCGAGCTGGCGGCGAGCGGCGGGCAACTGCTGGCCACGCACCTGCCGTTCCCGTCCGTCTGCCACGTGGGAGCCGACGGCAGCACCTTCCGTTTCGTGCCGGCCGTCTGGGACCACTGACCGTGCTTCGGCCGGGGCCGGCGCGTGAGCAACGCGTGGGAGGACGGCCCCGATACGTGGTCCCGGCCGTGGAGTGACCAGGGGGGAGCGGTGCCCACGTGCCATCACTGTGGGCACCGCTCCGGAACCGGGTGGGGGCCGCCGGTGACGAGCGGGTCGGCATCGACGCGTCGTCAGCAGCGCGCGGCCCCTCCGTCAGCGGTCACGCCCGCGCGCTTCACCAGGGATCCGGCTGCTGGACGCTGCGCCACCACTGTCTGGATCCCCTGTCGTGGACGACCACCCCGAGACGTGCCAGTTCCCGCCTCAGTTCCGCGATGTTCTTCTCGTCCTCCTTCTTCAGGGCCTCGGCCCGCGCCTTGAAGAGCGCGTTGGCACTGACCGGCAGGCCCGGCATCTCCTCGACCCATCGCCGGTACACGTCCTGGTAGGGGTCCCCGTCCGGCTGCCACGGATACCCGTGGGCCCGGAAGCCCTCCGCGAGCTGTGCGACCGAGGGCAGGTCCGCGCCCTCGTTCTTGTGCTCCACGATCAGTTCCTCGCTCCCCTTGCCGAGTACCACCAGTCGCTTGCCGTCGGCGAACACCGCGCCGACCGCGGTCCGGGGAGCACTCTGGCAGGAACCGCCACGAGCCGTTGTGATCTGGTCGTCCTCGATGGTGACAGTGACATAGCCGTGCTCGGCCAGGAGGACGAGGGCGCCTCCGGCCAGCGCGCCGACAAGGAGGCTCACCACCGTCGCCGTCGGTTCGGGTGCGTTGTCGATGAATTCGACCGGGTCTTCCCAGGGGGTCCAGGGCCAGGAGGCCGCCCAGTTCGCCAGGAGTTTGAGCAGCAGTCCGGCCACTGCCCCCAGTACCGGGAATCCGGCCGCCACCAGAACGCGGTTCGACGTCTTCTGCCGAACCGTGGTTGCCGCGTCCCTGCCTTGCATATCGATGCGCCCTTCTTCGTGAACCGGGACAAGTGACTGAATCTGCGGGCACTACGGTTGACGCGACGGTGTTCCGCCACTCCGCCACCACTGCGGTACCGAGAGCGTGGTCCAGGCGCGCAGCAGCCACTCCAGCGGACCGTAGGTGTGGTGCCGCATCCACCATCGGCAGGCCACCGCCTGTGCCGCGAACAGGGCCAGGGCGATCGCCGCGACGCCTGCGGGCGCGACGCGGCCGACCAGGCCGGCCCCGAAGCCGGTGAACAGCAGGGCGCAGACCAGGGACTGACCGAGGTAGTTGGTCAGCGACATGCGGCCCGCGGGCGCGAGTGCGGCGGTCACGGCCCTGCCGCGGCGGCCGTGGGCGATCCGGAGCACGGTCGCCGCGTAGCCGGCGGCCAGCAGCGGGGCGGTGATCACGTCGAGGCCCAGGGCGAGGACCTGGTAAGCGGAGCCGGAGTGGTTCAGGCTCGCGTCCGCGTACACGAGGCCGCCCAGCAGTCCGACCGTGAAGCCGGCCCACTGGAGCCGTCGCAGGAACTGCTGGTGCCGGTCGGTGTTCGCGAGGGCCCGTCGGCGTCCGGCGGCCAGGCCCAGCAGGAAGGCGGCGAGCGCGGAGGGCGCCTGGAAGAAGATCAACAGGATGGCCACGTCCGGCAGTTGATCGAGGTGGGCGTGGATGACCGAGGCCGGTCCGCCGCGCAGGGCCTCGGTCGCCCGGGCCGCGGCGGCTCCCGTGGACGGCGGGACGCCGCCCCCGCCCGCCCGGTCGAGGGCGAACGCGAGGAGCGCGTAGCCGACGGCGGTCAGCACCAGCAGAGCCCCCGCGGTCCACACCGCCGTACGGGGCCGGAGGTTGCGCAGCACGAGCAGGACCAGGCCGAGGACGGCGTACAGGGTGAGGATGTCGCCGGGGAAGAGGATGACGGCGTGCACGGCGCCGATCACGAACAATCCGCTCAGGCGCCTCAGGAAGCGCGGCGTGAACCGGGCGCCGCGCCGTTCGGCGGAGTCGATCTGCAGCGTGAAGCTGTAGCCGAACAGGAACGAGAACAGCAGGAAGAACTTCGCCTCGAAGAGCACCGCCACCAGCCGGCGGGCGGCCTCGTCCAGGGGGCCGCCGAAGGCCGGGTCCTCCAGGCCGGTGCCGTGATGGGCAGAGGCCATGTAGGTGATGTTGACCATCAGGATGCCGAACAGCGCGAAGCCGCGCAGGACGTCCACGTCTGCCAGCCGGGCACCGCTGCCGTGCTGCCGCTTCGCCTCCTCGGGGACGGGGCGCGGGGGGCTCTTCATGCGGAGTCGGTCGCTCACAGCACCTCAAATCTATCCAACCAAAAACGCTCGTTTCAAAAACGAGCGTACTATGACTGTCGATGAAGGGCGACCGGTGGAGGTGCACGACGGGCACGGACGACGGCCCGCACCGGAAGGAAAAGTTGGGGCGCACACCCGAGGACGGGCGGGCGGCGGCACCACGCCCGGTGGTCCTGCGGCAAGGCATCGCGCCGACGCCGTGGGCCCGGCCATCACACCGGCTGGTGTGACGACCGGGCCCACGGCGTCGGGCGGCCCGGGAACGATCACGCGTTCGCGTCGTGGACCCGGGTGCCTCGCAGATAGGTCGCCAGCACGTTCGTCCCGTGGATCCGACGGACGTCGACGTCGAAGAGGTTCTGCGAGAGGACGAGGAAATCCGCGGACTTGCCCACCTCGATGCTGCCGACGCGCTCCCCGAGACCCAGCGCCTCGGCCGGGCGCCGGGTGAAGCTCACCAGCGCCTCCTGGAGCGTGATCCGCTGCGCGGAATTGATCGTCTCCTCGCTTCCTCCCGGCGCTTCCCGGGTGACCATCGTCTCGATCCCGGTCCAGGGGTGCGGCATGGGAGCCCCGGCGGGCCAGTCGGAGCCGGCCGAGACGTTGGCCCCGGAACTCAGCAGATCCGCGAGCGGGTAGGACTTCTCGAGGGTCCTGGCCGGCACGCAGGCCGCCATGCTGTCCTGGATGATGCTCGGGTACCACAGGTACGGCGACGCGTCCGCGACGATGCCCAGTTCGGCGAACCTCCGCACGTCGGACGGGTCGACGAACAGCGGGTGCGCGATGTGGAAGGCCGGCCCCGATCCGTGCCTTTGGCGCATGACCTCGATCGCGTCCAGGGCCATCCTCGCCGAGGCGTCCCCCGCCGCGTGGATCTTCACCCCGCGCCCGGCGGAGACCGCTTCCTCGAGTTCGTCGACGAGCCCGTCCAGGTCGTACAGGCATTCCCCGGAACCCGGCCCGTGGGAGGAGCACCCGTCCGGCAGGTAGGGATCCAGCATGGCGGCGGTCCGGGTCATGGGAACACCGTCGAGGAACACCTTGACGAATCCCACGTGGAGCAGCTCGGAACCGAACCGCTCGGACACCGCGAGCAGCTCCTTGCCGCTGATCCCGGCTTCCGCGAGCAGGGGGCGCGCCACCGTGGACGTCACGACCCTGAGGGTGAGTTCGCCCTCGGCCTCCAGCGTCGAGAGCGCGTTCAGTGCCGGCTCCGTGGTCGCGGCGTCGCAGGCGGTGGTGACCCCGACCTCGTTGCAGACCTTCGCGGCGGTCGCGAAGGTGACGCGGTTCCGCGCCTCCGGGTTCTCGATGCTCGCGGCGAAGGCCTCCTCCGCCACGCGGGACGCCTGTTCCCACAGGACGCCGGTGAGGCGGCCCGCCTCGTCACGGACGTACGTACCGCCCTCGGGGTCGGGCGAGTCCTCCATGACCCCCATCGCCTCCAGTGCGGCGCTGTTGACCCACCGGTTGTGCTGCGTGTCGTCCTTGATCACCACGGGATGGCCGCCGGACGCCCTGTCGAGCCCGGCGAGTGCGTCCACGTTCGAGAGCTTGGCCATCGTCGTCGAACCGATGACCCCGCCGGCGATCCATTCGCCGGGCTCCAGCTCCGCCGCCCGCGCCTCGACCGCTTCGCAGATCTCATCGAGTCCGTGGTGCGGTGCGATCCGAAGGTCCCACGCCACCGAGGCCCCGCCCAGGCCGAGATGGGTGTGGACGTCGCAGATTCCCGGCATGATCATCCGGCCGTCCGCGTCGACGACTGCCGTTTCCGGACCGGCCAGCCGCGTGATTTCCTCGGAGCTTCCGACGGCGGTGAACTCGCCGTCGACGACGGCGAACGCCTCGGCCGTGGTTCCCGCCGGATCGCCTGTGAATACTGCGGCGTTGACAACGATCAGATCGGGCGTCCTGCTCATGGTTTCCTCTCGCACGGCCTGACAGGGCGTCGGGATCCTCGTCGCCGTCCCAGGTGAGTGGAGGCGTTGCCGTTGATTCGTTCCATCGGTGCGGCGATTCGTCCCACCGGTGCGGCGATTCGTGCCACCGGGGCTGCGATTCGCTGCACCGGTGCGGCGCCGGTGAGGGGGCGCCTACGCCGTGGGGGACATGAACGTGGCCGCGTGGACGGCGGGACGTCGGCCCGCCCACGGCATCGCTTCCTCCAGCTGGCCCGCAACACACAACAGCATCGCCTCGGAGCAGGCCGGACCGGCGAGCTGGACGCCGATGGGCAGGCCCTGCGTGGACTGGCCGAGCGGCAGGCTGATCGCAGGGGTGCCGGTCTGGTTGAACAGTGAGGTGAAGGAGCAGACATCGAAGATCCGCGCGGTCCACTCGAACGCGCTGAGGTCCGCGTTCGCATCGAGGTGGCCGAGCAGCGGTGCGGGGGTGTTCATGGTGGGCGTCAGCAGGAGGTCGTACTCGGTGAAGAACCGTCCGACCTCGCGCGAGACGGTGTTGAGCGCGGTGAGGGCCCTGCCGAGTTCGAGCGCGCCGACCTTGCGGCCGTACTCGACACATGCCCACGAGGTGCGTTCGAGGTTCTCCGGGCCCGCCGTCGCGCCGGTCAACGCCTCGATCCCGGCGACGGAACCGGCCAGGAAGGACGACCAGAGCACGAGGTTCGTGTCGAGAAGGGCCTCCCACTCGATGTTCGGCGTCCCCCGTTCGACGTGATGTCCCGCCGCTTCGAGCACCCTGGCGGTTTCCTCGACCGCCCGGGCCACCTCCGGGTCGACGTGACTGCCCGCCCAGGACTCGGTGTGCACGGCGATCCGCAGCCGGCCCGGATCGGCGCCCACCTCCTGGATCCACGGGCGCGTGGGCGGGGCGATGACGAACGGATCGCCCGGGTAGCTCACGGCCACCTCGTCGAGCAGTGCCGCGGTGTCGCGGACCGTCCGGGTCACCGCGAGCTCGACGCCCATCCCGTAGAGCCCCTCCGCCCAGTCCGGGCCGGAGGGCACCCGGCCCCGGCTGGGCTTCAGCCCGACCAGTCCGTTGCAGGCGGCGGGCACGCGGATGGATCCGCCACCGTCGTTGGCGTGCGCGACCGGAAGCGCCCCGGCGGCGACGAGCGCGGCCGAGCCGCCGCTGGACCCGCCGGCGCTGTGGGCGGTGTTCCACGGATTGCGCGTCGAGCCGTAGGCCAGCGCCTCGGAGTTGCCGTTGAAGCCCAGCTCAGGTGTTGTCGTCACGGCCAGCGTCGCCAGGCCGGCCGCGCGGAAACGCTCCATCAGATGTGTGTCGGCAGAAGGTACGTGGCCTTCGCCCAGCAGGCGCGTCCCCATGCGCGTCGGCACCCCTGCCGCGTGGCAGACGAGGTCCTTGATCGCGAACGGGACGCCGGCGAACCGGCCGTCGGCCGCGTGGTCGAGGGGGCGGTCGAACGGCCCCTCGGCGACCGCGTTCAATTCCTTGTCGACGCCGGCGATGGCCTCGGTGGCCAGTGCGGCGACCTCGTCGGCGGTGACCTCTCCCGATGCGATGACCGCGGCGAGAGCGGTCGCGTCGAGAGCGGCGTATTCTTCGAAGTTCATCAAGATCTCCTCTTGCCGTGACGCGGATGTGGCTTGTCGGCCGGCCGGCCACCCGCAAGTTACGAGCCTGTGAGGTTCCGCACCTCGGCCGAAAAGCCGATCCCCCCGCGCCGCGGATATGCATCGGGAAGCGGACGTCGGGCATGCGGGCGCCCCGAAGAGGGGAACAACTGCTTCGGGCCTGACATCGTTCACGTGCCGAAATCGCTCCACAAAGAAGACCCGCAAAGACGATCCACAGGCTTGACACTGCTCTGTGACCACCGTCATGATTCGTCCGATATCGGGAGGTTCCGAATGGCTGCGGACGTACAGTGGTGGGTCCGGCTCGCCGGGGAGATCCGCGCAGCCGGCCGGGGCGAGATGCCCGTCGAGGCCCCTCTCCGCTCCGTGCGCGACAAGCTCGGTTTCGACTGTGCCGCGCTGGTCGCCTCCGGGCTCCCGCGCTCCGGCGGCCACACGCACGCCGCCGTCGCCAATCTCGACTATCCGGTGGAGACCCTCGCGTACATCACGGCGACGTACAGCCGGACGTGCCCGGTCCATCAGCTCGCCATCCGCCGGGGCGCCCACATGCGGTTCGCGGACGTGCCGTTCGACATTCGCGAGACCCGAACGTACCGGGACGCGATCCTGCCCAACGGCTTCCGTGAAGGACTGACCCTGCCACTGGCTCCGCCCGCCGCCGGTGCGCCGATTCCGGGTTTCCTCGCGATGAGTTCGAGGCACGCCACTCCGCTCGACGACGAGTCGTGTCTCGCGCTGACGATGTTGTCGCACGATCTCTCCGCACTCCTCGACCCCGGGGCCGAGGGCGATGACGCCGCGGCCGAGGTGGTCCTCTGGATCTCGCAGGACCTGGTCGAGGTCAGGACCGGGGGCCTCGACCGGGTGCCGCTCACCCGTACCGAGCTCCGCCTCGCCGTGCAATCCGCCGTCGCCAGTACGGGCGACCGCACCGGCTTCCACCACCGTGCCGCCGACGGCAGCTGGTGGCGCGTGCGCACGGTGCGCCGGCCGGGCGCGGTCCTCGTCCGGATCGGCCGGGCCCCTGCGCTCGGCCACCTCACCAGCCGCGAGCTCGATGTCGTCGGCCTGGTCGCCCGGGGGTGGCCCAACGAACGGATCTCCCAGGAACTGGGCATCGCGGTCCGCACCGTCCGAAGCCACATCGAGTCGTCGCTCATCAAGCTCGACTGCCCCAATCGCACGGCACTCGCCCGCATCGCCTTCGAGCGCGCCTTCGACACCCTGCGCGCCCTGCGCGTCGCGACCCGCTGACGGCGGGCGCGGCACCCTTCACCATCCGGGCCCCGACGGCCGGACACGGCGGGATGCGTCGGCCGGTCCCTCTCCCGTCCGACCGTCACGCGCCCATGGAGTGTCGCCCAGCATTGTGTAACAATCCCTGCATCGGCGGCCGGCCCGGGATCTGACCGGCCGCGGAGGGCGGTGTCGAACAGGCCTGCCCGTCAAGACCGACAACGGCCCCAGGAGTTCATCTGGAGCCGATGGAGCGCATCCATCTGCGTGCAATACGGGCGCCACGGCAGGCAAGGGAATGCGGTCCGACAATCCCTCATACATGACCTGCACATGCGCGTTGACATTGTGTACAGATCGCGGCCAGGCACATCACCCACGAGTTCTTCCGCTCCGGCGATGAGGAGTATGCGAATGACCACTTCCGGCCCCGAGCCCGAGAGGCTGCCCAGGGAAAGGCCGAAGCGCCGGCTCCCCCGGCCTTCGGAGATCCTTCCGCTCGTCAAGTTCCGACCGCCCCGGTTCGACGCCCGCGAACGCCGCCTCGTACACGCACACACCATCGAGGACCTGCGCACCATCGCACGACGCCGCACTCCCCGGTCGGTCTTCGACTACGTCGACGGCGCGGCGGAGCAGGAGATCGGCATCGGCAGAGCGCGCCGCGCGTTCGAGAACATCGAACTCCATCCGCGGGTGCTGCGCGATGTCTCACGGGTCGACGCGTCCACCGACGTCCTCGGCGCGCGGGCGGCCCTCCCGCTCGTGCTGGCGCCCACCGGGTTCACCCGCATGATGCACCACGAGGGCGAGATCGCCGTCGCCAGGGCGGCGGCCCGGGCCGGCATCCCCTACGTGCTGTCGACGATGGGCACCACCGACCTCGAAAGCGTCCGGGCCTGCGCCCCGACGGCACGG
The DNA here is from genome assembly GCF_030116705.1 of Streptomyces sp. ML-6. Classification (NCBI taxonomy): domain Bacteria; kingdom Bacillati; phylum Actinomycetota; class Actinomycetes; order Kitasatosporales; family Streptomycetaceae; genus Streptomyces; species Streptomyces sp. ML-6. Next base: position 380,405 of record NZ_JAOTIK010000002.1, read on the forward strand.
CAGTGGTTTCAGCTCTATCTCTGGAAGGACCGCGAGGCCGGCGAGGCGCTCCTCGAACGAGCGGCGAGGGCCGGGTACGAGGCCCTGGTCCTGACCGTCGACACGCCGGTGGGCGGGGCGCGGATGCGCGACATCCGCAACGGCCTCACCATCCCGCCCACCCTGACGCTGCGCACGCTCGCGGGCATGGCGATGCGGCCCGCCTGGTGGATGAACATCCTGACCACCGAGCCCTTGCGGTTCGCCTCGTTGAGCAGCTTCGACGGCACGGTCGAGGAGTTGGTCGGCAGGATGTTCGATCCCTCGGTCACCGTCGAGGATCTGCGGTGGCTGAGGGAGCGCTGGTCGGGAAAGCTGGTCGTCAAGGGAATCCAGAGCATCGAGGACGCCAGGACGGTGGTCGAGCACGGCGTGGACGCGATCGTGCTCTCGAACCACGGGGGGCGGCAACTCGACCGGGCGCCGACTCCGCTCGAACTGCTGCCGCGCGTGGTCGACGCGGTCGGGCACGCCTGCGAGATCCTCATCGACACCGGCGTGCGAACCGGCGCCGATCTCCTCGCCGCGCGAGCGCTGGGCGCCTCCGCGGCGATGGTCGGCAGACCGTACCTCTACGGCCTCATGGCGGCCGGGGAACAGGGCGTCGACCGGACGATCGAGATCTTCGACACCGAGTACACGCGGACGATGCGGCTTCTCGGCGTGACGAGCACGGACGAACTGTCCGCGGAACACGCCTCGCTGTGCCCCACGAGGGGCGAGAGACTATGATGACCGGTCATGCCGGGAGCCTCTGCCGAATCGAGTAGCACATTGCGTGAGGGAGCCGGGGCGAGCAGTACGCCGGACAGCATCGCGCGCGCCCTGCGCGACGACCTCTTGGCGGGTGTCCTCGAACCCGGGGCCCGGCTCACCGAGGAAGCGCTGAGCGCCCGTTTTCGGTGTGGCCGGCATTCCGTGCGGGCCGGTCTGCAGGCCCTGGTGTCCGAGGGGCTTCTCGAGCACCAGCGCAACAAGGGAATCGTCGTTCCCGCGGTGACGGCCGACCGTATCGATGACATGTGCTCGTACCGGGCGATCCTGGAACTGGGTGCCCTGAGGCTGGCCCTCACCCACGGCTCGGATTTCTCGGCCGTCTCCGAGGCGGTCGAGCGGCTCGAGTCCCTCACCGCGAAGACGCCGTGGCGTCACGTGGTCGAGGCGCACAGCGCGGTGCACACGAAGATCGTGGAGGCCGGTGGCAACGCCCGGGTGGTGGCGGCGCACCGGGCCTGCCAGAACGAGCTCAACTGCATGCTCGCGACGATCCGGTCCGATTTCTCGGCGCCGCGGCTGGCCGCGGCGCACCGTCACCTCGTGGACCAGCTCCGGGTGGGCGGTGAGGTCGCGCTCCGCGCCCTCGAGGACGATCTGGAACTCGGTGGACGCGCCGCCATGCACCTCGCCCTGCGTCGGCAGCGCGGGGTGCCGGCCCACATCCGGTGAGCCGGACCGCCCCTCGTCCCGCGTGCGGAGCGCTCAGTTCCTCGTCCACGAGCCCAGGATCATGAGTGTTTTGGTGCCGGTGACATTGCCGGTGCGGCGCAGTCCGTCGATGACGTGCTGCAGGTGCCCGATGTCGCGTACGCGCACGTGCACGAGGGAGTCCGGGGCGCCCGCGATGGTGAAGACGGCCTGCACCTCAGCCGTCCGGTAGGCGGTGCGGACGATTTCTCCCACCGGTGTGGTGCCCGTGTAGGTGAGTTCGACGAAGGCTTCGATGGACCATCCGAGCTTCGAGTGATCGACCTGGACCGTGAAGCCGGTGATGACGCCGCTCTCCCGGAGCCGGTCGACCCGGCGTTTGACCGCGGCGACCGACAGCCCCGCCTCGGGGGCCATCTCGGAGAACGTGCGCCTGCCGTCCTCCTTGAGCATGCGCAGCAGCTGGTGGTCCACATCGTCGATCTCGGTCACTCGGAGCTCCCGGCTCGGCGGCAGCAGCCACAAGGGTCGAAGCAATTTATTTGATCGAACCAACCTGTTCTTGACGGTATTTTGCGTCTTACTCCCATCAGCCGCAACTTGCTTGCGTCTGGAAGGGATGTCTTGCTGTCCTGGGCGCTCCCGCACCGATCACTCCGAGGAGGCTCGCATGGGCACGGACCCCACTTCTGTCACGTTGGACGACAAGTACGCCGCACGCGGCGGTCGCGTCCTGATGTCCGGCGTCCAGGCGTTGGTCCGCCTGACCCTGGAGCAGCGTCGTCTCGACGAGGCGCACGGTCTGGACACCCGGGTCTTCGTCAGCGGCTACCAGGGTTCGCCGCTCGGTGGTGTCGATCTGGAAATGGGCCGGGCACGTCGTTTTCTCGAACCCGCCGGTGTGGTGTTCCGGGCCGGGTTGAACGAGGAGCTCGCGGCGACGGCCGTGGCCGACACCCAGATGCTCGGGCAGGTCCCCGGGCGGCGCCACGAGGGCGTCACCGGATTCTGGTACGGGAAGAACCCGGGGCTGGACCGGGCGGCCGACGCGATCCGGCACTCCACGGTGGCGGGCACGACGGCGCTGGGCGGCGCGGTGGCGTGGATCGGGGACGACCCGGGCAGCAAGTCCTCGACCGTTCCCAGCTCCTGCGAACCCATGTGCCAGAGCCTGTCCATTTCGAGGGCACCAATCAGATCCAGCGTCTCGTCATCAGCCGCCAACTGGCCCGTTGACCGGCGAACCCGCCCCGAAGAGTCACTGATCGCTGCCCGGGAGTCCGAGGAGGTGGTCGACGAAGCTCTTGTAGGCATCGGGCTTGTTGTAGCCGGATTCGAGCTTCTCTTCCTCTTTCTGCAGGTCGGAGGCGAGGTGGGTCTTCATCAGGAAGCCGCGCAGGTGCTGACCGCCGACCCAGCGGCCGAGGTCCTTGGTGGCGGAGGCCCGGTCGCTGAAGGCCCCCATCCTGTCCTCCTGCTGCATGTTCCGCAGTGCCGTCGCCGCAGCCTTGAACTCGGGCTGTCCAGGGGCCGGGGTGCCCTTCTGGTCGTAGTCCCTGCTGACGGCGGCGATGCTGTCGATGTCCTTCTGCTCGACCCCGGCACCGGCGTACAGCGATTTCCGGAAATCCCTGCTCTGTTGCATGCCGATGCTCTCGTACATGATGGTCTTGCCGGCCGACAGTGCCTCGGAGGTGCTCTGGTTGCCGGTCGTCATCACGATCGGCTCGCTCGCCCTGATCAGCGTCAGCATGTCGTCGTGCGGGACCCGGTCGGTCGTGATCCAGTGCATCGTCTTGCCGGTGCCACCGGTGCTTTGGGTCGTGACCGTCAGGGCCTGCGTCTTGGAGGACACCTCCACCAGTCGGACCTCGGCCACCCCGAGTTCTGCGAGTTCGCGTTTCGCGGTCTCGTCGAGTTCCGGCATCCACTTGGGCGAGGACTGGACGACGTGCACGTCGTTGCTCTTGCCGTTCTCGACCTCGGCCACGGTGAGCGCGAACCGCATCGCGCTCTTGTTGGAGTAGGCGAAGTACAGCCGGGAAGAAGCGGCGGCGGCGTAGTCCTTCGCCGCCTGCTCCTGGTTCTCGGGAAAGAGCGCGGTGAGCAGCTCCTTGGACCTCAGTGCCTGGAGGTGCGCCAACCGGGCGGCCCGCTTGTTCTCCTCGCCCTCGATTCCGTCCTGGTGCTGCTTGTAGGCCCGCAGACCGGCGTCGAACGTGATGCCGACCTCTTTCGTACCGAGTCCGGTGGTGTAGCCGGTCCCGTCGGCGCCTGATGGCAGCGGCTCCTCCTTGGAGTACTCGGTCATCGCGGAGACCGTGCTGCCCCACTTGCCGACGCTCTGCTGGAATCTCTTGGTGACAGCCAGCTGCGGGGCGACGACCACGTGGGTGGGGGCCTCGCCGGAACCGAGGTGCGGAGCGTCGGGAGTGGTGCCGTCGAGCACCGTGAACGGGTGGCCGGAGTCCTCGAAGACACCCGGCTGCTTCTTGTACGCCGCGCCGGCGGTCAGCAGTGCGATGTCGTTCTTGTTCGCCTCGGTTCGCGGGAAGTTCTCACGCAGCGCGTCGACGGTCTTGACGCCGAGCATCAAGTCGCCCTTGCCCTGGGCCTCATGGGTGAAGACCGCGATGGGTGCCCGGCCGGTCCACTCCAGGCAGCTGTAGAGCTGGGCGATGAGGTGGGGCATGACCTGCTTCTTGTTGCCGATCTTCACGGATCCGGCCATCTGCCGGAACACCTCGTCGTCCAGTCGGCTCCCCGCCCGTCGGCGCAGGTACGTGCGGGGCTCGGCCCGCTCCTGCTCCAGTTCGGCCCGGGCCTGCGCGGAGTTCGCCGTGAAGCCCTCCATCGAGACCTGCTCGGCGACCCCCTTCTTCCGTTCCCCGACCGGCTCCGGAGGTGCGGTGGTGCGGGCGGGCGGTGCCGGGGCAGGCGCCGGGACCGAGGGGACCTCCTGCCGGGTGGCGGCGGAACTCGACTGCTGCCCCGGGTTGACGGCCCAGGCCGGTTTCGGTTTGAGCTTGGGCTTGGGTTTGGGCCCCGGCTGCGGAGGACGGGCCGGGGTGGCGGGCGCAGGATCCGGAGCGCCCTCTGTAGCCTGCGTGGCCGCCGTGGCCGCCGTGGCCGATGTGGCCCCCGATGCCGACACGGTCCCGGGCTGCTGCGGAAGTGGGAGGCCCAGCGCCTCCGCGAGGGCGCCGAGGTTGTCGTAGACCTCCGTGCCGGCACGTGCCGCATCGACCCTGCTCCACTTCGGCGCCGACCCCGGGATCTGCTCCTTCAGTTCCCTGATCGCCCGAGCAGTGTCGTAACCGTTCAGGTCGCCCTGGAAGACCCGCTGCACGGGGAGGGAGGAGGGGGCAGAGCTCCCGCCACCCGGCGCAGGGGCCGCGTCGGCGCCCGAGCGGCCGTCCTTTGGGGCGGGGCCCCTCATCACCCGACGGGCGTTGGCCTCCGCCTCCCGCTCGAACCGGTCCGAAGGATCCGACACCCGCAGGCCCGCACCGTCGTCGGTGCCGCTGACCGGTCCCTGCCGCTGCTGGATGACGTGTGTCAGCTCATGCGCCAGGGTGTGCTTGTCGGCGCCGCCCTCGCCGACGACCACATGGCTGCCCGAGGTGTAGGCGCGGGCACCGACTTCGGCGGCGGAGACCTTCGCCGCGCTGTCGTTGTGGATACGGACGTCGGAGAAGTCCGCGCCGAGGCGGGCCTCCATTTCCTCGCGCGTCCCGTCGTCGAGGGGGCGGCCCGGGGCGCGCAGGACGTCATGGACGGCGGAACGTTGCACGGCAGGGCGTTGCGCGACGGAGCGTTGTACGGGGGGCTGTTCGGCCCGGTCGGGGCCGCATTCGGCGGAGTGCCGGTGCGTCTCCTCGGCCCAGAGGTGTCCGGCCCGGCGGAGCATCTGGACCACGGCGGCGTTCCCCAGGGTGGCCTGCAGCGGGAGAAGTCCGGGCGGTGGAGGGCTTGATGCGGCTTCAAGGCTGCGGTCCACCCTGCGGACGCCCTCGGTTCCGGTCTTCCCGACGTTCTCGTGGTCGCGCAAGGAGGTCTCTTCCGACGCAGGAGAATTCGACCCTTCCTGCATACGCGACCAGGGAGCGACCGACCAGGTACTTCAGGGCAGCGTCGCCCGGCCGCCCGGACAACGAACGAGGCGCGCACGGGGCAAACGGCTTCCGTCTCAAAGGCGGCGGAGCCCCCTCCAGTCGCCGTGGCGGGACCGTCACCGGCGCAGTGACGTCGAAGTCTTCGGCTACCCGTCGAGCTCTTCGACCGGCTGGCGCAGGATGGTCCTCAGTTTCTCGGGGGCTGTCCTGCGGGGGTCGCTGAGGTAGATCTCGTGGTGCAGGCCCGTCGGGCGCAGGCCGTTGGCGGCGAGGTAGGAGTGGTGGAGTTCGTGCAGCACGGGTGCCTCGTCGTCGTAGGAGCCGATGTGCAGCACCTGGGCGCTGGGGCCTTCGTGGAGGGTGAGGTGCCGGATCCGGGAGATCGTGGGCGTCTTCTTCCTGGCAAGCGCGGTCTGCTTGGCGTCCTCGATCATCTCCTGGGTGATCCAGGAGGGCATGCTGATGAGCATGGTCCACTGCCAGGTGTCCTTGGCTCCGCCGGTGAAGGCTTCGGGCCGGTCCGCCCACCACAGTCCTTCCAGCGGGGCGACGACGAAATCGCCGCCCGCCGTGCGCTTGCCGGCGAACTTGAGGGTGTAGGCGACCGCATAAAGGGCCTCGACCGCGTGGACGTAGGCGGGAGCCGTGTTGGGGTTTCCCCTGCCGTCGACGGCGATGAACTGCTGCTCGGGAACGTCCACGACGGCCCATGCCGTGTTCTTGGGCGCGTAGAACTCCTTCCGCTCCCGCTTGACGTCGTACGGTGCCATGGGTGCCTCACTTCCTGAAGGATGCGCATCGCCCGGTGATGCGCGCGTACGCCCCCGGGCAGTCGACCGGGGGCGGGGGACGGCCGGTGGCGGGCGGCACGATCGGAAGCCGTGACTTCTGCTCCGCCTCGTACCGCCCGGCCTCATCCTGCCTCACGGGTATGACACTCCAGCCACTTCACCGAGCTCGTCCTCGGCCCGGCCGCCGGCCGGTGGCCTCCGGCGCCCCTGAGAGAAATTCGCCGTCGGCGCGACCTTGACAGCGCCGTTCGGCACACGGGATGGTACGTGAACCAGATAGTACGTGTACCTTACTAAAAAGTCTTCGGAGGCAGTGAGGATGGCTGTTCAGATTCGTGAGCTTCACCATGTCGGTCTGGGAATGGACAACGCGACCGCCGATGAAGCGCGTGACTACTACCGCGATGTGCTCAACTTGACGCAGGACGCCGGGAGATGGCACATCCCCGGCATCCACGGCTACTTCCTGGACATCCCCAGCGATGTGCAGATTCACCTGCTGGGCAGCGACGGCCCGTCGCCGTACAGCAAGGGGCCGGGCAAGGACCCCGTGGAAAATCACATCGCGCTGGCCGTCGACGACATCATCGAGGCCGAGGAAGAGCTCAAACGCCTTGGCGTGGAGTACTTCACGCTCGACAACGTCGCTTCCCCGAACCTCAAGCAACTCTTCCTGCGTGATCCCGCGAACAACCTCGTGGAGATTCACCAGCTCGGGTTGTGCCGGTGCCGCAGGAGTCAGCGGCCCGCGCCGGCCGGTCCCTCCAGCTGACGTACCACTCGACGGACATGGCTCACGCACCCGAGCGCACAGCAGTCCCCTGCCGGAGTTCCGTTGCCGTACTTCGGTGATGACCACTGCGTCGCGTGACACACCCGCCGGCTGTCCCCCGACACGGTCACCCCGAGTGTCGGGAGACAGCCCCCGCCTGAGCCAGATGCACCAGGAGAAACACCATGCTCTTCGATATCGCCGCCATGGCCGCCAGACCTCGCTACAACTTGCTGGCTTCGTTGATCGTTCCTCGGCCGATCGCATGGGTCACCAGCAGCGACGCGAGCGGCCGGCTCAACGCGGCGCCCTTCTCCCTCTTCAACCTGATGGCGGGGACTCCCCCCGTTGTGGTCCTCGGAATAGGCAACCGCGCCGGGCGCCCGAAGGACTCCGCCCGCAACATCGTCGAAACCGGCGATTTCGTGATCAACCTGGTCAGCGAAGAGCTGCTCGGGGCGATGAACGTCACCGCCATCGAATTCACCGAGGACGTCGACGAACTCGCCGAGGCCGGCCTCGCGACGCTCCCGTCGCATGCCGTCGGCCCGCCGCGCATCGCTCGTAGTCCGGTCGCGTTGGAATGCACCTACACGCGCAGCGTCGAACTCGGCCAGGGCCGCAATCTGATCATCGGCGAGATCATCTACGCCCACGTCGAGGACGGTGTGGTCCTCAACCCGGACCGCGGACACATCGACGCGGCGCGGATGAACCTGGTGGGACGGATGCACGGGGGCGGCTGGTACACGACCACCACCGCCCCGTTCCGCCTTCCCCGAATCCCGGTCGAGGACCGGCCCCGGACTCCATCGCCGTCGGGCGATCAGGTCTCGGGGTCCTTGAGGTGAACCCACAGCTTGTTGAGGATTCGCTGCAGGTCCTTGCGGTCCCGGTCGCTCAGCGTACGGACCAGGTCCCGGCACGCATCCTCGAAAACCGGTACCGCGTCGGCGACGAACCGCTCACCGGTCGGCGTGATCTCGATGGGCGTGCTGCGGCGGTCCTGGACTTGCCGGGTCCGGGCGATGAGCCCGCGCTTCTCGAGCCAGTCGATCACCCCGGTGGCGCTGGCCTTGGAGATCCCGAAGTAGTCCGAGATCCCGCTGGGTGTCTGCCGCATGGCCCGCGACTTCTCGTCCTCGGCGGACTGTGCGGCGAAAATCATCAGGACGTCGAGCTTGTTCTCCGAGATGCCGAGCCGGTCCAGCTTGCGGTTCACGGCGGCAATCACATCGTCTGCCACCCAGAGCATGGTCAGTCCGAGTGCAGCCGGGCTGATGTCGCGGGCCGGATCGGATCGCGACATCACGCGCAGCACCGGACGCATTGCCTCCGCCGCCGTCCGCCGGATACGGGTGGCCGCCAGCCGCCGGCGGCGTCCGGAAGCGCTGTTCTGTGGCAAGGACATTCCAACAGTCTAGGTGCCAGACCATCAGGGTGCCGAACCATGTCCCCGCTGGGAACCCCCGACCACAACCACGAGCCGATTGGAGACAGGAAGCAGTGCTGACCGCCGCCGAAATCCAGAGCGTCGCCGAGCAACTCGAAACCGCGCAGAGCACGCGTCAGCAGATCCGGCAGGTGTCGCTGTCGTATCCGCAGATGACGATCGACGACGCCTACGCCGTCCAGCAGGCATGGATGGCCGTCAAGACCGGGTCCGGACAACGCATTCGAGGCCACAAGATCGGGCTGACGTCCCGTGCCATGCAGATGTCGTCGAACATCACCGAACCCGACTACGGGGTTCTGCTCGACGAGATGTTCTTCGCCGACGACGCGAACCTGCCCATCGAGTCCTTCATCGTCCCCCGCGTCGAAGTGGAGCTCGCGTTCGTCCTCGACGTCGAGCTGTCGGGCCCGGGGTGCAGCATCATGGACGTCCTCGACGCCACCCGCTACGTCGTGCCCGCACTCGAAATCATCGACGCGCGCATAGAACAGCGGGACCGGGACACCGGACGGACCCGGACGGTGCTCGACACCATCTCCGACAACGCCGCGAACGCCGGAGTTGTCCTGGGCGGACGGCCGGTGCGCCCGGCCGACCTCGACCTGCGGTGGCTCAGCGCCGTCTGTTACCGCAATGCGGTGATTGAGGAGACCGGTGTCGCCGCAGGGGTCCTCAACCATCCGGCAGCTGGTGTCGCCTGGCTGGCAAACCGGCTGGCTGCTCGAGGCGTGGTGCTCGAACCCGGCCACGTGGTGCTGTCGGGATCGTTCACCCGGCCGGTGCTCGCCCATCCCGGAGACACCTTTCACGTCGACTACGGACCGTTGGGTGCCATCGCGTGCCGGTTCAGCACACCCACCGGGGAGTCGGGCACATGAACAGACCCGTCTTCCTCGAAGCCGGCCGGGAGTGCCCGGCGCTCGGCCTGTGGCTCGGCCTGGCCAATCCGTACACGGCCGAGCTCTGCGCGACAATCGGGTTCGACTGGGTGCTGATCGACTCCGAGCACGCCCCCAACACCCTTCGGACCGTCGTCTCCCAGCTCCAGGCGGTCGCCGCAACACCCGCCGTCCCCGTGGTACGGCCGCCGACCTCCCGGCCCGAGGCCATCAAGCGGTACCTCGACATCGGCGCGCACACCCTCCTGCTGCCCATGATCGACGGGCCGGAGCAGGCGGCGGCGGCAGTCGCCGCCACTCGTTACCCACCAGAGGGAACACGCGGTGTCGGCAGCGCACTGGCTCGCGCATCGGGCTGGGGACAGGACACGGAATATCTGTCGACCGCGAACCGTCGCACCTTCGTGATCGCGCAGATCGAGTCCCCGCAAGCCGTTGCCTCGATCGACGACATCGCAGCCGTGGACGGCGTGGACGCGGTCTTCATCGGCCTGTCCGACCTCGCCGCGACGATGGGCCACCTCGGCGAGCCGACGCACGTCGATGTTCTTGCAGCCTTCCGCCACGTGGCCCGGCGCGCCCACCACGCGGGCAAACCCGTAGGGACCTTGGCCGGCAGCGAACAGCTCGCGGAGACCGCCAGGGCGGCAGGTTGCCAGTTCATCGCAGTGGGCACCGACGTCGGACTTCTCACCCGAGGGGGCGCGCAGCTCCTGAGCGCCCACCGGGGCACCAACCGGCCTGCCCGGCCCGCCGTGTACTGAACGTCCGGTGAGCGCCACGCAACGGGAGGCCGTGCCGGCTCCACGGGGTCTTCGCCTCCCTCGTCCGCAACTTCATCCTGGCCGGGTGTGGGCGGGCCTGTCGTCCTCACATCTTGTCAGGGCAGTCGTGTGCGCCCGGGCGGTGGGGCGGGCTCTCGGGTCAGATGTGGGACCGGAAGGGGGCGGCGCCGGTGGGGCCGGCGTTCTCGGGAAAAGGTGTGAGCCGTATGAATCTTGCCAAGTCCTGCTCTATTCGCTGGGCTTCTCCGCGGACGTCGGCAGGGACATCGCCCTGTTCCTCGACAAGACGGCTGTAGATCGGTGTCTCGTAAATCATGGGTGAAATCTCTTTCTCGCACTGGGCCGTATAGGGGGCAGAGGCGTGATTCCGGCCGGGCGGCGCCGCATCGCACTGCACCGCGCCGCATCGCACCGGTCAAGCTGTGGGCCGCAGTTGGTCCGCGGCCCGCGGACTGCGCCTCGGGGCGCGGGGAGTTTCCCCGTGTGCGGAACCGAATGAGCAAGCAGCTCCCCGGCGCCCCTGGGCATGAACTCGTGTCCGGAGGCCGGACACGCGCCACGGGTCATTTCCGGGCGACGAAGCCCCACTGGTCGACGGGCTCGGCATCGCCTTCACCCGGGCCCGGACGCCACAGGGAGATGGAACCGAAGCCCGGCTCGACCAGCTCCATCCCGTCCGCGCTCGCGAGGATCTCCTCGGGCCGGCGCACCAGGTAGGGCGGGGTGTCGCCCGAGGCGTACGCCTCCTGCGCGGCCAGTGTCTGCGGGGTGGCGACGGTGTCGCAGAGCACCAGGTAGCTGCCCGGTACGACGCCGGCCATGTACCGGCGCATGAGATCGATGCCGGCCTGGGGCTCGACGTGTCCCAGCGTGGACAGCACCATGACGGCCACCGGCCGCGTCATGTCCAGGGTTTGTCCGGCCTCTTGCAGTACCTTCTCGGCGTCCCGTATGTCCGCGTGCACGTAGTTCGTCATACCCTCCGGCGCACTCGTCAAGAGGGCGCGGGCATGCGTCAGGACCAGCGGGTCGTTGTCGACGTAGACGATGCGCGCCTTCGGCTGGACGCTCTGGGCGACCTCGTGGGTGCTGTTCTGGACGGGCAGCCCGGTGCCGATGTCGAGGAACTGGGTGATCCCGGCCTCACCGGCCAGATGCCGCACCGCGCGTGCCTGGAAGGCCCGCGACGCCCGGGCGAGGTCCCGTGCTTGCGGGTAGGCCGCAATGACCTGGTCCCCCAGTTCCTGGTCCACCGGATAGTGGTCCTTGCCGCCGATCCAGTAATTCCACACGCGAGCCGAGTGCGGCACGCCGGTGAGGATCTCCGGTTCATTTTTTTCGTTCATGTGCGACCTCGCTTTGTTTTCTCCGCGTCACGACAGGTTCGGATGCGCAGAGGTTTCCGTATCATGGAAAATTCACCACCCAGGAGGTTTCCCCTCCGGCCTTTCGGGATGTTTTTCAGGGCTTCCGCAGCAGTACCCCTTTGCCCGGGCGATGAATTTCCTTTCATCTCAGCTTGCGGACCCGGCAGTTCGGGTGTCTCCCTGCCGGATGCCGGATGGTTCCGATTCGGTTCTCCAGTTCCTGGGATTTCTCGGGGTCGTCCCGGTCGGCACACTCGACGCAGGAGCCGAGAGGAGTGCATGTCGCGGATCCGCGCCCGAACAGGCAGGCCGGTCCATGTGGCGGAGAGGTGCTGTTGTCCAGCGTCCCGCGGAGCGGGAAGAGCGGTTGTTCGGCAGGGAGTTCGAGGGGAGGCATGAGGCATAGGGAGTGAATGCAGCATTCCGAGCAGGGTTCCGAGGTGCTCCGCGCCGGGTGTTCGCGTGCCGGGTGTTCGCGTGCCGGGCAACTGAGGACAGTACTTCCACGTGGTGACGATGCGTTCGGCTGTGAGTGCGGACCGGGGAACGTCCGCTGCCCCGGGGGCTGGAAACCCTTGTTCCGTGAGACACCGGACCAGGGTCACGGCTCTGGCCACGCTCACGCTCCGGGCCTCCGGTCCTCCGGGTCGACTCGCAGCCCCAGGCCCTCCGCCGGAAGCAGGAAAACGGTGGCGGCATGGTCATGGAGGATGGCAGGGGATCGCGTGCTCGGGCCGAGCTGTTGCGCGGCGTCCCGGGCAGCGGCCCCGGGGGCACGGGCGAGGGTTGGTCACGAGAGCGGCGCCTTTTCTGTGGTGTCTATGACATGGTATTCGAGGGCTGCGTCCGCCAGTTCGCGGGCTGTTCCGTTCCCTTGGAACCGCGGGCCGCTGAGGGGTGCGCCTACGTTTCCGACGACCGTTCCCAGTTGTCGGATATGAAGTCCATGCGGCATTTCAAGTGCTTTGGCGAGCTCGTCGGCACGTTCGTCCCCCGGACCGGCGGGCAGCACACGTTCGGCACCCGCGGTCTCGGCGCCTTCCGCCTCACCGTCGGCGGCGCGACACTCTTCGACGGCGTGCACCGCCCTGCCGACGCCGACCCTCTCGCCGCCCTCACCGGGCCCCCGGTCGAGCGCGGTGTCGTGGACCTCCCTGCCGGTGTGCCGGTCGGGGTCGGACTCCTGGCCTCGACGCCGAAGATGAGTTACGGATCCCTGCGAGGGGTGACCTTCGGACTCGCCCACCATGAACCCGTCGGCGAGGACGAGCAGTTGATCGAGGAGGCGGTCGCCGCAGCGACGGCCGCCGACACCGCGATCGTCGTCGTGGCCACCACCGAGACCGTGGAGAGCGAGGGCTTCGACCGCAGCAGTCTGCGCCTTCCGGGACGACAGGACGAACTCGTCGCCCGCGTCGCCGCCGCCAACCCCCGCACCGTCGTCGTGGTCAACGCGGGCGCCCCCGTCGAGATGCCCTGGCGGAACGACGTCGCCGCCGTCCTCGTGACCTGGTTCCCCGGGGAGCAGGGCGGCGCCGCCCTCGCCGATGTCCTCCTCGGCCGCGCCGAACCCGCCGGCCGGCTCCCCACCACCTGGCCCGCCCGCCTGGAAGAGGCGCCTGTCCGAGAGGTCACCCCGCGAGCCGGTGTCCTGCGCTACGACGAGGACGTGTTCATCGGCTACCGGGCCTGGCAGCGGCACGACAGCGAGCCCGCGTACCCCTTCGGTTTCGGACTCGGCTGCACCAGCTGGGAGTACGAGCACATCGAGCCCGTCGGTCCCCGCACCGTACGCGTCCGGACCCGCAACACCGGCAGTCGGCAGGGCCGCGCCGTCGTCCAGATCTATGTGAGCCCCCCGGACGCCACCCCGGCCGAGGGACCTCAACGCCCCGAACGGTGGCTGGCCGGCTTCGCTTCCTTCACCGCGAGCCCCGGCCGGGCGGCCGAGGTGGACATCACCCTGCCGGAGCGCGCGTTCCAGATCTGGGACACCACGTCCGGCTCCTGGGCCACGCTTCCCGGCCGCTCCACCGTCCACGCCGCCCACGCCGCGGCCACTCCCACCCTCTCCACCGAGCTGCACATCACCGGCTGACCCGCCCCACCGACCGCTGTGGGACCGGAACCTGACCACCGGTCCCACAGTGCTCCTCCGCAACCGATCCCCTGCGCCCACGGCCACCACGGCAGCGGAAGGAGACGAGGTCCCTGGCCGCTGACGTCATCATCGTCGGCGCCGGCCGCACCGAGAAGAGGGGCGCCCGATCCGGCCATGCCCGCCGAGGCGCAGCAGGAGCAGCCGCACTCCCTCGTCCGCGCCCTCCTCGGGACCGGCTCGGTGTACCCCCTCCGCCCTCCGCCTCCCTCGACCATCTCCAGAAGCACGGGCAGGGGAAGGGAGGGGAGGTGGTCGATCTCCGGGCCCGGCTGCCGTGCCTCGGGATTCCCGTTCGCCGCTCCGTGAAGGTCGAGCACTGGGTGACGTACGGGATGCACCCCGGGCGGCTTCCTGCTCTCTTCCTCCTGTCCTCTTTCCTGGCCGAGGGTGAGCAGCAGGCCGCGTGAGGTCTCCCCCGACTATCCCGATCTGCCAATATCCCGATCTGCCACTCCGCCCACCCCGGATCCACCGCCACGAGAGGATGGCCCCATGGACGAACTGATGCAGTTCCTTCGTGACCGCCTCGACGAAGACGAATCCGTGGCACGCACTGCCGGAGGCGGCAGCACTGACGGGCTCCGCTGGTTGGACCACGGCTCGGGAAGCGGACTGGTAAGTGATGACGCCGGAATGGTGGTCACCCACAAGCCCAGTACGGATGACGAGCATGCCGCCCATATCGCCCGCCACGACCCGGCCCGCGTCCTGCGCGAGGTCGAAGCCAAGCGGAGCATCCTTGCCCAGTACGAGGAGGCCGTCCGAGGCGCGGCGTCCGACGACTGGCTCGCCCGGGATACCTGGCGCCCCTGTCTCCGCATCCTCGAACCTGTGGTGCGCCTGCTCGTCCTGCCCTACGCCGACCACCCCAACTACCAGGACACCTGGCAATCGTAAGTCCCATTGTCAGCGGATGGATCAAATGCCCCAGCGCAGCGACAGCGTTCTCCTGCCTCAGGAGGAGTACGAGGCTGTGCATGCCGCAGTATCTGCCGGCGCCGATCGTTGGGCCGACGGACAGCCGTGCACGCTCAAATCGACGAGCGATTCCGCACGGCAACGATCCCGTGGCCCGGCCGGGAAACCTGCAAAGCCGACCGAGACACCGCCCACGGATAGCCCGGTGAACCATCCCGGCCACAGCACTCTCTGCGCCGGTGGTACGTCCTCGACCTGGTCGCCCTCGATGTGGCCCCTGTCGGTCCCTCAGAGACGGTCCACATAGGTACCTGATGGAGACGGAAGGGCGGGGATCTGTTGTGGTCTGCTCGCGTCGCGAAGCAGTGTTTCGACGACAATTCGGGAGGCGCCTACCTCTCCGGCTGTTCGTGAGAAGAGGATTTGGTGAATGCTTTCCGGCTGTGCACGAGCAACTCACGCATCCCCGGGTTGTAGGTGTTCTTCCAGATCAGGGCGAGCAATGCGGGTGTATCGACATCATCGATGGTGCGGGCGGTGAGCCGGCCTCGGTAGCTCGCGATCATGGAGTCGCTGAGGACGGCGACGGCGAGCCCGCGGGCGGCGAGCTCGGCAATGGCATCCGCGGCGCTGGCCTGCAGACTGATCACGGGGTGGAGGTTCTGCGCGGCGCAGGCCTGGTCGAATACCGCGCGCAGGCCGGTGCCGGGCGGCATGCACACGATCGGGTGGGCGATCAGCTCGCGCAGGGTGACCCGCCGCTGTTTCGCCAAGGGGTGCCCGGCGGGGACTGCCGCGACGAGCCGCTCGCTGATGATGGTCAGAGCGCCCAGTCCTTCGGGTGTGGCGGCTGCTGCCCCGATGAGTGCCAGGTCGACGGTGCCGGTGCGCACCCCCTCGATGAGCCGGTCGGAGTTGTCCTCCAGCAGTGAGATCTCCACACCGGGGTGTGCCTGGTGGAACGCGGCGAGGGCGTCGAACAGCGGGGTGATGGTGCAGCCGATGACCATTCCGACGGTGAGGTGCCCCCGGAGCAGGTCGGTCACCTCGCCCACCACCTGGCCGACTGCCCCGGCGGCGGCGAGTGCGGCGCGGGCGTGTTCGAGTGCGGCCTTGCCCGCGACGGTGAGGGTGACGGTGCGGGCCGACCGGTCGAACAGCTCGGCTCCGAGTTCCCGTTCCAGCTGGCGGATCTGGGCGCTGACGCCGGACTGGCTGATGTGCACCCGCTCGGCGGCCCGGGTGAAGTTCTGCTCCTCGGCCACCGCGACGAAGTACTCCAGCTGTCTCAGTTCCATGACTGCAGATTCTAGTTTCCAGAAGATTCATCTGTTGGAATTCTGGCCAGTCGATGGCCATGCTGGGAAGCGTCGAAGCCCGACGTCAGGAGGAATTCATGCCGGAGTACGAGAAGGCCATGCGGCCCGAGGACATCACCCGCTTGTTCGTCGAACGATCCAACGCCGGTGACGCGGCCGGGGTCGCCGCACTTTACGAAGAGGGTGCGGTGGTCGCCTACCCGCCCGGCAACCGGACGGTGGGCCGGGAGGCGATTCGTGCGCTGTGGGAGAAGGTGCTGGCCAACCGTCCCCGTTTCGAGCAGGAACAACCGCTGCCGACACTGATCAGTGACGGCATCGCCCTCACCTCGACTCCCCCCAAGGACGGGGCCGGTGCCCGGGCGCAGGTCGTCCGCCGCCAGCCCGACGGAAGCTGGTTGCGCCTGCTCGACCAGCCCGAGTTCGTCCCACCCACCCACTGAATCCTCGTCTCCGCGCCCCATGCTTCCGTGCCCCCATGCCTTCGTGAGCTCGCGGAGCTGAAGGCTTCTGGGCGTGGCCCCGAGAGGTCGGTACCCCGGTGGCGGTCTCGGAGCCGAACGGTTCGTCGGGGCCAGTCCTTCATGCGGTTCTGCCCACCAGCACCGCCTGCGGAACCGCGGCCGCCGTTCCGGCCGTTCTCGCCGCGCTCCGCACGGGCCCGCCACCGGGCCGAGGCAGGGAAGACGTGGGCCTGGCGGCAGCGCTCGGTGGGGGCCGGCTCGATCCGGGCCAACGGGTTGTCGGCCGCCGCCTCCGGCTCGGGTAACGCCTGGAAGCGGAGTTCCCTCACCCCCGCCGAATGCCACTCCACAGCCTCCGCGACCGAAGGGCCGACGCGGCTCATGGTCACGACGGCCTGGTGCGCGACAAGCACTTGGTGGAAGCCCGGCGAGGCCGTCTCACGGGTCTCCACCGGTGTTGTCGGCAATCTGGCGAAGGCCGCGAGCAGAAAGGCAGGCGACGGGCGGGGCAGGCGAGCGGGGACAGGAACTCATGCGACGCGTCCGCCCGCTCGATGACCTCACCGTGAAACTGCTGCTGGGTCGGCTGGAGCACCGGCGAAACCGGTGGCCGAACACCACCAACATCCACCTGCTGATCAACAACCAAACCGCCACCAAGACCAGCCGTGCCAGTAACCACAGGATCAGCGCCCCAATGCGCGGGCAGGACGCGGCGCTGGAGCGGCTCCGCGTCGACCGGCAGCTCGAACAGACCCTGACCCGCGGGACCGATCCGCTCCACCTCGCCGAGGTGTTCGGGCCCGACGAGAAGACCGCGATGCGCTACACGGACTCCGCACGGGCACTGCTGCAACACACAGCCGAGCACTCGGCATCACCCTCGGGAAAAGAACTTGGTCCGGATCGACGGGACTTGGAAAATGACGGCCATGCAGGTCCGACAGGCATGGTCTGATGGCGCATCAGTGGTCGCCGAGGTCCACGTTCGCTCCTGACAGGCAGCCTTTGCGGGTCATGTTCCACAGCACCACCTCGACGCCATGGATCCAAGCCGCAAAGAGTCCGAGTGGAGGACACGCATCACCGAGGCACGGTGGCCATCATCGGGAGTACTGGTAGCCGAAACCGAGGCGGGGATCGTCGGGTTCGCAGGTTTCGGCTCGTCTCAAGAGCCCCCACCACGAGGATTCACCTGACGTGTGAGCAGGGACAGAAGCCGTTGTCGCTGCTGATCACCGCCGGGCAGCGCGGCGACAGTCCGCAGTTCGAGCCGGTCCTGAACGCGATCGGGGTACCCCGGCCTGGAGTCGGTCGGCCGAGAAGCCGCCCGCTGCGGGTGCGAGGCGATAAGGCGTACTCTTCACGCGCGAATCGCGCCTCCCTGCGCAGACGTGGCATCAGGTGCACGATTCCTGAGCCGGCCGATCAGGTCCGCACCCGCAGGCGCCGCGGGCGTGGCGGTGAACCCTCAGCCTGCCGTCGCGCGGATGCCCCAGCAGCAAAGGACGGCCTTGCGGTCATTACGGAGGAAGGGCACATTTCCTGGTATTGGCACGGCGCGGTGTGTATGGGGTTGCACCTTCCGTAGCGGCATGTGATCCGGTGGACTTACGTCCCGATGCCTTGAGGAAGGTCCCTGCTCATGCATTCGTCTTTCATGCCACCCCGCCAGGTCAAGATCGGTGACGCGGCGGCCTTCGTCGGCAGCACGCCACGGGCGATTCGCCATTACCACGAGATCGGCCTGCTCCCCGAGCCCGAGCGGGGCGGCGATGACCGCCGCCGCTACGGGTACGAGGACATGATCCGCCTGCTGTGGATTCGCAAGATGGCCGATGCCGGGATCGCCCTGCACGACATCCGTGACGCCTTTACCACCGGCACGGCTTCCGCCGGTGCGGACAGCGGAGACGGTATCGCGGGCATCCTGGAGCGGTTGGAGGAAACCCTCGCCGAGCAGGAGGCGGAATTGCGGCGGCAACGGACCGCCGTGCAGCGGATGCGCACCGAAGGCAGCCGGATGGGCCTGCTCTCCGGCTTCGTCACCGAACGCCTCAAGAGCCTGCCCGAGGGCTCCCTGCGCCAGGCGGACCTGGACAGTCTGCTGGTCACTGAGCGGATCTTCGGCCCCCTCGGCGCAGCCGTCCAGGCCACCCGCTTCGTCGCCCTGGCCACGCATCCCACTCTGCGGGAGGATTCCGACCGCATCGATGACGCCGAGGAGGCACTTGATGACAGTGTCGCCGTCGATGATCCACGGGTGGCTCAAGTGGCCTTCGAGCGGCACGCCTTCGAAAGCGCCCTGCAGGCCGTCATCGAGGAGTCCGGCCTGGGTAAGGACGACGATGCCCTCTTTGACGCCTGGGACACTTTGCACCCTGCCACCGCCGATGACGACGAGGACGAGGCCGACCTCGGCTCTGGCAGGCGGGAGGCTGATTCCATGAGCGTGTTCGAAGCCACCGGCAAGATGCCCTACGGCTTCTCTCCGGCCCGTCTGCGCTGTATGAAACTGGCGGAAGAACTATCCGCCCAAGACTCACCCTGAACCGCCCCGGGTTCGGTAGAGATCTCAGATTGTGGTTGTGACCTGGGGTTTCGTGGATTCCATGTAGTAGTTGGCTTCGTACTCGACGGGCGGGACGTGGCCTATCTCACCGTGGAGTCTGCGGTGGTTGTACCAGTCGGTCCACTCTGCGGTGGCCAACTCGACCTGGGCGAGCGATTTCCAGGGCCGCCGGGGCTTGATCAGCTCGGTCTTGAACAGGCCGATCGTGCTCTCCATCAGGGCATTGTCGTAGGCGTCACCGACCGATCCGATCGAGGCGGCGATGCCGGCGGTGTCCAGATGCTCGGCGAGCCGGAAACTCGTGTACTGCGATCCGGCATCCGAGTGGTGGATCAACTCGCCTGGCCGCACCGGATGTTGGTCTCGGTCACGTTGCCACACGGCCATCTCCAGGGCGTCCAGGACGAAGACCGTCTCCTTCGCGGTGGCTGCGGACCAGCCCACGATCCGGCGGGAGAAGGTGTCCACGACGAAGGCGACGTGGACGACACCGGACCAGGTCTTGACGTGGGTGAAGTCCGCGACCCAGCAGCGGTTCGGGGCAGCGGCGACGAAGTCGCGGTCCAGCAGATCCGGCGCCCGTTCGGACTGGCCGCCGGGCAGCGTGGTGATCACACGTCTGCCGCGGACCGCTCCGGCGATGCCGAGCTCGCGCATCAGGCGCTCGACGGTGCAGCGGGCCACGCGGTGGCCCTGCCGGTTCAGCTCACGCCAGATCTTCCTCGCCCCGTAGACACGGTAGTTGGAGTCGTGGACGTGCTGGATCAGTTCCTTCAGCTCGCCGTCCCGCACGGTCCTGGCGGACGGCACGGTCCGGCGCTTGTGGTGGGCGTAGTAGGTGGAGGGGGCGATCTTGCAGTCGTGTGCGCTCAGCACACGGCAGATCGGCTCGACGCCGCCGAAGCGGTCCCGGTGCTCGTCGATGAACGCTACGAGCGTGTGTGTGGCCGGTCGAGCTCGGCCGCGAAGAAAGACGCCGCGGCCTTCAGGATCCCGTTGGCCCGCTTCAGCTCGGCGACTTCCTTCTTCAGAGCCTTGACCTGGGCGGCCTCCTCCGTCGTGGTCCCCGGACGGGTCCCCGCGTCGATCTCGTGCTGCTTCACCCAGTTCCGCAGCGTCTCGCGGGAGCCGATGTCCAGCTTCTCGACCACCGCCTGCAAGGCGGCGGTCTCGTTCGGGTGGTCGTCGCGCACCTCGGCGACCATGCGCACCGCACGTCGGCGGAGCTCAAGCGGGTAACGGGAAGGTCGTGCCATGACTCGATCCTTTCATGAAATCGAGTCTCCACTTCACCCGGGGCGGTTCACCCGCTACCTAAAACAGAAAGTGAACGTCGAGCGGTGCGCTCGACGGACCACTGGTTCTCCACGATGGGGGTGGTCCTCCTCGAAGACCTGCCGTTCAAGCCGAGTACGTCGGCCAGGGCGGCTTTCCTGCGCGGCCGACTCGGCGTCCGTGCCCGCCAGCCAGAACTGCCGTACCGTCTTGCCGTCCGCCGAGACGGGAGTGGCCACCTGTGCGACCAGCCGGCGCCCGCCGGACGGCGAGGAGACGCAGATCAAGGCGAACACCGGCATGGTGATGTGGTAATCCAGCCGATGGCTGAACTCCCCGGCCAGATCCTCAGGCACCCCTTCGGAGCCCGGCGAAGAAGACCAGCCGAGCCGCCGGCCGTCCCGGGTGATGCGATAGGGCTTCACCACCTTGTCCACGTGGCCCATCGAGTCCGCGTGAACGAAGGGGAAGCGGGCCTTGTCCCGGAAGCTCTCGGTCAGCAGCCGCATACCGCAGTTCGGTGTGTACGGCTCGCATGCGCCGAGCCGCCAGCTGTCATCGACGTACTCGGGCAGCCGTGGCAGAGGCAGGAACGGATCGCCCAGACAGCTCCGCACCAGACCGTAGGCGACCTCGGCGGGATAGGTGCGCAGTGCCGTGTGCACCCTGCCCCGGCCTGGCGGGAGCGAGGGAATGCACGTGCACCGCCCGCTGCCCGTTTCGAACAGCCAACCGTGGTATGGGCATTCCAGTGCTCCGTCGCGTAGCTGCCCGAGTCGCAGCGCCACGTCTCGGTGCGGGCAGAAGCCCTGCGCGACGGTGACGGAGCCCTCGTTCCCGTAGACCACGAGTTCCTCGCCGAGGATGCTGCCACTCGCGACGCCGTTCTTCAGGTCGGGGACCCGGGCGACCAGGAACCACATGTGCCGCAGCATCTCGTATTCGACCGGATCCATCGTCACACCCCTGTTTCTGATGACTCGACACGTCGGCATGCACCAGGCGTCAGCCGACGAGCATCTGAGAAGTGGAGAGTTCGCCCACCATGGGAATCATTGAGATGCACCGCGATCTGTTGAGCCGGCTGCTGCCTGAGGACACGGTGGACCAACTCACCGTCCATGAAGGTCAGTTTCACCATGTAGTGATCGGCTCGGACCGGGTGGTGTGCCTTGCCCGCACCCAGGCGGCTGCCGATCGGCTGGCCGGCAGGGCGGCCATGCTGCGCGCCCTGGCCAGGATCGACCTCGGATTCCGCACCCCCCAGCCGCTCTCCGAGGAGGGCGAGCAAGGCACGGACGAATCGCCGTACCTGGTGCTGAGCCGGATCCCTGGAGCGCCGTTGGAGGAGGATGTGCTCGGCAGCCCCGAGGTGGCGGAGGCGGTTGCCCGGCAGTACGTGACCTTGCTGTCCGGGCTCGCGGCGGCGGGTAACGAGGAGAAGATGCGCGCCGCGCTGCCGGAGGCGCCTGCGGGCGAGTGGCAGGAGTTCGCCATGGGGGTACGTGCCGAACTGTTTCCGCTGATGTCCGCCGGCGGCCGGGAGCGTGCCGAGCGCGAGCTCGTCGCGCTCGACGCCCTGCCTCATCTCACCACCGCCATGGTCCACGGTGACCTCGGTGGCGAGAACGTTCTGTGGGAGACAGTGGACAGCGTGCCGCGTTTGAGCGGCGTCGTCGACTGGGACGAGGTCGGCATCGGCGACCCAGCCGAGGACCTGGCCGCCATCGGGGCAAGCTACGGCGAGGAACTGCTGGGCCGGGTGCTCGCGCTCGGCGGCTGGGCCGACAACGGAACGGCCGAGCGAATCTCGGCGATCCGCGGCACCTTCGCCCTCCAGCAGGCTCTCTACGCGCAGCGCGACGGCGACGAGGAGGAGCTCGCCGACGGCCTCAGCGACTATCGGTAGGGGCCGCCGGGGCGGGCACTGCTCCGGCCGGAGGGTCAGGCGCATGCCTGGCCCTCCCCCGCCGTCACCTGCCGCTCCCACCAGCGCCTTGCTGGTCAGCCTGACGTCCCGGACGGAGTCGAGGTGGTGAAACTGTAGCGGCCGAGCAGGTTCCCTCGGCGGGTACGCGTTCTTCCGCCCTGCCAAGGCTGAGCGTAGGGAAGATCGAGCGAAGGACATGCCGTCCCCAGCCAGGCGCGGAGTGCGGGGCACGAGGCGATCGGGGATACCGGGTGTGCTCACCGGGTCAACGCGAGCAGTTCATCGATCACCGGTCCCTCACCGCCGGCACCGAGGTGGGCGATGGCCGCAAACGGCGCGATCGCCTGGCTCCAGGCGTGGAGCCGGTCGCCGTCGAGCCCGCACGCCGCCGACACGCGCGCGCAACGGGTCTCGACGCCCTCCAGTCCGGCGCCGGCCACGACGTAGTCCACGGCGTCGAAGCACGGATCACCGATACAGGCTTTCGGGTCGATGGCCATGAGCCCGCGCTTCGGGCCGCCGTCGAGCACGTTGCCCAGGTGCAGGTCGCCGTGGAGCAGTACGGTCGTCGCTTCCGTGTCCAGCAGCCGCTTGCACCGCTGGAGGGCCCTGTCCCACACGGTGACGTCCATCCGTGCGCTGATCGCAGGTTCGGACAGCCGCCTGCCGACCCGGGCGAAGGCCTCCTCGCACCGTTCACGCAGCACACGCGTCGGCAGCGGAGGCGGAGCGACCCCGTGCAGGGCGGCGAGCAGCTCCGACCACCGTTCCGGAAGCGAGGCTGCGGGCATGTCCTCCGCCGGCGTTCCGGGCACGATCTCCTCCAGCACCATTGCGCCCGCCTCCTCGTCGACGGCCAGCACAGAGGGCACCCGGCCCGAGGGGGCGAACCATCCCAGCATTCCGGCCTGTTCGGCCATAAGGGCCTGCTCCGGGCTGATCTTCAGCACCGCAGGCGTGCCGTCGGGCCAACGGCACCGCAACGTGACCGACGAAGCACCGTCCGGGAGGGACTCGCCGAGCGAAAGTCCCCACTGGGAGGTCAGCCGGGCAATGAGATCCGGCGCGTCGGCGCACCAGTCGGCAACCTGGGGACCGAATCGACGTACCAACCGAGCAGTGACGCTCTCCACATCCACCAGCAGTCGTTTCACGCGGGTCAGTCTGCCGCTCGTGCGATTTTCGTCCACCGCTTTTCCACCACGCGCTGCGAACGCGAGCCGACGAGCGAATCGACCAGAGCAGTCACCGGCCTCCGACGAGAGCTGCTCAGCTTTCCCTGGGGCGGATCACCTGGGCCCGACCATGAGGAACCATGTTGCACAACGGTGCGGAACCCTTCGGAAGCCGCTCCCGCACATGGCCGGACCAGTTCGATGCGGGCTGACGGTACGGGGTCCACCGGCTGGGGCTGATCCACCACCGGTGTTCGGCTTTTCACTCCGGCCCCGGTACCTCCGAACCAGTGCTCTGGCCCGGGAACACAGTCGCGCCTCCCCTGCCAGGAGCTCCCGCTCCGGCAGCCTGCGCCCATGACCGAAATCTTCGAGCACGCCCCGCAGATCTGGAACGCCGCGCAACTCCGCGACGCGCTGAAGGACCTCCCCGACGACGCGCCCATCCACATCGGTGTGGCGGAAGACCCCGGTGACTTCGACGGGTACCGCGAGGGTGTCCTCGTGGACGCCCACCGGGTCGAGAACTGGTGGCCGGCCACCGCCACCGAACCGGAACGCACCGAGACCGAGAAAGCGCTGACGCTGTTCGTCGACTGGGAACCGGGCGCCTACGACCGCCTCGACTGAGAAGGAGATGACCTGACAGTGTGTCACCCCAGCCGGGATCAGCTTCGTGATCCCGGTGACTGCGATGTTCACCGGCCACTACAAGTCCAGCGAGTGCAGCTACTTCCTCCAGCAGACCGCCGACGCCATCCGGGTGACGGGAGAGGATGTCACGCCGGCACAGTTGTCAGGAGTTGTGGGTCAGGTGATGCGTGAAGGTGGGGGTGTCTCACTGAGCCTTGATGAAAGCCTTGTGCTCGAGCCCGGCATGCCGGGCTCGGAAGGACTTGCCGACGGGATACCGGGCTTCAGGGGTCCGACGGCGATGTCTCATATGCTCAGCTCATGAGGGAGCCTCGTCCGGTCGAGCTGTCCGGGGCGTTTGTTCCCAGGCACGATGCTCGTTGGCGCGTTGATCGTTGGTACGGGCGGTTCCGGTTGCGTTTTCCTCAAGTGTCGCCGTGGGCCGACCCATACACGACGTTCATTCGAGTACATCCGGATGGCGGTCATTGGTCGAGAAGACGCTCGCAGAGCCGGACGGCGCGGTCCCCGTGCCGTCGGTCTCGACCCGGTTCCACGGATCGTCGTCCTCACCACCTTCGACGAAGACGAGTTCGTCTACGCGGCCCTGCGCACCGGCTGCAGTGGCTTCCTGCTGAAGGACGTGGCGCCCGAGCAGCTGATCAGCGCCGTCAACGCGGCCCTCTTCGCCGACCTCCTGGTCGCCCCGGCCCACATCCGCCGCCTCATCCAGAAGCACGCCGTCCAGGATCAACAGCCCCAGCAGGCGGTCCGGCCCGGGGCCGACGCGACGAGCCTGCTCACCGGACGCGAGATCGAGGTGCTCGGCCTGATCGCCCAGGGCCTGGCGAATGAGGGGATCGCCGAGCGCCTGTGCGTCAGCGATTCCCCCCTCAAGACCCACCTCCACCGGCTGATGGCCAAGCTGAACCTCCGCAGCCGCGCCCAGGCGGTGGTGTTCGCGTACGAGCCGGGCATCGCGCGAGTCGGAGAAGGCCCCGCGCTGCCGGGCAAGCTGGACAGATCGGGCGGACCGGGCGGCTCAGGGGTGTGACACCGCCGTACAACGGTGGCGGCTCAGTCATGTCGGCGGGGGCAGCGATGTCGAGGGGTACGCCGTCGATGCGGGTGGGCAGTGACGGGGAGGGCTTCAAGCGCTGGGCATCGCGCAGGTGGAGAAAGTAGAAGGTGTCGTCATCGCCGGAGAAGCGGCTGCCCGGGAAGCCGACGTCCAGGTCCGGTGGGAAGCTGCGCAGAACCACTCTCTCGCCGGGGACGAGCCAGTGGGCGAGGGCGAGCGGCGCCTCGGGCCCTCAGTGGGCTCGGCCTGCTCCGGGTATGGGGTGCTGACGGCGTTCATGGGCGTACCCTCCCGTGATAACTTCCCAAGAGAATTCACTACATGAAGGAAACTTCTTCTCTTGAGAAGAGACCAAGGAGTGGAGGAACCCTTGTCAACGCCGTCGATGCGCCCTGATGCGGGCGAGGTCTACCGCCAGTACCTCAGCGCGGTGCTGCTGCACGGCCACGCGAGCGCCCATGCCTGCAACCTCGGCGCCACGGATCTGTATGCGCTGAACATCCTTCATCTGGTGGGTGCGATGACGCCGGGCGAGCTGGCGGCGCGCACCGGCCTGACGACCGGGCCGACCACCCGTCTGGTCGACCGCCTGGAGCAGGCGGGCTACGTGCGCCGTGTGCCCGATTCCAGCGACCGGCGCAAGGTGAGCGTCGAGCCGGTCGGCGAACCCGTCGAGCTCGACCGCGTCATGGCGCCCGCCCGGGAGAAGATCGGTCAGATCTTCGGCAGTTACGCGCCGGAGCAGCTCGATGTCCTCTTCGACTACTTCGCCCGTGCCGCCACGGCGTACCAGGAAGCCGCCGAGCAGTTGCGCGATCAGTGACGTCGAGGGTCGACCGTCACCGACCCCGGCTCTCGCGCCCACGGAGAAGGCGGCGGCAAGAGGGGTGGGGGTGGGGGCCGAAGTCCAGGGAGAACTCTTCGTGGGCCGCGCCGAGTTCGGCCTTCAGCTGCTCGCGCACCTGCTCTCAGGAGCACCGTTGTGGGGGATACGCGCAGGGCTGGGCGACGAGGGGCCGGTGGTATCGGGTGTAGGTCTCGAAGACCTCGGTGGCCTTGAAGCCGAGCCGGGTCAGCACAGCGCCGCTCTTGTCGTTTCCGTGGGTAACGCCCGCGAACATGTCGGTGGCACCCAGCGCAGTGGCTCCGTACTCGATCAGCACACGGCAGGCTGCTGTGGCGTATCCATGTCCCGTTGCCTCGCGGTCGAGCCAGTATCCGAAGCCGTACCAGGGCGGGTTGACAGCCACAAGGTCAACGCGGCCGATGAGGGCGCCATGCAGGAAGATGCCGCAACGGAGGGACGGATTGGGGTCGTTGAGCAGCTCGGCATGTACTGTCTCGTAGTCCGATGCGACCAGCTCCTGGTAGTCGCCGTGCTGAGTGAGGTGTTCGTGGTTTCGGCCGATGAGCGCGTAATACTCATCGGCTTGCTCCGCAGTGAGCACACGTAACGTCAATCCGGCGATGCCGGTTTCGAGTTCGGGAAAGACGCGCTTGTCGTGATGACTGTCGGCCATGCCGGCTGACCCTATGACGGCGGCTGAGCCCCTGCCATGCCTTTTGTTGGCGCGAAACGACTGAACGTTGGTCAGCCGTCCATGATCAGGCCGATGCCAGTGGGGCAGTCGTCGGCCAGGTCCGGACGGTACAGGATCCGGGAGTCAGACGACGTCATCTCGTTTGGCTCGTCACGCCCAGCACAGCGAGCCAAATCACCAAAGGAAGCGATTTCTCAGCAGCCTCCGGGCGAGCAGCGCGGGAACGAAGGTGAGCAGGAACCCCAGGAGGATCGACGGGGTCAGGAACTCGGTCGACGCCGAGCCGCCCTGACCCCGCCCGGCCGGCAGGGCGATGCGGATGAGGAGAGGGGCCCACCGGGCCGGCCACCGTCGGGACAGTGCTTTCTGCGGTTGGTCCGCCTGGTCACACCTCTCCGGGATCGTGCGGCGCCCGGCCCGCTCAGGGACACCCGGCCCCGCTCCCGCTGCCACTCACCGGGCGGAGGGGCCGCCTCAGCCGTCGGCGAGGAGGCGGAGGACCGTTCCGCGCGGGAGGAGGCGGGTGGCTACGGCGAAGAGCGTGTTCGCGCGGCCGGAGACGACGGCGGGGCGGCGGCGTTCGCGCAGGGCGGTGACCGCGGTGGCGGCGACTGTTTCCGGTGACTGGACCAGGGCGGACGGGGTGTCCGCGTGCAGGCCGGGGCGAGTGGCGGTGGGGCCGGGGCAGAGCGCCAGTACGTAGACGCCGCGCCCCTTCTGCTCGTACCACAGGGCCTCGGAGAAAGACGTGGCGAACGCTTTGGTGGCGCTGTAGACCGCCCGGTCGGGCTTGGGCACGAAGGCGAGGGTCGAGGAGACGTTGACGAGAGCGGCTCCTGGCCGGGCGGTGGCGAGGAAGGCGTGGGAGAGGGCGACGACGGCCTCGCAGTTCAGGCGGATCGCCGCCCGGAGTGCATCGGGATCGGTGTGGTCGAACGGCCCGGAAGGGGCGAGCGCGGCGTTGTTGACGAGGAGGTCGTAGGGTCTGGCGCGCAGTGCGGCAGCGGTGTCGCGCAGACCCGATTGGGTGGCCAGGTCGGCGGTCAAGTAATCGTGAGGGCCGCCGAGTTCACCGATCAGGGACTTGAGGTGGCGTTCGGTGCGGGCGACGGCGGTGATGATGTGGCCCTCGGCGGCGAGGGCCAGTGCAAGGGCGTGGCCCATGCCCCCGGTGGCGCCGGTGATCAAGGCGCGGGTCACTTTTCCGCCTTCGGGGCGGTGTCCGGGGCGTAGAGGAAGGAGAAGCGCTCCATGACGTTGCTGCGCTCGGTGTTGTGGAACGCGCCGATCCGCCAGGCGCCGTCGGTCTCGCGGACCAGGGTGAAGGTCGTCACCTTCGAGAGTTCGTCCGCGTCGGGCTCGTCACCGGTGTAGTCGGCACCGCGGCTGGTGAGGACGGCGACGTCCTTGGTCAGGAAGCGCATGTCGAGATACCTGGCGGCGAGCTTGCTGCCCTTGAGGAAGCCATTGAAGAGCGCGTGGTGGCTCGCGGTGATGTCGGCGCGGCCCTCGTAGTGGCTGCCGATGTAGGTGGTGTACGTGCCGTCCTCGGTGAACTGACGGCCGTACGCCTCCGCGTCACCACGCTCCCAGGCGTCGCTGAGGGCATCGAGGGTGGCGCAGACGGCCTTGCCGTCGCGGCGGTCGGCGTCGGCCGGGATCACCTCGGCACAGGATTCGGCGCCGATGCGCTGCACGTCGGAGGTGACGTCGAGATAGAGATAGGCGCCGGTCGCGCCGAGGACGAGGGCGAGCGTGGAAGCCAGGACGGCGCGCTTGACGATCTTGCGGTTCATGGCGAGGACTCTCCGTTCAGTGGTGGTGGCACGGCGGCAACCGCACCACAATAACTGCTCTCGCGCAGCAACTGCACACATGCATTATCTGCACGAAAGAAGAGATCGAGCAAGGGGATCATGCTGCCGATGACGGAACGGGACGAACGGCGGGCGGTTTTCCGCGCCTGCATCGACGCCGTGCGGTTGCACGCCATGACGGAGTCCGAGCGCGAGTACATCCGGGAGAAGTCCCTGGAGGGCCAGGCGTCCGCCCGCGAGCGCGGCCGACACGGCGGGCGCCCCGCGGTCGTCGACGACGACATGGCCGACTGCTCCCGCAGTCTGCGGGCCAACGGCGTGCCCGTACCGCAGATCGCCCGGAGGCCGGTCATCACCTCGGGCAAGAACAAGGGCCGGCGTCCCCCGGTGGCCACCGTCCACCGCACCAGCGAGGCGGCGCTCGACCCGCTGCCCATCGACCCCGTCGCGCCGCCCGGTGCACGCCCACCGTCACCCCGACCACCCGTAGGACACGGCCAGTTCGGGCCTGGACGCGGTACGCCTCCCCGGTGCGACCGCCGCCGGGCCCGCCCCCAAGGAGCACGCAGCGGGCTTGCATGCCCGACTGGCACTGCTCAGGGAACGGATCTCCCGCATGTACGAAGAGCGGAGGCTGCTACTCGAAGGCGCCGCCCACCCGGTCGCGCTGACCCGCTGCAGCAGTCCGCCCCTCGGCGAACACAACATGGCCACGGCGCTCCCCGCCGCCGCTCTCGCTACGCGGGCGGGCATGACGGCCGCCATCATCGCCGAAGTGCGGGAGCAGACCGACCAGCAGCTGGGGGCGGCCCGCTGCCCACAGCTGCCAGAGGGAGGACATGCACCGGGAACGGCCACTACCCGGACGGCCTGCCCGGCATCGGCACCGTCGTGCCCGTGGGCCCGCATCAGCCGACCGCCACCACCACCGCGAGGCCCGCCGCCTGCGCGCCTCTCGCGACCGGGCGGCGCACGGCGTCCGGGGCAAGCCGCATGGCCTGCCAGTGGCAAGCAGTCGTCGATCCGGCTTGCCACTGGCAGACCGCACACCGCACAGATCATGTGGGGGCCATCGGACCCGTCCAGGCCGCCGCAGGCGCCGCCGCGCTTCTCCGGGAGCAGCACGACGCCACGGGTGTCTCGCGGTGCGATGACGACCCCACCGGGCGCGGCCCCGGCCAGGGCGTGGACCAGCGCCTGGATGCTGCGGCCATCGCCTGGATGCTGCGGGCCATTACCTGGATGCCGCGGGCCGCCGCCTCGTCCGGATCGATCTCGTCCCCCGCCTTCACGACGGCCGCCCGGGCTCCGGCTCCCCGGCGAACGTCCACGGTTCCATGAGCACCGGAAGCCGAAACCCGTTGCCGTACTACTGATGGGCCCGGGTCGGCAGGACGACCTGGGACAACGGGGCGGTCAGCTCGACGCCGCGGCCCCCACCCGTACGGAAATGAACAAATGCCTTCCGCTTGGGAAGAGGCATCGTCGCAGCCCGCCAGCGGCCGGCCGACGTGTTCTACGGCGAATCGGGGTACCGCGCGATCACACCCCGCCCTGCTCGCCCAGCAGCTTCTTCGTGTACGCCTCCAGCATGTCGTCCTCGTCCTCGGGGAGTCCCAGGGCCCGGGCCGCGGCGGGGAAGTCCCAGTCGGTGAACCGCTCTTGGACATCGACCCGGCCGAACGCGTTGTCCCGCTCGAAGTCGACGAGGACGCCGCCGTCGTACGACGCCGCACGGGCGGAGCAGTCGTTGTGGCCGAAGTAGAAGGTGCCGGGGCACCGGATGCCGTCCAGTGCCAGAACCTCGCCCGCGGTGGCACCATCGGCGCACTCGATCTCCCGCCCGGCGACCACGGAATAACCTGCCCGGCCCACCAGGGCCCCCGTGACCCGCAGCCTGCCCAGGACGAACAGCATCGCCTGTTCCTCCAGCACGAGGTCCCCGTCGACGTGCACGTCGGCCGCGATCACATGGATCGTGTTCTCCGGCACTACGGTGCGCCCCGCGAGTTCCTGTTCGTCCGCCGGCGGATACGCCTCCGCCAGGACCCGCAGCGCCGCCCACCGGTACTGGTCGGGGCCGTCGAGCCAGTCCCACGACGTTTCGCTGTCCAGCCGGTCGGGCGGCTGCCGCATTCTCCGGTCGAGCTCGTCGACCGTGACGCCGTACATGTCGGCGTCCCGGGCGAACAGTGCGTCCCTGACGAGTGCGCCCCTGACCCGGGCGTACGCGTCCCCGATCCGTTCGGCCGCGAGGGAGAAGGCGGCCGAGGATTGTAGAAGAGTGTATGAGGAGTGGACCATCCGTGGACCCTATCCACGGAGCGCGGCGAAAGCACCGGTGGGTCACCTGGCAAAAACGGACCACTTGCACCGTCCCGACGGACCGTCACAAAGGCTTCCGTGCCGAGTCCTCCCCCTGCTCATGACGACCGCGCCCCGGGCCCGCCCGGTGGGAAGCGTACGGCGCCGGCACAGGCCGGCGCGGCGCTCGGGCCGGCCGGTCGGTCGGCCGCACGGCATCGTCCTGGGGACGACACCTGCCCTGCCCCTGTGGTTGCGGGTTCGGCGGGGCGGCTGCGCCCGGGGGTGACGGGCCGGTGCGACCGGCCCTCCGCGTGCGCCCTTCGGCCCGGGGTACGTGGCTGGAGGGGGCGCGTGTATACCGAGAAAGCGCGAAGAGTTCGTGTTCAAGCATTGAAGACCGCTTTTGTCGGTCGAGGACGGGCGATCATCAGTGGCATGAAAAGGACTCTCACTGTCGTTTCCGCCGCCTTGGTCGCCCTGGCCCTGGCCTCGCCCGCCGAGGCGGCTCCCCAGGACACCCCGGCACGGATGTGCTCGCTGGGCACGGTCGATCTCAACCACCCCCCGCTCGGCTTCTCCGTCGACGCGGTCCACGAGGCGGCGCGGCGGCTGGGGCTGAACGATCCCGAGGCTCTCGGCCTGGGCTGCGAGCAGGAAGAGCGCACCGATCCGTACTCCGAGGTCCAGCCCTACCCGAATCGCGGACCGGTCGTGCTCCGCTCCAAGGAACCGGGGAAGGGCTCGACCCAGCTGTACTGCACCGACTCGGTCGCCGTCTTCGGCAAGATCCTGGAGACCGTGCCGGTGGAGACGCTCGTGGTGATCGGGACGGGGTGCACCGTGGAAGTCAACCCGATCGTCATCTAGGTCTCCTCGATCAAGTGACTCGTTGATCTGGGCATGCTCAGCAGGGGGATCTCGCGGACAGCGAGCGGGCGGTGCTGGAGCCAGTACCGCCCAAGGGCAACAACCGGTGCGGCCGGTGGCGGGATCACCGCCAGTTGATCAGTGGGATCATTCATCGACTCGGTACCGGCCGTCAGTGGCGCAAGCTGCCCGAACACTTCGGTCCGTGGCAGACCGTTCATGAGCGCCATCAGTTGTGGTCAGCCAACGGTACATGGGAGAGGCTGCTCCAGCATGTGCAGGCCGTTGCCGACGCCGAGGGCGATGTCGACGACTCCACCTCCATCCGTGCCCATCAGCACACCGCCGACGCCCCGCAAGCCCCGCCTCCGACACCGTCCACGGCCTCAAAGAGGGTCGTACAAAGCTCAGTTCACCTGCGTGCGCACATGCGCGCCTGAACCTGCTCCTGGAGGAGGCGGGGCGGGAAGCGAAGCCCTCGGTCGCTCCCGCGGCGGGCTGACCACCAGGGTGCACCTGCGCGCGGACGGGAAGTGCCGCCCGCCGCAAGCGCGGGTCACGTGGCGGGCGGCCTGCGGGGTTCGACAAGGCCCGCCACCGGGCACGGAACTCGGTGGAACGGGCGATCAACAAGGTGAAGCAGTTCAGAGCGGTCGCGATGCGCTACGACAAGCGCGCCCACGTTCACCTCGGCACCCTCACAGCCGCCGCACTCCTCATCTGGCTCCGCTCCTGACAGGCGCTCATGGAACGGAAGCATCACCAGTGACAACTCGGAGTTCGTGTTCAGGATTCCCGGTCGCGCTGTGACATTCCCCCAACGCTCCACGCCTTCCCGTCACGGCTGCCACCTGCGCATACTCCAGGACCGCCGCGCCTTGAACCGTTGACGGGCGATGGCCGACCGGATGGAGCTGATGGAAAAGATGACGTCGTGCACGGTCTCTGCGGCAGCCGCCGGCACGTGGATGCTCGGTGACCTCAAGGTCAACCGGATGGGTTCCGGCGCCATGCGCCTGACCGGCAGTGCCGCGTTCCACCAGGGCATCCCCAGCGACCGCAGCCAGGCGATCAACGTCCTGCGCCGCGCGGTCGAGGTCGGCGTCAACCGCATCGACACCGCGGCGTTCTACTTTCCCGGCTGCGCTCCGCCAACGAACTCATCAACACGGCGCTGGCGCCCTGTCCGGACGATATCGTCATCGCCACCAAGGTCGGCCCGGTCAGGGATGCCGGCGGTGAGTGGGCCACCCCGGCGCGGCCCGACCAGCTGCGCGGCCAGGTCGAGGAAAATCTGCGCCAACTCGGCCGCGACCACCTCGACCTGGTCAACCTCCGCCTCATGGACCAGGGCTCCATCGGCGACCACTTCGGGGCCCTCGCCGAACTGCGCGACGCGGGGCTCGTTCGCCATCTCGGCATCTCCGGCGCCCGCCCAGAACACCTGGACCAGGCCCTGGAGATCGCACCGGTGGTCTGCGTCCAGAACCGCTACGGCATCGACGCACCCGGCGGGGACGAGATGCTCCGGGCGTGTGCGGAACACGGAATCGCATTCGTGCCCTTCTTCTCCATCGCCGGGGAGGGGCGCGAGGCCGGAGCCGTCCGGACCGAGCACGACCAGGTCCACGCCGTGGCCCGCGCGCACGACGTCTCACCTGCACAGGTCCGCCTGGCGTGGATCCTGCAGCAAGGCGCCCATGTGCTGGCCATCCCCGGGACGGGCAACCCGGAACACCTCGTCGACAACGTGGCAGCGGGGGCCCTCCGACTGACGCAGGAGGAATTCCAGGTACTCGATGCGATCGGCCGCTCCGCATCCTGATGCCGGCCAAATCACCGGTACTTGAGCAAGCCCCGGAAACCGAACATGATCGAGGAGGCTCCCAGTAGGGCTTTGTTACGTGTCCGGGCAGACTGCGATGGTGGTGGTTTCCTGCCGATGTGGGGGTGGATGGGCTCGCGGCGTGTCGTGGTCGGCTGGAGGAGTTTGCCAGGCCAGGGAGGTGTTCGCGCCGCTGGCGCGTGCGAATCAGCGGGGGAAGGCCCGCCGCCGCGTTCGCCGACACCTGCCTCGGCCTGGCGGCCCCGGTGACGCAGGGCCTCGTGAGGCACCCCGGGCTCCCCCGCCACGCGGCGGATCATGGGCTTCGGTCCGGTGGTCCGGCGGTCCGGCACATCCGGACCGCACGCCCACGCAACTCCGGCGGGCGCTTCCTCCGCGCAGGCCTCCTTTGGGCTCCCCTCATGAGACCCAGCCGGTCTTCTGCCGCCCATCCCCCGCGCCTCGGGAAACCTCGGTGTCCGCCGGAGGGATGTCCTGGGAGTGGGGGCGCTGTCGTCTCAGCGTGTGGTGTCGAACGTGGCTCTGCCCTGTTCGGTCAGGAGGTCGAGTATCGCTCTGCGTACGTGGTGAGCCATGTCGACGTCGCGGTCGAACAGCCATTGCGCCTGCAGGCCGTCCATCAGGGCGGTCAGGCGCACTGCGGCCTCGTCGGGATCCACGTCATGGCGTACGTGGCCGGCGTCGCGGGCCTTGCATATCGCGTGGGCGGTGCCCTGCCGGATGCGGGCGTAGCGCCGGGCGAAGTACGGGTGGGCGGGGTGGTCCGGGTCGGAGGCCTCCGCGGAGAGGCGCACGAACAGTGCGATGAGAACGGGCGAGAGCTCGTTGTGGCCCGCCAGGTCGACCATTCCACGCAGGATGCCCAGGCCGCCCGGAGTTCGTGTGTAGGGCTGGAAGCGGTCGCGGTCCAGACGGTCCCGGTCCTCCAGGACGGCCTGGAGCAGCGACTCCTTGTCGGGGAAGTAGCGCAGCAGTCCGGCCCGGGAGATCTCGCAGGCGGCGGCCAGTTCGACGATCGTCACCGATGTGAAGCCGTGCTGCGCGAAGTGCTCGGCGGCGGTGTGGATGATCGCGGCGCGCCGGGCGCGGCCCTTGGCGTAGCCGCCCTGCTGCCCGGCTCCGGACCGACGGGGGGCGGGCGGGGACAGTGGCGCCTGAGCTGACGGTGGCATGGAGGAACGGTATCAGGGGAGCTTGACAGAAAGTTACACACATGTAGCAATTGGGCGAACTGCCAGGCCGGCGTGGCCGGCCCCAAAGAAGCCCTCATGCTCGATACATCTCCGCCCTTTGTCGCGGCCGAGCCGTCGCAAGTGCCGCGCGGTTTCGTGCGCCGCCTGGCGATCGGACAGTTCGGGATGTACCTCGCGGTACTCGCCCCGGTGATCGGTGGTCTCTCGGTCAAGATCCAGCATCTGGTCGGAGTGACGGCCGCCCCCTCGCGTCTCGGGCTCGTCACGGGTACCGGCGCGGCGTTCGCCATGGTGTGCCAACCGCTGGCCGGCCGGCTCTCGGACCGCTGCACCTCCCGGTTCGGCATGCGCCGGCCGTTCATCATCGGCGGGTTGGCCGCCATGGCCACGGGCCTGGCGGTCTGCGCGGTCGCGCCCAACATTCCCGTACTGCTGGTGGGCTGGTGCATCGCCCAGGGCGCGGCGAACTTCGCCTTTGCCGCCGCCGGGGCAACCGTGGCCGACCACGTGCCGGACGCCAGACGAGGCAGTGTGTCCGGCATCGTCGGGGCGGTGAGACCGGTCGGCATGCTGGCGGGGGCGGTCCTCCTGTCCGCGCTCCCCAGCGACCTGCTGCGGTTCCTCGTACCGGCCCTCGTCGCGCTCGTGCTCGGGCTGTGGTTCGCCTTCCGGCTGCCGGACCGGGTGTGTACCGAGGCGCCTTCCCAGCCTCTGGGCATCCGCAGCCTGCTGCTGTCGTTCGTCTTCGACCCGCGCAAGCACCCCGACCTCGGCTGGGTCTGGCTGAGCAAGTTCTTCATCATGCTCGGCTACGGGGCCCTCACCGGCTACCTGACGCTTTTCCTCGCGGCTGACTTCGGCATGAAGGACACCGCCGAGCAGTTGCGGTTCAACGCCCTCGCCAACGGTGTCAACGTGACCGCACTCGTGATCTTCAGCATCGTCGGCGGGGTGCTGTCCGACCGCACCGGCCGTCGCAAGCCGTTCGTGATCGGCTCGGGCCTGGTCATGTCCGCGGCACTCGCCGCCGTGATCGTCACACCGTTCCTGGACGGTGCGGGACTGGGCACCCTGCTGGTGCTGGAGGCCGTTATCGGCTGCGGCGCCGGCATGTTCTTCGCGGTCGACAACGCGCTCAGCATCAGCCTGCTGCCCAACAAGGAGGACACCGCCAAGGACCTGGGCGTGCTCAACATCGCCAACACACTGCCCAGTTCCCTGTCGCCGTTCCTCGCCGGCCTCGTCGTCATCCCGCTGGGCGACTCGCTGCTCGCGGGCTCCGGCTACTCGGTGTGGTTCGCCGTCGCCGCACTGTTCTGCCTCATCGGGGCGCTGCTCGTGACCCGGATCAAGAACGCCGACTGACACCCCCACCCGGGCCGCGCTCCGTCCACCCCGTCGGCCGCGTCCCACCCCCACCCCAACCACCGAAGAAGGGCACCCCGCCATGGGCACCGAATCCCGCTTCCCCTACCAGGACCCGGCCCTGAGCATCGACCAGAGGGTCGAGGACCTGCTCACCCGCATGCCGGTCGAGGCCAAGGCCGGCCTGATGTTCCACGCCATGGGCAGCGTCGCCGCCCTCGACGAGCCCGGCCTGTTCGGGATGCCGAGCATGGCCACCCTCCTCTCCCGGCGCATCAACCACTTCAACATCCTGTGGGCGAAGAGCGCACATGAGCTCGCCGAATGGCACAACGCCATCCAGCGGGTCGCCCTGGAACAGCCGCTGGGAATCCCCGTGACCATCTCCAGCGACCCGCGCCACTCCTTCACCGACAACCCCGCGACCGCGTTGATGGCCGGCCCGTTCTCCCAGTGGCCCGAGCCCCTCGGCTTCGCCGCCATCGGCTCGCCCGACCTCGTGAAGAAGTGGGCCGAGACCGTGCGGCGCGAGTACCTCGCCGTGGGCATCCGGGTCGCGCTGCACCCCCAGATCGACCTCGCGACCGAGCCGCGCTGGGCACGCATCAGCGCCACCTTCGGCGAGGACGCCTCCCTCACCTCCGAACTGGCCGTCGCCTACGTCCAGGGCCTCCAGGGCGACCAGGTCGGACCGGAGTCGGTTTCGGCGATGGCCAAGCACTTCCCCGGCGGCGGACCGCAGCTGGACGGCGAGGACCCGCACTTCGCCTACGGGCGCGAGCAGGTGTACCCGGGCGGCAACTTCGACCACCACCTCGAACCGTTCAAGGCCGTCATCGGAGCCGGTGTTGCCCAGATGATGCCGTACTACGGCATGCCGATCGGCACCGAATACGAAGAAGTCGGCTTCGGCTTCAACAAGGGCATCATCGGCGGACTGCTCCGTGACACGCTCGGCTACGACGGAATCGTGTGCACCGACTGGGGGATTCTCAGCCGCACCCACTGGGGGTGTGGAGCACCTCTCCTTCGAGGAACGCATGATCAAGGCACTGGACGCCGGAGTCGACCAGTTCGGCGGGGAGTTCCGGCCCCAGGCACTCACGGACCTGGTCAAGGCCGGAAAGGTCACCGAAGAGCGCCTCGACACCTCCGTGCACCGCCTGCTGCGCGAGAAGTTCCGCCTCGGCCTGTTCGACAACCCCTTCGTCGACACGGCCGCCGCCGACATCCGGGTCGGCACGGACGAGGCGCGCGCCGAAGGGCTCGCAGCCCAGGCAGCAGCGCATGTCCTGCTCGCCAACGGCTCCGGCCCCGCGCAGCTCCCCCTGGCCGCACAACCGCTGCGCCTCTACGCCGAGGGGCTGTCCGCCGCTGCCCTGGGCAACCGGGCGCACCTGGTCGACGCCCCCGAAGAGGCCGATGTCGCCGTGCTGCGGCTGGCCGCCCCCTTCGAGCAGCGCGGTGAGGAGGGCACCCTGGAGTACTTCTTCCACGCCGGGTCCCTCGACTTCCCCGAGGAGGAGATCGAGCGGGTCCGCCGCATCTGCCGGACCGTGCCCACCGTCATCGACGTCTACCTCGACCGTCCCGCCGTCCTCACCCCTCTGGCCGAGGACGCCGCCGCGCTCACCGCGAACTTCGACGCCACCGAAGAGGCGTTCGTGAAGGTGCTGTTCGGCGAGGCGGAGCCGCAGGGCAGGCTCCCCTTCGACCTGCCCTCGTCGATGGAGGCCGTCGTGGCCAGCCGCTCCGACGTTCCCTTCGACACTGCCGGCCCCCTGTTCTCGTTCGGGCACGGGCTGAACTACACGGAGCGGACCACGACCTCCGGTTGACGCTCCGGGCGGGGCTTGTTCCCGGCACCAGGACGGCGGGACCCGGGCCGTGGTGGAGAGCCACGGCCCGGGTCGCGCGCCTTGCGGACGGAGCTCGTGGACGGAGACCGGGGCCGGTCAAGCCAGGCGAAATGCCCGTAACCTCCCCGCGGTTGTCGTACGCGGCCGGCCGGGCGTGCAGTGTGGCCCGCACCCCGGCTCCGGGCCACTCGCACCACGACAGGGGACGGCGCGCCGGCGGAGGCAGGCCACGGCATGCGGCACTCTTCCGGTGCCGGACCCGTCGGGCAGGCCGGACTCCACCTCGCGGAACCTCGCGGATGTGCCGCCGTCAGGCCGACGTCTTGCGGCGCGCGTGCTCGGCCCCGGTCTCGAACAGCCCCCGCTGCGTCACCGCCCGGGCCGTCCCGGCACCCACGAGGCGAAGGACGGGCCGACGAACAGGTCTCCGGCCAGAACCATCCGAAGGGTTCATTCCTGCGGTGTCTCGAGCCGCTCGGCCAGGAAGGCGATGATTTCGTTCCGGGCCTGTGTGGTGGGGTGACCGTCCTGGTCGACGAGGTGCGCGGTGACGACGCTGTGGGCGCAACCGACGACATCGCGGAAGAAGGGCGGTGGGTTCGTGTTCGCCGTCCCGGCCTGGAGTACGCGGCCGTCGAATGCGTCCCCGAGCAGTGCCCGGTAGGCCGCGAACCGCCGGCCGGTGCACCACCTGTCGTTGTCGAAGCGGTAGGCGAGAACCTTCAATCCGTCTCGCGCTACGCGTTCGGCCACGGCAGCGGCGTCTTCGGCACCGATCTCCAGAGCGCCGGCGTCGTCGAGCGGAAGCGACGGATGGTTCACCACTGGTGCGATGACAGCGGGTTCGAGCGCCATGGTCAGGGCGAAGTTGCCGGTAAAACACAGACCGACGGCGCCGACACCGGGCCCGCCCCGCTCGGCGTGCGCCAGGCGAGCGAGGCCGCGCAGCCAGGTGACGACGGGGCTGGTGCCTCCACCGGCAAACGCCCGGAACTCGGCGCTGACACACGCGCGTCGAACGACGGTCTCCTGGGCCTCGGCCAGCGGATAGGCACCGTCGACGCCGAAAAGGGAGGGCATGTACACGGAGAAGCCGGCGTCGCGCACCCAACGCGCGAACCGGGCGACGTCGGGGCTGATGCCCGGCATCTCGGGCATGAGGATGACGGCCGGTCCCGACCCGGCAACGTACACGGTCTTGTCGACGCCATCGACGCCGACGACTCTCCGCGAGAAGTCGTCCAACGGGTCGTTCTGCCCTCGCATGATTGTCATGATCGGGATCATGCAGGAGGGCTGCCCTCCCGAGAAGCGGCGGCATCGCCACGTTTCCCGGTAATATCGCCACCTGTTCCCGAGGTGCGGGAGGGGCGGCATGAGTCCGCTGCGAGTTGGTGTGCTGGCCTACCCCGGCTGCTTCGCGTCGGAGGTGTTCGGAGTACCCGACCTCTTGGCGATGGCCACTCACGTCGCCGCGGCACAGGGCTCGGTTCAGCCGGCCTACGCGGCGTCGGTCATCTCGCCCCGGCGGCGGGTGATCGCGTCCGGGGGCTCGGCCATCGACGTCTCGGCGGTTCACCCGGTGGATGTTCTGATCGTGCCGGGCTTTGAACTTTCGCCCACGCTCGACCTCGACGCGACCCTCGCGAACCTGGGACCGGAAGTGGCATCGATCCGATCGCAGGCGGCTTCGGGAACCGCTGTCGTATCGATCTGCGTGGGCGCCTTCCTGGTCGCCGAAGCAGGGCTGCTCGGCGGGCGCGAAGCGACCACGTCCTGGTTGTTCGCGGAACGCTTCGCCCGCCGGTACACCGACGTGCGCCTCCGCCCGGAGAGCCTGGTCGTGACCGACCGGGGGGTGACCACCACAGCGGCCTTCAGCGCCATGTACGACTTCGCGCTGCAGTTCATCCGCAAGCACGACGGCCCGCGCGTCGCCCGCAGCACCGCGCGCATCGCGCTTGTCGACGACGCACGTTCCACCCAGGCCCCCTATGTCGACTCGCGGCTCGTACCCACTGCGGGCGGGGAGTTCTCGCTCGGCGTCAAGCGGTGGCTCGACCAGAACCTCAGCGTCCGCTACGCCCTGCCCGCCCTCGCCCAGGAGTTCCACGTCAGCACGAGAACCATGCTCCGTCGCTTCCGCGACGAAGCCGGCCAGACGCCACTCGCCTACCTGCAGACGGCCCGGGTGCGTCGGGCCAGACTCCTGCTGGAGACGACCGACAAGACCGTCGCAAGCATCGCCGCCGACGTCGGATACCTCGACGCCGGGGCGTTCAGCGGCATCTTCGTCAGGCACACGGGCCGGCGACCGGGGGAGTATCGCGCGATGTTCCGCCGTCGCGGCGACGGCGCGGTCGTGCTCGATGCGCCACCGTGACTTCGCCAGAAGGAGCCCGGTCAGAGGCGGCAGCTGATTTCGAGGCCGTCCTCGACGGGGAATGTGACGCTGTGGTAGCCGTTGGAGGTGTCGCGGACGTGGTCGAGATAGGGGCCGAGGCCGGGAAGGTCCACGTCGTCGGCGACGACGAGGGTGCCGGGGGCGAGGTGTGGTTCGAGGAGCCTCAGAACGGGCAGACAGAGGTTCTTCCACCCGTCCAGGAACAAGAAGTCGACCGGCTGTTGCAGTGCGGCGAGCGTCTGCAGGGCGTTTCCCTCCAGCACGGTGATCACGTCGTCGAGGCCGGTGGCGGCGAAGGTGTCGCGGGCGGAGGCCGCCTTGATCCGGTTCATCTCCGTGGTGATGACCCGGCCCGCGCCGTTGTCGCGAACGGCGGCGGCCAGGTGCAGGGTGGAGATTCCGTACGAGGTGCCGAACTCGACGACGCCGGTCGGCTTGGTGGCGCGGACGAGGTTGTAGAGGAGCTTGCCGCCGTCGGCGGAGACCGGCATGTAGATCTCCTGCGCCGCGTCGGCGAGTTCCTGCGCCGACAGCGATCCCCGGTCGTCGAGCGGGATGCTCCACAGGCGTGCCGCGGTCTCCTCGTCACGGGCTGCGGCTCCGAACATGCGGGTCAGGGCGGCGGAGACACGTGGTTCTGCGAGGGTGCAGGGTTGCATGGGCACAGTACTGACTCCTTCGGGTGGTGCGGTGGGTGGATGCCGTCCCGTCAGGCCGTGGGGGTGCCTGGATCGATGTCCGAGGGCGGGGACGGGCCGGTGGGTTTCCAGGAGAGAAGCTGTCTGGTCGCGTTGCTGGACGTGGTCATGGCGGGGGCGGGAAAACCGGCGGCGAAGCCGAGAGGAGCCTTCCGCTACCGCGGGGCGGTCCGCCGGGCGCGGCGGGCACCGGCCACGACCAGGGCTCCGGCCAGGAGTACGACGAGGGCCGCGGTGCGCAGTGCGGTGTTGGCGCCGTGGATGAACGCTTCGGTGACGGCGGTGTGGTCGGCCGGGGCCAGCGTGAGCGCTTCCCGCACCGTACGCGGGAGCGGTGTGTGCCGGCTCAGGTCGTCGGGCAGGTGGTGGGTGAAGCCCGCTGTGAGGACGGTGCCGACGACAGCCACCCCCAGAGCACTGCCCAGTTCGCGGGTCGCGGACTGGAGACCTCCGGCGATGCCCGCCCTCTCCACGGGCAGGGCGGAGGCGATCTGAGCGGTCAGGCAGGGCGCGGCCAGCATGATGCCGAGCCCGATGACGAACAGGGCGGCCGCGTACAGGGGGTAGGCCATGGTCGAGGCGTACGAGAGGCCCAGCA
This sequence comes from Streptomyces sp. ML-6, assembly GCF_030116705.1. Classification (NCBI taxonomy): domain Bacteria; kingdom Bacillati; phylum Actinomycetota; class Actinomycetes; order Kitasatosporales; family Streptomycetaceae; genus Streptomyces; species Streptomyces sp. ML-6. The sequence continues at coordinate 422,077 of NZ_JAOTIK010000002.1, forward strand.
GGCCGGCACTGGTGAGCGCGAAGGCCGCGGAGAGGGTCGCGGGGACACCGATGCGGCGGATGAGCCCGGGAACGTAACGGGTGCCCACCAGGAGCGGGACGGTCAGGGGGATGATCCCGAGCCCTGCCTGCAGGACGGAGAAGCCGCGCCCGTACTGGAGGAGTGAGGCGTTGACGTAGAAGAGCCCGAAGCTTCCGAAGAACGTGATGGTCATGCCGAGGCCGGCGCTGCTGAGTGCCGCGCTGCGGAACAGCCGCGGGTCGAGCATGGGATGGGTGGCGCGCAGTTCGACACGCACCCACCACAGACTCAGCAGAACGCTGCAGGCGAAGGCGCCGAGGACGACCGTGCTGCCCCAGCCCTGTTCGGGCCCTTCGATGATTCCGGTCAGCAGTGCCACGAAAGCTGCCACGAACAACAGCGTGCCGGGCAGGTCGAGGGTGCGGTCGAGCCGGGCACTGCGCGGCACGGAACGTGCCACCCATGCCGAGCAGCAGACCGCGATCAGGGCCACCGTCTCGAACAACGCGCGCCAGGAGCCCGCGCTCAGCACCGCGCCGCCTCCGACGTTGCCGACGACGCCGCCGATACCGGTGGCCGCCGCCCAGACGGCCAGCGCGTGAGGGCGCCGCTCGGGGGCGGTGGCGTGCAGGAGGACGCCGACGCAGTTGGGCAGGACGCACGCCGCGCCGAGGCCCGTGATGGCGCGCCCGATCAGCATGACCGCCACGTTCGGTGCCACGGCCGACACGACGGCGCCGAACGCGAATATGCCGAGCCCCGCCAGGAGGACGCCCTTGCGGCCGAGCTTGTCGCCCGCCGCCCCGGCGGGGATGACCAGGCAGGCGAAGATCACGACATAGGCGTCGACGATCCACAACAGGTTCGACGAGGTCGGTCGCAGTGAACTCGCGGCCAGTTGCGGCACTGCCAGGTTGATCGCCGCAACGAATCCGACGACCAGGGCAGTGCACACACTCACGCAGGCGAGCACCGGACCGGATCGCCGCGTCGGGCGCGGAGCGCCCTCCGGTATGGGAGCCATTGCTCTCGATTCCTTCCGGGATGGCAGTGCACGAAGCACGGCCGGACACTTAATTACGAGTCACCGTGTACCGAAAAGGTAACACATGCGAGACACCGCGCCTCGTATAAAGTGGTGGCATGGTGGATGGAAGTGGTCGCGGACGGCCTCGCAGTGAAAGCGCACGCGCCGCCGTGCTGCACGCCGTCGATGACCTGCTGGTCGAGGTCGGGTACGCGGCGCTGACCATGAAGGGCATCGCCGAGCGGGCGGGCGTGGGCCGGCAGACCGTGTACCGCTGGTGGTCGAACAAGGCGGAGGTCCTCTACGAGGCCAGCGCCATCGATGCCCAGCACGAACTGTCCGTGTCCGGCACCGGTGATCCCCGCAAGGATCTCAAGGCATATCTCGACGCCCTCGTCGCCTTCTTGTCCCGCTCCCACGCGGGCGCGGCCTACCGTGCACTCATGGGGGAAGCCCAACACGACGCGAACGTGGCCGCGTTGCTCGCCTCCCGCGACATCCTCGGGGAAAGCGCCGCAGAGGTCGTGGAGGCGGCACGGAAGTCGAGTGGCACCGCCCTCACCCTGGAACAGGCGACCGCACTCCTGATCGGCCCGCCCTTCTTCCACGTCCTGTCCGGGCGCAGCGCGGACGACATCGACACCGAACAGCTCACGGAGCAGTTCATGCGCACCTTGAACCATCCGGGGACCTGAGGCGCCCCAGCACCCGGCACACCCCCACCCGCCCGAAGGGGATGCGGCCGGTGCGGAGCCGGTACGGAGTCCGGTCCCGGCCTCACCCGCCGGGCGGAGACCGTCACGGGCCGGGCATCGGCCGACCACGCCGGCGAGTCGGCCGCGCGGACCATGGATCCGCTTCGAGGGCTGCGGCCCCGGGCGGGTCGTCGCGTCAGGGCACCCGCAGATCCCAGTCGAGTTCCCAGCGCCGTACCGCCCCGCCCGTGCCGGCGGAGAGGGCGAACCGTGCGTCCGGGCTGATCAGGACGGCCGACACCGTGCCCTCGTGGCCCTCCAGAACGCACAGGCACCGACCGGTGGCGAGTTCCCAGATCCGTACGGTGGTGTCGCTTCCGCCGGAGATGGCGAAGCGCCCGTCAGGGCTGAACCGCACCCGTTTGGACGGCACCTTGGGCACCGAGCCGATCCCTCTCCGGCTGTCGGGGTCATCGCCGAAGACGCGCAGGCACGTGCCCGTCGCCGCGTCCCACAGTCGGATCGTGCGGTCGGTGTACCCGCCCGAGGAGAGAACGTGCCGGCCGTCCGCGCTCAGGCAGACCGACATCACCTGCTGGGTGTGGCCGCGGAACGTCCGTGCACACCGTCCGGTGTCCAGGTCCCACAGTCGCACCGTCCCGTCCCTTCCCCCGGAAACGGCGAGCCCCGGCCCGAACCAGAGTGCGGTGGTGTGCGGATGCGGTGGCAGTTTCCGCTCACACGCCCCGGTGTCCAGGTTCCACAGTCGGAGCGCGTCATGGCCCGCCACCAATGCCATCCGCGCGGCCGAGTCGAACGCGGTCATGCCCAACGCCGACGGGTGGTCCACAACGGTGACCCGCTCCCCGCTCCGGACCGACCATGCGGTGATGACTCCGCCCGTCGTGTACATCGCCCGGGTCCCGTCGTCACTGATCCCGACGGCGCCGACCAGGTGGGGCCGCTTCTCCGTCACGCGCTTGCAGGTTCCGCTCTCCAGGTTCCACACCCGCACGGTGCCACCGACCCCGCCGGACACGGCGACCCGGCCGTCGGCGCTCGTGTCCAGGGCCACCTGCCCGGCGTCGGCTCCGGCGTCGAACACTCCGGCGGGCCACGCGGAGCGAAGGCCCACCCGGGTCGCGGACAGCCCGAGTTCGCGCCACGCGGCGAGCAGCCCCGGCTCACGCTCGTGCCCGGGCACCGCCCTGGCCTCGGCGAGCAACTCCAGGGCCGTGCGCGGCTCGTCGGCCGTCCGGGCACGGTTCGTCAGGTCGGCCACCCTGCTGCGGAACATGCTCAGTTCGGGGTGCCGGCGCGGTCGGCTCGGCCGGGGCGGTGCGGTGTACCGCTCGGGCAGTGCCCACCAGCGGAGTCGATCGTCCTGCCAGGCGGTGCGCAGGACACCCGCCTCCGGGTCGACATGGGCGGCGAGCACGCGGCTTCCGTCGCCGCGGAGGGTGCGCCGGCACCGTCCGTCCTCCATCGTCCACAGGCGAACCGTGTCGTCCACGTCCATGGACACCACCACATCGCCCGCCATCGCCACCCGGGGGAGCCTGCCCACGCCCTGGAACACGCGGGCGCGCCCGTTGCGGAAATCCCAGACCCGGATCTCCCCGTCGCCCGCCACCGCCGCCCGTTCCGCGTCGGCGGCGAGCCAGGCCCCGTGGACGCGTTCGCAGCTGTCGAGCACGTGAACACAACGGCCCGTCGTCACGTCCCACACCCGTGCCGTGCCGTCCGCACGGCCCGCGCCGAGCACGAATCGCCCGTGGTGATCGACCGCCGCCGTCGCCCTGCTGTCGTGCCCGTCGAGGACCAGTCGGAGCGCACCGCTGGGAAAGTCCCAGACAAGTACGATCCCGCCGTGGTACGCCACGACGGCGACCCGTCCGTCGCCGCTGAGGTCCACCGAGTTGGGCCAGTGAAGGATCCGGTCCAGCCCTTCCCGGCGGCCGTCGAAAACGGCGTCGAAGACCCGCAGGCAGCGCCCCTCGGCCAGGTCCCAGAACCGCACGGTGTACAGCCCGGCGGTGATCGCGTACCGGCCGTCGCCACTGATGCCGAGCCTGACGGGCTCCTCCTTCGGGGTGACCGGTGCCGCCACCTCCCGCAGGCACCGCCCCTCGTGGACGTCCCACACCCGCAGCACCCCGTCGCACACACTGACCGCGCGTGTGCCGTCGTCGGTGAAGCGGACCCGGATGGACGGCGTGGCCGGCATGACCTCCATGTCGAAGAACGGGTCGTACACGGCCTCGCGTTTCCGGTGCGCGTACCAGGCGAGGCGGCGCGTGCCCCTCGACCGCCCTCCGCCGGACCGGGTCGGCGGCCGTCGGCCGAGCAGCGCGTCGGCCTCTTCGCGGTCGCCGCGTTCCCGGTGCACCTCGGCGAGGAGCCGACGGGCCTCTCCGGGTCCGGACTGCCCGGCGGCGGCCGTGTCGAGCGCCACGACGAGGTCCTCGTCGGTGATCTCGCCGCGCCGCCATCGCAGCAGACCGGCGTTGTACGTGGCGTTCAGGTGTTGCGGATCGACGGCGAGCGCGGTGGCAAACGCCTCGCCCGCCTCGGCCGGGCGGCCGAGGTCGAGCAGGGAGACCCCGCGGTTGTTGAGCTCGTCGGCCCGCAGGTCCGCGACCACCGGGACCGCTCGCGGATACGAAGATCCGGTCACTTGCCGGTGGATCCCGATGAGTTCACCGGCGAACTCGCCCATGGACGCGGGCCGCGCGGCCGGGTCCGGGCTCAGACTCCGCTCCAGCAGGTCGACCAGCCCGTCCGGCAGGTCGGGTATGCCGGGCTCGGCCCTCGTGCGCCGGATGGCCAGCGCCTCACCGGCCACGGCACCGAGCATCCAGCTGATCCCGCCGGTGAACATCTCCAGTACGGACACGGCGAGGCTGTAGATGTCGGAGCGCCGGCCCACCTGCAGGCCCATCCCCTGCTCGGGCGAGGCGTAGGCGGGCGTCAGGCCCCGGTTGGACACCAGCACGCTCTTGTCCGCCGGGGTGCCCGTGGGCCCCGGCCCGGTGACCGTGGCCCGCGCCCGGGCCAGGCCGAAGTCGGTCACCTTCGCGACGATTCCGTCCGCGGTGGCGTCGAGCAGCACGTTGGCGGGTTTGACGTCCTGGTGCACCACACCGCGCCCGTGCGCGTGGTCCAGCCCCCAGGCGGCCTGCACCGCCACGTCGAGGATGCGGGCGAGCGCCTCGGCCGGGTCGCCCGCGTACAGGCGGCGGTCGTCGATCCAGTCGTGCAGGCTGCCGTCGGCGACGTACTCGGCGAACACCCGCGGAAGCCCGTCCAGGACGCGTACGTAGTGGCAGGCGCACACGTTCGGATGCAGGCCCAGCGACACCCAGATCTCCGCCTCGGCCGTGAACAGGTCCCGTTGCGCGTCGGTACGGAAGAGTTCCGCCCGGGGGCACTTCACCGCCAGGTCGGTCGCCCACTCCAGGTGCCGGACCCGGTACATCAGGCCCATGCCGCCGCCCTCGTGCACCTGGGCGACCTCGTAACGCCCGTCCACGACCTGCCCGACCCGCCACACCCCGCCCACCACGCCGGCTTCAGCCCTTTCCCCGTATCACGTCCACGGCGGACGCCTCGTCATCACGTCCGTGGCGGACGTTTCGTCACCACGTCCACCGCGGATGCCTCGTCCGATGATCCGCCCGTGTCGAGACCGGTGCGGTCACCTTCGCGCAGCATTCGCCAAAGCTCCACCGCCGTGTGCGACAGCAGCGCGGCCTCCGCCGTTGTCCGGAACAGCCGGAACGACGGCTGCGGCCCGCCCCCGGCCGGTGGGCGCGGCAGTGGTCGGAGATCGCCACACAGCGGGAGACACAACACGGGCATTCCCGGTCGGAACAGGCTCCAGGAGTCCGCTTCGCCGCCCCGATCGGCGAGACCGGCCCCCTGCGAGCAGTCCGGATACAACCCTCGCGGCCCATCGCGAGTCAGAGATGCCGCTGGGGGGCGAGGGCCTCCGCACAGCGGTGTCACAGGAATGGCATATGATGCGCGCAGTCACATAAAGATCACTTAAATAGGATGTACACGTCATGGCAATCCGCGCCTCGCATCGTTCCCTTCGCGGTATATCCGCCGTTGTCGCCCTGCTCGCGATCGGCGCAGTGGGATGCTCGGAGGTCTCCGACGCCGTCGACAGCGCCAAGGACGGCGCGAAGAAGGTGGCTCGCCAGCGCTCGGTGTTCTCGCTGGACGTCGGCGACTGCTACAACCCCAACGGCAAGGCCGAGGGGACGGCGTACTCCGTCGAGATCGTGCCCTGCGAGGAGGCGCACCAGGGCCAGGTCGTCGGTGAGTTCGCCCTCGACAAGGGCAAGGAGTACCCCGGCGAGGAGGGGGTCTCGACGATCGCGGACAGCCGCTGCCCGGTCGAGGCGCAGAAGTACGCCCCGGACACCTGGGCGTACCCCAAGGGCGTCGCCCTCTTCTACTACACCCCGACCAAGGAGAGCTGGGCGACGGGTGACCGTGCGGTGAGCTGCACCTACACCGCGGAGAAGGGGACGTTCAGCGGCTCGCTGGCCACCGCGAAGTCCCTCAAGCCCGAGCAGACCACGTACCTCAAGGGTTCGAACGCGGTCTATGAGGCCCTGTGGGCGAACCAGTCCGAGAAGGACTCCGTCGAGGACGACCTGGCCGGCTACAAGGCGCAGGCCAAGGCCGTCGCTGCCGCCCTCGACACCCACCTCAAGGGCCTGGAGGGCATCAAGGGCACCGAGGTCGGCAAGCTCCGCACGACGCTGACGAAGGCGGCCGGGAACTGGAAGAAGGCCGCGAACGCCGCCGACGCCGACGCGTTCTACATCGCCTACGACCCGGCGTTCACCGGCATCGACCCGAACAAGTCGGTCGCCGCCCGCAAGGAGCTGGGCCTGGCCACCACCGTCCCGGCCGACGAGGCCGAGGTCTGGGCGGGCTGACACACCCCGTCGGAACCGCGGGGCGGTGGCCGTCGAGCACCTGTCCGGAGGGCGGCGCCTCCCCACGGTCGTGACCGTCGAGTACCTGCCTGAAAGACGGCGCCTCCCCGCGGTCCAGGCGCGGCGCAACGCCGCGGCCGCCCCCTGCGCCCGCGCCGCGCAGGGGGCTTCGCCGGGCCGGAGACGAATGCCCCGTCGGCGGGGTATGGCCGGTCGTCGCCTTCACTGCTGCTGCCACGGCGGCGGCACCGTTCACAACTGCCGGCGCGGCCCGTGCGGGTGCTCCCACGAACCCTCCGTGGACCCCGCACCGGTCGCTCCCCGCAGCGGGGTCAGTCCCCGTCGTCGACCCACCGTTCGCCACATCGTCGGCACTTGTCGCCCCACCACGGATCGTCCCAGTCGTGCTCGGTGACCACGTTGTTGTCCGTCTCGCCACAGCGCTGGCAGATCTGCACGTAGTCGCAGGGCGTGGCTCTGCGGTAGCCGATGACGTAGTTCGGCCGCTGCGTCGCCGGGAGCCCGGCCACCGGGACGAGGTGGTTCGCGTGCTGGACGCATTCGAGTTCATGGCCGCAACGGACACAGACAGCAATCTTTCGGCACGGGTCGTTCGTCAATTTTTCACCCCCGTACCGGTGCAGCACACCGGACTGCCGAAGCCGATCGCAGAACACGCACCGCCACTCGTGAAGGCACCGGGTGGCAGGGCGCCCGAGCTCGCCGGGCGTGAAGCACCGGTCGCGGTGGAGCCCGAGCCGGCACAGCATGCGACGTACGAAACCGGCATGGCGGAGGGACGAAGTCATCCGTGCGGCGCTCCCCGGGTTCGCGACCACGGCGGTCGGCCTGCCGACCAGCCCCTCACATGCATCGTAGGACGCGATCGCACGACAGCGAATGCCCCCGGCGAACCATGCGGCCCCGGTGGCCTTCGAGGAGTGCCTCACCATGCGGCCGGCAGCACCCGCCGCCCGGTCCCGTCCCGCCTCCTGCCGAACCCTCCGCCGAACGCCGACTGCCGAACGTCGGCCGCCGCGCACCGCGTCAGCCGGCCATGGCGCCCACCGTCTCCGGTGTGGTCTCCGTCAGTTCTCCCTCCTCCAGCAGCAGCCACCGGGTGATGCCCGACGAGGCGAGGAACGGCAGGTCGTGACTGGCCACCAGCAGTGCGCCCTCGTACGCCTCCAGGGCCGTGGTGAGCTGCCGGACGCTCGCCATGTCCAGGTTGTTCGTCGGCTCGTCCAGCATCAGCAGTTGCGGCGCCGGATCGGCCAGCATCAGCGCGGCCAGCGCCGCCCGGAACCGCTCGCCGCCGGACAGGGCCGCCGCCTTCCGGTCGGCGACGGCACCCCGGAACAGGAAGCGGGCCAGCCGCGACCTGATCAGGTTGTTGGTGGCGCCCGGTGCGAAACGGGCCACGTTCTCCGCGATGCTCAGTTCCCCGTCGAGGATGTCCAGCCGCTGCGGCAGGAACCGGGCCGGTACGTGCACCGTCGCCTCCCCCGACACCGGAGCCAGCTCCCCGGCGATGGTGCGCAGCAGTGTCGTCTTGCCCGCGCCGTTGCGCCCGACCAGGGCGACGCGCTCGGGACCGTACAGGCCGTACCCGCCGGTCACGCGCGCGCCGTGCACCATCTCCAGTTCGCGCAGCGTCAGCACCGACCGGCCTGGTGGCACGGCGGTGCACGGAGGTCGACGCGGATCTCGTCGTCGTCCCGCACGGCCTCCACCGCTTCGTCGAGCCGCTCCCTCGCCTCGGCCAGCCTCTCCTCGTGCATCATGCGGTGCTTGCCCGCGGGCGGTCCCGCGAAACCGGACGCGGCGGTCTGGGTGCCGCGCAGGCGGGAGTTGGCGCGCTCCAGGAGCGCGGGGTCGCGGCCGAGCAGGTCCGGCAGATGGGCCGTGGCGGCCGTGTCGAAGAAGAGTCCGCCGAGGCCGAGCAGGAAGGCGACGGTGGCGAGCAGCGGAATGCTCAGCACGTCGAGCACGGCCGCTGCCGCCGGTATCGCGAGCAGCGCCGCGCGTGCCGCGTCCGTGACCCACATCGTGCGCCGACGGTCCCAGCGGTCCACCAACGCACCGCCGAGCACCCCGAAGAGCAGCCACGGCAGCGTTCCTGCGGCCGTGACGACGGCGAGCGCCATCGGGTCCCGCGTCAACGTCAGTGCGAGCAGCGGCAGCGCGGCGTGTGACACCCCGTCACCGAGCGAGGAGATCGTCTGCGCGGCCCACAACCGTCCGAACCCGGGCGGCAACTTCCGTACGTCCGAGGTTACTTGGCGCCCTCTTCGGTCCGGTCGCGCGGTGCCGGGCGGAACAGCGCGAAGACGAGAGACGCGTCCGGCAACGACGGGTCGGACAGTTTCCGGTACTCGTCCGCCAGCGCCTGCAGCCGCTCCCCCAGCTCCGCGAACTGCTCCTCGGTGAGCCGCAGATGGGCCATCCGTACGTGCCGTTCGCTTTCCGCCGGTGCGGCTTCCAGGTCCGCCACCGCATGCCGCATCAGCACGTCGGGTCCTCCCTCGCCCGGATCCGGCAGCACGATCGACCGCGCGGCCATCGCGTAGTACCGCTCGGTGACCCCCCGGACCTTCCGTGTCCGCACCACCTTCACCAGGCCGGCCCGTTCGAGCAGCCGGACGTGGTAGCTGGAGCTTCCCTTGGCGAGGCCCACCCGCTCGGCGATCTGCGTGATCGTCGCGGGCTCGAAGCGGAGCACGGCCATGATCCGGTGACGGGTGAGGTTGGAGACGGCTCGTAGCTGTTCGTCAGTGGTGACGTGGAACGTCTCGGGGAGGTCTTCAGCGGCCACGCCCCCAATGGTCAACGTTTCTTGACCATTGGGCAAGGGGTTTCGCCCGGACTTCCGGAACCGGCTGTCCGGCACGTGGGGCCTTCGCCCGTACTCCTGCCGGGTCGTCCGCATCGTCCGGCAGGTCGCGGGGGTCGGCCATCCGTCATCAGGCCTGTCCGGTGGCCCGGTAGGCGCTCGGCGGCCGGCCCAGCAGGGTGCGGAAAGCGGTGGTGAACGCCGCCGGGCTGTCGTACCCGAGGTCGGCCGCGATCCGGGTGACCGGCGTGCCGGCGGCCAGGTGCCGCAGGGAGTGCACGATGCAGGCCCGTTGCCGCCACTGCGCGAAGTTCAGCCCGGTGGCGCCGCGGAACCGCCGGCCCAGGGTGCGTTCGCTGACGCCCAGGGCGGCGGCCCAACGGGCGGGCGGGTCGTGGACGTCGGGCCGCCGTAGGAACGCGTCGCACAGCCGCCGAAGTGCCGGGTCGGCGGGCAGCGGGATGTCCAGGGGCAGCGGCGCCAGGTCGGCCAGTTCGTGCAGGAGCAGGCCGATCAGGGCCGCGTCACGGCCGTGTTCCGGGTAGAGCGGCTTCATGTCGACGGCTGCCAGGAGGAGTTCTCGCAACAGCGCGGAGACCTCGACGACCCGGCAACGGGTGGGGAACCACGGCACGGCGGCGGGTTCGATGTAGAGGCTGCGGGTGCTGACCCCGGGCATGGCGACCTGGTGCCGGGTCCCGGCCGGGATCAGCACCGCGCGGTCGATGGGCACCGTCCAGGTGCCCTCCGCCGTCGCCAGCTCCATGACGCCGGTCGCGGCGTACAGCACCTGGGCCCGGCGGTGCTCGTGGTACGGCAGCAGGTGGCCGGGCGGGTAGTCGGTGCCGATGGCCAGGACGGCACGGTCGATGGCATCGACCTCGTCGATACGGACGTTGCGCACACCGTCAGACTAGGCTCCGGAGCCGCTGTCCGATCGGCGAAGGCATCTGGCGTTCATTCGATTGCCCGCCATGCGGCCGGGTCCGTAGCGTCGTGGCAGTGCTGACCTCATACCTCGTACTTCTTCTGTTCGGCTGCCTGACCGGGATCACCACGGTGCTCTTCGGGTTCGGCGGCGGCTTCGTCACCGTTCCCGTCGTCTACGGCCTCTGGAGCGTCACCACGCACCCCGGCGCCGGCGCCGACGCGATGCACGTGGCGGTGGCCACGTCGACGGCGGTCATGGTCGTCAACTCGGTCTTCGCCACCCTGGCGCAGTGGCGCCAGGGCCGGCTGCGTCGGGAGTACATCTGGCCGATGGCCGCGTTCGTGCTGGTCGGCGCGGTGGCCGGGTCGTTCGCGGCGACGCGGATCAGCGGCCCCGTGCTGCGGGTGCTGTTCGCCGCGTATCTGCTGGTGACGATCGCCGACAGCCTGCTGCGCAAGGGTTTCCTGTCGGTCCCGCAGGACCGGGAGCCGCGTCCGCCGAGCCGCCCGGTCAGGACGCTGGGCGGGGTCGGGATCGGCTCGGTCGCCGCCTGCCTGGGCGTGGGCGGCAGTGTCATGACCGTACCGCTGCTGCGCCGCCGGGGCCTGCCGATGGCCGAGGCGACGGCGATGGCCAACCCGCTCAGCGTGCCCGTCGCCGTGGTCGGCACCGCCGTCTACGCCTTCGCCGTTCCCACCCTGCACGCCGGGGCCGGACGGCTCGGCCACATCGATCTGCTCGCCTGCGCCGCGCTGCTCGGCGGCTCGCTGCCCACCATCGCCCTGACCCGCCGCGTCGCGACCCGCGTCCCGGACCGGGTGCACTCCGTCGCCTACGTCACCCTGCTGGTGGTCGTCATGCTCGTCATGGGGATCTGAACGGCAGGTCGAGGGCCCGTCCCGTCCTCGTCGGCAGGGAGGCGGTCAAGTTCCCGTCGCCAGGAACTGCCGGGCGCCACGCAGCACGGTGCGCAGGTTGCGCCGGGTGGCGCGGCTGTCGAGGCGGACGTCGAGGGCTCCGGGAAGCGCGCTGGTGGCCCGTAGTCCCGCAGGCAGCCGGGAGGCGTCGAGCCCGTCACGTCCGGCGATGAGGAGGCCGAGTTCGTGGCGGCTCACGGCGTCGGCTCCCGCCAGGTGGTGGACGCCGTTCGCGTTGCCGGTTGCGAGTTCCAGCAACGCGGCGGCCAGATCGGTGACGTGGACGGGGCAGCGGATGTCATCGGTGAACAGGGCCCCGTCTCGGATACCGGCCGCGAGATCGTGCACCAGACGCACGTGCGCGGACCGCCGGTCGCCGATGATCAGCGAGGTGCGAGCGACGACGGCGTCCGGGTGCACGAGGCGAACGCCCGTCTCCGCCGCGGCCTTGGCCGCACCGTAAGGGGTGATGGGGTCGGGCGGGCAGCTTTCGTCGTAGTGGACGCGGGCGCCGGAGAACACCGCGTCGCTGGACACGTGGACCAGGCGGCAGCCGTGCTTCGCCGCGGCCATCGCCAGACGGACGGGGCCCTCGGCCGTAACCGCCCAATCGGATCTGCCGCTCGTGGCGTTGATGACGAAGCGCGGGCCAACCTCGGCCACGACTGCCTCGACGCGCTCGGGGTCCCGCAGGTCGAGGGCGTGCCACGCGACACCCGGAATGCTGCCGGGCCTGGTGGCGAAGGTCGCGGCCGTAGCGTTCCCGGCCGCCACCGCCTGGCGCACCAGTTCGGCGCCCAGGAACCCACTGCCGCCGATGATCAGGGCTGTCATGACGCGAAACAGTAAGGGAGGATCCTCACGCCGGGCCTGCTTCGACGCCGGCCGCGGGTGCGGTCACGGCAAGTACCGTCGCCCGGTCCGGGACTTGGCGCGAACCCTCTGATCGCCCGAGAGGGCACCGGCACCGTGCGGGCCGGGCGTTCTTCGGCCGTGGAAAACTCAGCCGTTCGCCGGCAGCCCTTCCAGGCAATGTGACGCTCCGGTCGGTCGGGGTCGAAGAACGACTTCGAGGTCGTTTCTCGTGGTGGGACGGCTTGGTCGAGGGCAACCGATCAGTTCGTTGTGCGGGGGCTGCTCGGGGCAGCAGGGCACGAAGATGCATGCTCGTCTGAGCACGTGAGCACAGAAAGAATGGCTGATGCTTGCTGTCATGGTGGGAGCGTTCGTCGCGGGCTTCGGGATCTGCCTCTTGGCGAACCTGTGGAACCTCGCAGATCGACTCTTCGATTACTTTTCCCTCATCCGCCCAATAGGGAGTGGGACGTTTCGTCTGGTGGGAGGAGGATGGGTTCTGGTCGGACTTTTCTGGCTCGCAACCGCCCTGCCTGAAGTGTTTTAGGGCGTCAACTGCGTGAGGCAGCGATGACAGATGAGAACGGCGGCCGTGCCGACGAAGACCAGGAAGTGTTCGGCCCTGCGTTCGTAGCGTTCGATGCGGCCTTGCCGCGGTCGGTCGGAGTCGGTCCCCTCCGTGGCCCCTTTGTGCGGCCCGGAGGCTGACGGAGTCCATGGCGCACCGGAGCCGGGCCAACTCGCCCCGGGCGCCGAGTTCGTCGAGGTGGAGTCGCCCAACGGCAACGCTTCAGGCACGGGCGAACACCGTCAAGAGGATGGGGCTGCGGGTGGCTGAGGCGGGGGCCCGGTGGCGGAGGGATCAGGGGTGGGGGTGGGAGCCGTGGGCGGGCTGGGGCCTGGAGGGAGGGCGGTGGTGGTGGCGGTGGTGGGGCCCCCACCGAGGACGGTCGGGCTGCCGGGGCCGGACCTGTGACGGGGCCGGGGGCGGCGGGCCCGGTGGCGGGGGCGGCGGCGGCTCCACCGCAGGCAGCAGCGGGCCGTCCGCGCGCAGCCGGGCAATGGTCAACTCGGCGCGACGGCGTGCGATCGGGCCGTCGTCGCGTTCATGGACGAGCCGGATACCGAGCTGGCCGAGGTTCTCCACCATGACCAGCCGGTAGCCGAGCGCGTGGGCGATCTCCTCGATCCGACGCCGCCTCGCGGCTGTGACATGACCGATCCGTAACTCGACGCGGCCGCGGCCGTCGAAACTCGCGCGTATCTCGTCGTCCTTCACCCTGACTCCGCTCCCGGGAAAGATCGGTATCGCTCCAGCCGCTCCGCACCACGATCGTCGCACGCCGCCTGTCTCCCGCGAGTACAGATGAATATCCGGCCGGTCCGCCGCAAGGTGCCACAACTTGTGTGGTGTTGCCCTGTGCCCCGCCCGTGCTCTGCGCTCTGCGTTCTGTGGCGGAGTGGAGAGATGCGGTTTGAGGTTGTTCGGCAATGGCTGCCGCAGCGCGGCGTCCGGCACCGCATCGCCCGCATCCCCATCTGCTACCGCAGGCTGTCCGTTCCCTTCACTACTCGGCACTCAGAATCATGAAGCTCTCCGGGTTCGGTACGGGGGTGAATCCGGCCTTCGCGTAGACCTCGTGCGCGTCGAGGGTCGACAGGAGAACGCGCTTGAGTCGATAGGGAGCAAGATGGTCACGAACCGCTGTCACAAGCCACGTCCCGAGCCCCTTGCCCCGGTGGGCGGGGGCGACGTAGACGTCGCAAAGCCAAGCGAAGGTGGCCCGGTCGGTGACCACGCGAGCGTAGGCGGCCTGGTTGCCGTCGGCGTCGTAGAGGGCGAAGTTCAGCGAACCGCGTATCGACCCCTCGACAGTCTTCCGAGTGCGCCCCAGGGCCCAGAACGCATCCGTCGAGAGCCAACGGTGCACCAGTTCCACGTCGAGTCGATCCGGGTCCGTCGAGAACTCGTACCCGTTGTTTCCACCACCGGCGATCATGGAGCGGCAGCGTATCCCGTTGTACTTGGTTTTTCCAAGTGGTTGTCGCGCCGAATGAGATGACTCCTGAAGGCCGTCCCGCGAGTGCGGCCGTGTCTTGGCCCGAGGTCGGCTCGGTAGGGTCGGAACCGCAACCGACGGAAGAGGAACGTCCGATGGTGACGTACGGCCGGCTGACCGAGTGGGCCGGCCCGGGACATGTCACGCGAGCCGGGCGGGACGTCGTGGCCGGCTGGTGGATCCCGGGGTTCATGAAGGCACAGCTCGTCGAGGTGGGCATCCCGGTGACTCCACGTCTTATCGGGCGATCCGTGATGCAGAGCGGGGCTGATCCGGTCCTGCTCACGTCCCGTGGTCCGCTCTACCGCCTCACGGAGGAGACCGACTCCGGTTCACCGGCTGAACGCTCATGGTTCGGGGCCGAGCCTGAGACCGGCGTGGTCCACTTCGTCCTGCCGGATGGGGAGGCGTGGTTCGCCAACTCGGGTGTCGACGTGTGGCTCGACGCCCTTCACCGTTACGGCAGCCGCGTCACGGTATTGGAGCTTCTCGGCGAGCCGGACGGCCCCGAGGAGTACCTCTCCGAGGAGGAAGAAGAGCGGGCTTTCGCCGAACTGAACCGACTGGCCGAGGAGCTGAAGGAGATCGACCCAGTGGCCTTCAACGGCTACGAGGGGTTTCTCTGGCCGGGGCTCCTGGACCGCTGGCTCTACTGACCCCGGCGCCCCGCGCCTGATGAATCGCTACGGCAACAGCCGGGTGTTCTTCGGCGGCTTCCTGCTGGCGATCGTGGCCTACGGATGCGTGAGGTCGTTACGGTTGCCGTCGGCCGGGCCGGCGGCGCGCGGGATGCCGAACCCGACGCTCGGCTTTGGGCCCACGGTCGATCGCCCCGGAAGCTCGAACAGGTACCTCAGCCGCCCCCGGTGGTTGCGGCCGGTTCCGCCGGGCGGGCCCGGGCACGGCTCTGTGCGGGCAGGAACGGGGTGGCCCGTGAGGAGCGCGCCGTATCGGCAGGGGTACCGCCGCCGCATCCGCACTCGCGCTCTCGCGTCGGGCGGCGATGGAGTCAGTCGTCAGCTTTCCCAGTCGACGGAAACCACCGCTCCGTCCCGGGTCAGTTTGACGGCAAGTATTTGATCGCTGAGCTCGGGATCGAACACGTAGTCCAAGATGACAGGGGGTCCGTCGGACACTCCGCTCAGCCACAGGCCGACACCGCTCAGACGCATGGCGGCGGCGAAGGGATCGGCTCCGACCTCTTCGCCGGCCGCGTCCCGCACGAGGCGGGCAACCGTCTCGCTGTCTTCCAGCTCCTCGATGTGGTGGTCGACGAAGGAGCGGTCCTCGCGCAGGTACGCGCGCAGCGCCGGGCGGGCCGTTGCGTCGAGGGTCGGCAGGTCGGAGAGGCGTGCGGCAAGCGCGTCCAGCTCCTCGTGGTCCGGCTCGCCGGACGGTCCGGCCCACAGCCGGGCCTCGACCTCGGCGTCCCCGAGTCGCGCAGCGCCTTCCCAAACGACACCCGCGCCGTCCAGCGCCCTTGTTTCCACGCGCCCGAAGTGGGCGTGCTCCATGGCCTTCACGAGAGGTCACCATTTCTCTTGCCGCACTGGATGCGGGCAACTCCGTAGACCGGCTTCACCGTAGCGGGGACCTCTGACATCGACAGCGGCTCGCCGGGGGGTGCGGGCCGGCCCCCCGTGTTCAGTCGGGCAGGCCGCGCAGGAAATCACGGATCAGCGCCGCGCTCCGCATCCGCCGGGTGGTGAACGGGAAGTGGCCCGCGTCGAGCAGGTGGATCCGGGCGTCGGGCAGGTCGCGGGCGAACGCGCGGGCGCCGTCCGGGCCGAAGATGTCGTCGCCGCGGCCCCAGACCGCCAGCAGTGGCGGCCGGTGCGTGCGCAGGTACTGCTGCCATTCGGCGTAGCGGGGCGGGTTGGTGCCGTAGTCCAGGAACAGGTCGAGCTGGATCTCGTGGTTGCCCGGCCGGTCCAGCAGTGCCTGGTCGTGCAGCGCCTGCGACGGGTCCACCAGCGTGGTGTCCGGGACGCCGTGGGTGTACTGCCAGTGCGTGGCCTCGGCGGTGAACATGCCGCGCAGCGCGTCGCGGTTCTCGGTGGACGGGTCGGCCCAGTAGCTGCGAATCGACTTCCAGAACGGTGTCAGGCCGTCCTCGTAGGCGTTGCCGTTCTGCGTGACGATGCCGGTGATCCGCTCGGGGTGGCGCAGTGCCAGGCGGAATCCGACGGGCGCGCCGTAGTCGTGGACGTGGAGCGCGTACCGGGTGATGTCCAGCTCCTCCAGCAGCGCGTCCACCGTGTCCGCCAGGTGGTCGAAGGTGTAGTCCCACGCGTCGGCGGGCGGCGCGGAGCTGAGGCCGAAGCCGGGGTAGTCCGGCGCGATCAGGTGGAACTCGTCGGACAGGTCGGCCATCAGGTCCCGGTAGATCACCGAGGACGTCGGAAAGCCGTGCAGCAGGACGAGCGTGGGTGCGGTCGGGTCGCCGGCCTCGCGGTAGAAGACGTCGAGCCCGTCGATCCGGACGGTGTGGTGGCGCACTGCGGTCATGATCTTCTCCAACCATCTAAATTCATTTAGCCGGTTGACGGCCGGATCACCGTAAGACGGCCACGACCAACCGGTCAAGTGCGTTTTACCGGTTGAGTAGACTGTGCGACATGACACGCCCGCTCACCGGCGAACCCCTGGCCCTGGACCTGGTCAATTCCGTCTGGGTGGACCACGGCCGCCGCCTCGACCAGTTCGACGAGCCCGACGGGTTGGAGAGCTGGCTCGCCGACCACGACATGTCAGGCACCGTCGACGCCGACAGCGACACCATCCGCGACGCGTTGGTGCAGGCCCGGTCCGCGCTGCGGGCCGCGCTGGAGGACGGCGACGACGGCCCGCTCAACGGTGTCCTCGCCCACGGCTTCCACCGGCCCGGACTGCGCGGCGGGGCGCCGCTGGTCGCCACCGTCGTGGACGACCCTGCCTGGCTGCCCGCCTGGACCGCCGCCGCCGACCTGGTCCGCCTGCTCACCGAACGGCCCGACCGCGTCCGCCACTGCGCGCGCCCCGGGTGTGTCCTGTGGTTCTACGACGTCAGCAAGAACGGCTCCCGCCGCTGGTGCTCGATGGAGGTCTGCGGCAACCGCGCCAAGTCCGAGCGCTTCCAGAAGTCGCACCCGCGACGGTAGAGAGGGGACCGGTACGAGGGGGCCGGTACGAGGCGGCAGTCGGTGCCCGCGGTTGTTGTTGTCGTCGGCCACGGTGCGGTCCGCCCCCGGCACGCTCCGTTCCCCGGGGCGGATGACGGCGGCGCACCGGGCCCCGGCGCGGTGACCTTGCGGATCACGGCCCGTGGAAGCACGGGAGTTGGAGCGGGACAGTCGGAGCCACCTGTCGCGAAGGCGGCCCGGAGCCGCCCCTCGGTCGTCTTCTAGGGTGGTCCGCATGACGATCCACACGGGAGCCGCCGGCCTGCTCTTCGAATCCCTCCGGGCGGACGCCCTCACCGACCCGGACCAGCTGCGCGAGCTCTACCCGAACCCGAACCCGAACTCGCTCCGCAAGGAGACCGACCATCTGACCGAGGAGGCCCGGGCGTTGATCGGCTGTTCCTCGCTGGTGTTCATCGGCAGTGCGGACGCCGGGGGCCGGGCGGACGTGACGCCGCGTGGCGGCCCGGCCGGATTCGTCTCGGTGCTGGACGAACGGACCCTGGTGATCCCCGACGCGACCGGCAACAAGCGGCTCGACACCATGCACAACGTGTTGGAGACCGGACACCTCGGGCTGCTCTTCCTCGTCCCCGGCCGCCCGACCACACTGCGCGTCAATGGCCGCGCCTGCATCTCGGCGCGCCCGGAGCTGCTCGCCCGGCTCACTCCCGTCGGAAAGCCGCCGGTCACGGCGCTCGTGGTGCAGGTCGAGCAGGTCTATCCGCACTGCCCGAAGTCGCTGATGCGCGCCGACGCCTGGCGGCCGGAGCAGTGGGTGCCCGCCGACGCCCAGCCCACCAGCGCCGAGGTGACGCTGGCCCAGCTGAACCTGCCGGACCTGACCGTCGAGCAGGTCGAGGAGGCCGAGCGCGAGTCGCTGCGTCTGCGTTACGAGTGAATTCGGGCCGTATCCCTCCTCGAAGGTGCCGCCCGGCGGGGAGACCCGTTCGCCACTCCGGCCCCGAACTCCTCCTCTCGTGCCATGAGTTGATAGAACTTGACGCGTCCTGTCCGAGCTGGTCGGCGTAGGCGCATGTCACTGCGAACGATGGCAGGCTTCTTCGTGACCGGCTCACCGCTCACCCACTCGTCCGCACCCGGACGTGCGCCCCGGACACCGTCCGACGGCCTGTTCCTGCCGGTGCACCCCACTTCCGAGAAGGGCTCCGCCATGCCATCTCCCGCTTCCACGAAACGAACCGTCGCAGCGGTGCACGCCGCTCCGGTGTTCATGGACACCGAGGCGACCGTCGACAAGGTCGTCCGCTTCGTCGAGCAGGCCGGCCGGGAAGGCATCGACCTGCTGGTGTTTCCCGAGACCTTCGTGCCCGGTTACCCGTACTGGATCGAGGCCTACGCCCCGCTGGACCAGCAGGGGGCCAACGCCGCCTACGCCGAGGCGTCCGTCGAGGTGCCCGGTCCGCAGATCGCCCGGGTCCAAGCCGCTTGTGCCCGCGCCGGGGCCGGCGTCGTCCTCGGTGTCAGCGAACGGCTCTCGGGGACCCGCACGTGTTTCAACAGCCAGGTCTTCGTCGAGCCCGACGGCACCCTCCTCGGCGTCCACCGCAAGCTCCAGCCCACCTACGCCGAACGGATCGTGTGGGCCCAGGGCGGCGGCGCCACCCTCAGCGTCTTCGACAGCGCCCTGGGCCGGATCGGCGGCCTGGCCTGCTGGGAACACACCATGAACCTGGCCCGGCAGTCCCTGATCACCCAGGGACAGCAGATCCACGCGGCGGCATGGCCCGGCCTGTCCACCATGGCCGGCTTCGAGGCCGTCGCCGACATCCAGATCGACGCCATGATGAAGACCCACGCGCTCACGGCTCAGGCGTTCGTCGTCTCCGCCGGGAACCCGGTGGACGAGACGTGCCTGCGGTGGATGGAGTCCACTGTCGGACCGCAGAAGCACATCACCGCGGGCGGCGGCTGGTCGGCCGTGATCCATCCCTTCAACCAGTACCTCGCCGGCCCGCACACCGGCGCCGAGGAGAAGCTCGTCACCGCCGAGATCGACCTCGCCGACATCGACGCCGTCAAGGTCTGGGTCGACTCCCGCGGCCACTACGCACGGCCGGAGATCCTCGGCCTGCGGGTCGACCGGCGCCCGCTCTGGCATGACGAAGGACCCCGCGAATGGCCTGCCGCCCCGAGCGACGGCACCACCGCCCCGGCGGCCGAAACGACCTGAGCGGACGGCATCGGCTCCCGCCCCCGCCGGTCGGCAGAACCCGCCCCCGCCCCGTGACCCGCGTCACACCGCGGGTGCGGGAACTCGCGCACCTCTCGCACCGACTCCTGTACGTCACCGTCCCCACCGGTCCACGTATGAGGAAGATTCGATGCCCGAGACCACGCCTGCCTCATCGCCACCGTCCCGGCAACACCCGACCAATGAGGCCGCCCCGGCCCAAGGGACCGTCCCGGTCGAGGACTTCACCACGTCCGCGCCGGGCGGCGGGGGCGGAACCTGGAGCGGGTTGCGCCCGCTCCTGCTCCGCCTGCACTTCTACGCGGGCGTCCTCATCGGCCCGTTCCTGCTCGTCGCGGCCGTCACCGGACTGCTCTACACGGCCACCCCGCAGATCGAGTCCGTCGTCCACCGGCATGAACTGAAGGTCACCCCGCACGGCGAGCCGAAGCCGCTCACCGCCCAGGTGGACGCCGCCCGCGAGGCGGTGCCCGGCGGGCGGCTCGTCTCCGTCACCAAGGGTGCGGGGGCCGACGACACGACCCGGGTCGGCTTCGAGGTCGAGGGGTTGCCCGAGGGCCGCACCCAAACCGTCTTCGTCGACCCGTACGACGCCGAGGTGCGCGGCACACTGCGCACCACCGGCGAGTGGCTGCCCGTGCGGTCCTGGTTCGACGACCTGCACCGCACCCTGAACCTCGGCGACTTCGGCCGCAACTACAGCGAGATCGCCGCGAGTTGGCTGTGGGTCGAGGTGATCGGCGGAATGGCGCTGTGGCTCGGGGCGCCGCGGAGCCGGGAACGGCTGCGCGGGCTGTTCGTGCCGCGCCGGGGCCCGAAGGGGCGCAGGCGCACGCTGTCCTGGCACGGGGTGGTCGGGCTGTGGGTGTCGATCGGCCTCCTCGCCCTCTCGGCGACCGGGCTGACCTGGTCGGCGCACGCGGGCGCGACCATCGGCAGGCTCCAGGACTCGCTGGGCGGGGCGACGCCTTCCGTGTCCTCGACCCTCGACCACGGCGGCACGCACGACAGCTCGGCGAAAGCGAAAGCGGAAACAGAAGCGGAAACAGAAGCGGAAGCGGGGGCAGGAGCGGGCCCGGGGGGCTCCGCCGCCGACTCCCCCGCCGACTCCCTCACCGGCTCCCCCGCCACGAAGGTCGATCTCGACGAAGCCGTCCGCATCGCCCGCTCCGAGGGGCTGCGCGGCAAGCTCGTCATCACCCCGCCCGCGGACACCGGGAGCGCGTACGTCGTCCGCGAGAACACGCGGCACTGGCCGGAGCAGCAGGACTCGATCGCGATCGACCCGGCCACCGGCGAGGTCACGGACAAGCTGCTCTTCGACGACTTCCCCGTCCTCGCCAAGCTCACCCGCTGGGGCGTCGACGCCCACATGGGCCTGCTCTTCGGTCCCGCCAACCAGATCGTCCTCGCGCTCATCGCCGTCGCGCTCATCGGGATGCTCTTCTGGGGCTACCGCATGTGGTGGCTGCGCAGGCCCACCCGGGCGGGCGGGACACGGTTCGGCCGTCCGCCGGTGCGGGGGGCCTGGCGCCGGGTGCCGGGCAGGATCATGGCGCCGCTCGTCGTCGTGGCGGCCGTCCTCGCCCACTGCCTGCCGCTGTTCGGGCTGCCCCTGATCTGTTTCCTGCTCGTGGACCTGACGGTCGCGCAGGTACGCCGACGCGAGCGCGTGCGCTTCGAGGCGCACGCCGGGACATCGAAGGAGATGGGCCGATGATCGCCGCCACCGGACTGCGCTGGATCCTGACGCTGCTCTTCTGCGCGCTCGCCGCCCACGGACTGTGGCGCGCCCTCACGGCCCGCTCCCACCCGTGGACCGCGCGGCTCGCCCACGCCCTGCACGCGGTCATGGCTCTCGCCATGTTCGCGATGGCCTGGTCCTGGGGCATGGACCTGCCCGGCACACCGCAGGTGGTCTTCTTCTCCGTCGCCGCGGCCTGGTTCCTGTTGGTCGCCCTCGCCGTTCCGAACGGCCCCGGGCCCCGGGCGCGCGCCCTCGTGGATGCGCTGCCGCACGCCGTGATGACCGGGGCGATGGCGTGGATGGTCGCCGCGATGTCCTCGGCCATGTCCATGGGTGCGACGGGCGGGGGCCACGCGCACGACATGCCCGGGATGGACATGTCGGCCCCGGGAGCGACCGCGACGATGACGCTCGACGACACCGCCGACCGCTGGAGCGCGGTGCTGCTCGCCCTCGTCCTGTTGGCGTTCGCGCTGTGGTGGCTCGCGAAGGGCTTCGACACGGGCCGCCTCGCACCCCGCACGACGAACGGCGCGGCTTCGAGCAGCGCAGGTGCGGGCAGCGCGGCTTCGAACGGCGCGGGCCCTGGCAGCGCAGGTGCGGACAGCGCGGGTACGGACAGCACCAGGCCGGGCAGCGCGGTGCACGCCGCGTGGGACCTGGGCTGTCATGGGCTGATGGCGCTGGGCATGGCGGTGATGTTCATCGTGATGGTGTGAATGGTGTGATCCGCGTGGGGGCGACGCCGGCTGAACGGGCCTCGGCCCGTACGCCCCCGGGCGCCGCCTCGTACGGTCCCGGGCGCCGACCGATCCGTACGGTCCCAGGCCACCGCGTACGCCCCGGGCTCCGGGCGCGCGACCCGGACCGCAATGCCCTGGGGCGTGTGTGGCAGGTGTGCCACATGTGATGCGCGTCACTCGAAAGCGGGGGAACTCGGGGCCCGGTCCGGCCGACCTCTGGACCGTACAGCTCGCACTCTCGCCGGAGCCTCCCTCATGGATCACTCGGTGACGCCTTCCGCCGGACGGCGTTCCACCCCCGTGCCGTACGCACCGCTCGGGGGTTTCCTGCTTCTGCTCGTCGCGCTCTTCGCCGTCTCGTACGGGGTCGGGCGTCTCGCCGGGCCGGTCGCCCCCGACCTGCGCGGGGTCTCGCACCAAGATGACGCCCCGGGCCCGCACGACATGGGCAACACCGACAGAACGGGCGGAATGGACGGGATGGGCCACTGATGGGCCGGGAGACCGCTCCGCGCACCCTTGTCACGACCGATCTGGTGGTCGGCGGCATGACGTGCGCGGCCTGTGTGCGCAGGGTCGAGAAGAAGCTCGGCGCTCTGGAGGACGTGCGCGCCACCGTCAATCTCGCGACCGGTACGGCCCGCGTCGAGCATCCGGCGGAGCTCGGTGCGGACGTGCTCGTCGCCGTCGTCGAGAAGGCCGGGTACAGCGCCCGTCTCCCCGAGCCATCCGCCTCCGGGGAGGAGCGGGGCGACGAGGAGAGCGACCCGGTCGTCCCGCAGCGGCTGCTGGTGACCGCGTTGCTCGCCGTCCCCGTTCTCGTACTGTCGATGGCTCCTCCGCTCCAGTTCCGCAACTGGCAGTGGCTGTGCTTCGTGCTTGCCGCGCCCGTCGTCCTCTGGGGCGCGTGGCCCTTCCACGAGCGGGCCCGGCGCGGGCTGCGGCACGGCGCGGCGACGATGGACACGCTCGTCTCGCTCGGCGTGCTCGCCTCCTTCGGCTGGTCCTCGTACGCGCTCTTCCTCGGGGGCGCCGGCGCCCCCGGCATGCGGATGTCCTTCGCGCTGCTGCCCACCGCGTCGGACGGGACGGCGCACGTCTATCTCGAAGCGGCGGTCGGCATCCCGCTCCTCGTCCTCGTCGGCCGCCACCTGGAGGCCCGTGCCCGGCGCGGCACCTCGGCCGCCCTGCGTGCGCTCGCCGAGCTCGGCGTGAAGGAGGTGACGGTGCGGGACGGGGTCGTGGAGCGGACCGTTCCGGCCGAACGCCTCGTGGTGGGCCAGGTCTTCCTCGTACGGCCCGGGGAGCGGGTCGCGACGGACGGCGAGGTCGTGGAGGGCGCGTCCGCCGTGGACCTGTCCCTCGTGACCGGCGAGACCCGGCCCGTGGAGGTCTCGGCCGGCTCCGCCGTCACGGGCGGCTCGGTCAACGCGGGCGGGCTCCTGCTCGTACGCGCCACGGCCGTCGGCGCCGACACCCGGCTCGCCCGCATCACCGCCCTCGTCACCGAGGCCCAGGCCGGGAAGGCCCGCGCCCAGCGGCTCGCCGACACCGTGGCCGGGGTCTTCGTGCCGGTCGTCCTCGTCCTCGCCGTCACCGTGCTCGGCTTCTGGCTCGGCGCGGGGGCGGACCCGCAGCCCGCCTTCACGGCGTGCGTCGCCGTCCTCGTCGTCGCCTGCCCCTGCGCGCTCGGGCTCGCGACCCCCACCGCGCTCATGGCGGCCACCGGCCGGGGCGCCCGGCTGGGCGTCCTCGTCAAGGGGCCGCAGGCGCTCGAAACCCTCCGCCGGATCGACACCGTCGTGCTCGACAAGACCGGCACGCTCACCTCCGGCCACCTCACCGTCACCTCCCTCACCACCCGCCCGGAGGGCCCCGGCGCGCAGGAGGTGCTGCGGCTCGCGGCGACCGTCGAGACCGGTTCCGAGCACCCGCTCGGCCGGGCCCTCGTCCGCCACGCCGAGCGTTCCCTCCCCGAGGGTGCGGTACGACCCGACGCGCTCAGCGGCTTCACCGCGACGCCCGGCCGCGGCGTGCGCGGGCGCGTGGACGGACGGCTCGTCGAGGTCGGCGCCCCCGGGGACGAGTCGCCCGGGGAACTGGGCGCGGCCCTCGCCGCCGCCCTGGAGGCCACGCTGGAGGCCGCCCACACCCCCGTCCTGGTGCGGGTCGACGGACGGCCCGAGGCCGTCCTCGCGCTCGGCGACGTCGTACGTCCCGGCAGCTACCGCGCCGTGGACCGGCTGCGCCGCCTCGGGGTGCACCCCGTCCTCGCCACCGGGGACCGGGAGGAGCCCGCGCGGGCCGTCGCCGCCGCGCTCGGCATCGACGAGACGTACTCCCGCTGCACCCCCGAGCGCAAAGCGGAGCTCGTCCGCGCGCTGCGGGCGGAGGGGAAACGGGTCGCGGTCGTCGGGGACGGCGTCAACGACGCGGCGGCGCTCGCCGGGGCCGATCTCGGCATCGCGATGGGCACCGGTGCCGATGTCGCCATCGGCGCCGCCGACGTCACCCTCGTCCGGGACGACATCGAGGCCCTGGCCGACGCCGTGCGCCTCGCCCGCCGTACCCTCGCCACCATCCGCGGCAACCTGTTGTGGGCCTTCGGCTACAACGTCGTCACCATTCCGCTCGCCAT
Source organism: Streptomyces sp. ML-6 (assembly GCF_030116705.1). Classification (NCBI taxonomy): domain Bacteria; kingdom Bacillati; phylum Actinomycetota; class Actinomycetes; order Kitasatosporales; family Streptomycetaceae; genus Streptomyces; species Streptomyces sp. ML-6. The sequence goes on from NZ_JAOTIK010000002.1 coordinate 446,875, forward strand.
GGTGGGACTGCTCAACCCGATGCTCGCCGCCGCCGCGATGTCCCTCAGTTCGGTCCTCGTCGTCCTCGGCAGCCTCCGTCTGCGCCGTTGGCAGCCCGCCGCCGCAGCGGCCGTGGCGCGGCGCCGACGCCCCTCCCCGAGGGCGGCCTTCTGATGTCCGCCGTCCCCGCGCGCCTGCGCGCCCCGCTCGCCGCCGTCGGCGTTCCCGTCCTCGCCTGCGGCCTCGCCCTCGCCGGTCTCGGCGCCTGGGCGGCGGGCGGACGTGCCGGCAGCCCGCCGCGCGTGGCCGTCACGCGGGCGTACGTCTTCCAGCCGTCCGGCTCGACGCCGGAGACCGCCGCTTTCCTCGCCCTCACCAACGACGGCGGTTCCGCCGACCGGCTCGTGGAGGTCACCTCGCCCGACACGGCCGCGCCCCCCGCGCTGAGCGAACACCGCATGACGTCCTCCGGCGCCGCGTACCGGCGACCGGTGGACTCCGTCACCGTCCCGGCCGGGGAGGGGCTCACGATGTCCCCGTACGGGATCGACGTGACCGTACGTCCGAAGGGGACGTGGCGGCCCGGCACGGAGGTCTCCTTCACGCTGCGCTTCACGCACGGGAAGCCGTTGAGGGTCCGGGCGGTGGTGGTCCGGCCGGGTACGGGGACGGGCCGCCCGCTCCGCCCGTAGCGCCATGCCCCGTAGCACCGGGCCCCGCACCGCCGCCCGTTCCCGCCGCATATGCCGGAACTCGGCCCCAGCAGTCGCCTTTCCGGCATTCGCGGCGGACCGGACGAGCCGCCATGTCGTCCGGCCCTCCACGATGGGAGGATGAGGCGCCATGGAGGCGGGGCCGGTCGGACGTACGGTGAGGGCGGCGATGTTCGCCGCCGTCTCCGTCACGCTCGCCGCGACCGGACACGTCCTCATGTCCGAGGACCCGATTCCCTTCTGGGTGCTCGCCACCGGCTTCCTCGCACTCGCGGTTCCCGGCTGGTGGTTCGCCGCCCGCGAGCGCGGCCCCTGGCTCGTCACGGGCCTCGCGGTCGCGACCCAGGGCGTGCTGCACAACGCCTTCGCCACCGCGCAGTCCGCCCTCACAACCGTCGGAGGCACGGTCGGGGACGCGGCTGCGCGGACCGTCGCCGGAGCGGGTGCGGCGCCGCCGGACGCCACAGCGGGCGCGCATCCCATGGCGGGCATGGACCACTCGGCCGCGAGCGGCATGAACAGCGCAAGTGACGTGAGTGGCGCGAGTGGTGCAAGTGACGCGATGACCGGCACGGAGCACATGGCCGGCACGGGACACATGGCCGGCACGGAACACGCCTTCGCCATGGACCCCATGGGTTCGATGGCCCACATCGGCCACATGAGCCCCGTCGACCACATGGGCTCCATGGGCCACATGGGCCACAACATGGCGGGGATGTCCTCGACGGGGATGCTCGCCGCGCACGTCCTCGCCGCCCTCCTCTGCGGCGTGTGGCTGGCCCGTGGCGAACGCGCCGCCTTCCAGGTCCTGCGCGCGGTCGCGAGTCGGCTGCTCGCTCCTCTCCACCCCCTCCTCACGGCACCGCTGCCGGCCCCGCGCCGCCGGCTGCGCCCCCGCCGGGGCCTGAGCGACCGGTTGCCGCTGGGCCTGCGGTGCGCCCGCGCGCGGGACCGGCGCGGGCCGCCCGGGTGCTCGCCGCGCCCTGAGGACGCGGCAGGCATTCCGGAGGACGTACGAGACCCGGCCCGCGACCGGTCGGCCGACCGGCCCGCCGCCGTGCCCGCACGCAGCGGGAGTCCTCCGGCACACCCGGCCCCGAAGGGCTCGGGTGCCCCATGCACCGGAGACCCGGACCCGTCCCGTACCGCCGCCCCGCGCGCCGCAGCAACGGCGCGCCCGGCGCCGTCGCCGGACGCCCGGGTGCCGGACCGATCCGTGAAGGACACACCTGGCGATGAACACCACGCTGCCCGCCCCGCGCGGGTCCCAGTGCGCCGCCGTCCCGCGCGACAGGACGGCGCAGGACGCCGTCTCGACCGGCTGGGCGCTCGCCGCCCGCGACGGCGACCGCGAGGCCGCCGACGCCTTCGTACGGGCCCTGCACCGCGACGTCGTGCGGTACGTGGCCCACCTGTCGGCCGACCCGCAGGCCGCCGAGGACCTCGCGCAGGACACGTTCCTGCGCGCGTTGCGCACCCTGCACCGCTTCGAGGGCCGTTCCTCGGCCCGTACCTGGCTCCTCACCATCGCGCGCCGCGCGGTCGTCGACGATTTCCGCCGGGCCGCCGCGCGCCCCCTGCTCGCCGACACCGAGGACTGGCGCGCGACCGTCGAACGCGCCCAGCCGACCGGGCTGCCCGGCTTCGAGGAAGGGGTGGCGCTCCAGGAACTCCTGGCCACGCTCCCGTACGACCGCCGACAGGCGTTCGTCCTCACCCAGTTGCTCGGGCTCTCCTACGCGGAGGCCGCCCGTGCGGCGGGCTGCCCGGTCGGCACGGTCCGCTCCCGGGTGGCCCGCGCGCGTACCGCCCTGACCGCGCAGTTGGAGCACGGCGAGGCGGAAACCCTGGCGCGGACCGCCTGAGGGTCACCCCTCGCGGGCCGGTGCTCCGGCCGGAGCACCAGCCCGCGACCACGGCCCAAGGCAGGCCGTCCCCTCGTGAACGAGGGGACGAGGGGACGATCTCGTCCGCGCCCGTACGTTCTCGACGGCATCCGCCTCGACGTGCAACTCCCCATCCACCCCCGGGCCGGGGGAACTCCGGCCCGGCCTCAGCGGGTCGGGCGGGAAGTCCAGACGGTGCCCCGGGCCTCGTACTCCAGCATCCCCTCCAGGTTCGTCGCCGCGTCCGGGCCGAGTTCACGGCGCACGAGCCAGAGGGCGAGGTCGAGACCGGAGGTGATGCCGCCCGCGGTGACGAGATCACCGTCGTCGACGACGCGGGCGTTCCTCAGCAGGCCGCCCTGTTCCTCCAGATCCGCTTTGGCCTTGTGGTGGGTGGTGCAGGGGCGGCCCTTCGTGAGACCCGCGGCCGAGAGGAGCATGACGCCGGTGCAGAGGGCCGAGACGGTCAGCCCGGGGCGGGGCGCGTCCGCCAGGGCGCGAGGCAGCGTGCCGCGGTCGAGCTCGGCCCACACCCCGGGGCTGTCGCGCCGCCCGTAACCACCGCCCGGGACGACGAGCACGTCCGCCTCACGGGGAGCCCAGGGGCGGATGTCCCGGACGACCGTGCCGTACGCGCAGGTGACCCGGCGGGCGCCGGTGGCGGAGACGTACCGGACCTCCACCGGGCGCGGGGTGAAGAACCCGGCGGCGGAGAAGACCTCGTACGGGGCGGCGAAGTCCAGCTCCTCGACGCCGTCGAACATTACGACCTGTACGCGCAGCGGCCGGGCCGGATCGGAGCCGGCCGGTCCCGATCCGGTGGCCCGGGCGGTGGTGGCGGTGGCCGCGAGCGCACCCGTGGCGCCGAGGGCGGTGGTGGCGCGGAGTAGCTGTCTGCGATCCATGGGGTGCTCCTGTTCCTGGAGTGACGACATGACAGGAGTCGGACGGCCGTCTCCTCCAGTTCCCGCCGATGTCGGGGCACGTGCCCTGGGGCCGGGTGGGCCCGGGGACGGGTGGGCCCAGGGACCGTACGGTCGACGGTCGAAAGCGGTCCGGCCCCGGTCGCACGGGTGCGTCGAGTGCCGGAAGGGCCCTGGAGGAGGCCCGCTCCGTCGGCTCAGGCCAGGTCGGTGGCGGGCTCGGTCGCGTAGCGGCCCATCGCCTCGATGTTGGCCCGTGGCGTCAGCGGCCGGCCGTCGGCGAGTGCTTCCTGGAGGTCCCGGAAGTACTGCACGTACAGGTCGGGGGTGAAGGTGCTGAGCATGACGGCGGGTCGGTCGGTCGGGTTGGCGAAGGTGTGCGGGGTGCCGGGCGGGACCATCACGAGCGTGCCCGCGGTGGCGTCGTGGTCCTCGTTGCCGACGGTGAACCGCACGGTGCCGGAGAGGACGTAGAAGCCCTCGTCGTGCCGGGCGTGGCGGTGCTGCGGCGGTCCCTGCGTGTGCGGGGCGAGGACGGACTCGGCGATCGCGAGGCGGTGCCCGGTGTGGCTGCCGTCCTCCAGAACGCGCATGCGCGTGGTCCCCAGGACGATCGTTTCGCCCTCTCCGGGGCCCACCACCGACACGGCGGGGGCGGTCCGCGGCTCACTGGTTCTCGCTTCTCCGGTCATGCTTCTTCTCGCTTTTTCGGCCATGCTCCAAGTGCACCGCCGGGGGCCCGGAAGTGTCCAAGACCTGTCCTGCCGCGCCGATACCTCATGGGTATCGTTGCAGCGTGGAGCTACGGACCTTGCGTTACTTCGTGGCGGTTGCCGAGGAACGCCACTTCGGCCGGGCCGCCATCCGACTGCACATGAGCCAGCCTCCCCTGAGCCGGGCGATCAAACGGCTGGAGGCCGACCTCGGCGCCCTGCTGTTCGCCCGCTCGCCGGCCGGGGTCGCGCTCACCCCGGTGGGCGCGGTGCTGCTCGACGAGGCCCGGGCCCTGCTCGACCACGCCGACCGCGTCCGGGGACGCGTGAGCGCGGCGGCCGGTGTCGCGACCATCACCGTCGGCATCCTCGGCGACGGCACCGACCCGGGCGTGCCCGGGCTGGCGGCCGCCTACCGCCGGAGCCACCCCGGCGTCGACATCCACGTCCGCGAAACCGACCTGACCGATCCGACGTGCGGGCTGCGCGCCGGGCTGGTCGATGTCGCCCTCACCCGCGCGCCCTTCGACGAGACCGCCCTGACGGTCCGTACGCTGCGGACCGATCCGGTCGGCGTGGTCCTGCGCGCCGACGACCCGCTGGCCCGACGCGAAGAGTTGCGGCCGGCCGACCTGGGCGACCGCCGATGGTTCCAGTTCCCGCAGGGAACCGACCCCCTCTGGCAGTCGTACTGGAACGGCGGCAGCCCGCGCGAGGGGCCGGTGGTGCGCGCCGTCCAGGAATGCCTGCAGGCCGTGCTGTGGAACGGCACGGTCGGCCTGGCCCCGCTCGGGCACGACCTGCCCGCGGAGCTGGTCATGGTGCCGCTGATCGACATGGCGCCGAGCCGGGTGGTGGCGGTGTGGAACGAAGGCGACACCAACCCGCTGGTCCGGTCCTTCGTCGAGATCGCCACAGCCGCGTACCGACGCTGAGCACCGGCGCGCCCCACCCCGCTCGTTCCCGGCCGTGGGGCGGGCAGGTCAGGTAATCGGGTGGAATACGGGAGCGGGCCCGTGACCCGGCCGTTCACGGGCGGGTTATCGGTGGCGGTCGGATCCGGGCGCCGGGGGCGTCCGCCGTGGTCGGGTGAGGAGGCTGTCGGGTGCCGCTGCCCATGCCTTGTTCCCGCTGTCCGTGCCTTGTTCTCCCTGTTGGGCCTGTTCTCCCTGTTGGACCTGTTGGGCCTGTTGGGCCTGTTCTCCCCATTCGTTGTCGTCGCCGTCGGCCTCGTTCATGGTTCCGCACATCCGGTTGCCGTTCGAGGCGCCGTGGCCACGGTCCCGCTTCGAACTCCCCACCGGATCACGCCCGTTGCTCGGTAGCATCAATGGTCCGCGCCCCAACTCCTCCTTCGATCCCACCCGTACGGGCTTCGCCGAGCGCGGCCCCGCCTGTCTGGACGTCCTGCTGTGACCGACCCCGCCACCACCGATCCGCACCCGGCATCCTCCGAACCTCCCGCCACCCCGGGCCGCTTGCCCGCACCCGCTCCGGTCCCGAACCCGCTCGACCGGGCCCTGCTGTCCTTCGACGGGCCGCAGCAGCCGGTGGTCACCCTCGCACTGGACTTCGCCGGCCCGCCGCCCGCCCCGTCCGTGCTCCGGCAGCGGATCGCCGAGCGCGCGCCCGCCCTGCCGACGTTCCGCGCCACCCCCGCCTCGAACCTGCGGGTGCAACACACCGACGCCGCCGACGGCGCCGCGCTCGACCGGGAAACGGACCGGATCTCCCAACTGTCGTTCGACCTCACCGGGGGCGTCCCGCCCTGGGACGTGCGGCTGATCACCGGCCCCGGCTCCTTCCGGGTCTGTCTGCGCGCCCATCACGGTTTCCTGGACGGCGTCGGCGCGACCCACGCCGCCGCCGCGCTGCTGTCCGACACGTCCGCCGAGGGCGCCCGCCTGCACCCGCCGGCCGCGCCCACCGCCCGGGCCCTGGTGCGTTCCCTGCACGACCTCACCCGTACCCTGGCCGGCCCCCGCCCCTGGACTCCCCCACCCGCGCCCGGCCCCGCCCCCTCCCATCGCACCGCCGGCCGCGCCGTGCCGCTCACGGTGCTGCGCCACCTCGCCGACATCCACGGCGTCACCGTCAACGAGGTCGCCCTCGCCGCCCTCGGCATGGCCCTCGCACGGCTGCGGCGCGAACACCACACGACGGGCACGGGGCGCGACGTCATGGCGACCGTCGCCGTGTCGACCAGGACGCCGCAGCAACGCCACCTCCCCGGCAACCGTCTGGGCGTCCACCGGCTGGTCCTCCCGCACCGGGCCGGCACCCTGGAGGAATCCATCGCGGCGGTGGCCCGGCAGACCGGCGCCGTCCGGAACAGCCGTCAGCGCGACGCACTGCGCGCCCTGTTGGAGAGCCGGGCCGCTCCCCAGGCCGCCGCCCGGGCGTACCGGGCCGCGCTGCGCGCCCGCGTCACGCCGCTCGTCGTCAGCAGCGTGACCGTGCCCGGCGGGTTCACCGCCTTCGGCGCGCCGCTGTGCTCGGCGGCGTTGCTCCTCAACGTCTTCGAGGGCTTCCCGGCCTACGTCTCGTTCACCCGCACCACGGACCTGGTCCGCTGCAGTGCTGTGAGCGACGCCGACCGCAACTCCCTGCTGGCCGTACCGGACCGCTGGGCGGAGCTGCTTTCCTCCAGTCGGCCCGCCGCCGGTGGCGACCCGGACCGGTAGACCGTCGGCTCCGCCCCCATGACCACGAACCCGGCACCCGAATCAGACCGAATCAGACCAACTCAAGACGGCTCAGGACGGCTCAGCAGCCCACGGCCAGGATGCCTCGTGGCCCGCCTCGATGAGACCGATCATCCGGAACGCGGCGTCCGTGAGGCCGCCGAACGTGTGCCGGTGGGGGCCCGCGGCGCCGTGGGCGGGCCGGTACCCCGCCAGGTTCCACGTGTAGACGGGGATGTCGTCCGGGACCGGTTCGGCCGGCCCGCGGGGGCCGCAGGGGGCAGCCTGCTCGTCGGTGACGATCACGACCCGGTCGTGTTCCCGGTAATGGGTCCGCACCGCCTTCGTGGTGTGGGTGCCGCCGAGAGCGTGGAACCGTTTCAGCACCTCGAGCACCGGCTCGCCCGGCTCGAACGGCACCTCGGCGCTGCGCCAGCCGAACTCCACCAGATCCGCCTGCTCGGCGCGCATGGCCAGTCCGGTGCCGAACACGGCTGCCGCGTCCGCTCGAGTCAGCTTGGACCGCTCGGATACGGTGTCCCAGAACATGGAGTCCGACCGGTCCACCATGATCAGCGTCCGGCCGGGCAGGGACGGTACGTTGGCCAGGGAGTGGCCCAGGGCCCGTTCCAGCGCGGCTGCCCAGCGCTGCGACGGCACCTGCTGGTGGGCGGCCAGGTAGCGGAAGGGGAACTGCCGGGACCGGGCGACCTCGGAGGCGTCCGAGAACCGTGCGGCGACCCGGGCCGCAACCTCGTCCGAGACCCCCGCCTCGTCGAAGTTCCGCAGGTTCCGCAGGAGCGCCATCGGCGCCATGGTGGGGATCACGGCTTCCCAGGCTGCGGCGTCCATCGGTCCGTGGAGCCAGCCCGCCAGCGCCTCCCACGTCATGCCCGCCGCGGCCAGCCGCTCGGGGCCGCCGGGCCCCGTCAGCACCGCCCGCCGCTCGTCCACGGCCGTGCCCATCAACTCCCGGTGGGCGGTCAGCAGTCGGTCGGAGTCCGGTGGTACCGCACGCTCCGGGTGGTACCGGCGGTCCAGGAGGTATCGGAAGAGCGCCCCCTGCCAGGGCTTTTCCGGGTCGGGGGAGGCGTGCACCAGGTTGAGGACGTCGCCGAAGCGGAAGTTCTTGGACTCGGTGTCGTACTTGAGCAGGGACCGGGACGTGTACAGCCGGCGTACGGCGTCGGCGATGCCCCGCTTCACGGGTTGCGGCACGTTCCGCCCGTACGCCGAGACCCAGTGGGCGAGCAACTCTCCGGGTTCGTCGGCGCGCCGGAGCACCGAATCGATCACGGACCGGTTGGACGGGCCTTCGGACGCCCCGGCCTCGAGCCGGGCCCGGACGTACGTGGCGGCGCCCACCAGGGACGCCGTGCGCATGTTGCCCTCGCCACGGAGCCAGCGCAGCAGGCCGGCCGTCCACACGGGGTCCTGGACCGCGAGTTCACCGACGAGACGGGTGTACCGGTCGTCCCGCTCCTCACCGCTCTCGTAAAAGGTCTGCTGGGACACGAAGTTGCCGACCGCGAGGAGGAAGAGCTCCTCGCGGGGCTCGCGGACGAAGGCCGGGCCACCGTCGTAGGTGCGGAAGCCCGGGCCGTCGGGCTCGCGTCGAGGCTGTGACGGGGACAGGGGCAGGAGCAGGGGATGTGGCTGGGGCCGGGGCTGGGGCCGGGAGCGGGCAATCGACGAGACGTGCGGGCTCACGAGCATCTCGGACCAGACCTTGGAGACGCGCGGGGTGTGACGGGGCAGCGAATCCTCCGGGATTCAAGGGATCGGACACCCCCGGCCCGGGGCCCGACGGGGTGAAGACGCCCGCGCCTGCCGAGATCAAAGGGGCGGCGGCGTCACTTGGTTGTCATGAGGAAGTAGCCGCAGCCGAGCGCATCGGAGGCGCGGTCGCGCTGCCAACGTACAAGGGCTCCCGGGTCGTGCACCAGCGATTAACGCGGACTCGCTCGTTGCCGGGATCGTGGTCGGGATCGTTGCCGAACTCGTCGCCGGACTCGTAGCCGGGATCGTTGCCGGACTCGTCGCCGGGCCGGTCCTCGCTCGGACTGGACCCCGGCCGTTCGACCGCCGCGGCCCGGGCAGGATGTCTTCCGTGAACCATGTGCTGTGATGCCTTCTGTGAACCACGTGCTGTGCGGCCTCGCCGCCAATGAGGCCCTGCCCTTCGAGCTGGTCGGGCGTCTGATCGCGGTCGCGGACGAGGACGTTGCCCACAGCCTCGCCCGTCGCGCGGACCTCGGCCGCGAGCAGGCGGTCGCCCTGGCCGCCCGCGTCGAGGAGAGCGCCGTGCAGCTCGCGTACGAGGGCCGGCTGACCGCTGCCGACATCGACCCCCGCACCCGGCCGCAGGCCGCGCTCGCCCTGCTCGACGAGCGTTCCGGCGACCCGGAGTGGGCGCGGCTCTTCGCCCGGGACCCCGACGTCGAACGCCGGCTGAAACTGGCCGCCTGTCCCGGGCTTCCGGCCGATGTGCGGGAGACGCTCGCCGCCGACCCGGACGTGCGGGTCGTCGTGGAGCTCGCGTTGTGGACCACGGCGGACCTGACGGCCCGGCTGGCGCACCACCCGCATGCCGAGGTGCGCCGCGCGGTGGCGGCCAACGAGGCCACACCACCGCGGGTCCTGGCCATGCTGGTCAGCGGCGAGGGGCTACCGCCGACGGAGCGGTGCCTGGTCTGCGACGCGGAGGAGACGCCCTGCGCGCACGATCCGCACTCTCCACGGCTCGACTGCGACCTGCGGCCCGGTGCCTCGTGCGACGGCTCGCACGAGTCCACCCTCCACGAGCTGGCGCAGCAGGCGTTGCAGAACCCCGCCACGCCGATCCGGGTACTTCTCGGGTTCGCCGATCATCCCTCGGCGCTGCTGCGCGGCCTGCTCGCCGCCCGCCCCGGCCTGCCGCCGGAGACCGCCGCGCGGCTCTCCGGCGACCCCGTTCCCGGTGTCCGGGCCGAACTCGCGGGGAACCCGGCGATCGACGACGCCGTGATCCGTGTGCTGGCCGCCGACCGCGACCACGAGGTGCGGCGCCGTCTGGCACACCACCCTCGTGTGCCGCTGGACGTGCTCTCCGGCCTGGCCGCCGCCACCAGGATCGGTTCGTCCCTGCTGCCGCGGATGGCCTCCGCCTCTCCCGCCGAGGTCGAGGACCTGGCGAGGTCGTCGAATCCGGTGCTGCGGATGCTCCTGGCCGAGCGGCGCGACCTGCCGGCCGGGATACGCGACACGCTGGCCGACGACCCCGATGCGAAGGTGGTCAAGTCCGTCGCGCGGCACCCCGGCCTCTCGGAGGCCCGGCTGCGGTCCATGGTCGAACGTCACGGGGCCCAGGTCGTCGCCGGGGTGGCGGCCAACCCGGATACCCCGCCCGCCCTGTTGGAGGATCTGGCCGGACACGTACCGCCTGTCCGGAAGGCGCTGTGCGAGATCGCCCGGCACCCCGGCGCGACCGGCCCGGCGCTACTCGTCTGCCTGGCGGACCGGAAGGCGCGGCGGGTGGCTGCCGGGCATCCGGCCCTGCCGACAGAGGTCATCGTCGAGCTGCTCGCCGACCGCGACTGGCAGGTGGGGCAAGCCGCTGCCGCCAACCCGTCCCTGCCGGCGGCCGTCATGGCGGAGTTGGTGTCCGAGTCCGAGAGGGCACCCGGAAAGCGCCCCGGGGCCGGTGCTGGCGGCACCGGCTGACGGGGGAAGGGAGGGGCCGGTTCAGCCGTCCGTGTGCTCCCGGGCGTGCTGGGCCAGGGTGGTCGCGATGGCGGCGAAGGCGACCGCGTGACCGCGGGCGTTGGCGTGGACGCGGTCGGCGGCGTAGATGCCCGGGTCGGCGGCGAGCGGGTGGTGGTGGGTGTCGATGTGGATGCCGCCGAGTGCGCGGGTCAGGCCGACGGTGATGCGGTCGAGCTCGTCGAAGCGGCGGGCCATGTTGTCGGCGTGTTCCGGCGGGACGAGGCCCGACCGGGCGAGGTCGAACAGGCCGATGGTGATGACGAGGGCACCGCTCTCGGCGAGGGGGGTCAGGAACGAGGCCAGTTCCGCCCGCAGCGTCTCCGGGTCGAAGCTGCGGAAGGCGTCGTTGCCGCCCGCGCTCACCATCACCACGTCCGGCCCGAAGTCCAGGGCGGGGATGAGCTGCTGGTCCCGGATCTCGTCGAGAAGCAGGTGGGGCGTGGCCAGGTTGACCGCGGCGAAGCCGGGGCGGGTGGCGGCGAGGGCGTCGGTGAAGCGGTCGGCGAAGGACCGCTCGCGATAGCCCGGCAGGGGGCCCATCACCCCGGCAGTGACGCTGTCCCCCATTACGGCCAGCCGGTTCCAGGGGAGCTCGCGGAGCAGTTCGGCGGCGGTGTCGGGGGCCATGCAGTACGGGTCGGACAGCTCGGCGGCGAGGTCGGTGGGGGCGGTGAGGTCGGCGAGGGCAGGGGGTCGGCGGGGGCAGTACGGCCGTCGAGGTCGGTTGGGTCGGCGGAGGCAGTGAGACCGGCGGAGACAGTGGGGTCGGCGGGGTCGGCGGGGTCGGCGGGGTCGGCGGGCCGGGCCCGGACGGGGGTTCGGTACGGCTGGGAGGTCATCGTTGGTCTCCTTCGAGGGTCCGGGCGGCGGCCGGGGCCCGGTCGGCCGGGGGTGCGGGGTTCGGCAGGGGCGGAGGTGCGAGGCGCAGGGCGAGACCGCCCACGGCGGCGGCCAGGTTGACGGCGGTGGCGAACCAGTACACGGCGGCGTACGGCTGCGCGCCCGGGCCCGAGACCTCCGCGACGATCACGGCCGTGGCGGCGATGCCGAGGCCGCCGCCGACCTGACGGGCCGCCATGACCATGCCCGTCGCGGCGGCGAAGTGCCGGGGCACGACGGAGAGGGCGGCGGCGCTGGAGATGCCGACGGTGGCCATGCCGACGCCGACGCCCATCACCGTTCCGGTCGGCAGCCAGAGCGTCCAGAAGCGTGGCTCGGTGTCGATCAGCAGGGCCGGCACGGCCGTCGAGGCGGCGACGAGGGCCGAGCCGCCCGCCACCATCGTGCGCGGGGTGAGAGCGACGGGGAGCCGTCCGATGCCGATGCCGACCACGGCGGTGACGAGCGCCGCCGGGCTCATCGCGAGACCGGCCTCCAGGGCGGAGTAGTTCCAGGCGTCGGTCATGAAGAGCACGCCGAGCAGCATCGTGGTGAACAGCGCGGCGCCGTACGCGAGGGAGACGCCGCTCGCCACGGCGAAGGACCGGCTGTGGAAGAGGTCCAGTCGCAGCGCCGGGCGCGGGTGCCGGAGCGCCCGCAGCACGGTCGCCGCGCCCGAGAGCACGGCGACGCCGGAGGCGGCCGACACGTGCACCGAGGTCCAGCCGTGGTCGGGGCCCTGCGTCAGGCCGTACACCGCCGAGCCGATGCAGAGGGCGAGCAGCAGGCCGCCCACGAGGTCGGGTCCTTCGCCGGTACGGGACTCGCCGGTCAGCAGCTTCCTCCCGGCGATCAGTACCCAGCAGCCCACCGGCAGGTTGAGGCAGAACAGCGCCCGCCAGTCGAGCACCTCGACCATGACACCGCCGACGGCGGGTCCAGCGGCGGCGGCCAGGGCCCCCGCCGCGCTCCACATGCCGATCGCGGCGCGCCTGCGTTCGGCGGGGATCTCCGCGAGCACCAGCCCCAGCGACGCGGGTACCAGCAGAGCCGCCGCCAGGCCCTGGACGGCGCGGGCCCCGAGCAGCACGGGCAGGGCCGGGGCCACGGCGATCAGCAGCGACGACGCCGTGAAAACGGCGACGCCGATCAGGAACAGGCGGGCGCGGCCGACCGCGTCGGCCAGCGGCCCGGCCGGGGCGAGGAGGGCGGCGAAGGGGATCACGTAGGCGGTGGCGACCCACGAGACGGTGGTCAGCGAGACGTCGAAGTCGTCGGCGATCGGCGGCACCGCCAGGTTGGTCACGGTGGCGTCGAGAAAGCTCAGGAAGGTGCCCGCGCAGGCGAGTAACAGGGCGAGGGAGGCCCGGCGGGTGGTGGCGGAGGGCGTCATGGCAAGGATTTAAGAGTACGATCGTTCGTACGTCAATGCCGTACGGTCGTTTGCTAAGCTGTCGGGCATGGCAGGACGTGCATCGGCTCAGGCAGCGCTCGAAACCCGGCGGTCGGTGCTGCGCGCCGCCGCCGAGATCGCTTCGTCGGAGGGCTTGGACAGCGTCACCATCGGCCGGCTCGCGGACCGGTTGGGGATGAGCAAGGCGGGTGTGATCGGCCAGTTCCGCAGCAAGGAGAAGCTGCAACTGGAGACGGTGGATCTGGTCCTGGAGGACGTCCGCACCCGGGTCTGGCAACCGGTGCGCCATCTCGACGCGGGCCTGCCCCGGCTGTTGGCCCTCTGCGCGTCCTGGGTGCGCTACGCCGCCGATCCCGGCTACTCCGGGGGCTGCCTGCTCACCCAGGTCACCTACGACTACGACGGCCGCACCGGCGCCGTGCACGACCGGATCGCCGAGGGCCGCACCCGCTGGCGGGACACCCTTCGCCACGACATCGACGCCGCCGTCGCCGCCGGGGACCTCCCGCCCGGGACGGACGCGCCCCAGGTCGTCTACGGACTGGAGTCCCTGGCCGCAGGCATCACCCCGGCGCGACTCCTCCACGGCGACAGCCGGGCGGAGGACTGGGCGCTGTGCGGCATGCACGCCATCCTGGGCGTTCCCATGCCGGACTGACTCCCGCCCCGGACCAACTCCCCCGGCGGACCGGCCCCTTGGGACGGGCCGGTGCCCGGGACGGGCCCGTCCCCCGCACGGACGCACGGCGTACCGGCACCCGCTGAGCGGACTGCTGAACCTGTATCAGGGGAACTTCGCGCCACCGGACGAGTCGGGCATGGAACCGTTGGTGTTGTCCGCAGCCCCGGCAGCCCCGGCGAGGACGGACCGCGTCCACTCGCGGGCCTGGACGCGGACAGCGGCGGCACTCGGGCGTTGCCGGGGCTTGGGGCCATGCCGGTGAGGAGCCGCCCTCGTCCCGCCGAGCCGCCGAACCGTGCCGGTGGGGGTCACGGGGTCGCGAGTACGCGCCGTACGAGGGCCGGGAACGTCGACAGGTCCGCCGGGCGGGCACCGCGCCAGGCGATGTGCCCGTCGGGGCGCACCAGGAGTGCGGCGTCCGCGTGTTCGGTGCCGAGCACGCTCGCCCATTGGCCGGGTTCCGCCTCCCGCTGGGCGGCGGTGCGGATGGTACGGAGGGTGAGGGGGATGCCCGCCTGTCGTACGGCCTCGGCCTGTCGCTGCCACTCCGGGTCGCTGTCGGCCGCGAGCAGGGTGAGGCCGGAGCCGATGAGGTCGAGGGTGGAGGTCACTCCCGCGGGGCCTCCGGTGAGGCGGACGTGGGGGACGCGCTCCCCCGGCCGGCAGCCGGGGCGGTAACCGTAGGTGTTCAGGGGCCCGGGGACGTCGGCGGATCCGGGGCCGGGCGCGGGAACGTCGGCGGATCCGGGGCCGGGGACGTCGGCGGATCCGGGCCCGAGGACGGAGTCGGGGATGACGGCGGCGGAGCGGTAGGTGGCGGTCAGGAGGAGTTCGTCGTCGATGCGGTAGCCGGCCCGGTTCGTCGCGTTGGCCGTGGAGATGTCGATGACCTGGCGTGCGAGGGGGCGCCGCTCGGCCCCGTAGGTGTTCAGCAGGGCCTCGTCGGCGTACCCGGCGACGACGGCGGCGAGTTTCCACGCGAGGTTGTCGGCGTCGCCGATGCCGGTGTTCATGCCGTGGCCGCCGGTCGGCGGGATGACGTGGGCGGCGTCGCCCGCCAGCAGGGCGCGTGAGCGGCGGTAGGCGTCGGCGAGCTGGGCGTCCATGCGCCAGGTCATCGTGTCGCGGACCGTCACGTCCAGATCGGGGATACCCGCGGCCGTACGGATGAGCCCGGCCAGGAACCGATGGTCCGTCGGATCCGCCGCCGCGTCCGCGCCGAGGGGGTACTGGTAGATCCAGTGGCGGTCGTTGTCGACGGCCATGAACCCGCCCCGCCCCGGGACGGTGAGGAAGTACGAGGCGCTGGCCCGGTCGGCCACCACCGGGCCCAGGGGTGCCTCGAAGCGGATGCTCAGGTACCGCCCGAGACCGGTCGGGCCCTCCATCGCGATCCCGGCCCCGGCCCGCACGGTGCTCGCGGCGCCGTCGCAGCCGACGAGCCAGTCCGTCCTCAGTCGGTACCGGCGGCCGGTGGCCCGTTCCTCGACGACGGCCCGCACGCCGAGGCCGTCATCGGCGAAGGAAACCACACGGGTGCCGAACCGGACCCGGGAGCCGGCCAGTTCCTCGGCGCGCCGCAGCAACAGGGGCTCCAGGACGTCCTGGGAGCAGATGAGGCCCGGCGACGGCGTGTGCTCGGGGCCCTCGTCGGGCTCCTGGACGAGACCGGTGCGGACGTGGTCGGGGTCGACCAGGTCGCGACCCCGGTAGAAGCGGACCTGCTCGGGCGGCAGCCCCGCGGCGCGAACCGCTTCCTCCAGGCCGATGCGCCGGAAGATCTCCATGGACCGGGCCGAGACACCCCGCGCCTTCGGATGGCGGGAGGTGGCGGGACGGGCCTCGGTCAGCACGTGGTCCACACCGTGGCCCGACAGCAGACAGGACAGGGCCAGACCGACGGGTCCGCCCCCGACGACCAGCACGGACGTATGCGACTCGGTCACGGAGGGCCTCTTTCTTCCTGCACGAACGTCCACGTAACGACTAACTATATTTTAGACGTTACCATGGTGGGGTGATGCCGTCCCACCGAAGCGAGAGAAGCCCATGGACCAGCGATTCGCCGACGACAACCCACGCGGCCTGTACTTCCTGACCGATCTGGTCAACGCCGTGCAGGACGGGAGCGGAGCCACACCGGCCGGGCTCGAAGCCGTGGTGGAGGCGCACGGCGGCCCGGCCCTGCGGCTGACCGGGACCACCGCGGAAGAGGTGCGGGAGGCCGTCGCGGTCGTCGCCGGCATCCTGGACATGAAGGACGAGGACAGCGCCGCCGAGGCGATCAACGCCCTGCTCGACCGGTACCCCGCCCGGCCCCGGCTGGCCCGTCTGCCGGGGCGCCGCTGGTCGCTCCACACCCAGGTGCCCCGGGATGCGCGCCCGGCCCCGTGGCTGCTGTCCACCGCCGCGCTCGCCCTGGCGCTCTGGCTCAGCGAACGCGGCTACTGCGCATGGGGCCGCTGCGCCGCGCCGGGATGCGACCGCTACTTCATCGACACGGGGCGCCGCGCGCCGCAACGCTACTGTTCGACCCGCTGCGGAACCCGGGTCCGGGTCGCCGCCCACCGCAACCGGGGCCAGTGAGCCTTTCGACACCGGGGCGGGCAGGGGCGAGGGGGCCGGCAGCCGGTGCGGGCCGGCAGCCGGCAGGGACAGGAATCCAGTGTGGGCAGCAGCCGGCTCCCCGGAGGAGTTCAGGCGTAGGCGTCCTCGACAACGACCCGTCGCACCGTACGCAGCGTCGACCGGAGGCTGTCCGGATCGGTCGAGCCCAGGGCGAGGCGGATCGCCTGTGGTGTGTGGGCCGAGGTGGTGAACGGCTCGGCCGTGGCCACCGAGATGTGCTGACGGGCGAGGGTGGCGGTCAGACGATCGGCGCGCGCGTCGTCGGGCAGCGGCAGCCAGGTGAAGTAGGACGAGGGGTGGCCTATGAGCGGGAGCCCCGCCAGCTCCTGTCCGGCGATTGCCTGGCGCGCCTTGGCGTCGTCCCGTTTCCGCGCCTCCAAGTGGTCCACCGTGCCGTCGTCGAGCCAGCGGCAGGCGAGCGCGGTGGTGAGGGCCGGGGTGTTCCAGGTGGTCGCCCGAATCGCGCGTTCGAGCGACGGCACCACGGACAGCGGGGCGACGACGAAGCCGACCCGCAGGCCGGTGGCAACGCTCTTGGACAGTCCCGAGACGTGGACGGTGATGTCCGGCGCGGTCGTGGCCAGAGGCGGTGGCGGGTCCTCGACCAGGTAGGCGTAGGAGGCGTCCTCGATGATGAGCGGGCCGTACCGGCGGGCGATCCCGATCAGGCGGATCCGGTCGGGGGCCGACATGACCCGGCCCAGGGGGTTGTGCAAGGTGGGCATGGTGTAGATCGCGCGCACGGGGCGGGTCGCGCACAGCCTTTCGAGGGCGTCGAGATCCGGGCCGTCGGCGGTTGCGGGGATGGGCTCCAGGTCGAGCCGGAAGGCGTGCGCGAGCACCTTGAAACCCGGGTAGGTGAGTGCATCGACCGCGACGACGTCGCCGGCGTCGAGCGCGGCCATGACGGTGATGGCCAGGCCGTGCTGCGCACCGTTGGCGATGAGGACCCGGTCCGCGTCGGCGGTGATTCCCCGGCGCCTCAGGTGCCGTGCGACCGAGGCCCTGTCCTGGGGGCGCCCTCGATGGGGCTGGTAGCGCAGCAGCGATTCGAGGTCGCCGGAGGTGGCCACCTCGCGCAGGGCCTGCCGGAGGAGGCCGGCCTGTCCGGGCAGCGACGGACAGTTGAAGTTGAGGTCGACCGCGTCGGTGGCGACGGCCTGTTGGTCGATGCCGTGACCGGCGGGAACCGCGATGTCGCGCACGAACGTGCCGCGGCCCTGTTCCCGGCTCACCAGACCCATCGCTTCCAGCTCGGCGTACACCCGGGTCGCGGTCACCACGGCGATGCCCTCACGGGCGGCGAGTCCGCGGTGCGTCGGCAGCCGTACGCCCGCGGCGAGCCGCCCGGTCCGGATGTCGGCGGCGAACGCGTCGACCAGTGTTTTGTACCGCGGGACTGCCATGCGCCGGATTGTACCCATGACAATTCTTTGACTGTCCTGCTCAGGGCTTCCTACCGTCGGGGCCCACCCACCCGGAAGGACAGCCGTCGTGCACATCGCCATCCTCACCTTCGAGGGCTACAACGAACTCGACTCCCTGATCGCGCTCGGTGTGCTCAACCGCGTCAGGGCCGACGACTGGCGCGTCACCCTCGCCACCCCGGGCCCCAGGGTGACGTCGATGAACGGAGTGGTCATCGAGCAGATGTCCACTCTTGAGGAGGCGTGCGCCGCCGACGCCGTGATCATCGGCAGCGGCATCGCCACCCGCGAGGTCGTCGAGGACCCGGCGATCATGAGCGTCCTGCGGGGCCTGGCCCCCTCGCGCCAGCTCATCGCCGCGCAGTGCTCCGGCGCGCTCGTGTCGGCCAGGCTCGGCCTGCTCGACGGCGTCCCCGCCTGCACCGACCTGATCACCAGGCCCTGGGTCGTCGCCGCCGGCGTGGAGGTGCTCGACCAGCCCTTCCACGCCAAGGGCAACATCGCCACCGCCGGCGGCTGCCTGGCCTCGCACTACCTCGCCGCCTGGATCATCGCCCGCCTCGCGGGCAAGGAGGCCGCCGACGGCGCACTGCACTATGTCGCCCCGGTCGGCGAGAAGGAGGAGTACATGGAGCGCGCCTGGCGCAACATCACCCCTTACCTGCCCGCGCCCCACCCGCACCGGCCATGACCAGGACTGTGATCGCGACCGCAACTGCAACTGCGGCTGCGGCTGCGGCTGCGGTCACGGCTGCGGTGTCAGTCCGCTGAAGTATCCTTCCGGCCGCTGAACATCAACTGGGAGGATCGAGAGAATTGACCGGCCTGTCCGCTTTCCCACTGCCCTTTTTTGCTTCCTACGGAATATCGTTCAAGAAACCCCGAACGCTGCGGGAACTGGAGATGATGCAGTGCAGCGCCCACATCCGGGCGAAATCGGGGTGGTTCGACAAGATGAACGACGCCGAAATCGTTGCCAAGTGGACGAAAGAAGCGACCGACCAGGGTCTGACCGAAGCCCAGATTCGTTATGTGCTCGCCGAATTGAGGCATTACGCCGGGCTGCGGGACGAGCGAACCGGCATCGAGGTGTCCGCCGTCGACGGGGTGTGGCAGTCGGACACGCTGATCGACGAAGAGCTCAGGTCCCGGCTGCGCGAGGCGGTCCGGGCCCTGGAGCAGGTTCCCGAAGCGGAGAAGGACTGGCATCCGGGCTCCGACGGCCAGGTGCTGGATCTGGTCCATCCCTCGCTGTTCTGCCTCGTGCGGCAGGCGAGCGGAGCGCCCGAGGAGGTTTGGAGGAGCTCGGAGGCCAGCAGGTCACAGTACGAATTCTCGAAGAATTTCCAGTGGCTGCCCACGGATGTCGAGGTCGGTGACGACGGCGACGTCGTCTTCCGTTCGTACGTCAACAACGTCCATCCCGTGGCTCACGCCGAGCTCGCCTCCGTCCTGCCGGACCTGTTCGCGCGCATGCGCCCACTGCTGGAGAACGTGCTCACCGATCTGCGCAATCCGCGTCCCCCGCGGATCGACGTCAATCCCTACACGTGGTACGACGAGGCCCCGGGCAAGCCGGTCGAGCCCGTCGACGACGATGACGACGAGGCCTACGCGGCCTGGGAGAAGGCCGAGGACAACTGGTGGTACGACCGCCGCCCGGTCATCCCGGACGCCCCGGAATTCGTCCCGCCCGCACTGCCCGACGACTCCGCCCGAATCGACCTGCGCGGCCGTCGCCTCCAGGTCATCGTCAAGCTCGCCACCATTCACCTCACCCCGGAGAAGCCCGAGTACTCCGGCGGTTCCTGGCATGTCGAGGGAATGTTGAACGAACGGATCGTCTCGACCGGAATTTACTACTGGGACAGCGAGAACATCACCGAGAGCCAACTGAGTTTCCGGGCGGCACTCGACGACCCGGACTACGAACAGAACGACGACACCGGCGTGAGCGAGGCCTACGGGCTGTCGAACGAGGACCCGCTGAACCAGCTGCTGGGATCGGCATCGACCCCGGCGGGCCGCTGCCTGGCGTTCCCGAACGTCCTGCAGCACCGCGTCGGCTCGTTCCGCCTCGCGGACCCCACCGCGCCCGGCCACCGCAAGATCCTCGCGTTCTTCCTGGTCGACCCGTCGAAAAGGATCGTCTCGACCTCCGACGTGCCGCCGCAGCAGCCGTGGGCGGAGACCTCGACCATGACGCTGGAACAGGCCAAGGAATACCGCGAACAACTCATGCAGGAACGCAAGTTCTTCATCGCCGAGCACAACGAAGAGCTCTACGCGCGACCGTTCTCCCTGTGCGAGCACTGAACCCTCGCCCTCGCTTTTCCCGGTGAACGGCTGACGCACGGCCGCCGACCACAACCCGGCCGTACTCGCGAGGGCGTTGACGCGATTCCCGTCCCCGTACCCGTGCCCGTGTCCCGGTGGGTCTCGGGCCTCGTGCCGTGCCGGAACCAGCGGGACACCCTGAGCGCCGTGGAACATCGGCGCTCAGGGTGCGGCGCCGGCGGGCGCGAGTGCGGAGGTCGACCCGAGCAGCGCCCCCGCGGTCCGCACCGCCGTACGGGGGCGGACCTTCACAACACCTTGAATCTACTGAATCAAAAACGGTCGTACGGAAAACGAGCGCATTATGATGGCCGATGGCCGATGGACGGTGAGCTACGAAGACGTGCGACGGTCGCACCGAGGAAGGCCGTGCGCACCCGGCGGACCCCGCTCATGAGAACACTGATGGGATTCGGAGCCGTCACCACCATGCATCACCCCGTCACCCGCGACGACCTGGGCGGAGGAACCCCCGATGACCCACCCGCAGCCGGACCCCGTGTGGCGTCCGGAGATCCCCACGCGGCTGCTCGTGCACGCCCTGGTCCGTGAGGACGGGACCGTCGACGCCGGTGAGCTCTACGCCGTCGCAGGACTGCTGGGCATGACCGACCAGCAGGTCCGGCTGTGCATCAAACGCCTCGTCGCCGAGGGGCGGTTCCTCCAGGAGGGGCGGGGGCGCAAGGCCGTGCTGCGGGCCGTGGCCGACGCCGCGACCGGCGCCGTCGCCCCCGACGCCGACCACGTCCGCCACGCGTACCGGCAGGACCGCGGGCTCGCGCCCTGGGACGGTACGTGGCACCTCTTCGCGTTCGCGGTCCCGGAGGCGCGCCGCGCCGTCCGCGACACACTGCGGGAAACCCTGCTGCACCTGGGCGCGGCGCCCATCCAGGGCGGGCTGTACGTCGCCGCCAATCCCATCGCCGACCTGGTCGGGGGCCGGGCCCGTCAGCTCGACGTGCTCGACTCCGTCACCTTCCTCACCAGTACCGACCTGCACATCGGGGACACCACCGATCCCCGTGAACTGGCCGCCGCCATCTGGCCGTTGGACACGATCGCCGCCCGGCACGAACTCCTCGCGGCCTTCGCCGAGTCCTGCGCCGACCGGCTGGCCCGCGGGACGGAGCTGTCCGGGGCCGAGCGGCTCACCCTGGCCGTGGAGCTCGCCGCGGTGTTCAGTCACGCCATGACCCCCGATCCACTGCTGCCTCCGGAGCTGCTGCCCCGGCCCTGGGCCGGCAGCCGCGCCCGCCGGCTCGCCCAGGAGTGCTGGGCCGCCCTGCGCACGCTCCCTGCGGCCCGGGACGCCTCCGCGCCCCTGCCTCGGGTGTTCTGCCTCTACGACGACGCGTTCCCCGCGCCCGACAAACGGGCCTGATGCCCGGCGTCCCGTCCCGTACCGTTCGGTGCGGAACGGTACGGGACGGTGGGGAACGGTACGGCGCGGTAGGGAACGGTACGGAACGGGGCGGCTGCGTCCGGCAGGACGGCTGCGAGGAAGCGGCCACCGCGCCGGAGCCCCGGTCCTGCTCGTACGGATCGACGGCACCGGCGAAGGTCAGCCCCACACGCCGAGGGTGAACTCCGCGATCACCGCCGAGAGCAGGAACGAGGCGGTGATCGCGACGAGTCCGACCGGGATGATCTTCCAGCCGATGTGGCGCAGCAGCGGCAGGTCCTTGCCCAGTGACAGCCCCGCGAGGGTCAGCATGATCGTGGCGATGGACAGGAAGTCCACCGAGCCGACCAGGCCGTTGAGGCTGTCGGAGGCGAAGAACCACGGGCTGGACACGTACGCGCCCACCGTGGTGACCCACACGATCGCGGAGACCTTCCGGCTGACCTTGGCGAGGAACAGGCCGAGCAGCACCAGGCCCAGCAGCACGGCGTAGCCGCCGACGATGTCCCAGCCGATCGTGCCGGCCGCGACGGAGGCGGTGCCGAGGCCGAGCACCGTCAGGACGCCGAGCGAGAGCCCGAGCGGGATCCTGATCTCGTCCGAGGCGGCGGCGACTTCCTCCCGGAAGGCGCGGTTCGCGGCTGCGTCGTCCTTCTGGACGGCCTGGGCCGCAGAAGCGGTCGGGGCAGTCGGGACGTCCAGGGCGGTCGGGACGGCAGACGCGGTCGGGCCAGTCGGGACGCCCGGGGCGGTCGGGACGGCAGACGCGGTCGGGGCGTCGGGAGTATTTGGAGCTTCCGGCGCGCCGGGGGCAGCCGAAACGGCCGGGGCGTCAGAGGTTTCGGGCGGCGTCGTCCCCGGCGTGCGGGTGCTCTGGCGGCGGGTGAGGAAGCGGTAGAACCGGTCCGCCAGCGGCAGTGCCACGTAGATGCCCACGTAGACCCCGAGGATGGTGGTGATGAGGTTCGACACCGCCGCCATGCCGAGGATGGCCTCTTCGTGCCCCGGGTAGGCGGCCACGATGCTGGCCGAGGAGGCGGCCATCATCGAACCCGAGCCGACGCCGGCGCCCATGGCGAGGGCCAGCGGGTCGAAGATGTTCCAGTTCGACACCAGCGAGGTCAGGAGCGTGATGAACACCGCTCCGAACATCGTGCCGAACACGTACATGGCCAGGACGCCGCGGTACTGGTCGGAGTCCGGCCCGTACTTCTCCGAGACCATCGCGAAGGACGGCTCGCGGTCCAGCGAGAAGGTGGCCCCGACCGTGGCCCTGCCCAGGCGCAGCAGGACGGCGAGCGGCAGGGCCACCGCCACCGTGCCCAGGAGGTGGCCGATCTCCTGGAGCAGCAGCGCGGGCCCGGCCTTGACGAGCGTCGGCAGGCTGGGGCCGATGTTGAAGGCGAGCCGGGCGACGAGGAGCATCACGGCCACGCCGACGAGCGCGGACGCCACTTTCTGGAGGCGGATGCCGAGGGGGCGGACCTTCTGGACCGACACCAGCAGGCCCAGGATCAGCCCCCACACCATGGGGAAGACGATGACGGAACCGACGCCCAGGTCGATGTCGAGCTGCCCGACGGCCTGCACGACCAGGGCGATGACCAGGGCGAGAGCGGCGATCGGCAGGGTCTGACGCGGCCCGGCGACGCGGTCCTCGAGGCCGGTGGTGGGGGCGCTCATGTCGTCACCACCCCCTCGCCGCCGTCGCGACGGTGGGCCGCGGCGACGAAACGCGGCCGGTGTTCGGTGTCGAGCGCCGCGTCCACGACGGTCCGGGCGAGGGCGCGGGCCGCCTCGAGCATCATGTCGTACGCCACGGGCGTGTCGGCGAGGGCCGCGAAGGCGTGGGAGTGGATGGGCGCCTCGGCTCCCGGGATGCTCAGCCACGGATGCAGGCTGGGGATGACCTGGCTGATGTTGCCCATGTCGGTCGAGCCGCCGACGAGCCGGCCGCCGGAGGTGACGTCCCGCCCGAAGGAGGCCATGGCCGCCGTCCAGAAGCCCGCCAGTGCTTCGTCCTGCACGAGCGGTTCGTAGAGCGGCTCGGTGGCCTCCACGGTCAGCTCGGTGCCGGTCGCCAGGGCCGCGCCCTCGAAGCACCGCCGGACGCGCTCCAGCAGCGTCCCGTACTCGGGCAGGGTGAACGCCCGGCACTCGAAGTCGACGACGGCCCGCTCGGGAATGATGTTGGTGGCGGCACCGCCTTCGGAGACGAACAGCGCCACCCGCTGGTCGCCCGGCAGTTGCTGGCGCAGCAGACCGACGGCCACCTGGGAGAGCGTGGCGGCGTCGGCGGCGTTCACGCCCTGGTGGGGTGCGGCCGCGGCGTGCGCAGCGCGCCCCCGGAACACGGCCCGGTACCGGCCGACCGCCTGCGAGGTGCTGCCGGCGGGGTTGTGGCCGATCCCGTCCTGCACCGGGTGGACCATCAGGGCCAGGCCCACTCCGTCGAACGCGCCGGCCTCCAGCAGCAGCGCCTTGCCGCCGCCGTGCTCCTCGGCCGGGGTGCCGATCGCCTTCAGTGTGATGCCGAGTTCGTCGGCGTACGGGGCCAGGGCCAGTGCGGCGGCCACCGAGGCGCCGGCGATGAGGTGGTGGCCGCAGGCGTGGCCGATCTCGGGCAGCGCGTCGTACTCGACGCAGAGCGCGACCGTCAGCTCGCCGCTGCCCGCGGTGGCGGTGAACGCGGTCGGCAGGCCGCCCGTGCCGTGCTCGACCGTGAACCCGCCCCCGGCGAGCAGTTCGGTGATCGCGGCGGCGGCCCCGGTCTCCTGGAAGGCGGTCTCGGGGTGGGCGTGCAGGGTGCGTGCCAGTTCGAGCACGCGGTCCTGCCAGTCCGACACACCGGTGGAGGTGCCGGCCCTGAGCCGGTTGCGGACATCGGCTCCGGTGCCGGCTCCGGTCTCAGTTCCGGTGTGGGCTCCGGTGCCGGCTCCGGTCTCGGCTCCGTTGGCAGGGCCGGTCTCGGCGGGACTGGTGGGGCTGGTGGAACTGGTGAGATGGTTCGTGGCCACGGTGTCTCCTAGTAGCTCAGGGAGGGGAACGGGGCGCCGGCGGCCCGGGTGGGCGTCCAGACGGCCTTGGTCTGCGTGTACTCGTCCAGCACTCCGGGGCCGGAGGAACGGCCGTGCCCGGAGTCCCCGAAGCCGCCGAAGGGCA
This sequence comes from Streptomyces sp. ML-6, assembly GCF_030116705.1. Lineage (NCBI taxonomy): Bacteria > Bacillati > Actinomycetota > Actinomycetes > Kitasatosporales > Streptomycetaceae > Streptomyces > Streptomyces sp. ML-6. The sequence continues at coordinate 471,452 of NZ_JAOTIK010000002.1, forward strand.
CCGCGACGTGGATGGTCTTGTAGGCGTTGATCCAGAAGGTGCCGGCCTTCACGGCACGTGCCACGTGGTGGGCGCGGGCGACGTCCTGGGTCCAGACCGCCCCGGCCAGGCCGAAGTCCGTGGCGTTGGCGCGGGCGACGGCCTCCGCCTCGGTGTCGAAGGCGTCGGCGCCGACCACCGGCCCGAAGACCTCGGTGGTCTCCAGCGGGTTGGCGGGCGTGACCCCGTCCAGCAGGGTGGGCGGCACCCAGTGTCCGCCCGCCAGTGCCGAGCCGGTGAGCCGGTCGGGCAGCCGGGTGCCGGTCACCCGACGGGCGCCTCCGGCGAGCCCGGCCTCGATCAGCGAGGTGACGGTGCCGAACTGGGGCCGGGTGATGATGGGGCCGACCTCGGTGGCGGGGTCGAGGGGGTCGCCCAGCCTCAGCCGGGACGCCCGCTCGGCCACGCGCGCGATGAACTCCGCGTGCACGGAACGCTCCACGAGCAGCCTGGAGCCGGCCACGCACGACTGGCCCGCTCCGGAGAAGACGGCCGACACGGCGCCGTCGGCCGCCCGGTCCAGGTCGGCGTCGGCGAAGACGATGTTGGCGCTCTTGCCACCGAGTTCGAGGACGGTCGGGATGCCGGCACCCGCCGCGGCGACCGCCACCCGGCGGCCGGTGGCGACCGAACCGATGAAGGACACCTTGCCGACCCGGGGGTCGGCGGTGAGGGCGGCACCGACGGTGGTGCCGAGGCCGGTGGCGACGTTGAACACCCCGTCCGGCAGCCCCGCCCGGTGGGCCAGCTGGGCCAGCCGCAGGGTGGAGGCCGGGGTGAACTCGCTGGGCTTGACGACGACGGCGTTGCCGGCCGCGAGCGGTGCGGCCGAGTTCCAGCCGCCCGTGAACAGGGGCGCGTTCCACGGGGTGACGGCCACCACGACACCCCAGGGGACCCGTTCGGTGTAGGTGTGCCAGTTGCCCGGTACGGGGATCGTGTGGCCCAGCAGTTTGTCCGCCCACCCCGCGTAGTAGCCGAACATCTCGGCGACCTTGGCGGCCTCGGCGCGGGTGTCGCGTACGGGCTTTCCGGTGGTGGCGGATTCCAGGAGGGCGAGTTCCTCGGTGTGGGCGCCGATCGTCCGGGCCACCTCGCGCAGGATCGCGGCCCGTTCGAACGGGTCGGTCGCGGCCCACACCTCGGCCCCGCGGACGGCGGAGGCCAGCACGGCGTCGGCCCCCTCGGCCCCGGCATCGGCGTAGTCGGCGAAGCCCTCTCCGGTCGCGGCGGCGGTGAGGTGCACCCTCTCGCCGCCACCGGTGACGACCCGGCCGTCGACGAACGAGCCGAGGCCCTGCGGGAAGGCGGCGTCGAGAGCGGCACGGGCGGTGGCGGCGCCGGACGTGCCCGGGGCCGACGGGAAGGCAGTGGTGGTGGTGCTCATGCTGCGGTGGCTCCTTCGGAGGTGAGGGAGGGGGCTACGGTGCGGGCGATCTCGGTGAAGTCGGCGTCGGGGCCGAGCGCGGCCAGGGCCTCCTGCCAGATGTGGCTGGCGGCGGCCAGCAGGTGCGGGGTCGCCCCGCGCCGCCCGGCGGTCTCGACGGCGAGTGCGGCGTCCCGGGCCATGAGTCCCAGGGCGAAGCCGGAGTCGTAGGTACCGGTGAGCACCCAGTCCGGGTACATCGCCGCGGACGCCTTGCTGGCGCCGGACGCGCCGCTGATGCCCGCCGCCGCGGCGGCGGGATCGACGCCGTACGCCTTCGCCACGGCGAGGGCCTCGCCGACCGCGACCAGGTTGACCGCCGCGAGGACGTTGTTGAGGAGCTTGACCACGTTTCCGGCGCCGGGGGCGCCGAGGTGGCGGTACCGGCCGCCGGTGAGCGCGTCCAGGACGGGCCGGGCCGCGTCGAGCGCGTCGGGTTCGGCGCCGACGAACGCGGTGAGCCGGCCGGCGGCCGCGCCTTCGCGGCCGCCCGAGACGGGGGCGTCCACGAAGGCCACGCCCTGTTCCGCCGCGAGGGCCGCGACCTCGGCGGACGTGCCCGGTTCCGACGTCGTGGTGTCGACGACGGCGCGTGTGCCCGGCCGCGCCAGCAGAGCGGGCACGGTCGCCTCGACCACCCGGGCCGAGGGCAGCGACAGGAGCACGTAGGGCGTACCGGCCAGCCGGTCGAGGTCCTCGACGACCTCCACGCCTTCCTCCCCGGCGGCGGACCGGGCGGCGGGCGCCGGATCGAATCCGCGTACCCGCCACCCCGCACGCAGCAGGGTGGCGGCCATGGCACCGCCCATCGAGCCGAGGCCGACGACGGCGATGTGCTTGCTCATCAGTTCAGTGCTCCTGTCATGAGGGGATGTGTGCGTACGGACCCGGGCGAGGCCGGGGAAAGGGCCTCGGCGGCCCGGGGGAAACGGTTCTCAGTGGTCCCGGCGGGCCTTGGGAAGCGGCCCTCGGGAAGGGGCCGGTCCGGGATGCAAGGCCATCGGCACGACGGGCGCGACCGGCGCGGCCGGCGCTCGCACGCGGCATCGAAAGGGGTGGGTCGAAAGGCGCGCAGGCACACAGAAACGTAGGTGTGCAGGCGCTCGGGCTCCGGGGCGGCACCGGTCGGGTGGCGCGGGAGCGGGTGCGGCGGGGGGCGGCCGCGAGGGATGGGGCGCGCCGCCCGGAAGGGGACTGTGCTGGGGGGTGGCCAGGGGTTGTGCGGGGATCGGTTGTGCTCGGGGTTGTGTCTGGGATGTTGCCGACCGCGCGGACCGGATCGGACGTCCGCGCGGCACGAGGGGGAACGGTTCAGTCGAGGTAGACGTCCAGGTCCTTCCAGAGTTGCTGGGTGCGGCGGATGGCGGCGCGGCTGCGCTCGGGCCGGGCCGTCTGCATGCCGGCGAGGAGTCCGTAGACCACCGAGGTGGCGGCCGTGACGGACTGGAAGAAGGAGATGCCCTCCGACGGCACGATCAGCAGGTGGTGGGCGATGGAGGTGGCGAGCCGGCCACGCCGCATGTCGGTGATCGCCACCACCGTGGCGCCCGCCGCACGGGCCGCGTCGGCGGCGACGATGATCTGTTTCATGGAGCGCCACATGTTGACGACCACGAGCACGTCGCCCGGACCGAGACAGTTGACGGCGGTCGCCAGGTGGACACCGGCCCGGTTCTCCAGTGTGACGGGGTAGCCCATGGTGGAGCCGAGGTGGGCCATGACAGTGGCCGGACCGGCGAAGGAGCCTGCCCCGACCACCAGGATCGACCGGGCCGAGGCCAGGGTGGCGATGGCCGCCTCCGCGTCGGCGGCGGAGTTGCTCTCCAGGGTCTGGCGCAGGTTCTCGATGTCGTGCGTGAGGGAGTCGTGCAGCGGGCTGCGGTGCTCGCCGTGTTCGGTCAGGGTCTCCTCGGTGGAGATGTGCACCAGGTAGCGGGCCCGCAACTCGCGTTGCAGATCCGGCCAGCCCCGGTAGCCCAGCGTCTGGGCCGCCCGCACCACCGTCGAGCTGTTCACGTCCGCCCGTTCGGCGATCTCCGCGATCTCCGCGTACGAGGACAGCTGCGGGTTGCGGACGATGACGTCGACGACCCGGGCCTGGGCCTTGGACAACGGCACGTCGGGCAGGGCGTCGCCCAGCCACTGGCCGTCGCCGTCGGTGGGGTCATGGTTCTGCGATGCGGACACGGGCCTTGCTCCCTGGTACGAGACGCAGCATTCTGCAAACCTGTTTGCAGGACCGTACCTCGCAATTGCGTTTGCAGGAACCCCTGATTCCGCTGCGGACAGCGAGCCCGCACCACCGCGCCGCTGCACTGCCGCCGTGCCACCACCGTGCCGCTGCCCGGGAACGCCCGAGCCCGGCTGGTACAAGGGCTGTACCGGCCGGGCTCGAAACCCGTCAGGCGAGGGCGAGGAAAAGCTTCTCCAGTTCTTCCTGGGTCATGGGCGGGGCGTCCGATTCCCCCACGAGGCACTGACGCATGCCACCGGCCACGATCTTGAAGCCGGCCCGGTCCAGGGCCCGGGATACGGCGGCGAGCTGGGTGACGACGTCCTCGCAGTCACGGCCGGACTCGATCATGGCGATGACGGCGGCCAGTTGCCCCTGGGCCCGGCGGAGCCGGTTCAGGACGGGCTTCATCGATTCTTCGTCCACCTGCACGGACTTTCCTCCTCCACTCCCCCTCCCGGTGCCCGGTGATGCCCCGGGGCCTTCCGGCGCCCAGTGACGCCGGGGGTGCTTCAATGTCTCACCGCGCGCCCCGCAGCTGCGCGATCACCGCGCCGATGTCGGTGCGGGGGCCGCGGTTGTACGGGAGCTTGGAGAGCAGGACGCCCATGGCGCAGGAGTTGCTGATCGCCGCGTAGGTCAGGCCCGCGCCGACCGCCGTTCCGACGAGGTGGACGCCGGGCACGAGAATGCCGACGAGACCGGTGGTGAGGACGATCGACCCGGCGACCAGGCGGACCTGGCGCTCCATGTCCCAGCGCTCGGGGCCCCACTCCACGGGCGCGCTCGCCGCCTCCCAGGCGTTCATGCCCCCGGCCAGGACGCGGAGATTCGTCAGGCCGGCCTCGGCGAGCAGCCGCTCGGCCCCGGCGGCACGGCTTCCCGAGCGGCAGACGAGCACGACGTCCTCGTCGAGGTGGGGAAGCAGTTCCGCGCGGTGCTCGCGCAGGACGTGAAGCGGAACGTTGCACGCGCCGGGAATGTGGGCGGTGCGGAACTCGGCGGGGGTGCGCACGTCCAGCAGACGCGGCGCACGGCCTTCCTCGGTGAGTTTGCGCAGTACGGCAGGGGTGATGGACTGAACGGTGCGCTCGGCACTCATGCATGACTCCGGAAGGAAGATATACCCACGGGGGTATACGAGGGGATGCGAGGGGGTTGTGCGGGCTTGGGGCACGGGGGCGTACGGCCCCGGGCGGGGCGTACGGACCTGAGCGGGGGACGTACGAGCCCGGGTGGGGCGTACGCCCCTGGGGAGCCGTCGACCGGCGGCTCGCGGGCGGTCAGGCGCCGGTGGATTCCGCGGCGAGGGCCCAGGCCGCGTAGCCGCCGAGGATGTCGGAGACGTCCTCGGCACCGCGGTGGCGCAGGAGGCTGGCCGCGATGGAGGAGCGGTGGCCGCCGGCGCAGTGCAGGACGAGCGGCCGGTCGGTGGGGAGTTCGGCCGCCCGCGCGGCCAGTTCGCTCAGCGGGATGTGCAGGGCCTCGGGGATGAAGCCGTTGGCCTCGCGCTCGCCGCAGGTGCGGACGTCCACGACGACGGGCGGGTTGTCGCCGGCGAGGGCGGCCTTCAGGTGCGCGGCGGTGAGGCGGCTGGCGGGGGTGACCTCGTCCTCCATCGCCCTGAGGGCGTCCTCGGGGTTGCGCAGGTAGCCCGCCACCCGGTCGAAGCCGATGCGGGCGAGGCGGGTGACGACCTCCTCCTCGCGGTTCTGCGGTGCCATGACGACCAGTTCGCCGGCCGGGTCGAGGACGGTGCCGGCCTGTTCGGCGAACCGGCCGTCGGCGGGCACGTTGACCGCGCCGCGCAGGTGCCCGGCGGCGAACTCCTGCGGGTCACGGGCGTCGACGACGACCGCACCGCCCTCCCTCAGCCCGGCGAACTCCTCCAGCGTCAGGGGCCGGGTCGCCGCCGTCGCGTCGTAGCGGACGCGGTCCTTGCGGTTGAGCTCCGCGTCGTAGGCGAAGTAGCCGGGCGCGGCGGGCTGGCCGGCGGTGACGAGCGCGACGAACTCCTCGCGACCCATCGGGGCGCAGGCGTAGTTGGTGGCGCGCTGCTCACCGATGGTCGACTGCTTCTCCGTCGAGAGGTTCTTGCCGCAGGCGGAGCCGGCGCCGTGCGCGGGGAAGACGCGGACCTCGTCGGGCAGGGACATCAGCTTGTTCTGGACGCTGTCGTGGAGCATCCCGCCCAGTTCCTCGGCGGTCACGCCCACGGAGGCGAGCAGGTCGGGGCGGCCGACGTCGCCGATGAAGAGCGCGTCGCCGGTCAGGACGCCGTACGGGACGGTGTCGTCGGCCCGCTCGTACACGAGGACGCTGATCGACTCCGGGGTGTGTCCCGGGGTCTCCATGATCTCCAGAGTGACGTCACCGAGGGAGATCCGCTCGCCCTCCGCCAGCTTGCGGATGGGGTACTCGGTCTCGGCGCGGTGGCCGTAGCCGATCCAGGCGCCGGTCGCGTCCGCCATCTCCAGGTGGCCGGCGACGAAGTCGGCGTGGAAGTGGGTGTTGATGACGCCGACCACGGTGAGGCCCCGGGCGCGGGCGTCGGCCAGGTACTCGGAGACGTCACGACGCGGGTCGACGACCACCGCCCGACCGGTCCCCTCGTCGGCGATCATGTACGACGCCTGGGAGAGGCAGTCGAGGTAGTACTGGGTGAAGAACACGGCGATTTCCCTCCTGAGGAACACTCACCCGCGGCGGGTGCGAAAGGTTGGGTCACGGGGCGGCGCGCCCCCTGGGACGGGACCGGCCGACCGGCCGGCTCGGGCGATCAGGCGTCCGCGCCGCTCACCAGCGGCCGGCCTGTCCGGGCCCAGCCCGCGGTGCCGTCCGTGACCGAGAGCGCGTCGACCCCGCGGGCCACGAGCTGCGCGGCGGCCCACAGACTCCGGTTGCCGCTCACGCAGATCACGTACACCGGCCCGCCCGTGGGCAGGGCGTAGGGGACGGAGTCGAACGCGGACAGCGGTGCGCTGTGGACACCCGGCACATGCCCGGCCAGGTACTCGTCGGGCTCACGGACGTCGATGACGAACGCGCCGGCGGCCAGTTCCGCGGCGAAGACCTCCAGGTCCACTTCACACATCGAGGCATCCCTCGCTCTCTCGAGTACCCCCCGGGGTATTTATGTACTCGACCGTAAGTCGCCCCGCACAAGAAGTCAAATACCCCCCTGGGTATCCACTCACCAGGGAACCCGAAACGCCTCCCCCTTCGGGAAAATACGGGCGGGGGTATGCTGGCCTGCACATACACATTCCCGCTCTGCGCAACCGCACCGCTTGTCGCCGTCGTCGAGCACCCGGCCGACGGTCGCCGGCCGCCGGTCGCCCTCGCTCGCGCGCGATGTGCGCCCGGGCGCCGCCCGGTGAATCACCGAGCAGCGCCCGGCCGGTCAGTGGCCGCGCGGGGCGTACATGATCACAGCCATCCCGGCGAGGCACACCAGGGCACCGATGACGTCGAAACGGTCGGGGCGGTAGCCATCGGCGACCATGCCCCAGACGATCGACCCCGCGACGAAGATCCCGCCGTACGCGGCCAGGATGCGCCCGAAGTTGTCGTCGGACTGGAGGGTGGCCACCACCCCGTACAGGCCGAGCGCGATGACACCGGCGCCGATCCAGATCCAGCCCTTGTGCTCGCGGATGCCCTGCCACACCAGCCAGGCGCCTCCGATCTCGAACAGGGCGGCGACGACGAACAGGGCGACGGAACGGGCGACGAGCACAGCGCAGGACCTTCTGACGGGTGAGAAAGCGGAAAAGTGGACGGAAAACGGAACGGTAAGCGGGAGCGGGGCGAGCGAAAGCAGGACGGATAGGACGGGACAGGGCGGAAGCAGGGCCGGGCTGGGCATCACACCGGCGGGGACGGCGGCCACCCTGGCCACGCAGACGAACATGGGACCTCCTGGCGCGTCGGCTTCGGCGTCGGCCCCGGCGGACGGACCGTTCTGGTCACCGGCGGACTGTTCGCGCACGTGCGCAATCCCGTCTTCACCGCCATGGCCATGACCGCGACGGGCCTGGTCCCGACCGTACCGAACGAAATCTCCCTCCTCGCCCTGGCCGCCCTCGTCACTGCGGTCCGACTCCAGGTCCGGGTCGTCGAGGAGCCGTACCTCACCGGCGTGCACGGCCCCGCGTACAAGACCTGTGCCGCCCGCACCGGACGCTTTCTGCCCGGGATCGGCCGACTCACCGACTGGAGACATCGACTCGATTCGTTCGAACACCCCCGTACGACGGGCAAATTCGGTTGCGGCGGGACGTGCGGGAGCAGTGGGGTGCTTCCATGGACGGTGATACGGAGCAGGCCCGACAGGCCGGAACAGAGCAGGACCGCAGGGACGCGACGCGACCGGCTGCCGCGACGCGACCGGCTTCCTGGCACAGGTTCGCGGTGCTCGCGGTGCTGATGCTCGCCGCGTTCACCTTCAACACCGCGGAGAACCTGCCGGTCGGCCTTCTGGAACTCATCGCCGAAAGCCTGCAGGTGTCCACGTCGGCGGTCGGTCTCCTGGTCACCGGGTACGGCGTGACGGTGGCCGTCGCGTCCCTGCCGCTCGCCCACGCCATGCGGGCCGTGCCCCGGCGGCATGTGCTCACGGGGGTGCTGGCCGCGCTGGTGGTGTCCAGTCTCGTCGCGGCGCTGGCCACCTCCTACTGGCTGCTCCTCGCGGCACGGCTGCTGACCGCACTCGCCCAGGCGTTGTTCTGGGCCGTGATGGGGCCGGTCGCGGTGGGGTTGTTCCTGCCCTCGGTTCGCGGACGTGTGGTCGGGGCGCTGTCGGTCGCCGGTTCGCTCGCCCTCGTGCTCGGTGTTCCCGCCGGTACCTGGCTGGGCCAGCAGAGCCGCTGGGAGGTGCCCGTCGGCATACCGGCGGCCCTGGGGCTTCTCTCCCTCGTGACGGTCGCCGTGCTGCTGCCGACCTCGCGCCCGGAGGAGGAATCCGCCGCCTACGCGACGAATCCCGACGCCCGCAGGTTCGGGATCGTGCTGGCGGCGGGAACCCTGTCCGCCGCCGGGGCGTTCACGGGGTTCACCTACATCGTGAAGTTCCTGGGCGACGTGAGCGGGTTCTCCCCGAGCGCGGTGAGCGCCCTGCTCATGCTCTTCGGCATCGCGTGTCTGGCCGGGGTGGGCATCACCGGGGCGGTGCTGGACCGCTTCCCGCAGTCCGCGCTGACCACCGCCGTGACCGTGCAGGTGGTGGGCATGCTCGGCCTGTACGCCGCCGGTCCCCATCCGGTGGCGGCGGTGGTGTTCCTGGCTCTGATGGGCGGTGCGCTCGGACCGGTGTTCATGGCCACCCAGAACGAGATGCTGCGTTGCGCACCGGGCCGCACCGACATCGCGCTCGCGGCGAACTCCGGCGCTTACAACGCCGGCCTCGCGGCGGGCGCCGCGCTCGGGGGGCTGGTCCTGCCGCTCGCCGATGTGCGCGGCACCTTCCTCGTCGGCGGGCTGCTGGCGGTCGGGGCCTGCGCGGTGCTGCTGCTCGGCGGGCGGCTCCTGCCCGGCCAGAACCATCGGAGCAGGGCCTCGGCCTAGGATTTTTTGTTCGTTGAATCAGCCGTCTGTGGTCAGCGGTCTGGTCAGCCGTCTGTGGTCTGGTCAGCGGTCTGTCCAGTCCGGTGCCCACACGTTGTCCGGGGTGCGCGGCCTTGAGGTGCGCAGATGGTCGCGCAGCGCGGTCAGCACGGGGTGCCGGTCTCCGGTACGGGACAGCAGCATGTGCGTGTACACCGGGGTCGGTTCGCGCAACGGGATGCGTCGCAGGTCGTGGGGCCGGGGCCACACGTACCGGTCCCCGCTGCCGACGAGGGTGGCCGGCGAGGCCGAGTCGGCCAGCGCGTCCATCAGGGCCTCGTCACCGAAGTGGGGGCCGAGCGCGTCGATGCTCAGACCGAAGGTCTCGGACAGCGCCTGGTAGAACGCCGCCCACTCCGTGCCGGGTCTGATCCCGGGGATCCAGATGCGGTGGCCCACCAGGTCCGCAGGCCTGACCCAGGGCGCGTCCGCCAGCGGATGGCCGGGGCCGACCAGGAGCTCCAGTGGTCCGTCCAGGAGTCGTTCGGCGCTGATCCCGGCCGGGACCTGGCCTGCCGGCAGAGCACGGAAGGACACGTCGACAGTCCCGTCGAGCACCGCATGGGTGGCCTGCGCGGCGTTCTCCTTGCTCAGTGTGACGGCGTCGAGGTTCATCCCGGGATGGGAGCGGTGGAACCGGTAGACGGCCTGGGCAGGAGCAATGCGCCGGTTGAGGACGTCGATGCGCAAGGGCCGGCTGCCGGGGCGCACTGCCTGCTCGGCCTGCTCGACGGTGGCCAGGACCTTCTTGGCGTGCGGCAGGAAGACCTGCCCGTCCGGGCTCATCCGGGAGCCGCGGGAGGTACGCACCAGGAGGGTGACCTCGAGGTGCTTCTCCAGGGTCGCGATCCGCTTGGAGACCGCCTGCTGGCTGATCCCGAGCTCGTCCGCCGCCGCCCGGAACTGGCCGGTCTCGGCGACGGCCACGAACGTCCGCATCGCTTCAACATCCACCCTCCCACCCTAATTTCACAACGGTTGGTTGTCGCCGACCGGTCTCGAGGTTGTTTGATCGTGGGTTCTTCGGGGTGGTGGGATCAGCGCATGTCCACTCGCACAGAACAGATCATGTATGTCCGGAAGCCCGAGTTCGCACGCCATGTGGAACGGGTCATGGAGGTGACCGACGCGACGTCCCGGCTGAACGTGCTGCCGTTCAGCGACGCCGAAGGCCGTGCCGAACTGCTTTCTGTTGTGTTCGGCGGCCCGCTCCCGGAGTCGGTGACGATCTACCCGCCGTTCTTCACCGAGTGCGGGTTGAACACGACGTTCGGGGAGAACGTCTTCGTCAACCAGGGATGCACGTTCATGGACAAGGGAGGGATCCGCATCGGGAACAATGTCATGATCGCCCCGAAGGTCAATCTCATCACCGGGGGACACCCTCTGCCCCTCGCCGAGCGCCGCGAGTACCTCTCCCTCGCCCCGATCGTCATCGAGGACGACGTCTGGATCGGTGCGGGAGCAACGATCACGCAGGGAGTGACCATCGGCGCCGGCACGGTGGTCGCCGCAGGCGCGGTAGTCACCCGTGATGTTCCTGCCCACACCCTGGTCGCGGGAGTTCCCGCCCGGGCCATCAAGACGATCGACTGAGCCCGGCCGGACCACCGGTCCGGGGCGAGCAGCACGTCAGCACTCCAACCCTGACGGTCCATCATACCCGGCTGACCGCCCCCATCTACCACCACCGCCCTTGAAACGCCGACAGCGGTACGCCCCTGGGAGGTCGGCCACGCGGCAAGCCCCAGAGGCGTACCGTGCTGGACGTGGTCCACGGGGGCCGGCACCACAACTTTGCAGCATGGCAGGAGCGGTCGCCGGAAGACGTGGTGGCCTGCTGGACGAGGGGGGCCGGTCGCCGGGGGCCGGACGCCGGGGGCCGGACGCCGGGGGCCGGGTGGCCGCGCCCCGGGGTCCGGCGGCGAACAAACCTCGCCCCACCCCGTTCTGCAGCGGAGGCTCAGCTGTCGTGTGTGGCCGTAGGCACTGTCCTGGCGGTCAACAGCGGAAACCTCTTGGCCCGAGCGATCACGCAGCCGTCGCCGCGCCGAGGTAGGGCGCGAAATGCTCGGCGACCTCTGCCGCCACAGCCACCGCGTCGAGCGTCCCGTCGACTTCGATGACGCGGATGCCGAGGCGGCGGGCGTTCCGTGCTGCGTCCTCGGCGACCAGCCGGTCACGGGCCAGACGGTTGGCCTGGGCGCGAACCGGGTCAGTGACAGGGGCGTTGAGGGTTCCCGCGCGCGGGAGGGTCCGGAGTTGGTGCCGGCGGAAGTCCTCGGTGGGGACGAGGACGACCATTCGCCGGAGTGAGTCGAGCAGCGGCGCGACCAGCTCCGGTCGCAGCCCCCATCCCTCGGCGATCGCCGGCCGGCCGGTGAACAACCGGCCGGCCGGTGAACAGTGCGCGCAGGTCGTCCAACGCCCATTCGAAGCGGACCGGGAAGCCGGCCAGCGTCTCGGCAGCCATCGCCTCCGGGCCCTGGTCCAGCCAGACCTGGTCGGGGGTGGGATCTTCCACGGGCTCCCCCAGGGCGACACGACGCGCGATCCGGCGATCCTGGTGGCCGCGGGCGTCGTGATAGTCGTAGTGATATGCCGTCAATCCATGCTTTACGGCAATGAGTTCGGCAACAGTGGTCTTGCCGGACCACTGTGCGCCGCCGATCCACAACGCGCGCCGCAGGCTGCCATGCGGATCCCAGACGTCTGACATGGATGTCCTCCCGTTGGAGAGCGGGGCAAACCTCCGCTCGGGAACGATTTTCCTGGTTTGACAGCAAAAATTGCAGTCTTGTCTTCGCCGGGCGGTTGGCAGAGAGTGGAAAGGGAGGGTGGATCGTCCTCCTCGCGCTCCTGGCCGCGGCTGCCGCCCCGTTGGGTCGTTGATACGCCTATGGGGAGTGGGAGTGACCTGACGAATGCCCAGTGGGAGCACCTGGAGCTGCTTCTGCCGGTGAGCAACAGACGTTGGGGCAGGTGGCGGGACCACCGTCAGGTCGTGAACAGGGTGCTGTTCCGGATACGCACGGGCGTGCAGTAGCGAGCCCTGCCGGAGCGGTACGGACCGTGGAAGACGGTGCACGAGCGGCATCGCCGCTGGTCGGCGGACGGAACGTGGGGAATGCTCCTCCGGCGGATCCGGGCCGAGGCGGACGCGGCCGACGAGATCGACTGGGACAGTCTCGGCCGGCTCGACGTCCGTACGCACGCACCACCACACCGTCGGCACCCGGCACGCTCCGCCACCCGCCCTCAAAGGGCTTCGCCCGGACGGTCGAAACCGCTCGGGTCCGGGCGGAACCGATCGACCGGCCTGCGGAGGTGAGACGCTCGGCCGCGCGAGCGGCCCAGGCCCCCACCCTCCGGCACCACCTCCGCCAGGCGGGCAAGGAGGCTCTGCCACGACGTCTCGTCCTGGTGTTCTGTCGCCGCATTCCCCCTTTGGTGAGGGAGCTGGCGGCGGGTCGGCTCGGGCACCGGCCGCGTGCTGATGCGCCCGCACGATAGTGGAGTCGGCTGAGACATCCCAGTCGATCTCACCCGCCGCATCCGCTGCGGCCTGGACCTGCTGGAGCAGATGTTCCCAGGTTCCGTCGGCCGACCACAGCCGATGGCGTTCGTAGACCGTCTTCCACGGCTCGAACCGTTCGGGCAGGTCACGCCACTGCACCCCGGTCCGTACACGGTGCAGAATCCCGTTGATCACCTGCCAGTGATCCCGCCACCTGCCCCAACGCCTGTTACTGACCGGCAGGAACGGTCGCAGCCGTTCCCACTCCGCATCGCTCAGATCACCCCGCTCCATCTCCACCCCGAACGACGAAAAGACGGGGCAGTCACGTGATCGACCTGGAGCGGCTGGGCTCGTTCGGGGGGCTACTCCTGTGGTGGGCCGATGACGGACTGGCCGATCTGCTCTGCCAGCCAGGAGGTGTGCCGTTCCGCGGAACCGTCGCGATTCCTGCGGCGCACATGGACGAGCACGGTGTGGTCATCGGAACACTTGTCGAGGCCCTGGGCGCGGCAGTTGAACAGCAGCGAAACCCGGGCGTTGTCGGCTTCGCCGTAGACACCACAGTCCGGTACGTCAGGCCAGATCAAGCTCGACCACCAGATCTCGCCGATGTTCGGACCCACCAAGGCGGCGAACTCCTCCTCCCCGCTGCCAACGGCCCGGTATTCCATCGATGCCCAGAGCGGCAGGTGCGAGGAGAGGAAGTCCGGATCACTGGAGAGCTCGCCTGCCAGAGCAGGCACCTCGCCGCGCGGCCTACCCAACCAACAAGCTGAAGGCCTGGCGAGGCGTCACCACTCGCTATGACAAGACTCCCGCGAGCTACCTCGCCGGCCTCCACCTTCGCGGCGCAATGATCTGGATCAAAGACCTCACCAGAACCACCGCTTGATCACGACTCGATACGCGCCCTAGTTCGGAGCGGTAGCCCTGCGCTGACGCGTCGCTTCAGCTCGCTGAAGTCGTCGAAACCTTCTACACAGGTGATTTCGTTGCCGCTGTCGTCTTCGTCGTCGTACACCTCCAGTAGATCGCGGTCGAAATGGTCCAGCATGCGGGGGTCATCCAGGTCGATCACGGTCGGTGGAATCGCGATCTCCAGGCTCGGCTCACCGATCACCGCGTCGGCGATGAGCGCGCCGCCCATGGTGAAGTGATGGTTTTCGCCACAAAAGAGCCGGGCGTGGACATCGCCGCCGATGGAGGCGGAGCAGTCGTTGCCATCACCGATGAGCCGATCGGTACTCAGGTCGCCGTGGACCTCCAGCCAACCGGCGGTCACGATGTCGCGTGCCCGCATGTTGCCGGTCACCAGCACAAACGACTCGGGATAGCCGCTATCGCCGTACGCGCCGTCGACGACCAGATCGCCGAGCACGACCAAGAGGTGGACGCGCTCCTGTGCCAGGTCGAGGTCGCCGGGTACGTGCAGGTCGCCATCGACAAACCAGATATCGGTGGTGTAGTCGTCGATTGGTGAGCCGCTGAGTCGGCCTCTTCGGAGCCGGACCGGCATGGTAAGCGCCCTCGCCGACACGCCTGCCCCGGCCCGGCACTCCACGGCGATCGGTGCCGTTTTCGGGCTTCACCCGGCGAGCGGCTTCGATGTGGCGCGGGGCGAACCTCATCTCGAATGCATCGGGCACGTCGCATGGAGACTGCCAGTGCTCCGGCACGAACGTGTCACCGTCACCGTCCTCGTGGCAGAGGTGGCAGGGGGCACACCACTCGGTTCGCCGACCGTGGGCGACGGCGCGGACCCGTCGAACATCCGAAGCAAGCGGCCTCGCCGACCACGGTCACGTAACCCTCGATGCCCCGATACATCCGCCGGACCCCGACCGAACCGCGCAGTCGACGGGGGCGTCCGGCAGGGGCGCGAACACAGCTTTGTCGCCACTTCACTTCCGGTCGAATATCCGAAAACCGGCAGCGTCTGATGTCGAGTCACCTTCACACTGTTCCCCTGACGATCGAAGTCCTGCCGCCTCCGACGCCTGTTCCCGCCCGGGGTCCGCGACGGCCGGACGCACGGATGCCACGCCCACTGGACGGTGGCCCGGCCCACAGCCCACATATACGGGGGAACGACCATGACAGAGCACGAAGACGCACCCAGGCCCCCGGCGGGCCACCTGCCGCAGGACTCTCCCCACGGCCCGCCGCCGGGCGCTTTCGGGCCACCGCCCCCGGCCCCGCCGACCGTACCGCCCCAGGACTCCCCCTACGCCGCACCGCCCGGCGCTTTCGGGCCGCCGCCACAGGGCTCGTACTACCCGAACGGCCCGTACTCTCCGCAGGGCCCGCCGCCCGTATCGTCGCCGAACTTCCCCCACGGGCCTGGGCCCGGCCACCCGTACGGTTTTCAGCCCCCGATGCCGCCGGGCGGGCCGGGGATGCTCGCCCGGCGGCGCGGGCGTTTCCTGCTGTTCGGCGGCATCGGTGCGCTGGTCGTGGCGCTGCTGGCCGGGCTGTTGATCTGGAACGGCGTCCTCGGGCCGGAGAAAGCGGAGGCCGAGCGGGACCTGAAACCGTTCCGGCAGGCCGTGGCCGCGCTGGCCGACGCCCCCGGCCTGCGGTACCAGGACTCCGCCACCGTTGCGATGAAGCGGGACGTCACGGTCACCGCCTCCGGCAGCCGCTTCGGCACCACGGGGTCGGGCGACACCGAACTCGCCCGCGAGCTCCTGAACATCGGTGGCAGGACCTTCACCCGGCAGAAGGACCCGGCCTCCGGCACGGGGTCGGACGCGCGGACCTCCGGCACGTGGACGGTCGCGCAGGAGAGCGACGACGAGGCGCGGGAGCTCGTGGAGCGCAGGCCCTCCCCGGCCCTGCTGGCGATCCAGCTCTCCAAGTCCCTGGACATGTTGGAGAACACGCCCGCTCCCGACGAACCCACCGAGCCCCCCACGGTGAACGGCACACCCGTACTCGTGGCGGACACCTCGATGGGTCGCCTGCTCGTCACCGACAAGCAGCCCCATCGGGTGCTGCGCCTGGAGCCCTACGGCTCCTCCCCCTCGTCCGGGTCCTCCGGCGGTCGGGCCCGGGCGGTCTCGGCCCGATCGGCGGCTGCCGCGGTCCAGGGTCAGAGCCAGGTTCAGGACCGGAGCCAGAGCCAGAGCCAGGATTCCTCCGGGGACGAGGGCCCCTCAGAAACCCCCGAGGTGACGGAGGGTCCGCTCGACGGCAGCGATTCCGGGGGCCTGGGCCTGGAGCCGGTCACCGGGGATGCCGTCGATCCGATGTTCGACACCCTGGAGAAGCAGGCCAAGGAGCTGAACGGCGCCACCGACAGCGGCATTTCCCTGGCCCTCAGCGGCTCGGGAACGGTGAAGTGCGGTTCGGGCGGATGCACGGCCAGGAACAGCTTCACCGGGCGGATCACCACCGACGCCAGGAGCCGCCTCGTGGGCGGCAAGGTCACCGCGGTGATGGCCGCCTCCTTCAGCGTCGACGGCAGGTCCGCGGGCCGGTGCACCAGCCCGCAGCGCTCCTTCGCGGTCACCGGCACCGGTGTCTCCGGGAGCCTGTCCTGCTCCAACCCCGGCGCCGGTCCCACCTTCGCCTCGATCGAGGCGCGGAAGAAGGCCGAGGCCCGGGCCCGTTCCCGGGCCAGCGGCGGCCGCCCGGTCCAGTACCGCATCCCCTACCGCGCCGACACCCTGATCACCGCCCGCGCCCTGGCGACGACCGAGGTCAAGAAGCTGGTCGACAAGGTGCGGCAGGAACGCGACGGCGCCGACTGCCCCGTGTCCCGCAGCGCCTCGGGAGTGGCCCACCGTGCCCCCGGCGCCCCCGCTGCCCCCGGTGTCCCCGCTGTCCCCGGTGTCCCCGCTGTCCCCGGCGCCTTCAGCGTTCCCGGTGCCCTCAGTGTTCCCGGGCAGTCGGTCCGGGGCGGAGTCCTGAAGGCCTGGTACATCGCGGCGTTCCTCTCTCGCGACCGCCCGGCCCGTCCCGTGGCGCAGCCCGTAGCGCGGCCCGTCGGTGACGAAAACTGCGTGAACTGGTCCTCCAGGAGCGTGAAGACCTTCGGACACACCTTCAAGACCCATGGCGCGGGCGCGAAGAACACGAAGGCGCTGACCGACCGCGCCCGCAGCACCGGCAACCAACAGGGCCAGTGGCTGGACAACGAGGCCGCCGCGCAGTTCCTGCGCAGTGTCCATGTACCCGGTTCCGGTCCCCGTACGGTGCGCATCCCGGAGGGGCTCGGGCAGGTGATCATGCCGGACGGAACCATCTCCCCCGCCCGGGCGGCGACCCTCGTCCCGAGTCCGGGCGGCTTCTACCGCACGGCGTACCCGGTCGTCGACCTGGAGTAGGAGACTGGGGAGCATGAGTTTCTCGGTATCGTTCCGTCCGCCCGCCCCCAAGGATGCCCCCCTCGGCGACCCGGTCCCCCCGGAGCCGGACGAAGAGTACGAGACCCTGGTCATGGAGGCGTGCGAGGCCCTCGCCGAGGCCGGGGACGGCGCCTTCCGGATGGGTGGTTTCGGTACCCCCGAGTGGCCGGTGGACGTGGCGTACGACCTGTCCGCGTTCATGGAGCAGCTTCCGGACCTGCTCGCGGGGGTGCGGGCGCACCGGGAAGTGGAGGTCGACCTCTACTCCCAGGGCTTGGAGCGAACGCTGACCTTCCGCCCGGAAGCCGGGGTCGTGGCCATTCACTGCGCCTCGCGCACGCGGTGGGTGCCGGACCCGGAGTGCGAACGCCTGCCACAGGGCGAACTCCTCGCCATGCTCGACGAGTTGGCCGCCGATTTCGCCGACGGACTGGTGGCGGTGCGTTCCGGGCTGGCGGAGGTCTCTCCCTTCTGCGAGTGGCGCGAACGGGGCGGCCCGCGAACACCCCGCTCCACTGCCACCGGCTGACCCACCTCCGGGGCGGCCGGAAGCAGTTCGGTCCGGGGCGGGCCGGTCGCGGTCATCCCGCCGTCACCTCGGTGAGGTCGGCGAGCAGTTCGGAGGCCAGCACCGGGTCGAGGTCGCCGAGGCGCAGCGGGTGGTCGTCGCCCGTGCGGTAGTAGTCGGGCGAACTGTCGATCCGGACCGCTTCCAGGGTCTGGTCCCCGAGTTCGTTGACCATGCCGACGGCTATGCCCGGGTCGAGGTCGATGACCAGGTACCGGCCCGGGCCGGCCGGCCGGGATATCCAGCACTCCACGCCGGCGTCCTGCGGTGTGCCGCGTTCCCAGCCGCGCTTGGTCAGGCCGAGGAGCTTGCCGACCGGGACGGTGGCCCCCTCGAAGCGGGCCAGCCGGTGTCCGGCGGCCTCCTCCCCGGTGAGGGCGTGCACGGGGCGGCCCAGCTGCGGGAACGGCTGCAGGATCTCGTAGTCCGCGAACAGCTCCGCCCAGGTGTCCCGTTCCCCACCCAGGTGCAGCGGGTGGGCGAGCCGTACCGTCGCCCCCTCCGGCAGGGTCAGCAACTCGTCCTCGGCGTCGGCGAAGGTGCTGTCCTCGGCCACGCGGAACGTCGTCACCGCGCCGCCCGTCTCGCCCGTCCACACCAGGCGGCGTACCAGATGCCTCATCAGCGGGTGGTCCACGAACAGTTCCCGGAACTCGTCGTCCGTCCAGGACCGTTGGGTCACCATCGCCTGTTCGAGCCGCCGCACCTGGTCGGACGCGACCGTGCGGACGTCCTTCTTCAGCGTCGCGAACCGCTTCCGCTCGGTCGGTGCGAGCGTCTGGTCGTCCTTCACCCCGGGTGCGGGCAGGGCCTTGCGGACCGTGCCGTCGGCGTCCTTCACGTACGGTCGCAGCTGCTCGTCGAAACCGACCGTGAACCGTCGGGTGCCGTAGTCGATGACGGTGCTGCCGTCGGCGTCCAGGCCGAAGTCCGGGACGAGGCGGTCGCCCAACTGCTCGCCGGTGAGGCCGAGTCCGTCGGCCACCTCCGCGATCTTTTCCTGGGCGCGGGCCTTGAGGCCCTTGAACTTCACCCGCTGCGAGATGCCGTGCAGATGCATCAGCGCCACGTCGCTGCCGATGGCCGCGAGCACGTCGAGGCCGTCGACCGCGCGCTTGTGGGAGCCCTCGCCGGGCCAGGCCCGCAGCAGCGGGCTCAGGCGGCGCACCGTGTCGTCGTCCCCGAGCAGGCCGAGGGCGTGCAGCACCCAGCTCTCCTTGGCCGGCGTGCCGACGAACTGCCACTGCTCGAACAGGCCCCAGGCGAACGCCGCGAGGGAAGCGGGGGTGCAGTGCTCCTTCAGTACGGCGATGCCCGGGTAGACGCCGTGCGGTTTCGAGAGGGCGAGCATGGTGAGGACGTGACGGGCCGCCCCGACGGGGAGCGCGCCGCCGTCCTTCAGGAGGATCTGCGGCAGCAGTCCGGGATCGGCCCAGGGGCCCACCGCGGGCATCCTCTTGGGCAGGGCGAACGCCATCGGGTCGCCGTCCAGGATCTCCGCGACGATGCTCGCCGCCTCCGGTCCCCCGGCCGTGGCGGCGGCCTCGCGGACCGCGTCGACACCGTGCTTCTGGGCGATGACCTTCAGGGCCGTCTCCGCGCCGTTGCGGGCGGGGCCCGTCGGGCCGACCGCCTGCGGCAGCAGGTAGGGGACGGCAGCGAGGCCGTGGCGCCCCAGCCAGCCGCGGGCCGTGGCGTTGGCCGACTTCAGGCGGATCAGCCAGTCGCCGATCCGTGCGGCGACCTCGGTACTGAGGAACGGCAGGACCAGGTCGCCCAGCTTCACGGAGAAGTCCGCGGACGCCTCGAGCACCAGGTGCAGGACGTCGGTCCCGAACCGGGCGGCGAGCGGCCTGAGCACATCGGGGTTCCCGAAACCCCCCGCGGGCCTGTACGCGCGTACGGCCTGCCGGGCCTCGTCCTCGGGGCCGTGCAGGAACAGGTGGGCGCACTGGGCCAGGTGATTCCACCCTCGGTCCCCGCGCGCCTTCTCGAGGCGCTCGGTCCACTGCTCGGCCGGGAAGTCACGCCGGGCCAGCCAGGCCGGCATGGCCGACCACTTCTCCCGCTCGCCGGGCTGCCACACGGCCTTCGGTCCGGGAGCCGTGGGGATCCGGGCGGCCTCCCGCTTCTCGGGGGCCTTCGCCCGCTTGCGCGTCCACGGCGGATCGACCAGGAGCGCGGGCAGGGCCTCGGCGGGGGCGTCCGCGACGCGGTCGACTTCGTCGAGCAGCGGCTCCACTTGGGCCGCGACCCCGGGCGCCAGCCCCGGCAGGGCGGCCTTCACCAACGCGCGGTGGGTCATGACGTGGTGGGCGAGCATGCGGTCGGCCGACTGCGCCGCCCGGTCCTGGCCGCCCGGGGCCGAGGCCGCCTCGGCGAGCAGCCGGAGGGCCCGCACCGGGTAGCGGTCCATCGCCGCGACCAGGCTCGTGCGGACGTGCTTGTCGTCCGCGTGGGACAGCAGTACACGGAAGGCGTCGTCGGTCGGCAGCGCGACCAGGGCACGGGCCACCGTGCGGGTCCGGTCGGCGCCCGGTGCCGTGGCGAGCGCCTCCGTCAGAAGCGGTGCGACCGCCTGGCCGACGCCCTCGGCCAGGGTGGCGACCAGCTCCATGTCCCAGCCGTTCCACGGCAGGTTCACCGAGCGCGGGAACTTCTCGATCTGTTCCGGGGAACCGAGTGAGCACAACAGCATCGCGCGCAGGGTCGCCCCGGCCCCGTCCGCCTCCGCGCAGCACTCGTCGACCCAGTGCTGCTCGCCGGGCACCAGGTAGGACACCGCGCAGCGGCGACGCAGGCCGGTCCGGCAACCGGCGAGGTCGGAGACGACCTGCTCGTACTCCTCGTCCCCGGACACGGCGATCAGGGCGCGCATCCGGTCGGCGAACCGGGGCCGCGCCCAGTAGTGGTCGGCCGAACCGTCGGCGGGGCGGCGCAGCAGCCGGGAGTCCGAGCGGACGGAGCCGTGCTGTGTCCACATCGCCTCGATGTCGATGTACTCGACGACCGCCCGGGCGGCGAAGGACAGGCCGTGGGCCAGCACCCAGGCGTCCACGAGCACGCCGGGGCGGTGGTCCCAGCGCAGCGACACGGCCGCCACCGCGGCGGCGCCCAGCGGATTCGGGCTGCCGGCCAGGTGGGCGCGGGTGGCGGCGACGATCTCCGGATCGCTGTCCGGCGAGGAGAGCATCTCCTCCAGCCAGCGGGACTCCTCGGCGAGGCCCTTCGCCGCCACCTGTCCGGCGTCCGGGTCCAGGTCCGGCACAGGCTGCGGGAAGCCGCCGCGCCGCGGATGCACGAGCCGCCGCCAGGACGACGGCACCTCGAAGGTCTCCTCGTCCGGGAACACCACCGTCCCACCGGAAGCGCCGGGCACCTCCTCGCCCCGCACCGAACCGTCGCTCCCGTCCGGCAAGCTCTGCACAGCCCCTCCTCGACCCGCTCCAAGCAGCGTGATCCCTCGATCAGCTGTTGTCACAGTAAGCGGGTCCACTGACAACGCCCCGTCGGCCTCCTCCCCCACCCCCGGACCACCCCGCCGCCAGGCCCCTGCCCCTGCCCCTGCCCCTGCCCCTGCCCCTGCCCCTGCCCCTGCCGGACGACTGCGTCGGACGCCCGGACGATCCCCTGGGCAGACCTCAATTGCCCCAGTGATGTGTGGTGGTGGTAGGAGCGGGCGGCGATGTACAGGCCGATGCCCCACACAAGGAACTGCGGGATTCCATACCCGTCAGATCGCGCCGATGACGCTTCACGGTGTCCCGGTCATGGTTTCGGGAGTGATCCGCCGGACGGCTCCTGGACGCCCAGCACGTACCACTGCCTGGGCGATGCGCCACGCAGGTACAGATGACGGTCCTGCGGGGGTCGCTGAGGTAGATCTCGTGGGGCAGGCCCGCCGGGCACAGGCGGTTGGCGCCGAAATCGCCGTCCGTCATGCGCTTGGCAGTGAACTTGGGCCCCATGAGCCTCGGCTTCTCCTGCCGTCACGGGCTCCGCGGAACGAGGGGAGTGGCAGTCCCGTTCCTGTACGACACCGGGAAGACCACGACTGGATCCCATTCCACCGAGCCCGGGCGAAAGTGTCAGTCGCGGTAAGCGGCGGGCGGGATTGCGGGCACCGGGTGCAACTCCTTCCCCAGCCACTTCCGCGCGCTGGCCGCCAAGCTCCCGTCGGCACGATCCCGTTCCAGCAGCTTGTTCACGAACCGCACCAGATCGGGCTGCTCGGGGCTCATCCCGACACCGTAGTACGCGTTGGCGAGTGACCGCCCGACCACCTTGGTCTGCGGGTCCTGCGCCGCCATCCCTGCCAGTATTCCGTCGTCGCTGGACACGGCGGCGACCTTGCTCTGCTGCAGCGCGACCACGCAGTCCGGGATGCTGGGCAACGTCACCACGTCCAACCGCACCGGCAGCTTCCGCAACGTGGCCTCGGTCGTGGACCCCTTGGAAGTGCAGAGCTTCTCGCCCGCCAGCTGCTCCACTTCCTTGACGTCGGAACCGGTCGGCACCAGCAACCGCTGCGTCGCGTTGTAGTACGCGCTGGAGAACTCGACCGTGCGCTGCCGTACGCAAGTGGCGCTGAATGTGTTGACCACGATGTCGACCTGCTCCTGCTCGATCATCCGCGCCCGGTCGGCCACGTCGCGCACCACGAACTGGACCTTGTTCGGGTCGCCGAAGATCGCCTGGGCGATCTTGTGGACGATGTCGATGTCGGCGCCTTCGAGCTGCCCGGTCTGCGGGTTGCGGTAGCCGAGCAGGTACTTGCCCTGGTCGACGCCCGCAATCAGCCGTCCGCGTGCGTAAATCTTTGCCATCGTCGACCCGGACGGCATGGCACCCGGCTTGGGCAGCACACCCTCGGGGCGCAGGCTGTCCTTCACGGTCGTGCACTCGGGCTTCGACGGCGGCGGCGCCTGCGACGTGCTCTGGTCGCCGTCGCTCGTGTTCGCGTCGGTGCCGTGCAACGCGGGCAGCGCGAGCCCGACGAGGGAGAGCATGACGGCGATGGAAAGGAGGAGGAACGGGCGCCGGACGTTGACCATCGACGTGTGGAAACCGTTGTGGGGACTGGTCATCGGTACTCCTCCACCCGACGTGTGACGCCGATCGCGAAGCCTGCGGCGGCCAACGTGAACAACACGGCGGGCCCGGACGCGAGCAACGTCGTCGCGTCACTGGCGGCTGATGTCGCGGTGGCGAGCCGCTTCTGGGCCTCGGTGCCCGCCTGGCTCACAGACTTGTCGAGAGCGGCGAACGCGGCACCGGAACTACCGGCGTCGGTACCGACCGCCGACCGGACGGCCTTCTGGTAGTCACCGCTGTCGTCGAACCGGCGCAGCTGGGCATGTGCCTTGGACCACGCAGTCGTGGCGGCGCGGATGTCGTCGACGTCGGCGCCGCGGTCCTCGGCGACGCCGAGCGGGCCGTCCTTGGCGGTGAGCCGGTCGAGTTGTTCGGTGAAGCCCGAGTCGGACGCGCTGCCGCCGCTGCGGGCCACCAGCACCAGGCTTTCGTTGCTTCGGGCCTGCAGCACGAGCGCGCCGGCCTCGTCGAGCGCGGTGGTCGCGTCGCCGGCCTTGTTCGCGTCGGCGAGCGCGCTCTCACTGGCCAACGTCGACAGGGTCCACCACAACACGCCTGCGACGACGAGCACGGCCGCCCCGGCCACCCCGAGGTTGAGCCGGCGCTGCGTGCGCAGGGACTCCCGGCGGGCGAGGTCGAGTGCCGCGAGAAACAACGCGATCCCGAACACGACCACGGCGATCGGCAGCGAACTGGCGGTGCGGTAGTCGGTGTTGAGCGCTTCGGCTTCGATGCGTCGAAACTTTTCGGCCGCGGGCAGCAGTTCGGTGCGCATCTGTTGCGACGCCTGCGCCAGATACGACTGGCCCAGCGGCAGCCCTTGACGGTTGTAGGTGCGGGCCGTCTCGATCAATCCGGTGTACGCGGGCAGGCCGGTGATCAAGGTGTCGAGCGGCTTCGCGGCCGGGTCGTCCGGCGCGACCTGCCGGGACGCCTTGGCAAGGCGCTGACCGGCGTTGGCGACGTCCTCGTCGTACCGGGTACGGATCGCCGCGGGCTCCTGGCCGGCGGATACATAGCCGCTGGTGGCCATGGCGTCGGCGTGGGCAAGCGCTTGGTAGATCTCACCGGCGTGCTGCGTGAGCGTGGTGTCCCGGCCGGCCGCGTCGGTCACCGCGCCGGCCCGCGAAGACCCACCGATCAGACTCAACACGGCAGTGACCAGGCCGGCCAAGGTCAGCAGCACCCCGACGCGGCGCAACCGTGCCGGCGTGCGCGGTCCCGTCCACTGCCCCCACCACGACAGTTGCCTGGCCCCGGCGTCCCGTGAAGCGGGTGGCGCCGCCGGACTCTGCGTCGTAGTCATGGTCACCCCCTGAAGGGAACCGATCATAACCGCCGCACCCCTGCGAAACCCCGGCTTCGAGGCAAACTGGCCCGAGGCAAAATCCAACGGATCACTTCGACGTCAACGGATCACTTCGACGCCGGGGTGGGCGGGCAGCCGGGCGGCCAGGGCCTCGGCGAGTGTCCGGGCGGGACCTCCACGGGGCGACGGCTCTCCATGTCCATCAAAACTGTGCGGTAGTGACTGACTTCGAATCATGAGAATGATATTTCCTGAAATCCCTTGATGAGTCCGGTGAGTTGGCTGCATCTCGTGATGTATGAGGTATGTGGATGGGGGTGGGCTGAAGCCTGCCGGGGACGTACAGCCCATCAGCCCGCACCGTACGCCGCACAGGGGCCCACCATGCCGCGCCAACGGCCGTCACCTCCCTCGATCCACGCAACGCAAGCCCGACGAAACCCGACACTGACCTCACAGTCCTCACTCGACCCCGTCCGCGTACCGCGAACGGGGTCATCACGTGTGTCACCGGGTGTGCGGTGTCCGCGCCGTCGGCCCCGGCAGGGCGGGAGCGCTGCGGGATCGGCATCGTTCGCACGCAGTCGCTCGCCGTGGACCCCGTTGGGCGGCGACGTGCCGGGGCCGGGGAAAACGGGGCACTCGGTCCGGGCGTCGGGGGACGGCCGGCCCGAGGGCTCGTGGTGTGGCTGCCGGGCTACTTGGCGCAGGTGCGGTCGCGGGCGGGCAAACGGCCGGTGGCGAGGTAGGAGTTGACGGTGGAGTCGATGCAGGCGTTGCCGTAAACCCCGTAATTGGCGTGCTGGTTGGCGCCGGCGAGGGTGAGGAGGCGGGAGCTGGGCAGACGGTCGTGCAGGGCGACGCTGTGGGTGTAGGGGACGCGGGGGTCACCGGTGGAGGCGACGATCAGGGCCCGGGTGTCGTGGCGGACCCGGACGGGTGCCTCGCGCGGGCGGTCCCAGAAGGCGCACGGGGTGATGCTCTCGGTCAGCGGGGCGAACAACGGGTGGGCGGCGCGGCCCCGTTCGATGTCGCGCCAGTACGTCTCGGGGTCGCGCGGGGCGGGGACGTCGCCGCACAGGATCGCGGTCTGGGCGCTGGCGACGGAGGAACCGGCGGGGGTGAACACGCTGCGCAGCAGGCCGGCGAAGGCGGGCGGCAGGGTGGTGGGGCGGCCTTCGGCGGCCCGGGCGAGCAGGGACATGTGCTCGGCCAGGGAGGCACGCGCCGGGTCGGTGTCGTCGGCGAGTTCGGTGAAGAGCAGGGCGGGGACCTGGCTGCCGTCGAGGCGGAAGACGTCGGGGGCGGTGCCGACGGTGAGCGGTTCGCGGGCGGAGGCGGCGATCACGTCGTCGAGGGTGGCGCGTACCTGTTCGCGGGTGCGGCCGAGGCCGTAGGTGCCGTGGCGTGCGGCCGTCCAGTCGGCCCAGTCGTCGTACGCCTTCTCGTTCTCGGCATCGGCCCCCTTCAGGAGGCGGGGGTTGTAGCGGTCGGGATCCAGGGCGCTGTCGAGGACCACCCGGTCGTGGCGGGTGGGGAACATCTGGGTGTAGGCCGTGCCCAGGTACGTACCGTAGGAGTAGCCCAGGTAGGAGATCTTCCGCTCGCCGAGGACACTGCGGACGACGTCGATGTCGCGGGCGGTGTTGCGTGTCGTGACGTGCGGCAGGAGCGGGCCGTTGGTGGCCCGGCACCGCTCCGCGACGCTTCTGGCCCGGGCCGTCCGGCGGTCGAAGCCGGCCCGGTCGGGGCCGGCCGACAGCAGGCCGGGGCCGGAGGACAGGCCGCAGTCCAGGGGGGTGCTGCGGCCGGTGAAGCGCGGGTCCATGCCGATCAGGTCGTAGCGGGCACCGGTCTCCTTCATCACGGGGCGCACGGCGAGCCCCGTGCCGAGGCCCGGGCCGCCCGGACCTCCGGGGTTGATCAGGAGGGAGCCGATCCGGTGCCGGGTGTCGGTGGCCTTCAGGCGGGATATGGCGACGGTGATGGTCCGGCCCCGGGGCTTGCCGTAGTCGAGCGGCACGGTCACGTCCGCGCAGCGTGCGCCCGCGGCGTCGAGGGCACGGCCCGTCTCGTCGTCCGCCCCCTGGGCGCAGCGGTGCCAGTGGGGGCGCTGCTGGTAGTAGCGGCCGAGCCCGGCGGCAGGGGCCGCGTCGGCGGCCGCGGGCGTCACGGCGGTGGGCGTCACGGCGGTGGCGGGTGGGGTGGCCAGGCCGGTGGTGAGGCCGGCGGCGAGGACGATCCCTGCGGCCGAGGCGCGCCGTACGACGGTACGGGGGGTGGTCATGGTGCTTCTCCTGACGGTGACGAACACGGCCGGTCCGGAGAGCGTCCGGGCCGGGCAGGTCGAGCCTTCCAGCGCACCCCGCCCGCGCGCATCGCCGTGCGACACGAACTGCCGGTACGTCAGCCGCAGCAGGACGGGCCGCCGACGTGCACCCTGCGTACCACCTCCACCCCGGACGCAACGGGAAGGCGGTACCGGGAGGTGCCGGGAAGGGAAGAGTCACGGGCCGGCCGGCCCACGGCCGGGACGGGGCGCCCCTGGCGTGCGGCCCGCCCCCGCGACGACGGCGTGGGCGGTTTCCCGAAGGCGAGCAGTGCGTCGGAGCGGGCCGCCACTGTGGCGGTGCGCAACTGACGCAACCGGACGCTTTTCTCCTCATCTCCTCCAGCGGCGCGTGGGCGGTCACTCCGAGGCCCCCTTCGATGTGGTCCTCGCCGAGGGATGGGTGGTACCCGGTGTGCGGCCGCGGGCCAGTGGTGCGAGCCCGGCCATGAGGACCACGGCCGCGAGCGGGATCAGATCGAGATCGACCGCGATCAGGGCGAAGGACACGAACACGAGTGCCGGGCTCCACATGGGCAGCCGCCTGGGCCGTGCGGCCGCCATCATGATCAGCAGGGCGAGCATGCCGAGCTGGAAGGCCATCGGCCCCACGAACTCGAGAAAGCCGGGCAGCGGGGCGTACTCGGCGAGGCCGGGAAACAGATCGCCGAGGATCACCCGGACGAAACAGCCCGCGCCGAAGACCCCGGCCACCGTGGCGACACCGGCAGCGGTTCTCATCCGGAGGGTGGCCAGGGGAACGAGGCTGCGCAGCATCACGACCAAAGCGCCGAACAGGAGGAAGGCGGCAAGGAAGAACGTGTGACCGAGGTTCCAGGCCGCCCCCGGGCCGTGGTCGCCGTCCATGCCGTCGATCAGACGAAGCACGCCGTACAACAACAGCAGGAGGGGAACGAGGGAACAGAGCAGTCGAGTGGTGCGTGTTACCGATGTCATGCCCATACCGTCGCTACCCGGGATGCGTACGGGCCATCGGAACGATCCCCCAGCCCACCCGGAGACATGCCGTAGGGGTTGGCCGACTCGACGGCCGTTCCTCCCCGGGGACTTGGGCGTGCACCAGCCGGTGTTTCAAAGGGAGCGGTGAATCCCCTCGGGGTCGTCGTGGGCCGCTGCCGCGAACTCCTCGAAGCCCAGGTTGCCGATGCTCAGGTTCGCGTGGATCTCGTGGACCCCTGCGGGAACGGTGCGGAACTCTCGGCCGAACTCAATCAGTTGCTCGTAGTCCTCGTCGTCCTCGCAGTCCTCCCGCGTCAGAGTGGTGACCGCCAGCAGCGCGTGGTTTCCGGCCTGCATGGTTGTCCGGTCGGCGAGGAAGACGACGGACAGGTCCTCGTCGGTGCGGACCGCGGTCAGCACCTCGTCAACGGTCGCCTCCGCCCAGGCCGGATCGTCGACGAAGTGGATGTGCGCCTCGTACTGCTCGTCTCCCCGGGGTTCCGTCAGCGCCGCCACCACGTTCTGCCACGCCCGGTCGTCGTGGTGGTCGGTCCTGACGACCAGAGCATCGAACTCACCACGGTCGACGACGGCGGGCAGCGCTCTCATTTTTTCTTCTCCTCGGTGACGATCGGTGAGCCGTCTCCCGACTGTCTCACGGGCCACTGTCACACTCCGCCGGGGCGGGCGACGGCGCAGTGCGGTCGGCGGACCCGTCCCCTTCCGGGGCTCGCGGTCGTTGGAGAACCGTGAGCAGCAGAGCGAGACGCCTTTCTCTTCCCCTTGCCGTTGTGTTCAAGGGCGCCCGTCGACCCGGATCGTCGGCGGGCGCCCTCCTGGAGAACGGACATCGATGAATCCGAACCACCTTCCCGAACTCGGCCGGGCGCTGCGCGTTCTCGGTGAGCACGGGGACCAAATCACCCGCACCACCCCCGTCGAGAAGCTCCACGAGATCCGGACCGACCTGCAGAAGGCCCTCGCGCTCCTGGAGGCGACCACCGGGCCGAAGCCGCACACCAGGTGCCGGGAGCACCCCTACGGGGCCGTGGACGAGGAGGCTCCGGACCTGTGCCTGCTCTGCCAAACCCGCCGCCGACGCGGTGAGCAGGCCCAGAAACGAGCCGGCGGCTGGTCACGGCCCACTCGATAGCGACCGGCCGGGCAGTGGCCCCGCTCGTCCCCGTGAACCACATCGTCGAGCCCCCGGTACCGTCGGGAGGGCCGCCCGTTGCCGTATCGGGCCCTGATGTCACACGGTCTGCGCCGGCGGGGCGACAGCCATGTTCTGGCCGGCCACGATGCGCCAGCCGTCCGTCTGTTCGGCGATCACGTAGAGCGTCGCGCCCCACGGCCCGTCGGCAGGTCCGCCCGTGCTGTCGGTGGGTGTCTGCACCACGTTCACCGCGATCACGTCAGGGGTTATCGCCAGCATCTTGACCACGTCGTACCGGGCGAAGGAATCGCGCAGGAAGCTCTTCAGCGCCGGAGCGCCGAACTCGACGATCGCCTTCCTGCCGTCAAGACGCGTGCCCTTCGCGTTGGTCCAGGAGGCGTTTTCGGCGTACTGCTCGCCCAGCGCGACCGGGTCCTTCTCGTTGAAAGCCTTCTCCAACCCCTTCACCACACCGGTCACCGCTGCCCGGGTCTCCGGTGAGATCGTCCCCACCACAAGAATGTCGCTCGTCATGACGGTGCCCTTCTCCGTACCGAATCGCTCGAGTGACGGCTGTGAGCGCCGCCGTCACTCACCCCACGACATCAACCACGGTCGAGGTCAAGCCCGGTGAA
The DNA here is from genome assembly GCF_030116705.1 of Streptomyces sp. ML-6. Taxonomy (NCBI): domain Bacteria; kingdom Bacillati; phylum Actinomycetota; class Actinomycetes; order Kitasatosporales; family Streptomycetaceae; genus Streptomyces; species Streptomyces sp. ML-6. The sequence goes on from NZ_JAOTIK010000002.1 coordinate 500,674, forward strand.
CAGCTTCACGGAGATCAGAGGTGCGGTGCACATGCGGCGGTACGTGGCCGAGCACCGTTCACCACCCCCGGCAGGACGAGGACTTGTTCATGCGATCATACGAGCGGCTCTCGATGGGCCGGTGCGCCGACGACCGATCGGACAACGGACAACAGGCGTCGGGTATCGGGTATCGAACATCGGGCATGGGCAATCGAGCGAGAACGGAAGTGCGGCGTGAGCGGGGCTGGGGAGCGGGACGAGTCGTCCGTACCCGACGAGGAGTGGGAACGGTTCCTCCGTGAATCGGTGGCGGGTGTGGCCGGGGCTCCCGTGGAGCCGTCGGCGCGCGCCCGTCAGGTGGAGCGGCGGCTGCGGGAGCAACCCGGGCAGCCGGAGGGCTGGCGTACGTACTCACCGGCCCGGCCCCGGCGCAGGAAGGGCTGGTACGTGGCCGGGCTGGTGGCGGTGGCGGCCCTCCTCGCCGTGGCGCTCTTCCCGCAGCAGGTCTTCGGCTGGTTCGGTGGCGACGACGGTGGGCAGGACGGGGCCCCGTTGGCCGCCGAGTCGGAGACCCCGCGGGAGGCTCCCGCCGCCGAGCGGGGACTGCCCCCCACCCTCGACGAGCCCTTCCGGGGTTCGCCCGCCGCCCGGTGGGCCGACGGAGCGGCGGGGATCACGGTGCCGCCGGCCAGGGCGACCGGCTGGATGGACGCCGCCCAGGTCGAGCGGGCGCTGCGGCAGGGCCGGGACTTCCTGGTGGCTGCGGGGCTCGACTCCCGTGTGCTGCGCGGCGAGCGGCCCACGAAGGCGATCGCGCTGCTGAACCCGCATCAGAAGGATGTCCAGGAGTACCTCCGTACCGCCCTGTCGTCGAAGAAGCCCACGCCCAGGACCGATCCGCTGCTGCTGTTCAGCCGCTTCCGGCCGGAGCAGTCCCGGCTGGTCGGTGACGTGGTCAAGACCCGCGGCCGGCTCACGTACCGGGAGGGGGACAAAGGGGCGGTCGAGGTGACGGCGGACGTCACCTTCGTGTACCCGGTCACCCCGGCGGACGGCGGCGGGCGGGACTCCGAGGTCGTCCGTACGATCGTGCGGCGCGAGGTGGTGATGAGCTGGGACGATCCGGCCAAGGTCATCATCGAACCGGGCACGATGTCCCTCGTCTCGTATGCGCTCGACATGGTCAACGGCGGCTGCTCCGCCCCGACCGGCTATTTCGTTCCGCCCTTCGGCACGGCCGACGAGCAGCCCACCGACAAGGACCGCCGGGTCGACCCGTACGACCGCAGCAAGCCGGTCGACACGACCGGCGGCACGACGGCCACGGCCGCCAACTGCGCGACCGCCACCCGCTCCTGAGGGCCGTCCGGCCCGACATGGCCCGTCACGGGCGGGACTGGACGGGCCCGGACAGGACCGGGCGGGACCGGGCGGGACCGGGCGAAATCGGGCTGCTTCGTGCGGGTGGCGTGGAACGGGCCGGTGGGGCCCCCGAAACCCCACCGGCCGGCCGATGGTCGAGAACCTCGGCGGACGGTCGGTGTCAGCCGTTCATGCCGCCGGCGAAGGGCTTCGTCTGCCACTGGTCGACGACGGGCTTGAGGTACCCCGTCAGAGCGGGCAGTTGCGGGGCCAGCGTGAGGGTGGCGATGATCCGCAGCATGCCCAGGGTGTGGGCGAAACCGAGCACCTCCTCGTCGAGCTGCCTCGTGCCGTTGCGCCGTGCGCCGCGGTTGTAGGCGGCTTCGTGCTCGGGCCCCAGTGCGGCCAGGTCCCACTCGACGGGCCCCAGCGTGACCAGTTCGAAGTCGGCGTAGAGGTCGCCGTCCACCCCGGAGAAGATGTTCGCGGGCGGGCAGTCGCCGTGGACGGGCTGGAGGTCGACGCCCGGGAACCGGGCCTCGAAGGCCTCGCGTGAGCGCACGAGGGGTTCCAGGACCTGCCATTCGCGGCGGGCCCGGTCCAGTTCGGCCGCCCCGATCAGGTCGGGGTGCCGGTCGAGCCGGTCGAGGCTGTCCGCGACGAACTGCGGCTCGGCCGTCGACAGGAACTCCAGGCGGCCCGGGTAGGCGCGCAGTGCCGCGTGCAGGTCGGCGACGCTTTCGGAGTTCGCCACGTAGTCGGGTTCCTTGTCCCGGGCCTCCTCGACGAACGGCCAGAACGTCATCGAGAACCCGTCGCGCCGCACGGGTTCCCGCGGCACGAGCGGGCTGGGCGCGATCACCGGGACTCCCCGGCCGTCGAGCCAGCTCGTCACGTCCAGCTCGTCCTGCTGGCGGCGCGCGAGGGCGGCCGGGTCGTCGGGCAGGACGGTGGGGACCCGGGCCACCACCGGCGAGGGCGCCAGGTGGACGACGACGGAGAAGACGTCGTGGAGCACCGTGGGGTCGGTGACGGTCAGGCCGAGCCCGCGTCCGGCCGCGACGGCCGCCCCGACGGCGGCGGCGGTGCGGTCGGCGAGCTGTCGTGGTGTCAGGAAGGTGGTCGAGGGGGTCATGAATGCCTCGTTTCGGTGGATTCTTGAGGAGTGGGGCGGGTGCGGGTGAAGGGGGTTTGGTGACGGAACGGGCCCGGCGGGGGTCAGTGCCTGCGGCCGGCGCGCAGCTCCAGACGCTCCCCCTCGAAGCGTGCGCGGAAGCCCCGGTCGTGCGAGACCGCGACCACCGCCCCTGGGTACGCGACGAGCGCGGCCTGAAGGTCCTCGACCAGGTCGAGCGCGATGTGGTTGGTGGGTTCGTCGAGGACGAGGAGGTCCGCGGGCCGGGTCACCAGGATCGCGATCTGCAACCGTCGTTGTTGTCCCGCGGAGAGGGACGCGACCGGGACATGCAGGTCCTCCTCCCGGAACAGGCCCAGGGCCAGCAGCTGTGCGGCGTGTTCGTCCGGCGGTCCGGGCCGCCCGGCGGCGAACGCGGCGAGCAGCGGGAGCCGGGTGGAACGCGCGGGCAGTTCCTGCGCGAGGTAGCCGATCCGGGCGGGGCGGCGGGCGGTGCCCGCGTCCGGCTCCAGGTCGCCCGCCAGGACACGCAGCAGTGTCGTCTTGCCCGCGCCGTTCTCGCCCGTGACCAGCAGCCGCTGTCCGGGGGCGATCGTCAGGAGCCCGTCCAGGCACAGGCGTTCGCCGACCCGTACGTCGTCGAGCTCGACGAGGGGATCCTGGGCCGGGCCGCCGTCCGCCGCCGACAGCGCCGTCGTGAACCGGAGCGGCGCCGGCGGCTCCGCCACCGGGTGGCGTCGCAGCTGGGCCAGGCGCTCCCGGGCGGAGCGCACCTGCCCGCCGAGCTTCGCCTCGCTGGACCGGCGGTGCTTGCCGAAACCCTGCTTCGGGTCGCGGCCGGTGGTGGCGAGCCGTCTTCCCGCGGCATCGAGCAGTTCCTCCGTGCGGGTCACCTCCTCGACCCAGTCCGCGTACCGCTGCTCCGCTCCCCGCCGGGCGGCGGCCTTCGCGGCGCGGTAGCCGGCCCAGCCGTCGCCGTACCGGCGCACGGTGCGCTCGTCCCGGTCGACCTCGATGATCGTGGTGGCGACGCGTTCCAGGAAGCCGCGGTCGTGGGTGACCGCGACGACGGTGCCGCGGTGTGCGCGCAGGTGCTTCTCCAGCCAGTGCACGGCCGCCGCGTCGAGGTGGTTCGTCGGTTCGTCCAGGAGCAGCAGTTCGGGGGCGGCGGCCAGGACGCAGGCGAGCGCGAGCCGGGACTGCTCCCCGCCGGACAGCGAGCCGAGCGGGCGGTCCCGGGTGATCCGGGCGAGTCCGAGCCCGTGCATCGCGGTATCCACCCGGGCGTCCGCCCCGTATCCGCCGCGTTCCTCGTACGCGGTCAACAGCTCGCCGTACGCGGCGAGTTCCTCGTCCGACGCGTCCGCGAGGGACTCCTCCGCCGTACGGAGCCCCCGCTCCATGGCGCGCAGTTCGGTCAGGGCGAGGTCGACGGCGTCCTGCACGGTGCGGACGGCATCGAGGTCGAGGGTCTGGGCGAGGTGGCCGATGCCGCCGGGGAAGCCGACGGTGACCTCCCCCGCGTCCGGCGTCTCGGCCGCTGCGAGCAGCCGCAACAGGGTGGACTTGCCGGAACCGTTCTCGCCGACGACGGCGGCCTTCTCGCCCGGCCGGACGGTGAAGGAGATCTGGTCGAGGACGGTCCGGGTCCCGTAGGACTTGGTGACGTCCTTGACGGACAGCTGCGCCACGGCAGCGGGGGTTGCGGTGGGCAGGGTGATGGTACGGGCGCGGTCGCGCATATGACTTTCCCCGGGCATGCGAAGGGTCTACGGGCAGCAGAAACGGCGGCATCGGCCGTGCCCGGACTCAGACGAAGAAGAAAGCCATGCACTCACCTTAACAAGACGAACCGTCTCGCCTCAATTCAATTCGCATACGGGGCGAAGCCCGGCCCCGGGCGTTCCCGAAGGGGTCGATCCCGGGGGCGGTGGCGCGAGGGCGCTCTCCCGTTCGAGCGTCGATGCGAACGACGCGCCGAACCGCCCCGAAACGGGTCGCCCTCGCCCCGGCCCCCTCCCCCGCGCTCCCCACTCCTGCCAGACTGGCCCCGGCCCCGCCACACCCCCCTCGGCGGGAGCACCCCCCCTGGAGGCCACCATGACGTGCGGAAACTGCGGCGCAGCAGCCACCCAGGGCCCCGACGGGTCCTGGACCTGCAGCAATCAATGCGGCTGGTCGTCCACGGCACCCGGTCCCGCCGTGACCCCGGAGATCACCACCACCCGATGCCGCGGCTGCGACGCCGAGATCCACGGCCTCAACGGCCGGTACGCATGCGGGCTCTGCGGATGGTCCAACCACTGGGACGAGGGACACCAGCCGCTCCCCACCTCCGGCAACGCCGCCGAGGGCACCAACACCCTGCGGTAGCGGGGGCGTCGGTGCCCTCGGCGGGCGCCGCGTTCTCCCGGTGGAACCGGACCGGGCCCGGGGCCCTCAGTGGAACCAGACCAGGACCGGAACCCGGATCTCCTTGGCGTCCCGCATGATCATGTACTCGATGATGACCGGCTCGCCCGGGATCTCCAGGGAGTACCGGACCTCGATGTCGTCCAGCGCGTCACCCGGCGGCCGTCTGCCGAGATCGACCGCGCCGCCGACCTCGATGGCCAGGGCCCGCAGGAAGTTGGCCGTCTTCCGGCGGAGGTCGACGGGCATGTCGAGCACGGTCCGTGCCGGGATCTCCTCCGTCCAGACGGACCAGCTCACCGGGCCCCGTCCACGAACAACTCGTCGACGGAGACCAGGGAGTGGCCGGCCTCGGCATTGGCCCGGCTCCGGGCGGCCGCGGGGGCGCGGTGCAGCATCGCCACCTTCCACCAGCGGCGCATCGTGGTCGGTACGTCGCTCTCCTCGGCGGCCAGGACCTCGGTGTAGAAGCGGGCGCGCTCGGCACCGCTCAACGCGTCCCCGATCGCGTTGATGGTGTGCGGGACACCGGTGACCCGGGGGTCCGCGGGGTGCTCGGGCTGAGCCGTCACAGATCTCTCCTTCGTTCTGCTGCCCCAAGTCTGCTACGCCGAGGCCCCGGCCGGGAACCGGACCGGTTCGATCGGCCTGCCTGCCTTGCCTGCCTGCCTGGAACCGGACCGGAGCAGTCGGCCGAAAACCGAGCCGGACCGGACCGGGCCGGGCCGGTGCAGTCGGTCAGGACAGGATCTCGACGTACCCGTCGGTTCCGTGCACGCGGATCCGCTGCCCGTCCCGGATCAGCCGGGTGGCCCGTTCCACGCCCACGACGGCCGGCAGGCCGTACTCCCGGGCGATCACCGCGCCATGGGTCATCAGGCCGCCCACCTCCGTCACCAGGCCCGCGATTCCGACGAACAGCGGCGACCAGCTGGGGTCCGTGAAGGACGTGACCAGGATGTCGCCCGGTTCGAGATCGGCCTCCGCCACGTCGAGGACGACGCGGGCCCTTCCCTCGACGGTCCCGGCGGAGACCGGCAGACCGGCCAGGGCACCGGCCGGCACGTCGTCGCGCCGGTACGCCCCGGTGAGGGCCTCGCCGTCCGACGTGAGCACCCGGGGCGGGGTGAGCGCCCGGTACGACCGGAACGCTTCCTTGCGCCGCTGGACGATCCCGGCGTCCACCCGGTGCGAAACCACGGCCTCGCGGAACTCCTGGAGCGTGAGGTAGAAGACGTCCTCCTGCTCGGGAATCACACCGGCCCGCACCAGACGCCCGGCCTCCGCCAACAGGGCCTGCTTGTAGATGAAGTAGCGGCTGACGATGCCGTACTTCGGGTACTCCCGGTACCCGATGAAGGTGCGGACCCGGTCGATCATCCGCTTGGTCTCGTCGGCCTTCCGGTCCCCGTCCGGCAGGGCCCGCAGGCGTGACAACACGTCCTGCTCCTTCTCCTGCGCCTTCTGCCGCCCCTGCTCGAAGCGCTGTTCGGCGGCGCCCGGCCCGAAGTTCCTGACGTTGTCGAGGATCAGGGGCACGAGGGTGTCGGGGCGCTCGCGCCAACGCGGCCTCGTGATGTCGATCTCGCCGACGCAGCGCATGCCGTACCGGTCGAGGTACGCCTCCAGGGCCTCGCGCGCCTCGGGCCCGCCCTCGCGCTGCGCCAACCCGTCGAGAAAGTCCTCGGCCGGGACACCCCGAACATCCCGAACACCCAGGGCGTCCCGAACATCCCGGACGCCCTGGGCATCCTGAGCGGCCCGGACGTCCTGGAGGAACTCCACCACCTCCGGCCACGGCCGGATCACGTCCGCGACGTCGAGCAGGGCCAGCCCCATCTCCGACGTGATGTTGTCGGGGGCGGAGAGGGTGAGCGTGTCAGCCGCGTTCTTCTCGCCCAGCCATTCCCCCAGCTTGTCGTTGAGCCACCAGGTGGCCTCCATTCCCGCCATGATGGCCTGGATGCTCAGTGGGTCGCCCAGGACCCGCTTGTGCTCCTCGAAGGCCTCGGTCAGGAAGTCGAACAGCTCCGGTCCCGTCTTCGTCCGGATGTCGCGCTCCAGGGCGGCGACGGACTCCCGGCTGCGCCCGATCAGTTCGGTGACGATGGCCGGATCGGTCCCGATCGGGGCAGGCGCACCGTCGCCCGGCGGCCTGCCGGGCTCCGGGTCGGGAAGCGACGGGACGAAGTCGTCGCGGTCGAGAACGGTTTCCAGGGCGTCCCTGACCAGCGGATCGCCCTTCCCCAGCAGGTCCAGGAGGCCGGCGCGGCTCGCGGGCGAGGTCAGGCGCCGGGTGACGTCGACGAACAGCCTTCCCCCGGCCTCGTGCATCGGCACCATGGCCGTCGCCTGCCACATGGAGAGGCCCAGGGGCTTCATGGCGTCGGTCATCATCTGCTGGTGGCCGACGGAGACGTAGACGTGTTTCTCCTGGTCGTCGCTCTCGGGGACGGGGAACAGCGTCGTGATCGGCCGGCTCTGGACGATCCGGAAGCCGTCGTCGACCAGGCACCACTCGATGTCCTGCGGGCGGCCGAAGTGCGCCTCGATCCGCCGCCCCGCCCGTACGAGCCGCACGACCTGGGCATCCGTCAGCGCGGGCTGCTCCTGCTGTCGCGGGTCGATCTCCACCTCCCGCGTACCGCCGGTCGGCAGGGCCCGGACCGCGCGTTGTTTGGCGCCGATCGTCCTGGTGACGACCTCGCCGTGCCGCACCGTGAAGACGTCCGGGTTCACCAGACCGGAGACCAGCGCCTCGCCAAGACCGAAGCCGGCGTCCACGGTGGCGGTCCTCCGGTCGCCCGTGACGGGGTCGGCCGTGAACAGGATGCCGGACGCGTGCGGGAAGACCATCCGCTGCACGACCACGGCCATGTGGACCGTACGGTGGTCGATGCCGTTGCGCCGCCGGTAGGTCACGGCCCGCTCGGTGAACAGCGAGGCCCAGCACCGGCTGACGTGCCGAAGGATCTCCGCCGGCCCCACGACGTTCAGGTACGTGTCCTGCTGGCCGGCGAAGGAGGCCGTCGGCAGGTCCTCCGCCGTGGCACTGGACCGCACGGCGTAGGCGGCCCGGTCGCCGTGCCGGGCGAGCGCGCGGGTGATCGCCGATGCGAGGTCGTCCGGTACGAGGGTCTCCTCGACGGTCCGGCGGATCTCCGCGCTGAGCACGCGAGTTCCTTCCCGGTCGTCCGGGTGGAGGCGTGCCAGCCGATCGAGCAGTTCGTCGATCGACGGCGTCTTCGCCATGATCAGCCGGAAGGCGTCCGTCGTCACGCAGAAGCCGTCCGGCACGTCGATGCCCTCGATCCGCGACAGCCCGCCCAGGTGCGCGCCCTTGCCGCCGACGGCCTCGACCCGGGACTCGTCGATCTCCTGGAGGTCCAGCACGTACTGCTCGGTCACCGCGACACCTCCACCGGGTCGGTCCCGTTCCGCCGCACCGCTTCACCGGCTGCCCGGACCACCGGTGCGACCACCGGCACGACCACCGGCACGACCACCGGTCGGACGTCATCGCGTCCCTCGTACATCGACCACGGCACACGCACGGTGTGTCCCTCATTTCCGCAGGTTGCAGGCTCGGCGGACGATTCTGCGGCACCACCGGGGCCTTGCCGCAAGCCCCCCGGTGCGCTATAAGTTGAGAGTGGCGAGGAGATCGATCTCCTTGCCTTTTCTTTTTGCCGTCCTTCCGGCGCCCGCTCCGGCGCCTGTTCCGACGCCGGTTCTCCGCCCGTTCTGCCGCCGCCCGTACTTCGTCGCCGCATTCGGCACTTCACGCGGCCTTGGACAGGGTGGACCGGTCCTTGCCGGGCATGTGCCGGACGAGCGTCGCGGGGCCGGCCGCGACGGCTCCCCGGCCGTCGTGGCGCGGCCACAGGCGGAGGGCGCCGATCGCGCCCGCCCCGGCGAGGACCGCGAGGACGGACCAGGCGAGGGTGAAGCCGGCGTTCGTGCCGAGCCATCCCGCGATGGGGTAGGTGATCAGCCAGGCCAGGTGCGACAGCGAGAACTGGGCCGCGAACGCCTCGGGGATCTCGTTCCGTCCGACGGAGGCGCGCAGGACCTTGCCGGTCGGCGTGATGATCAGTGCCATGCCGATGCCGATCACGGTCCAGATGATCGCCGTACCGGTCCAGGTGGCGAGGCCGGCCGCGATGAGCGTCACCGCGGCGGTCGTGCCGCCGACGAGGACGCCGGCGCCGGTCGTCATGACGGTGCGGGCGGCGACCCGGTCGAGGACACGGGGCAGTGCAAGGGCGGCCAGGAGGGTTCCGGTGCCGGAGGCCGCGAGCATCCAGGCGACGGCCGACTGGGAGCCGCCGAGCTCGTCACGGATGTAGTTGACGGTGTTGACGACGACGATCGACCCTGCCGCCGCGACCACGAGGTTGAGCGCCATGATGCCGCGCAGCCGCGGTGTCCTGAGGAAGGTCCTGATCCCCGCGGCCGCCTTGTCCCACGCCTTGGTGTGGGCGCTGGGGCGGGCGTCCGGAATGCGCGTCGCCAGGACGAGCAGGGCGGAGGCGATGAATCCGGCGGAGGTGCCCAGGAACAGCCGGTCGAAGCTCATGAACGTCAGGGCGACGGCGGCCAGCACCGGGCTGAGCAGGCTCTCCATGGTGGAGGCGACCTGGGAGGCGGACAGGGCCCGCGTGTAGTCGGACTCGTCGGTGACGATGTCGGGGATGACGGCCTGGAACGTCGGGGTGAACGCCGCGGAGGCGGACTGGAGCAGGCCGATCAGGACGTAGATGTGCCAGACCTCGGTGACCAGCGGCAGTGCCAGGACCACCGCGCCCCGGACCACGTCGAGGAGGACCAGGAGGGTTCTTCGGGGGAACCGGTCGACGTACGCGGCGGCCAGCGGGGCTATGACCACGTACATGACCATCTTGATGGTCAGGGCGGTGCCGAGCACCATGCCGGCGTTCGGGCCGGCGAGGTCGTAGGCGAGCAGGCCGAGGGCCACCGTGGTCAGCCCGGTACCGAACAGGGCGATGACCTGGGCGCCGAACAGGTGGCGGTAGTCGCGGATGGCGAACAGACGCATGGCGGGTCCTTCCGTGTCCATGCGGCGGGGCACGGCCCCGGGGTGGGGACCGTGTCCCGCGCATACAGGCGGGGGTGTCTTCACTCACCGGTGTCGCTCCCCGGGGTGAGACCGGCGAGCAGGTTGAAGGCGCCGGTGAGGATGTTCAGTGCGACGACGCCGACCACATCGGCCATGGCACGGTCGCTGTAGCCGTGCTCGCGCAGCGCGTCGACCTGTTCGTCGGTGATGGACGTCGGTTCGCGGTAGACCTGGAGGGCGAGGGCGATGATCGCCGCGATCGCGGGATCCGCCGAGGTGCCCGTGCGGGCCCGCTCGATCTCCTCCTCGTCCACTCCCATGGCGCGGGCGGCACCGACGTGCGCGTCGAGACACAGTCCGCAGCCCTGCAGCGCCTGGACAGCGATCGAGATCCGTTCGCTGATCCGGCGGTCGAGCTTGGCTCGTCCCATGGCCCGGCCGAGCTGGAGGTATCCGCCCAGTACGGCCGGCGAGTGCGCCATCGTGGAGACCATGTCACCGACGTGGCCATGGCGGGAGACCAGGTCGGCGAGGAGGTCGCGCGAGGCTCCGACCGCCGTGTCGGGCGTGAGTCGGGTCAGGCGTGGCATGACGCTCCTTCCGGGGCGGGGTGGGTGCCGGGGCGGTGGGGCGCGGCGGGGCCGGTGCCCCTCGGCGGTGCCGGATGGCGCAGCAGTCGATCGGTGGTGTCCATGCGGTCAGTGGTGCGTGTGGTGGCCGTGGTGTGCGTGGTCGTGGTGGCCTCCGTGCTCGGGGGCGGCCTGGGGAGTGGCCCGGGGTGCCGGGTCCTCGGGTGCCGGGTCCTGGGGGTGGGCGGTCGTGGCGGTCCGTACCGTGAACTCGGCCGTCCGTACGACGCCGTCGTGCTGGAAGTCCAGGTACAGGCGGTAGGTGCCGGCCGAGGGCGCGACGGCCATGAAGGCGATCTCGGGCCCCGGTGCGGTGACGCCGTCACCGGGCTCGCCCTCCGGGTGGACGTGGAGGTAGCCCAGGTCGCCGACCCGCAGGGCCACCAGGTGCCCGTACGCGGCCAGGTAGGGCTGCAGGTCGGTGACGGGGCGGTCGTTCCGGCTGACGGTGAGGGTCAGTTCGCTCGCCTCGCCGGGCAGGAGCTCGCCGTCGAGCGCGACGGTGTACTCGCCGATCCGCGCGACCCCGGTGGCCTCGGGGAGCGGCCTCGGGTCGTACGCCCCGGCGACGGCGACGTCGACCCCCAGCGTCATGGGCCCGTCGTGGCCGGCCGGGTGGATGTCGGTGAAGAACCTCCAGTCCCCCGGTTCGAGGGTCAGTTCGACGCTCCAGGTGCCCTTCCCGTCCCGCACCGGGTGCACGTGCTGGAACCCGGAGGTGTCGCGGCGGACGGCGATGAAGTGCAGTTCCTTCTCGTGCTCGGGGAGGAACTCGGTCACCGCCCGCCCGTCGGGGCCGATCACCCGGAAGCCGAGCCGCTGCGGGCCGGCGGTGAGGATCGTCGAGTCGAATTCGAGGGTGTAGCCGTCCTCGGAGACCGACAGCCCACCGGGCCGGCCTCCGCCGTGAGCCCCATGGTTGCCGTGACCGCCATGAGCACTGTGGTCGCCGTGGCCGTGGTGGCCACCGTGGCCCTGGTGGTTGCTGTGGTCGGCGTGGTTGGCCTGGTCGTGACCGGTGTGGTTCCTCATGACATCTCCATGGGTGTGATGCGTCTTGTGGCGTTGCCCCTTCAGGACGACGATCATAACCATATACCCCCCGGGGGTATTCCGGAATGCCTTGAGGGCCTCAATCTCACGAGGGGGTCACTGATCGTTCCGGCCCGGGACCGGCCCGGGACCTCGACGCCCGGCCGGGTTCGTGCCGGACCGCCCGGCCGGGCACCGCTCAACGGCCGGGGCGCCGCCCATCGGCCGGGACGCCGCCCCTCCACTGCGTGGTCAGGACCTCACCGGCCCAGGTCCCCACCGGCGGGGCGGGGGCTACTCGAACGGCTCGTCGTTCCAGCGGAACCACGCCCGGTCGCCCTCGATGTGGAGCAGGAACTCGGCAACGGGCCCGCCCGGCGCGTCCTGCCCCAGCAGCCGCCAGACCTCACCCGATCCCGACACGCCACCCACCTCCATTCAGTTGTCGAACCAGACCACGAGCCGGACGTTGTCGTCCCCGTGCTGCGAGGCGAGCGCCTCCATGACCGTCCAGACCGGCTCCCATTCCCCGCCGTCCTCGACGGCCTCGCGGCGGCTCATCCGCTCGGACCGGTAGACGATGTCGCCGATGTGCCACTCGCTGCCCTCGGGCCAGGTCCGCCCCATCTCCTGTTCGGGGAGGCCGACGGCTTCGGCGAACTGCCGGGACCACATGGACTTGCCCACGTACTCCAGCCCGTCGGCCGTCCGCCGGTACTGATGGAGTCGGCTGTCGGTGTCCTCCGCCGGCTCGGTCCAGTCGGTCGCCCTCAGCTCGGCCCAGGTGATCCAGGTGATGCCGAAGACCTGGTCCGACCACCGGTCCAGCTCCGCCCGGACCCTGTCCGACGCGTCCGGTGGCCGCCCGCGCTCCTCGGCCAGCGGGCGGAAGCCTGCGTAATTGCGGATCCCGAAGAGACAGCCGAACGCGTCGTAGTTCCGGGTGATGTTGAGGAGGAAGAGGTCGATGGCGGCATGCCAGACCGACTCCTCACCGTCCTCGTGGAGCCGCCACGCCCGGCACTCGACGAAACCATTGATGTCCGTTCCCATGCCAGAAATTCTCCGGCCGCCGTCAACCGGATTCCCGGGACGACCTTGTCGATGAGCCCTTGCCGCCGAGCGCGTCGAGGATGTGGGGCCAGGCGGCCCGGCCCAGGAGGGCATCGGCCTCGGGGGTGCCCCCGTACTCGAAGCGCGGGGACGCCGCTGCCGGGCCCTCGCCGGGAAGGCGCGGGCGGTGGCCGGCGGCGGCGTGGGTGATCAGGCGCACGGCCGCCCCTGCGGAGCGCCGCCTCCGGGCCAGCCGTTGGGCGCAGGGGAGCGACGGCCACATCGCGTCGTCCCCGCCCGCGACCAGGACCAGTTCGGGCGGGGCCGTCCGCACCGGGATCTCCGCGGCCGGGAGCGAGCGGGCGAAGGTCCGTTCGCTCAGTTCGTACCAACCGCGGATGGCGACGGCGCCGCCGTCCGGCTCCGGGGAGGTCCAGGAGTCGTCCATCGGGACGAAGGGCAGCGGCTTCCCCCGCCAGGTCCAGGACGAGCGGTACGGGTGGTGCGCCCCGTCGTGGCCGGGGCCGACGTTGCACCAGGCCCACGAAGTGGGCGACAACGCGACGGCCACGTCCACGCGCGAGTCGCGCACCGCCGTGAGCAGAGCGGCTTCGGCGCCCTTGGAGGTGCCGAGGATTCCGACGCGTCGCGCCCCGGCCGCCCGGAGGAGGTCGACGGCGGCGGTGAAGGTCTCCAGGGGGACCTCGCAGATTCCCGGGGGCTGCCCGGGCCCGCCGAACCAGCGGATCGCCAGGGCCGTGAAGCCCTGCCGGGCGAGGAGGCGCGCCCGCTCGCGTTCGACGCGCCCGCTGGACCCGGCCAGGACCAGAACGCCGACGTCGCCGGCGCGGGCGGGAGTGAACAGAACGCCTTCCCAGGGATCGGTCAGCTCCCGCTCGGTGACGTCCATCCGCTCCCCCTCCGCCGTCGTGACCCACGGAAATCCCCGCCCGGACGAAGGCACCCCCGTCATGACGCCCCGTCCGCCACCATCGTCCCCCAGGTGACACCTCGCACGCCGCCTCCACGGAGCGCCGCCCCGTCCCGTCGCTCGGCGCGGGGAGGGCGCGGCGCCGGTTGTGAAGTCACCGACCATGTATGTCCTTTCCTTTGTGTGGTGCGCCCACATGCCCCATCACCCGTCCGTCCGCCTAGCGTGTGCACACCCGGTGCCGGGGCGGCGCCGGGCGGCGCGCCGCGGGCGCACGAACGGGAGGGGCCGGGGCATGGCCGAGGGACGAGGTCCGGGGCACCGGTGGCGGCTGCGCGCCGCCCGGGTCATGGCGGTGGTGGGGGTCGTCGCGGCGGCCGTGGTGGCACCGCACACCACCGCGAGCGGCGCGACGGCGGGCGGCTCCGCCGCGCCGCCCCCGTACCTCACTCGCGAGGCGGGTTACGGGGCCGGCACCGTCACCAACGGCTGGGAGAGCGTCGAGCGTTACCGCGACACGACCACGGGGTTCCGTACCGAGGGCTATCCCTCGGACGGCCGCGGCGACCAGGACGGCAAGCGCGTCACGTACTTCGGCGGCGTGACCCGCCCCTCCTCGGACCGGTTCCTGCTCTACTCGGCCCCCGGCTGGAACACCGGCAGCCGCACCACGCCCGTCCTCCTCGTGCACGGCGCGAACGACACCGCGGACCGGGCCTGGGCCAACCCCGGCGAGTCGGGCGGCTACGGCTGCGGCGCCCTCGTCTGCCCGTCCACCGGGCTGATGCAGTACCTCTCCGCGCGCGGCCACCGGGTCTTCGCCGTCGGCTTCGCGCACAAGCAGGGCGACAACCTCATGCAGGCGCAGGTCGTCGGTGACGCGATCGCCGTCATCAAGGCGAAGCTGGGCGTCGAGAAGGTGGACCTGGTCGGCTGGAGCAAGGGCGAGATGTCGACCCGCGCGTACGTGTCGTCCGTGAAGCCGGGCTGGGGGCGGGCCTACGCCGGGGACGTACGCCGGCTGATCACCCTCGGCGGCCCGAACGGCGGCTACGACTACCCCTACGCCCACGGCTGGGCCCACGACTTCTCCGTCTGGCCGGAGTGCGGCGGCAAGATCAACGCCCCCTCCCCGCACTCCCACATGACCTGCTACGGGCTGTACACGGCCCGCCCCGAGTTCTCCATGACGCCGTCCGGCGGGTACGACAACTACCCCGGGCAGCGCCAGATGCTGGCCCGCTGGGACGGGAAGTACGGAGTCGACGGCGCCGCCCAGGACTGGTACACGACGTACTACGGCGGCCAGGGCTTCTACACCGCCGGCAGCGGCATCCAGGCCGCCATCGACGCCGGTTCGCTGATCGAGCCGCTGCACGAAGCCGGGGTGCCCGCCTCGGTCACGACGTATCTGCTGGCCGGCGGCTCACCGGACGTGCTCGGCATCTTCAACGAGAACCGCGGCCCCAGCGACGGTGTCGTCTTCATCGACAGCGCGCTCGACACCACGGGCATCCCCACCGTCGGAGGCAGGGAGACCGTCCTCGGCGCCAACCACCTCGAACTGGGCTGGAACTCCTCGGCCGTCGCCCAGGTCGCCACCTGGCTGTCCTGAAGGAACTCGAAGGAACTCGCACATGAACACGCTCCGCACCCGCCGGGTCGCCACCGACCGGCTGACCCAGCAGATCACCGAAGCACGAACCGATGGAGAGGGCGAGGGCGAGGCCGTCGTTTTCGTCCACGGCAACGTCTCCTCCTCCGCGTTCTGGCACACCACCCTGAGCGGGCTGCCGGACCGCTACCGTCCCATCGCCGTCGACCTGCGCGGCTTCGGCGGCACCGACCCGCTGCCCGTCGACGCCACCCGGGGCCTGCGGGACTACACCGACGACCTCGCCGCGCTGCTCACGGCCCTCCGGATCGACCGGGCGCACCTGGTCGGCTGGTCCATGGGCGGCGGAGTGGTCATGCAGTACCTGCGCGACCACCCGGACCGGGTCCGTTCCCTGACCCTGGTCAACCCGGTCTCCCCCTACGGCTTCGGCGGTACGCGGGGAGTGGACGGAACCCTCAACTCCGCGGACGGGGCCGGATCGGGCGGCGGGACGGCCAACCCCGAGTTCGTGCGGCTGCTCGCCCGGGGCGACCGCGGCGAGGACTCCGCGCTCTCGCCGCGCTCCGTCCTGGCCTCCTGCTACGTCAAACCGCCGCTGCGTCCCGAGCACGAGGACGCGTACGTCGAGTCCATGCTCACCACGCGCACCGGGGACGACCACTACCCGGGCGACAGCAGGACGTCCGCCGACTGGCCCGGCATCGCGCCCGGCACGCGCGGCGTGCTCAACTGCCTCGCCCCGACCCACTTCCGCATCGACGACCTGCACCTGATCGACCCCAAGCCCCCGGTGCTGTGGATACGGGGCGAGGACGACGTCATCGTCTCGGACACCTCGATGTTCGACCTGGCGCACCTGGGCGCGACCGGCGTCGTGCCGGGGTGGGACGGCACACCGGCCCAGCCGATGGTGGCGCAGACCCGGCACGCCCTGGGCCGTTACGCCGATTCGGGCGGCACGGTGCGGGAGGTCGCGGTGGCCGACGCCGGGCACGCGGTCCACCTCGAACGCCCCGGCGAGTTCCGCGAGGCGCTGCTGGAGGTCCTGTCGGCATGACGGTGTGCGACACCCGGCAGGGGGCGGTCCGCGGCCGCACCTCCCCCGACGGGGTGACGTCCTTCCTCGGCGTCCCGTACGCCGCGCCGCCCTTCGGCGCGCGGCGGTTCCGGGAACCCTTCCCGCCCGAGCCCCGGACGGGCGTGCGCGACGCCACGGTCCACGGCCCGACGGTGCCGCACGCCCCCTACGCCCCGCCCTTCGACGTCCTCATCCCGGACGACGGCGTCGAGGGGGAGGACTGCCTGAACCTCAACGTCTGGACCCCGGCCCCGGAGCCGGGCGCCGGCCTGCCCGTGATGGTGTGGCTGCACGGAGGGGCGTTCACCAACGGCTCCGGTTCGACGGCCGCGTACGACGGGAGCACCTTCGCCCGCGACGGAGTCGTCTGCGTCACGCTCAACTACCGCCTGGGGGCGGACGGTTTCCTGCGCCTTCCCGGCCGCCCCGACAACCGGGGTCTGCTCGACCAGATCGCCGCCCTCCGCTGGGTCCGGGACAACATCGCCTTCTTCGGCGGCGACCCGGACCGGGTGACGGTCTTCGGCGAGTCGGCGGGCGCCATGAGCATCGGCATGCTCCTGACCACCGAGGCGGCCCGGGGCCTGTTCCGGAGGGCGATCCTGCAGAGCGGGGCCTGCCACCACTTCCTGCGCCCGTCATCGGCCGCGCTGGTGGCGGCCCGGCTGGCGGAGAAACTGGGCATCGAGCGGACGGCGGAGGCCCTCGCCGCCGTCCCGCTGCCGGAACTCCTCCCGGCCCAGGCGGAGTTGCGCGCCGAGGTGAGCGCCGACCCCGATCCGGCCCGCTGGGGCGAGGCAGTACTCAACCTGATGCCCTTCGAACCGGTACGGCCCGCCCTCGCGCTGCCCGGCCCCGACTGCGGCGTCGACCTCCTGATCGGCAGCAACGCGGAGGAGTACCGCCTCTTCCTGGCCCCGACCGGGTTCCTCCACACCCTGCCCGAGTCCGCGCTCCTCGCCGCGACCGCGGCCTACGGCCTCGATCCGGTCGCGGCCCTCCCCGTCTACCGGACCGCCCGCCCCGCCGCGTCGCCGGGCGAACTGTTCGCCGCGGTGGCGACCGACTGGTTCTACCGCATCCCCGCCATCCGCCTCGCCGAGTCCGTGCCGAACTCGTACCTGTACGAGTTCGGCTGGCGCTCCCCCCGGTTCGACGGGGCCCTCGGCGCCTGCCACGCCCTGGAGCTGCCCTTCGTCTTCGACCGCCTCGACGACCCCTCCTGCGCACCGCTGCTCGGCGCCCACCCGCCCCGGGCCCTCGCGGACGCCATGCACGGGGCGTGGGTCTCCTTCGCGAGGACGGGAAACCCCGGTTGGGAGACGTACGACACCACGACCCGTACCACAATGGCCTTCACCGCCCCGCTCGCGTCCGCCCCGGTCGCCGACCCGCGCGCGCAGGAACGGCTCCTGTGGGAGGGCGTGCGCTGAGGGGGGCTCCCTCGAAGAGGCTTCCCGGGCGGGGCCGGGGCTGATGTGGGGGACCGCGTCGGCCGGGAACCGTTCTCCCGGATCCTGCGTGACCTCTTGACGTGTTGTCGGCCGGTGAAGGGGACGGAATGAAAGCGCGGGCGTTGATGAGCGCGGCGGTAGTGGTCGGTGTGGCGCTGGTGGCGTGCGCCTGCGGTCCGGAGGAGGCGCGGGACGACACGGGGGCGAAGCCGGAGAAGTCCTCGCAGCAGTCCGCGTCCGCGCGGGCCGAGGAGCCGTCGGCCGAGCCGTCCGCGTCCGCCCCGGCCGCCCCGTCCGAGAAGCCGCCGACCGGCGGCCCGTCCGTGCCCCGGACGAAGGAGGGCGCGATCCAGCGGTACGAGCAGTACCTCCGCGCCGTGGGCCGCGAGGACATCGACACGGTCTGCGAGGTGGCCGGGCCCGCCGCGAAGCAGGCGGAGGACCAGGGGTTCGGCCCGTGCACGTCGACGTTCCTCGTCACGTTCCGGTTGTTCTCGCCCACGCAGAAGAAGGCCCTGCGGACCGCGACGGTCGACCCGCAGCGCGTCTCCATGGTCACGCCCGACAAGTTCGAGATGCCGGCCGACTCGGTCAGGTCCTCCGTCGTCTTCTCCGACGGCGACATCGGCAGCAGCACCCTGGAGTACCTCAAGGGCAACTGGTACATCACCGACTGAGCCGAGCCGGACGGGCCCGGAGCGCCGGCCGCCCGCCGGATACCAGCCCGGGGGGCCGGGGCCCGTCCCCGGTGCGGTCAGTGCGGCCGGATCAGGCCGTTCTGGTAGGCGAGGGCGACCAGATGGGCGCGGTCGCGGGCGCCGAGCTTGGCCAGCGCACGGCTGACATGGGTCTTGGTCGTGGCCGGGCTGATGACGAGTTCGCGCGTGATCTCCTCATTGCTCAGGCCCTGGGCGACGAGCGCCACGACCTCGCGTTCACGGGTGGTGAGCTGGGCGAAGACGTCGCCGTCGACCGCGGCGGCGGGCTTCGTCATCCGGGCGATGAGGCGCCGGGTCAGGCCGGGGGACAGCAGTTCCTCGCCGCCCGCGACGACCCGCACCCCGTGCAGGAGCTGGGCCGGGTCGGTGTTCTTGAGCAGGAATCCGCTCGCGCCCGCGGCCAGCCCCTCGATGGCGTAGTGGTCCTCGTCGAAGGTGGTGAGGATGAGGATGCGCACGGTGGCGAGGGCCGGGTCCGCGACGATCCGCCGGATGCCCTCGATACCGTCCACGCCGGGCATCTGGACGTCCATCAGCACGACGTCCGGGTGGGTGGCGCGGGCGAGTTCGGCCGCGCTCGCGCCGTCGCCCGCCTCGCCGACCACCGTCATGTCGGGCTCGCTGTCGACCAGTACCCGGAACCCGCCCCGCACGAGGGCCTGGTCGTCGGCGATGAGTACCTTGATCATGTGGTGTCCCTCCGGATCGGCAGCTCGCACCGCACCTCGAATCCCTCGTCCGCCGTCCGGGCCGCGGTGAGCGTGCCGCCCAGTTTCTCCGCCCGCGCCCGCATGCCCTCGATGCCGTTGCCGCCGACGGTCGTGGACACGTCGCCGGGGCTTCCGTCGTCGCGCACGACGATGCGCAGCCGCTCGCCGTAGGCCAGCTCGATCCGTACCCGGGTGGCGCCGTGCGCGTGCCGGCGCACGTTGGTCAGCGACTCCTGGACGATCCGGTACGCGGCGAGGTCCACCGTGACCGGGACGGTCCGGTTCTCGCCGGTGCGCGTCAGCTCGACCCGCACCCCCGGGATGTCGAGCAGTTCGTCGAGCCTGGCCAGGCCGCCGGTGGCGGTGCACAGGTTCTCCGAACGCATCGCGCCGAGCACCACCTGCACCTCGGCGAGTCCCTCGTCGCTGATCCGCTTGATGGTGTTCAGCGCCTCGGCGGCCTGCTCCGGCCGGCGCCGCATCACATGGACGGCGACCCCGGCCTGCACGCTGATCGCCGCCATCGTGTGGCCGAAGACGTCGTGCAGTTCACGGGCGATCTCCAGGCGTTCCTCGGCCGCCTGCCGGCGGGCCTGGTCGGAGCGGGCCTCGGCCAGTCGTTCCGCCCAGTCGCGCGCGCCCCTGGCGAACGCCCGGTGGGAGTGCACGGCCACGCCGAGCGCGGTGGCGGCGGCCACCAGCGGAACGGCGTTGAACACCTGGTCGGTGAACCAGTCGCCGCTCAGCCCGAACCGGACGGTCAGGAGCGTGCACAGGGCGGTCAGCACCCCGCCCGCCACCCCCGCCCGCCAGCCCCGGCCGGCCGCGAGCGCGTAGCAGCCGATCAGCGGGGCGGCGGTGATGAGTCTGCCCGGGTAGTCGAAGTGGAACCAGGCGAAGGTGACCGCGTCGGCCACCGCGAGGCATCCGACGGGGAAACGCCTCCGCAGGACGGTCGCGGCGCCCGCCACGGCGGCGAGGACGACGGCTCCCGGGCCCATGGGGCCGGACGGTCCGGGCGGGCCCAGTTCCAGCAGGCCCCCGACGAGGACGACGAACACCAGCCCGGCCCCCAGCGCGGCATCACCCGCTCGTGACACGTTCCCGCCCCTCCGTCCCCGCCCCGCCACCGGGGCGCGCGTCTCCCCGCGCCGCGAACATCCTGTCACTGTTCGGGGCGCGGCCCCGGGTCACCAACGCGTGGGCGCCGAAGGGCGGTTGCTCCTTCGGGGCCGCGGGGAGAAGTCGTCGATCCATGGGGGTCAGCCTGGTGGAGGGGCCGCCGTCGCCGCGTCGGCCGGGCGGCGGCACCGTCCCGTACCGCCGGGGTATGACACTGCCGCCCCGGGTGTACGCCGTGGTTGCCGTTCCGGGCCGACGACTTCGCCCCGTGTCTCCCGCAGGATTCCGGGCCATGAGACGACGCAGCTTCCTGGCCCTGACCGGACTCGCGGGACTGGCCCTGACCGGATGCGGCGGCGCGGAGGGGAACGAGGGCACCCTCTCGTTCCGCAATCCGTTGCACATCCCGCCGGTCCTCGACCCCCCGCCCGGCCCCGACGGGGTGCGGCGCTTCGCGCTGCGTCTGCAGGAGGGGCGCAGCGAGCTGCTGCCCGGCAGGCGGGCCAGGACCTGGGGCGTCAACGGCGCCCACCTCGGCCCCACGCTCCGGGCCCGGCGCGGCAACCGCGTCGCGATGTCCGTGACCAACGCGCTGGGCGAGGCCAGCACCCTGCACTGGCACGGCATGCGGCTGCCCGCGGTGATGGACGGCGGCCCGCACCAGATGGTGGAACCGGGCGCCACCTGGTCCCCCGAGTGGACCGTCGACCAGCCCGCCGCCACCACCTGGTACCACCCTCACCCGCACGGCAGGACCGCCGTCCACGTCTACCGGGGGCTCGCCGGGATGTTCCTCCTCGACGACAGGACCGACGGCACCGACGGCATCGGCGAGGCCGACGGCCCCGGGCTGCCCCGTGCGTACGGGAAGGACGACGTCCCCCTGATCATCCAGGACCGGAAGTTCACCGAGGACGGCGAGCTGGACGAGGACTTCGGCGGCACGTTCGGGCCGCTCGGCGACGACGTCCTGATCAACGGCACCTACGCCCCGTTCTTCCGGGTGACGACGAGCCGGGTGCGGTTCCGGCTGCTCAACGGCTCCAACGCGCACGTCTTCACCGTCGGTTTCGCGGACGAACGGGAGTTCCACGTGGTGGCGGGCGACGCCGGACTGCTCTCCCGGCCGGTCGCGGTGCGCCGGCTCCGGATCAGCCCCGGCGAGCGTTTCGAGATCGTCGCCTCCTTCGAGGCCGGTGAGAACGTCCTGCTCAAGGGTTTCCCGGGCGGGGACGAGATCGAGGAGGGCAGCTACGACCTGCTGAAGCTGACGGCCGCCCCGCGGCTCGCCCCCTCCGCCCCGCTGCCCGCCCGGCTCGCGGCCCTCGCCCCGCCCGCCGAGGGGGACCGCACCCGCACTTTCACGCTGTACGGCTCGCACATCAACGGCGAGCCCATGGACATGGCCCGGATCGACGAGGTCGTACCGGCGGGTGCCCGTGAGATCTGGGAGCTGGACAACATCACCTTCTCCCACAACTTCCACATCCACGAGGTCGTCTTCCGGGTACTCGACATCGACGGGGAGCGGCCGCCGGCACATCTGCGCGGCCCGAAGGACACCGTCTACGTCCCCGGCAAGACGAAGGTCCGGTTGGCCGTCGAGTTCGGCCGCCACATCGATCCGAGGACCCCGTACATGTACCACTGCCACATCCTCAAGCACGAGGACAAGGGCATGATGGGGCAGTTCGTCATCGTGCCCCCGGGCACCGAGGACACCACCCCGCGCCGCCTGGCCCCGAGCGGCCACACCGGTCACCACTGACCGCGGTCCGGGCGGCCCCTCATGGCCGGGGCCGGGCGTGGCGGTGGCCCGGTCGGGGCTCCGGCCGATCCGTGCCAGTGGCACTTCCGGGCACCGGGCGGGCACGGTGCGGGATATCGTCCGGGAGCCGCCGCCGAACGGCGGCGGGGGAGCGGCGCGGCCCGCCCGGACGACCTCGCCGGGCCCGGGGGCCGGCGCGGCATCGGCGTCCGGACCGAGGAGGACCTCTTGACCATCCGCCAGGTACGCACCGTCGACTACCACACCGGGGGCGAACCGTTCCGGATCGTCCCCGAGCCGCCGGCCGCCATCGAGGGGGCCACCGTCGCCGAGCGCCGGACGTTCGCCATCGGCGACCCCGACGTGGACGGCCTGCGCAGGCTGCTGTGCCTCGAACCCCGCGGGCACGCCGACATGTACGGCGGGTTCATCACCCCGCCCGACGACGAGGGCGCCCACTTCGGCGTGCTGTTCTGGCACAAGGACGGCTTCTCGACGGCCTGCGGCCACGGCTCCATCGCGCTCGCCGTCTGGGCCGTGCGGACCGGCCGCGTCACCCGTGATCCCTCCGGCGTCACCACGGTCGTCATCGACGTGCCCTCGGGCCGGGTCACCCTGCGCGTGCGCACCGAGGGCGAGCGGATCACCGGGGTCGACTTCGTCAACGTCCCCGGCTACCGGCTCGCCGAACGCGTCACCGTCGCCACGTCCCGCGGGGACGTCCTCGTCGACGTCGCCTACGGCGGTGCCATCTACGCGCACCTGGACGCGGCCGGTGCGGGGCTGGCCGTCACCCCCGAGCACTACGCCGACCTCATCGCGATCGGGCGCGAGGTCAAGTGGGCGCTGAACGACACCGAGTACGCCCGGCACCCCGTCGACGACCGCCTCAGCGGCATCTACGGCACCATCCTGTACGACGATCTCGGCGACGACGAGGACGGCAACCCGCACCAGCGCAACGTCACCGTCTTCGCCGACGGCCAGGTCGACCGTTCCCCGTGCGGCTCCGGCACCTGTTCCCGTGTCGCGGTGCTCGCGGCGACCGGTCGCCTCGAACCGGGCCGGACCCTCGTCCACGACTCGATCGTCGGCACCCGCTTCCACGCGCGGATCGTCGAGGAGCTGACCGTCCACGGCCGCCCCGCCGTCGTCGCGGAGGTCACGGGGACGGCGTACCGGACCGGCGAGCACCTCTTCGAACTCGATCCCGCGGACGGGCTCGGCACCGGTTTCGTCCTGCGGTAGCCGACCGACCCGGGCGGGTGCGTACGACGGGCGGCGCGAAGGGACCGGCGGTACGGGCCCTTCGCGCCGTTCCCTTCGCGGTCACCTGCCTCCTCGGCCGGCTTCGGCCGCGCGTGCCCGGACGCGGCGGCGGACCCCGCGCAGCCAGACGTGGCGGATGCCGCCGCTGCCGGCCCGGATGAGCAGCCAGTACGCGGCGAACAGCCGTCGCGCCCGCCGGTCGGTGCAGCGCACCCGGGTCTCGGTGGTCAGCACTCCGTCGGAGAACCGGAAGTCGAAGGAGGTCAGGATGTGCGCGGGCGCCTCGAAGTCGCGGAACTCCTTCGCCGGGTCGTCCCCCATGGGGACGATGGGCTGCTTGCGCGAGATGCGCTGGATCCCGCCGATCACCAGCTGGCTCTCGGAGCGGTGCAGCATCCGGAAGCCGTTGTCCAGGAACATGTCGAGCACCCGGCCGTCCTTGGGGAAGGGCGTACGGCCCAGCCCCGCCAGGAGCATGACCAGGCGGAAGCTCGGCACCTCGCCCCAGGTCAGGCCGTCGGCCGCGTCGATCACCGCGGCCGCGGGGGCGTCCACCCGCAGCCGGTGGCGCTCGCCGCGGTCCCAGCGCGGGACGAGCCGGTCCAGGACGGGCCGCTCCGGCCCGTCCGCGGAGCCCCTCGCCGGGGGGCCGGCCGGGTCGCCGGTGCCGCCCGCGGCGGGGTGTCCGCCGCCGGTTCCGGTGTCCTGCGGACGCTCGTTCATGACTGGCCTTCCTCGTCGGTGCCGTTGCTGGTGCCGAGCCGTTCCGCGAGCAGCCGGCCGATGGCGGCCAGCGGCTCGGGGGCCGTCATCTCGCTGTGCCGACAGTTGAGTTGGCGGATCTCGATGGTGCCGCCAACGTACGGCAGCCAGTCGTCGACGTGCAGGCCCGCCCGCTCCACCGTGGCGACGAAGAAGAGCATGTCGCTCTCCAGCCGCCGGGGCCGGGCGTCCGCCGCGAGCCGCATGTTGTTCACCATCACCCGGCTCATCGCGGCGACGTGCTGCTCGGTGAGGTCCGCCAGGCTGCTGTGGCCCTGTCGCAGGACCTCCACCACCCCGGCCGCCGTCAGCGGCCCCTCCCCCGCCGCCGCACGGTCCTGGCCGACGAAGTCGAGCATCATCTCCAGGACCTGCGCGGGCTCGGTGACCGGCTCGTACTCGCCCTCGTAGGGGTGCGGGTAGGCGTCCATCATGGCCAGCAGGCCGACCTCCTCGCCGGCCTCCCGGAGCTGGACGGCGATCTCCTGCGCGACGATGCCGCCGAAGGACCAGCCCAGGAGATGGTAGGGGCCGGCGGGCCGGACCTTGCGGATCTGCTCGACGTAGTCGGCGGCCATCTCCGCGACGGTCGCCGGCAGTGCGTCCGGCTCGGTCAGGCCCCGGGCCTGCACCGCGTACACGGGGTGGCCCGCCAGCTCGGGCAGCAGCCCCGAGTACGGCCAGCCCAGGCCCGCGCCCGGGTGGACGCAGAACACCGGTTCCCGCTCGCCCGCCGCGCGCAGCGGGAAGACCACCGCCAGCGAGGTGTCGGCGCGGCCGGAGCCGTCGAGGCGGGCCACCAGCGCCGCCGGGGTCGGTGCCTCGAACAGTGCCCGTACCGAGAGTTCGCAGCCGAACGTCTCGCGGACCCGGACCATCAGGCCCGCCGCGAGCAGGGAGTTGCCGCCGGTCTCGAAGAACTGGTCGTCCGCGCCGACCTCCGGGACCCCGAGCGCCCGCGCGAACAGTTCGCACATCACGCGCTCGGCCTCGGTCGACGGTACCCGGCCGTCCCCGGTCCCGGCCCCGGGTGCGGGCAGTGCGCGCCGGTCGACCTTGCCGGTCGCGGTCACCGGCAGCGCGTCCAGGGCGACGACGGCCGAGGGCACCATGTAGGCGGGCAGTGTGCGGGCGGCGGCCTCCCGCAGGTCCGGGCGCCGCTCGACGGGCAGTGCCGGGTCGAACACCGCGTACGCGACCAGGCGCTTGTCACCGGCACGGTCCTCGCGCACCTGGACCGTCACCTGGCGGACCGCCTCGACCCGGCCGAGCACGGCCTCGACCTCTCCCGGCTCGATGCGGAAGCCGCGGACCTTCACCTGGTCGTCGGCCCGGCCGACGAACACCAGCTCCCCGCGCACATTCCACCGCACCACGTCGCCGGTCCGGTACATCCGGCGGCCCGTCGGGTCGTACGGGTCGGCCACGAACCGCTCGGCCGTCGGACCGGGCCGGTCCAGGTAGCCGCGGGCCACGCCCGCGCCCGCCAGGTACAGCTCGCCCGGCGCGCCGATCGGGGCGGGGCGCAGGGCGGAGTCCAGGACGTAGGCGCGCATGTTGTCCAGCGGGCGCCCGATCGGCAGGACGCGGCCGATGTCCTCGGTCATGGCGATCCGGTGCAGGGTCGCGAACGTGGTCGTCTCGGTGGGCCCGTAGGCGTGGCTGAACACGGTGCCCGGGCAGTGTTCGAGGAGTCTGCGCACGCTCTCGGCGGGGACCGAGTCGCCGCCCGAG
Source organism: Streptomyces sp. ML-6 (assembly GCF_030116705.1). Lineage (NCBI taxonomy): Bacteria > Bacillati > Actinomycetota > Actinomycetes > Kitasatosporales > Streptomycetaceae > Streptomyces > Streptomyces sp. ML-6. Next base: position 526,524 of record NZ_JAOTIK010000002.1, read on the forward strand.
ATCACCTCCCGGACTCCGGCGAGGGCTTCCGGGTGCTCCTGCACCAGCAGCCGGAACAGTCCGGAGGTGAGGAACGTGGTGTCGATCCGCTCCCCCAGCAACACGTCCCGCAGGTCGGTCAGGTCCAGTTCGCCGTGGGGGGCCAGCACCGCCGTCCCGCCGGACAGCAGCGGTGCCCAGATCTCGAAGGTGGCCGCGTCGAACGCCTGCGGCGAGTGCACCAGGACCCGCCCGCGCGCGATCGGGGCGATCGCGCGGTCGTAGGCGAGCGCGATGATGTCGGCGTGCGTGACGGCGACGCCCTTGGGCTCGCCGGTCGAGCCGGAGGTGTGCATCACGTACGCGAGCCGGTCGGCCCGCATCGGCACCCCGAGGTCGTAGTGCGCGCCGTCCACCCCCTCGTCCACGCGCAGGACCCGGGCCCCGTGCTCGAAGCCGACGTCCGCGTGCGCCGCGTCCACCAGCAGCATCCGGGCCCCGGTGTCCGCCATGACGCGCCGGGACCGTTCCACGGGGTAGCGGTCGTCCAGCGGGACGTACGCGCCGCCCGCCTTCAGCACCGCGAGCAGCGACACCACGAGATCCACGGACCGGTCCTGCAGCACCGCGACCCGGTCGCCCGCGCCGACGCCCGTCGAGCGCAGCCGGTGGGCCAGCGCGTTGGCGCGGAGGTTGAGTTCGCGGTAGGAGGTGTCGCGGCCGTCGCAGCGCACCGCGACAGCGCCGGGCGTGCGCAGTACCTGCTGGGCGAACGTGTCGTGGACCGTGCCCGCCGGCGGCAGTTCGATGGTGGTGGCGTTGAAGCCGTACAGCAGCCGGTCGCGCTCGCCGTCCACGAGCAGGTCGAGGGCGGCCACCGGGGTTTCGGGCCGTTCGGCGATCCGGGTGAGGGCGCGGATCAGGCGGGCGACCAGGTCCCGTGCCTCGGCCTCGCCGTACAGGTCGGACCGGTAGCCCAGGCGCAGGCGCAGTTCCTCGCCGGGGAGTCCGGCCAGGGTCAGCGGGTAGTGGGTGGCGTCCCGGCCGTCCACGGCGTCGATGGTGAGCCCGGGGACCGGTTCGCGCATCGCCTCGGCGTCGAGCGGATAGTTCTCGAGGACCGTGATCGTGTCGAACAGCGGTGCGTAACCGGTGAGTTGCTGGATCTCCGTGAGGCCGATGTGCTGGTGGTCGAGGAGTTCGGCCTGCTGTGCCTGGAGACGGCCGAGCAGGTCGCCCAGGGTCTCGGTCGGCTCGATCCGTACCCGTACCGGCAGCGTGTTGATGAACAGGCCGACCATCGACTCGATGCCCGGGATCTCGGCGGGCCGCCCGGAGACGGTGCCGCCGAACACCACGTCGTCCCGCCCGGACAGGGCGGCGAGCAGCAGCCCCCAGGCGCCCTGGAGGACGGTGCTGAGCGTCACTCCCAGTTCGCGGGCGCGGGCGGTCAGCGCGTCGGTCAGCCCGGTGGTGATGCCGACGATCACCTGCTCGGGCACCGCGCTCCGGCCGGCCGGTCCGGCGGGTGCCAGCACCGTCGGCCCCTCCAGCCCGTCCAGCGTCTTCGCCCAGGCCGTGCGGGCCGCGTCGGTGTCGCGTCCGGCCACCCAGGACAGGAACTCCCGGTACGGGGTGGGGGCGGGCGGGGCGGCGGCGCCGAGCGTCCGGTGGGCGTAGAGCTGGAACAGCTCGGCGACCAGCAGCGGCATGGACCAGCCGTCCAGCAGGATGTGGTGGTTGGTGAGCACGATCCGGTGGCGCCCGTCGGCCAGCCGGATCGCCATCAGCCTGATCAGCGGCGGCCGGCCGAGGTCGAAGCGGGTGCCGCGGTCGGCGGTCGCGGTCTGCTCGAACCGTTCGGCGGCGTCCTCCTCGCTCAGCCCGCGCAGGTCCAGCTCCAGCCAGGGGAGTTCGGCCTCGGGGAGGACGACCTGGACCGCGCCGCCGGTCCGCTGGCAGAAGGCGGAGCGCAGGTTGGCGTGCCGGGCGAGCAGGTCCCGGCCGGCCCCGCGCAGTGCGGCGGTGTCCAGCCGGCCCTCGATGTCGAAGAAGGTCTGGACGATGTAGTCGTCCCGGTCGCCCTCGTCGAAGCCCGCGTGGAAGAACAGGCCCTCCTGGAGCGGTGCCAGCGGGACGATGTCCACCAGTTCGGGGAACCGGGCCTCGAACGTCTCGATCTCCCGCTGGGTCAGGGAGACCAGGGGCAGGTCGCCGGGGGTGAGTCCGCCCGCGCCGGGCGCCTCGGCGTGGCGCACCAGGGCGGTCAGCGCCCGTTCCCAGGTGTCGAGCAGGTCGCGGACGTCCGGCTCGCCGAGCAGGGCCCGGGGCCAGGAGAGGGTGGCGGACAGCCGCGGTCCGTCGGGGTGGTCCTCGGTCAGTGCGTTGATCTGGAGCGCGTGCGCCAGGGGCAGGTCGCCGTCACCGCCGCCGCCGAGCACGCCCGATTCGGGTGCCGGGGCCCATTCGCCCGGTGTCCCGTCGGTGGTGGAGGGAGCGGGCAGCCGGCCCAGGTAGTTGAAGGCGATCTGGGGGTGGGCGGCGCGGGCGAGTTCGGCCAGGGGGCCGGAGGTGTCCTCGTTGAGGTGGCGCAGCAGCCCGTACCCCATGCCGTTGTCGGGCACCGCGTGCAGTTGTTCCTTGATCCGTTTCAGGGCGGCGCCCGCCTCCGGGCCACCGTCCAGCGCGGCCGCGGTGTCCGTACCGGCCAGGTCCAGCCGGACCGGCCACATGCTGGTGAACCAGCCGACGGTGCGGGAGAGGTCGACGCCGTCGACCACCGGTTCCCGGCCGTGGCCCTCCAGGTCCACGAGGAGTGCGCCGGCGGGGTCGCCGCCGCGGCGTCGGCGCCAGTCGGCGACGGCCAGGGCGAGGGCGGTGAGCAGTACGTCGTTGGCACCGGCCCGGAAGGCGGCGGGGAGCGTGGTCAGCAGCGGTCCGGTCACCTCGGGCGCCAGGGTGAGGGAGAGCGTGTTCGCGGTGCGTGCCACGTCCCGGGCCGGGTCCAGCGGGAGGTCGGTGAGCTGGGCGTCGGGCTCCGCCAGGGTCCGCTGCCAGAAGGGGAGTTCGTCCGTCCGGGTGCGGGCGGCCTCGGTCAGGCCCTGGGACCAGCGGCGCAGCGAGGTGGGTACGGGTCCGGGCGCGGGGGTACGGCCGGCGGCCACCGCCTGCCAGGCCTCGGCCAGGTCGGGCAGCAGCACCCGCCAGGACACCCCGTCGACGACCAGGTGGTGCAGTACGAGGAGGAGTCGGCCGGGTTCTCCGTCGGGGGTGTCGAACAGGACCGCCTGCGCCATCACCCCCTCGTCGGGGGCGAGTCGGTCGCGGGCCGCCGCGGCCTCCCGGTCGAGGTCGGCGAGCGGGGCGCGGCGCAGCAGTGCGGCGGCCTGGACCGTGCCGCGCGGTGCCACTTCGAGCGACCAGTGTCCGTCCCGGCGGGTCAGTTTCAGCCGCAGGGCGTCGTGGTGGTCGAGCAGCGACTGGAGGACCGTCGCCAGGGGGCCGCTCTCCAGCCCGGTCGGGGTGGTCAGCAGCATCGACTGGCTGAACCCGTCGACCGGGCCGTCCAGTTCGCGCAGCCAGTGCACGATCGGGGTCAGCGGCACCTCGCCGATGCCCGCGTCCGGGTGCTCCGCGACGACGGGTGCGCGCTCGGTGTCCGATGCGGCCAGTGCCGCGAGGCCGGCGACGGTCTTCCGGGTGAAGACGTCGCGCGGGGTGAAGACCAGTCCCTCCTTGCGGGCCCGGCTGACCAGCTGGATGGAGGAGATGCTGTCGCCGCCCACGTCGAAGAAGCTGTCGTCCACGCCGACCGCGGGCAGTCGCAGCACCTCGGCGAAGAGCCTGCAGAGGGTCTCCTCGGCGGCGGTGCCGGGGCCGCGGCCTCCGGTGGCGGCGGCGAGGTCGGGGGCGGGCAGCGCCTTGCGGTCCACCTTGCCGTTGGGGGTCAGCGGCAGTGCGTCGAGGGTGACGAACGCGGTCGGCACCATGTACTCCGGCAACCGGTCGCGCACCAGCTCACGGACGCCTCCGGCGAGATCGCGGACGGTCACCGGGGTGTTGGCGTACGCCGTCGGGCCGTCGGAGGGGGCCGGGCAGGTGCCGTGGAGGGGCCGGCCGGCCGACGCGTCGGCGACCAGCACCACGTCGAAGGAGTCCAGCGCCTCGGGCCCGGAGCAGGTGGGGTGGGCCCGGTAGCCGTGCCGGGCGGCCAGGGCGCGGAAGGCGTCCGGTTCGATCGCGGCCGGTCCTTCGGTGAGGGCGCGGCGCACCTCCTCGGCGTCGGCCCCCGCGTCCAGCGCGCGCATCGCGGAGACCTCGGGGGCGGTCCGGGCGTTGGGCACGGCGGTCACCCGGAGCAGTTCGGGGCCGTCGGCGAGCCGGGCGGCGACCTCCTCGACGTCGTGCACCTCCGTGCCCCAGGCGACGGCGGGGGCGTCGGCCGCCGACAGGGCGCGCACGGGTTCCTTGCGCAGTACGGCCGCGTACCGGTAGCGGCTCAGTTCGTTGTGGTACGAGGCGCCCTTGAGCTGGATGTCGACGGCGCCGATGCCGTCGATCACGGACGGCAGCGCGGCGAAGTACTCGGGAGCGAGGAGCAGTTCGTTCTCGGCCCGGACGCCCCGGTCGACCGCGGTGCGCAGGGCCCCGGCGTCCGTGCCGGGTTCGGCACCGGCCAGCCGGACCCCGGTCTGGAAGGCGCGCTGGAGGCGCAGGTCCCGGATGTCGCCCGCGTAGACGGCGCCGCCGGGGGCGAGCAGTTCCACGGCCCGGCGCAGTACGTCGGTGAAGTACTCCGCGTGCGGGAAGTACTGCACCACGGAGTTGATGACGACGGTGTCGAAGTGGCCCCTGGGCAGCCCGTCGAAGTCGTGTGCGGGCTGGGTGCGCAGGGTGACCCGGTCGGTGTGCTCGCCCTGCCGTTCCAGGACGCGTTCCAGGTTGTGGATGGCGACCGGGGACAGGTCGGTGCCCCAGTACTCCTCGACGTGCGGCAGCAGCGGGGCGAGGAGCAGGCCGCTGCCGACGCCGAGTTCCAGGACCCGGCGCGGGCGCAGGGCGCGGATCTGCTCGACGGTGTCGTCGCGCCATGCGCGCATGTCGTCGAGCGGAATGGGACGGCCGGTGTAGCTGCTGTTCCAGCCACCGAAGTTCTCGCCGAAGCCGCCTGTCCCGGCGTGCTCGGTGTACATCTTGTCGTAGAGGTCGGACCATTCGGAGACCGCTTCGAGTTCGGTGGCCTCGTCGCGTTCGGCGGCCGGCACCAGGTAGGCCACCAGCCGTTTGTCGCCCGGCCGGTCCTCGCGCACCACCACGGCGACCTGGCCGACCTGCGGGCTCCGGGCGATGACGGCCTCGATCTCACCCGGTTCGATGCGGAAGCCGCGGATCTTCACCTGGTCGTCGGCCCGGCCCAGGTACTCGATCTCGCCCGCGGGGTTCCAGCGGGCGAGGTCACCGGTGCGGTACAGCCGGCCGCCGGGCGGGCCGAAGGGGTCGGCGACGAAGCGTTCGGCGGTGGCCCCGGGCCGGCCGAGGTAGCCGCGCGCCACCCCCGCGCCGGCGATGTACAGTTCGCCCGCCGCGCCGACCGGTACGGGGTTCAGTCCGGCGTCCAGCACGTAGACCCGCATGTTGTCCAGCGGGGTGCCGATCGGCACCGAAGCGGGCACCTCGGCGTCCGGCTCCAGACGGTGCCGGGTGGCGAAGGTGGTGGTCTCGGTGGGCCCGTAGCCGTCCACCAGCACCAGGCCGGGGCAGTGTGCGAAGACCCGTCGGACGGACTCGGCGGGGACGACGTCGCCGCCGGTCCACACCTCGAGGACCCCGGCCAGGGCGCCCGGCTTCTCCTCCGCGAGGAGCCGGAACAGGCCCGCGGTCAGCCACAGTCCGGTGACCCGGTGCCGGGCGATCACCTCTTCCAGGGTCGGGATGTCCAGTTCGGCGGGCGGCGCGACCACGACCTGGCCGCCGGACAGCAGCGGCACCCACAGTTCGTAGGTGGCGGCGTCGAACGCCTGCGGCGAGTGCAGCAGCACCCGCCGGTGCGCCCCGGTCCCGAACGAGCGGTCCCGGGCCAGCGCGGCGACGTCGCGGTGGGTCACTCCGACGCCCTTGGGCACCCCGGTGGAGCCGGAGGTGTACATCACGTACGCCAACTGGCCGCTGTGCGGTGCCGGTTCGGGGTCGGTGGTGACGGCGTCGTCGTGCGGCTCGCCGCCCACCACCAGGGTCACCACGCCGGTGAGGTCCCCGCTCACATGGGCGGCGTCGGCCAGCACGACACCGGTGCCGGTCTCGCCGAGGATGTGCGTGAGCCGTTCGGTCGGGTAGCGGTCGTCCAGCGGTACGTACGCGCCGCCCGCCTTGAGCACGCCCAGGATCGAGACGATCAGGTCGACGGAGCGGTCCTGGAGGATCGCCACGGGTTCCTCGGGGCGGATGCGCATCCCGATCAGCCGGTGCGCCAGGGCGTTGGCGCGGGCGTTCAGCTCGGCATAGGTGATCTCCTCGTCCCCGAAGCCGACCGCGATCGCGTCGGGGGTGCGGGCGGCCTGCTCCGCGAAGAGTTCCGGCAGCGACCGGTCGGTCAGCTGGTTCGCGGTGTCGTTCCACTCGTGCAGTACCCGGTGCCGCTCGGCGGGGGCCAGTCCCCGGGCGGCGCCCAGCGGGCGGTCGGGTTCGGTGGCGAAGGCCTCCAGGAGCCGCCGGGCGCGGTCCGCGACGCCCCGCGCGCTCTCGCCGTCGATCAGGTCGTGGCGGTAGTCGAGGCGCAGGTGCATCCGGCCCTCGACGACCGCGGCGAAGAAGGTCAGTACGTAGTGTGCGGCGTCGCGCCCCTCCAGGCCGAGGATGCGCAGGTCGTCGCCGATGGTGCCCTGGAGGGCGTCGGGGTCGACGGGGTAGTTCTCCAGCACCATGTTGGTGTCGAACAGCTCGCCGGTGCCCACCAGGTTCTGGATGCTGCTGAGCCCCAGGTGCTGGTGCGGGAGCAGGCGCACCTGCTCGTCCTGGACCCGCCGGAGCAGGTGTGCCAGCGGTTCGTCCGCGCGGGTGCGCACCCGTACCGGCACGGTGTTCACGAAGAGTCCGACCATGGACTCCATGCCGGGCAGCTCCGGGGGCCGACCGGAGACCGTGGTGCCGAACACCACGTCCTGACTCCCCGTCAATTCGCCTACGAGCACGCCCCACACGCCCTGGACGACGGTGTTCAGGGTGAGTCCGAGGCGTCGTGCGGAGGCCACCAGGGCGGCGGTCTCCTCCTCGGTCATGGTGACCACGAGCTTGCTGGGCACCACCGCGGTCCGCTCCGGGTCCGCGGGGGCGACCAGGGTGGGCCCGGTGACCCCGTCCAGCGTCTCCCGCCAGGCCGCCACCGCGGCGTCCCGGTCCTGCCGGGCCAGCCAGTCCAGGTAGTCGCGGTACGGCGTGGCCGGGGCCGGTTTCGTCCCGGGGTCCGCGTAGGTCGCGAAGAGCTCGCCGACCAGGATCGCGGTCGACCAGCCGTCCAGCACGATGTGGTGGTTGGTGAGCAGCAGGCGGCGGCGCTCCCCGCCCGTGCGCACCACGGTCAGGCGCAGCAGCGGCGGGCGGTCCAGGGCGAACCGCCGGGTGCGGTCCTCGTCGGCCAGCCGGTCGAGTTCCTTCTCGCGGGCGGCCCCGTCCAGGCCGGACAGGTCGTGCTCGACGACCTTGACCGGCACCTCGCTGAGCACGGCCTGCACCGACTCGCCGCTCCTGCGCTGGCGGAACGCGGTGCGGAGGCTGTCGTGCCGGTTGATCACCCGGGTGGCGGCCCCGGTGAGGCGGTCGACGTCCAGCGGGCCTTCCAGGTCGAAGGCGAGCTGCACGGTGTAGACGTCGGTGCCGTCGTCGTACATCGAGTGGAAGAGCAGCCCCTCCTGCACCGGAGACAGGGGCAGTACGTCCACCAGGCGGGGCTTCATCAGGACTCCCAATCGCTGAGCAGGTCGATCTCGAATTCGTCGATCTCGTCCTGGCTCATGGCCACCGACAGATCGGAGGGGGTGACGCCGCCGGCGTCGGGCCGTTCGGCGTGCCGGGCCAGCGTCGTGAGCGCCCGGAGCCAGGTGTCCACCAGGGCGCGGACGTCGGACTCGGGCAGCAGGGCGGAGGGCCAGGCGGTCACCACCGACAGCCGTGCCCCCTCGGCGCCGTCCTCGACCAGGGCGCTGAACTCCAGCAGGTGGGCCGGCGGGATGTCGGGGTCGACGCCGCGGGCTGCGCCGGACAGGGCGTCGTCGCCGATGACCATGGCCCAGTCGGCGTCCTGCGCCGCGGGGAAGCGGCCCAGGTAGTTGAAGCCGATCTGGGGGGCCGGCAGGGCCGACAGCTCCCGTCCGGCCTCGGGGTCCAGATAGCGCAGCAGCCCGTAGCCCAGGCCCTTGCCGGGCAGCGCGCGCAGTTGCTCCTTGACCTGTTTCAGGCCGCGGGCGAGCGCGTCGCCATCCTCGGGCACCGTCGCTCCCGCGTCCACCCGCACCGGGTGGAGGGTGGTGAACCAGCCGACGGTGCCGGAGACGTCCAGGGACTCGGCGGTGTCCCGTCCGTGGCCCTCCAGGTCGAGCAGCACCTCGGTGCCGGCGCCGAGGCCCAGCCTGCGCCGCCAGTCCGCGAGCGCCGCGGCGAACGCGGTGAGCAGTACGTCGTCGACGCCGCAGGAGAACGCCGTCGGCAGGGTGCCGAGCAGGGGCGCCGTCGCCTCTGCCGGGAGGGTGGCCACCAGGTGGCGCGAGGTGCCGAGCACGTCCCGGGTCCGGTCCAGCGGGCGTTCGCCGAGCAGCGGGTCGGGGCCGGTGAGCACGGCCCGCCAGGTCGGCAGCTCGGCCTGGAGCGCGGGTTCGTGGGCCAGGGCGGCGATGTGCTGCGCCCAGCGCCGGTAGGAGGTGCGCACGGGGGTCAGGGCCGAGTCGTCGCCGGTGTTCCAGGCGGCGGCGAGGTCGGCCACCAGGATGCGCCAGGACACGCCGTCGACGACCAGGTGGTGCGCGACCAGCAGCAGCAGTCCGGGCCGTCCGGGTCCGGCGTCGAACCACACCAGCCGGATCATCCGGCCCTCGGCGGGCACGAGCCGGATCTCCGCGGCGTGGTCGTCGATCACGGAGTCCAGCTGGTCGGCCGGGACCTCGGAGACGTCCACCCGCAGCAGGCAGTCGGCCGCGTCCAGGGTGCCGGGCTCCTGGACGGTGAGCACCCAGCCGCTGCCGTTGGCCGCGTGCGTACGGCGCAGCCGCAGGACGTCGTGGTGGTCGAGCACCGCCTGGACGGCCGCGGCCAGCCGGTCGGGGCCGGGGTCGGCCGGGACGCGCAGCAGCATCGACTGGGTGAACCCGGCGGACGGACCGCCGCGTTCGCGCATCCAGTGCACGATCGGCGGTACCGGTACCTCGCCGGTGCCGACGTCGGCCACGTCCGCGAGCGCGTCCACCGTGTCGACGGGGCGGGCCACGGCGGCCAGCGCGGCCATGCTGTCCTGCTGGAACATGTCGCGCGGGGTGATCAGCAGCCCCGCCTTCCGGGCCCGGCTGACCAACTGGATGGAGACGATGCTGTCGCCGCCGATCGTGAAGAAGTGGTCGTCGGGGCCGACGTGCGGCAGTCCGAGCAGTTCCTCGACCAGACCGCAGAGCAGTCGCTCCGCGTCGGTTCCGGCGGTCTGCTCCGAGGGGGCGGCGAGCTGCGGCGCCGGCAGCGCGGCCCGGTCCAGTTTGCCGCTGGGGCCGAGCGGCAGCCGTTCCAGCTCCACGAAGGCGGCCGGGACCATGTAGTCGGGCAGCGCCGCGGCTGCGTGGGCGCGCAGTTCCTCGGTGTCGAGGGGGTTCCCGGAGTCCCCCACCACGTAGGAGACGATCCGTCTGATGCCCGCCCGGTCCTCGCGGGCGAGGGTGACGACCTCGCGCACCCCGGGGAAACCGGCCAGCACGGCGTCGATCTCGCCCGGTTCGATCCGGAAGCCGCGGACCTTCACCTGGCTGTCGGTGCGGCCCAGGTACTCGATCTCGCCGTCCGCGGTCCAGCGGGCCAGGTCCCCGGTGCGGTACATCCGTTCGCCGGGGGCTCCGAAGGGGTTGGCGACGAACCGTTCCGCGGTGAGTCCCGGGCGGCCCAGGTAGCCGCGGGCCAGGCCGGTCCCGGCCAGGTACAGCTCGCCGGTGCTTCCGACGACCACCGGTTCCAGTGCCGCGTCCAGGACGTAGGCGCGGGTGTTGGTGACGGGCCGGCCGATCGGCGGCGCAGTTTCGACGTCGAGGCCGGGGTCGGCGTACCAGGCGGTGGCGTACACCGTGGCCTCGGTGGGGCCGTAGATGTTGGCGATCCGGACGCCGGGCAGTGCCGCGCGGATGTCGTGGACCAGGTGCGCGGGCAGTGCCTCGCCGGCCAGGACGACGGTGCCCGCGGTGGCGGGCGGGGGCGACTGGGCCAGGATCGGTGCGACCGCCGAGGGGACGCCGCTGATCAGCGTGCCCGTCCAGGGCCCGTCCGGCCGGTCGAGGAGTGCGGTGAGGTCGCGGACGATGTCGACCCGGCCGCCCGCGAGCAGGGTGCCGAACAGTTCGAAGACGGAGACGTCGAAGTTGAGCGAGGTGGAGAAGAGGGTGCGGGCCAGCGCGTCGGGGCCGAGCGCCTGCCCCGCCCACAGCGCCAGGTCCACCGCCGACGCGTGGGAGACCACCACGCCCTTGGGCCGGCCGGTGGAGCCGGAGGTGTAGATGGCGTACATGGCGTGCTGCGGCAGCAGCGGCCGGACCCGTTCGGCGTCGGTCGGGTTGTGGTCGGGCAGCTGGGCCGTCGGCAGCTCCGCGAGGCCGGTCAGGACCAGGGCGGGCGCCGCGTCCGCGAGCATGAACGCGATCCGGTCGGCGGGGTGGTCCGGCGAGACCGGGAGGTAGGCCGCGCCCGCCTTGATCACGCCGAGCACGGCGACCACCAGGTCGGGGGTGCGCGGCATGGACACCGCGACGAAGTCCTCGGGCCCGATGCCCTGCCGGATCAGGTGGTGCGCCAACCGGTTGGCACGGGCGTTGAGTTCGGCGTAGTCGAGGGCGTCGCCGGTCCGGCCGGCCGCGGTGACGGCCTCGGCGTCGGGCGTGCGGTAGGTCTGGAGCTCGAACAGGGCGGGGACGGTGGTGGCCGGGAGGGGGCGGTCGGTGCGGTTCCACTCGACGAGCACCTGGTGCCGGTCGCCGGGGCGGTCGAGGGCCAGTCTGCCCAGCGGCGTCCCGGGATCCGCGGTGGCCGCGTCGAGCAGCCGGACCAGCCGGGCGGCCAGCAGGTCGACGGTGTCCCGGTCGAACAGGTCGGTCGCGTACTCCAGCACGCCGTCCAGACCGGCCGGGGTGCCGTCGGCGGCGCGCCGTTCGGTGAGGTCCAGGGTGAGGTCGAACTTGGCGCTGCGGCGCGGGACGGGGTGGGGCCGGACGTCGAGGCCGGGCATCCGCACCTCGGTGCCGGGGTCCTCCTGGAAGGCCAGCATCACCTGGAACAGCGGGTGGCGGGCGAGCGAGCGGGGCGTCCGGAGCACCTCCACCAGCCGGTCGAACGGCACGTCCTGGTGCCCGAAGGCGGTCAGGTCCGCCTCGCGGACCCGGTCCACCAGCTCGCCGAAGCCCGGGTTGCCGGAGGTGTCGGTCCGCAGCACCAGCGTGTTGACGAAGAAGCCGACGAGGTCTTCCAGCGCCTCGTCGGACCGGCCCATGACGGGGCTGCCCACGGGGATGTCCGTGCCGGCTCCCATTCGGGTCAGCAGTGCGGCCAGGCCCGCCTGGAGCACCATGAAGACGCTGGCTCCCCGTCTTCGCGCCAACTCCGCCATGCGGGTGTGCAGTTCGGCGTCCAGGGCGATGTCGACGGTGTCCCCGCGGTGCGAGGCGACCGGCGGCCTGGGCCGGTCGGTGGGCAGCTCGATCCGGTCCGGCAGTCCGCTCAACACTTCGGACCAGTGGGCGAGTTGCGTGGCGAGCCGACTGTCCGGGTCGTCCTCCGCACCCAGCAGCACGTGCTGCCGGAGGGTGTGGTCGGCGTACTGGACGGGCAGCGGTGTCCAGCGCGGGGCGGCGCCCGCCCGGCGGGCGGTGTAGGCGGTGGCGAGGTCGCGGGTCAGCGGCCCCAGCGACCAGCCGTCACAGGCGATGTGATGGACCACCAGTGACAGCAGGTGCTGCTCGACCGGTTCGCCGTCGGCCGTTTCGGACGGTGCCGTCCCGATCAGTTCGGCACGCCACGGCGGCTCGGCCGACAGGTCGAAGCGGGTCGCGGCGGCGGTCGCCAGGATCTCCGCGACCTCGTGGTCGCCGGCGCGGCGGACCACGAGGGTGGGTGCCGTGGCCACCGGCGAGTCGAGCACCACCTGGTGGGGCACCCCGTCCACGTCGGGGAAGACGGTGCGCAGGCTCTCGTGCCGCCGGGCCACGTCGCCCAGCGCGAGCCGCAGCGCCTCCCGGTCCAGCCGCCCGGAGAGCCGCAGTGCGAAGGGGACGTTGTAGGTGCCCGGCGAGGACTGCCCGGACTCCAGGCGGTTGAGGAACCACAGTCGGCGCTGCCCGGCGGAGAGCGGCACCCGGTCGGGGCGCGGCTCCCGGTCGGCAGCCGGCTCGCCGGTGGCGGCGAGGCGTTCGGCCACCACCCGGGCGATCTCCGCGAGCGGGGCCGGTTTCAGGAGATCGGTGTGGGCCCGTTCGACGAAGTGCACCTCGATCTCGCCGTCCACGTACGGCTGCCAGGTCCCGGGGGTCGGGGAGAACTCGACCTTGTCCAGGGTCGCCACGAAGAACAGCATGTCCCCGGTGAAGCGCCGCGGCCGGTACCGCCGCATCAGCTCGCCGGCCTCGCCGTAGACCCGGGCCATGGCGGTGATGTCCTTCTCGCCGAGGCCGGCCAGGGCGCTGTCGAGTTTCCGCAGCAACTCCACGACCCGCTGGAACTCCAGCGGTTCGGGGCCCAGCCGGCGCCGGTCGAAGCCGGCGAAGTCGAGCAGGGTCGCCATGATCTCCTGCTCGTCCAGCGGCGGCAGTTCGAGACCGGGGTAGGCGTCCAGGACGGCCAGCAGCCCGACCTCCTCGCCCTCTTCCTGGAGCCGGGTGGCGATCGCCTGCGCGACCACGCCGCCGGAGGACCAGCCGAGCAGGTGGTACGGGCCGGCCGGCTGCGCCTTGCGCATCTCGGCGATGTACGCGGCGGCCATCTCCTCGATGGAGTCCGGCGCGGCCGAGGCGTCCCGCAGGCCGTGGGCCTGGAGCCCGTAGATCGGGCGTTCGGCCTCCACGTGGCGCAGGAAGCCGGAGTAGATCCAGCTCAGTCCGGCGGCCGGGTGCACGCAGAACAGTGCGGGCAGTTCGCCGTGCGGGCGCAGCGGCAGCAGGACGTCGAGCGAACTGTCCCGGTCGCCGTCGCGGGAGACGTGCTCGGCGAAGCCGGCCACCGTGGGCGCGGCGAACAACGCGCCGATGCCGACGTCCACGCCGAAGGCGGCGCGGACCCGGCCGGTGAGCCGGGTGGCGAGCAGCGAGTGTCCGCCGAGGTCGAAGAAGCTGTCGTCGATGCCGACCCCGGGCACGTCGAGCACCTCGGCGAACAGCCGGCAGAGGATCTCCTCCTGCGGGGTGCGCGGTCCCCGGCCGCCGGAGGCGGTGAACTCCGGGGCGGGCAGTGCGCGGGCGTCCAGTTTGCCGTTGGCGGTCAGCGGGAGGGAGCCCATCGGCACCACCGCCGAGGGGACCATGTGGTCCGGCAGCGTCCGTCCGGCGAACTCCCGCAGCCCGTCCAGGGTCTGTCCCTCGGCAGGCACCGCGTAGGCGACCAGCCGTCTGTCGCCCTGCTGGTCCTCGCGGGCGATCACGGCGACCTGGGCGACGGCCGGGTGCCCGGACAGCACTGCCTCGATCTCGCCCGGTTCGATCCGGAAGCCGCGGATCTTGACCTGGGCATCGGCCCGGCCGACGAACTCCAGCCGGCCGTCCCCGGTCCACCGGGCCACGTCGCCGGTCCGGTACATCCGGGTGCCGGGCGGGCCGAACGGGTCGGCCACGAACCGTTCGGCGGTGGTGCCGTGGCGGCCCAGGTAGCCGCGGGCCAGGCCCGCGCCGGAGACGTACATCTCCCCCGCCACGCCCGGCGGCACCCGCCGCAGGGCGTCGTCCAGGACGTGGACCGCGAGGTCGGGGATGGCCCCGCCGATGACGCTGCCCCGGCCCTCGGCGGCGACGGCCGCGTCGAGGGCGATGTGGGAGACGTGCACCGTGGTCTCGGTGATGCCGTACATGTTGGCCAGTACCGGAGCGGTGTCGTCGTGCCGCGCGTACCAGTCGCCCAGCCGCCACAGGTCCAGTGCCTCGCCGCCGAACACCACGGAGCGCAGGGCCAGTCGGGCGGACAGTTCGGGGTTCTCGGCGTCCGCGCGCATGAGCTGGTAGAAGGCCGACGGGGTCTGGTTGAGCACGGTCACACGCTCGTCGGCCAGGAGCCGCAGGAACTGTTCCGGGGAGCGGCTGGTCGCGTGGGGCACCACCACGAGCCTGCCGCCGTGCAGAAGCGGCCCCCAGACCTCCCAGACCGAGAAGTCGAAGGCGTAGGAGTGGAACATCGTCCAGACGTCGTCGTCGTCGAAGCCGAACCAGTGCCGGGTGCTGTCGAAGAGCCGCACCACATTGGCGTGCGGGACCACGACGCCCTTGGGCCGGCCGGTCGATCCCGAGGTGTAGATGACGTACGCGGGCGTGGCGGGGGTCAGTGGCGCGCCGCGGTCGGCGTCGGTGGGCGCGTCGGCCGGGCAGTCGGCGAGCGCCGCCCCGGTCCGGGGGTCGGCGAGGTCCACGGTGGGTGTCCCGGGCCGGTCGCCGCCGGCGGTCACGACCAGGGCCGGTGCCGCGTCCGCGAGCATGAACTCGATCCGGTCGGCCGGGTAGTCCGGGTCCAACGGCACGTACGCGGCACCGGACTTGATGACCGCGAGCAGCGCGACGACCATCTCCGCCGAGCGCGGCACCGCGAGCGCCACGAAGCCCTCGGGCCCCGCCCCCCGGGAGATCAGCAGGTGCGCCAGCCGGTTGGACCGCTCCTCCAGTTCCGCGTAGGTGAGTTCGGTGCCCTCGAAGGCGACGGCGACCTTCTCCGGCACCCGGGCGGCCTGCGCGGAGAACAGCTCCGCCAGATTGCCGTGCGTCCCGCCGGTCCGGACCGGGGCGGCGACGCCCGGCAGTTCGGCCGCGTCGACCGGGTCGATGCGGCCGATGAGCGCCTGCGGTCCGGCCGCCGCGAGCCGGTCCAGGAAGGTCAGGAAGCGTTCCTGGTGCGCCTCGATCAGCTCGTCCGGGTACAGGTCCGGGTTGGCGTCGAAGTCGATCTGGAGGCCGTCGGCGTCACCGCGGTCGTAGACGATCACGGACAGGTCGTCGGCGGGGCCGATGCAGAGGTTGTGGACGGTGCTGCGGTGCGGGCCGAAGCGCAGGTCGTAGTCGAACATCATGATGTTGACCTGCGGGCCGATCAGTCGCTGGTCGTCCTCCAGCAGCCGCAGGTCGCGGCGCAGGTCCTCGTACCGGTAGCGCTGGTGGCGCATCGCCCCGCGCATCCGGCCGTGGGTGTGTCTCAGCAGTTCGGCCACCGTCATCCCCGGGCGGGCCGACAGCCGCAGCGGCAGCACGTTGGAGACCATGCCGGGCACGGAGCGGGCCGACCTGCCCAGCCGGGTGGTGACGGGCAGCCCCAGCACCACCTCGGACTGCCCGGTCATCCGCTGGAGGTACGCGGCGCTCGCGGCCGGCACGAGCGCCGGCCACGGCACCTCCGCCGCCCGCGCCAGCTCCCGCAGCCGGCGGGTGCTCGCCGCGTCCAGCCGCGCCGTGCGCCGGGCGAGCCGCCGTGCCGTGCCCGGCTTCGTCCCGGACATGCTCACCGGCTCGGGACGGCCGGCCAGTTCGGCCACCCAGTGGTCGCGGTCGGCGGTGAACCGCTCGGACCGGCGGTACTCCTGGTCGAGGGCGACGAGTTCGGCCAGCGGTGCGAACGGGGTCGGAGGCACCTCCTCGTCCGCGACCATGGCCGTGTACACCGCCGCCACCCGCCGGGCGATCATCGCGACGGTGAAGCCGTCGACGGCGATGTGGTGGTAGTGGTGCAGCCAGAACCAGCGCTCCGGCCCGGCCCTGAACAGCGCGAAGCGGAACAGCGGTTCGGCCGTCAGGTCGACGGTCCGCGCCAGTGCGGCGCGCATCCGGTCCTCGGCCGCGGCCCGGGGGTCCGCCTCCCCGCCGAGGTCCACGACCTCGAGCCGCCACTCCCGGGCGGGCTCGACGAGCTGGCGCGGCCCGTCATCGGTCTCCACCACCCGGATGCGCAGCGCGTCGGCCTCCCCGACCACCCGTCGCAGCGCGGCCTCGAACAGCCCGGTGTCCACCGCGCCGTGGATCTCCAGGTACTCACCCGCGTTGTAGACGGTGTTGGCGGGGTCGAGCCGCTGTGCGTAGAACATGCCCGACTGGGCGGCGGTCAATGGAAGGAGGGAGTCCCCGTGGACAGACATGCGCCCTCTAACTCTCGACTGTTTGGCCGGGTGACAGGTGGTCGGGCCTGTGACCGGGCGGGGTCGGCTGAGCGGACACGGGCGCCGTCACCGGGGCCGACGGAGTCGGGGGCGACGACGAGACGTGTGCGGGGCAGGCGTGATGCGTGGGGGGCCCACCGCTTTCATGTAAGTCAGTGCGCGCACATCGGGGCAAGCGCGTTGCAGGAAGATGTCAGCACGAAACCGCCATCGGCACGCGGGAACCGGATGCTCGGAGCGAGGGCGTCACCGAGAGAGATGACGGGCTGTCATGTTCCGTCAGGCGAAGGCGAGAAGCCGACGAACGGACGGTGTGCGCGAAGGACCGCGAAGGACTCCCCTCCGCGTCGACCGCGCCACCCCCACCTCGACCGCGCCATTGACCCCGCGACGTGACATTAGTGTGTGGCGCACAGTATCGTGTGATGCGTGGGCACCGATGAACTGATCCTCAGCCAGGCCCAGGAACTGCGCCGCGGCACGGTCGTCCTGGCCTGTCTGGCGCTCCTGGAGGAGCCGCAGTACGGCTACGCGCTCCTGGAAACCCTCGGCGACGCCGGCGTGTCCGTCGACGGCAACACCCTCTATCCGCTGCTGCGCCGCCTGGAGAAACAAGGGCTGCTCATCAGCGAGTGGAACACCGAGGAGTCCAGACCCCGCAAGTTCTACCGGGTCAGCCCGGAGGGTGCCCGGGTCCGCACCGGACTGCTGCGCGAGTGGCAGGACCTCTGTACCTCGATATCACGACTGACCAAGGGGGACCGTTGAGCAAGTCGCAGGTGGCCGGCACCGGCACACTGACCGACCGTTACGTGGGGGAGGTCGTCCGGCGCCTACCGGCCGACCAACGCACCGACGTGGCCGACGAGTTGCGCGCCACGATCGCCGACACCGTCGAGGCCCGCGACCCGGCCGCCCCGGAGGCCGTCGAACGCGAGGTGCTCACCGGGATGGGCGACCCGATCCGGCTCGCCGCCCGGTACGCGGACCGGCCGCTCGCCCTGATCGGGCCCGACCTCTATCCGACGTACACCCGGTTCCTCACGGTGCTGCTGTCCACCGTGCTGCCCGCGGTCACCGTCCTGAGCGCGGTTCTCGACGTACTGGACGGCCGGGGCATCGGCGAGGTGATCGGCGGGGCCGTCGGGACGGTGCTCGTCGTCGGTGCCCAGATGCTCGCCTGGCTCACCGTGGTGTTCGCCCTGGTCGAGCGGTCCGGCAAGCTGCCCGGCGCGCTCGGCAGGACCTGGACCCCCGACGACCTCCCCGACCGCGCCGCGCCGAAGAAGCGCGACCCGGCGGTCCACGCCCGGGTGGCGTG
Organism: Streptomyces sp. ML-6; assembly: GCF_030116705.1. Taxonomy (NCBI): domain Bacteria; kingdom Bacillati; phylum Actinomycetota; class Actinomycetes; order Kitasatosporales; family Streptomycetaceae; genus Streptomyces; species Streptomyces sp. ML-6. The sequence goes on from NZ_JAOTIK010000002.1 coordinate 544,385, forward strand.
GCACGCGCTGCTGATCGCCCTGATCGTCTGGCAGCACACCGCGATGCCGTACCGGACCGACGGTGGCACCCCCCTCGACGTGCTCGACCCGGATCTGTGGTCGGGGTGGATCTGGCCGATCCTGGCCGGGCTCGCCGGCCTCGTGGCGCTCGACGTGATCCGGTCCGTGCGGCCGTGGACGCTCTCGCTGGCGTACTGGAGCGTCGGCGCCGAGGCGGCCTTCGCACTGCCACTGGTGTGGGTCCTGCACCAGCAGAAGCTGTTCAACCCGGTCTTCCTGGCCGATCTCAACGGTGCCTGGCAGACCCCGCAGTCCTTCTACACCGTGACGGCGGTGGTGGTACTGGCGGTGAGCGCGGGCGATGTGGTGAAGCGGTTCCGCGAAGCACGGGCCTGACTCTTCGTCAACTTCCGTAGTTCCAGGGGAATTACATCGCGCCCGGGGAAGGTCCCGCCCGGCCCCGGCGGGTCACCACTGCCGGGGCACCGGGCTCGCACCGGTGAGTTCGGTCCACCGCTCCAGCTCCTCGGCGTGGTCACCGGCCGCGGTCGCCCCGGCGACCGCGGCCGTCTCCTCGGGCGTGGTGGGCCCACCGGCGCGGGAGAGCAGCGTCAGCGGCCAGGCCGGGACGCCCGGTCCCGCTCCGTCGAAGGCGTGCCACTCCCAGGCCGCGTCGAACCGCCAGGCGCGCCCGTTCCGGTCGGTGACCTCGTCGCCCGGTTCGAGGAAGGCGTAGGGGCGGAAGAGCAGTTCGAAGCGGATCGGCTCATCGCCCGCCGGGTCGAACGCGTAGCCCTGGTCCTCGAATTCGGGGTCGTGGGTCTCGCCCTGCCGCAGGACCTCCAGATAGGTCGCGGGCCGCGGCAGCATCCCGGTCACTCGGGGCGGATCGAAGTGACACACCGACAGTACGTGCACCACGGTCGGGGGGATTCCCACCCGACAGGTGTCGTCCGGCTTCAGCTCGGTCTCGGCCGGTCGCGTCCGGAAGAGCTCCCATTCGTGGGCCTCGGGCAGCGGAAGCGCCCGCCGACCGTTCCACCCGAAGTTCTCCGCCTGCGGGTCCACCTCCGACCAGGGCCACCGCACGGAGACGTGGAAGCGGGAGACGCCGGCGACCGTGGTCCCGGTGAACGGGCATTCCAGCCTCAGTACGTCCCCCGGCCGGAACCGGACGTCACGACCACCCGTGCCCGGCTCGTCCGTCCCGGCCCCGTCCGTCCGACTGCTCATCGTGTCGCATCCTCCTCGTGGTTCGGGGCGATCATCACACACGGCGGTCAACCCGGTGACGTGGTCGGTGGAGAGGGGGTTCAACCAGGGTGAACTCGTCTCCGGACGCACCCGGACCCTGTACCTCTCGGGGCAGACCGCGATGAGCGGCGACGGCCGGCCCCGGCACGACGGCGACATGGCGGCGCAGTTGGCGCTGAGCATCGACACAACAGGGAACCACCGTGGCGTGACGCGGCCCGCCGCCCGGCCGGTCAGCCGGCATCTCGCCCGTCGGCCCGCCGGCCCGCCTCCGCGGTGCTGGCGTCCGGCGGGAAGTCCGGTGCTCCGGTGGCGGCCCGGTCACAACCATCCGGAGCGTTGTGCCTGCAAAGCCATCTGGAAGCGGTTCGCGGCGCCCAGCCGGGCCATCAGGACCTGCAGGCGGCGGAACAGCGTGCGGCGGCTGATTCCCAGCTCGCGGGCGATGACGTCGTCGCTCGCACCGCCCGCGAGGAGCCACAGCAGCCGGCGGTCGGCGGGCGGCAGGCCGCCCGGCCGGGTGGTGCGGCCGTGGAACGGCAGGGCGTTCCGCCAGGACTGCTCGAACAGGGCGATGAGCGCGGAGAGCAGGCCGCACGGCTGCACCACCAGCATGGTGTTGTGCACGTCGGCCTCCTTGATCGACAACGACACGAGCGCGTACGCCTCGTCGATGATCACGAGCTTGACCGGCACCGACGGCAGCACCCTGGCCTGTTCGCCGGCCTTGATGCACGGCTCGATGGCGTCCTTCAGCCGGCCCGGGTACTCCAGCGACTCCCGCGAGTACACGACGCGCTGCGTCACCCCACGGGCGAGCGTCGCCAGCGCGTCGTCCGTGGCCTCGGACAGGAGGAAGTACGGCGGTGACTCGAACTGCCGGATCTGCTCCCGGGCGCTCGCCCAGGCGTGCCGCATCCTGGGCCCGATGGCCTCGCCGGTGACGACCTCGACGAGATCGTCGTTGTACGCGGCGAGCCGCTGCCGCCGGAACGACTCGAACGCGCCCCCGACGGTGATGCGGGACTCCTCGATCTCGGCCGCCCGGTGCCGGGCGAGGATCTCCAGGCCCGCGGCGGGCGGAACCGGGGCCACCATGTCCGCGCCCGCCTCGGCGGCACTGGCCAGCCCGGCGGCGACCAGCGTGCCGTACGCCTCGGCCAGTTCCGCACCGTCCAGGCCGGACGCGGCCTCGATCCCGCTCAACGGGGCGGGCGCCAGTTCGAGCAGCGCCAGGTAGACCCGGACCGCCGCGGGATCGAGGCCCAGCAGCCGGAGGGCCTCGCCGATTTTCGCGTTCGCCATGGGCCTCATTGTCGACGACTCCGGCCGGTGTCGTGTCCGATCCGTGCCAGTGGCACTTCCGGGCACCGGGGGCGGGTGGTACGGGATACCGTCCCGGGGCCGCCGCCGAACGGTGGCTGCGAGGGGGCCGGGCCGTACCGGGGACAAGCCGGTCGGGAGGGCTCGCTCCGCCCCTCGCCGCTGAGCTGAGGAAACCCACCCGGAAGAAGGTGCACGCCGTGGCGAAAGGCCGTAAGAACGGTCTCTACTCAGGGATCTCCGATGAACTGTCCGCCCTGATGCGGACGGGGTGGGCGGACACCGAGCGGCACGACCTGCGGCCCGACGAGCAGGCCCCGTACGCGGCCGCCCGCCGTGCCGCGCTCTCCGCGCGCTTCCCCGGCGAACGTCTCGTCGTCCCCTCGGGGAACCTCAAGGTCCGCTCCAACGACGACACCTACCCGTTCCGGCCGTACTCGGGCTACGTGCACATGACCGGGGACCAGGCCCGGGACGGCGCCCTCGTCCTCGAACCCCGCGCGGACGGCGGCCACGACGCCTACTGCTACCAGCTGCCGCGGGACGGCCGGGACGACGACGAGTTCTGGACCGGTGTCACGGCGGAGCTGTGGATGGGCCGGCGCCGTTCCCTCGCCGAGGCGGAGGTCGTGCTCGGGCTGCCCTGCCGGGACGTCCGCGGGGCGGCCGAGGACCTGGCCGCCGCCTCCGGCGCGCCGACCCGGATCGTCCGCGGCGTCGACCCGGCCCTGGAGGCCGCCGTCACCACCGACGAGGAGCGCGACGACGAGCTGGAGGAGGCGCTCAGTGGCCTCCGCCTCGTCAAGGACGACTGGGAGATCGGCGAGCTCCGCAAGGCCGTGGACTCCACGGTGCGCGGATTCGTCGATGCGATCGGTGACCTCTCCGGGGCGATCGCATCGTCCGAGCGGTGGATCGAGGGCACGTTCTTCCGCCGGGCGCGGCTGGAGGGCAACGCCGTCGGCTACGGCTCGATCTGCGCCGCGGGCGAGCACGCCACGATCATGCACTGGACGAGGAACGACGGCCCGGTGCGCCCGGGGGACCTGCTCCTGTTCGACGCGGGCGTGGAGACGCACACCCTCTACACCGCCGACGTCACCCGCACGCTCCCCATCAGCGGCACCTTCTCCCCCGTGCAGCGCAAGGTCTACGACGCGGTGTACGAGGCCCAGGAGGCCGGCATCGCGGCGGTCAAGCCGGGTGCCGCGTTCCGGGACTTCCACGAGGCGTCGCAGCGTCATCTGGCGGCCCGGCTGGTCGAGTGGGGCTTCATCGAGGGCCCGGCCGACCGGGCGTACGAGCTCGGTCTCCAGCGCCGCTTCACCATGGCGGGCACCGGCCACATGCTCGGCCTGGACGTCCACGACTGCGCGCAGGCCAGGAACGAGGAGTACGTCGACGGCGTGCTGGAGCCGGGCATGGTGCTCACCGTGGAACCCGGCCTGTACTTCCAGCCGGACGACCTGACCGTGCCCGAGGAGTGGCGCGGCATCGGCGTCCGGATCGAGGACGACCTGGTCGTCACCGAGGACGGCCACGAAAACCTGTCGGCGGGCCTGCCGAGGTCGGCGGACGAGGTCGAGGCCTGGATGGACCAGCACGCGGGCTGAGCGTCCGGCCGTCCGGCCGAGGGGGTCCGGCCGCGCCGGTGGCCTCCGCCCGGGTGCGGGCGGAGGCCACCGTGGCAACGCGCCGGGGCGTTCTCGCACGTGATGGCGGAGACGGAAGCGGGGCCGGAAGCGGGGTCGGTCGTGGTACGGAGGCGCTCATCGGCTCCGGGTGTTCCGCAGGACGTCACCGGAACTGTCGTGGTGCTCGCGCACCGCGATCCGGGCCAGCTTCGTCAGCATCATGCCGTTGCGGATCGAGACGAGGTAGTCCACGGGAAGGCCGTGCATCCGGATGCCCGGCCCCCGCAGGGCGTGCCATTCGAGGACGAAGAGGGTGTTCTCGCCCCAGGGGATCAGCTTCATGGCGATGCGGGCCGCCCCGAAGGGGTCCGCCTTCGCCTCCAGTTCCAGGCGGTGCCGCGGCTCGCAGATGCGTACGACGCAGGTGTCGTCGAGGGTCAGCGGCCCGACGCCGACCCTGACCTGCAGCCGGGCGCCCACTCCGGGCCAGTGCGGGTCCACGTCGATGATCTGTTGTGTTCCCGAGACCCATTCCCCGTAGCGACGGCCGTCGGACAGCAGGTCCCAGACCTCGGACGGCGAACTCAGGATCAACCGGCGATTCCGGGCCACACCGACCACGCTCCTCGTTTCGTCGGAACCAGCACCCCCATGACCGTTGTCGGCCGTGCGTCGGCTCCCCTGCCGCCGAGCAGCTTCTCGACCCTAACCGCACCCCGCGCGTCCGGCACGCGAGCCGCGGCCGGGCCGGACACCGCGGCCGGGCCGGACACCGCGGCCGGGCCGGACACCGCGCGGCGGCACGGCCGGATCCGCGTGCGCCGTCACCGGGGCTCCTCCTCGGAGGTGGAGCGGTGGGCGTCGGTGGTCAGGACGATCTTTCCGCTGGTGCGGCCGGACGCGGAGAGTTCGTGCGCCCTGCCGACCCGCGCGAGCGGCAGCACCTCGGCGATGTGCGGACGCAGCGCACCGCTTTCGGCGAGTTCGGCGAGGGCCCGCATGCCCGCGCGGTCGGCCTCCACCGCCATGAACACGGCCCGGACGCCGTTGCGGCCGGCTTCGTCGGCCCCCTCGCGCTCGCCGAACTGGCCCGGCACGCGGGGATGAGCGTACGGACCTTCTCGCGCCGCTTCCGGGACGAGGTCGGAATGACACCCGGCCAGTGGCTGACCCGGCAACGCGTCGAACACGCACGCCGCCTGCTGGAGGTCACCGACCTCCCGGTGGACCGCATCGCCGAGGAGGCCGGCCTCGGCACCGGCGCCTCCCTGCGCCGGCACATGGCGCTCACGATCGGGGTGGCGCCCCTGACCTACCGGCAGACCTTCCGCGCGAGGACGACCACACCCCTCGGGCTCGAGGCCCCGGACGCGTGTCACGACCGCATCGGCCGGGCTCCGCTCGCCGAAACGGTCACTTTCGTCGGCGGTCGGGGAACCCCTGCTGCCGGTCCACTTCCCGGGAGTTGACCCGTCCGGAACGCCGGGCCTGCGAGCCGCGCGTCCCAGGTGCTCGCAAGGCCGATCCCGCCCTGCCTGCGGGTGCTGTCGGCCGTGTGAACGGCCCGGCCGGGCCGTTCACACGGGGGAAAAGGTGAAGGGGTCACTCGGCCCACGGAAGCGGGATCTTCTCCTCGCCGCCCGGCAGCATCGCCTTGCCGCCCACGGCCATGGCGACCAGAGCCCCCGCCGGGCCGCCCGCGGCCTTCAGTTGCCGTACCGCGCCGGCGGGCACGATGACGGCCTGACCGGCCCCGGCGCGCCCGGCCTCGCCTTCCACCTCGATCTCGAACTCGCCCGACAGGGGCATCCACACCTGTTCGCGGTCGATGACGTGCACCGGCGTGGCGGAGTCCGCACCCAGTTCCACCCGCCAGGTACTGACCTCGGTACTGCCCTGGCTGGGGGCAGCCAGGCCGAACATGGAGCCGGCCGGAGTCCTGGTCGTCCGCCGATCGCTCTCACTGACCACGTACATGTGCGCACCCCTCATATAAAGCTCCTTTACTTGCAGTGAGTAAAGTGTCTTTATTCAGGTGTGTCAAGATGAACCGGTGAAGCCCCATGACCCCCTCGAGCGTGCCGAGCTCACCTTCCTGCTCGGGATGGCCTTCCAGCTCGTCCTCTCCGAGTTCGTGAGCCGCCTCGACGCCGCCGGCCATGCCGATCTGCGCCCCATGCACGGGCTCGTCTTCCAGGCGCTGCGTGGTTCCGGCGCGACGAGCAGCGAACTGGCCGAGCAGCTCGGGGTCACCAAGCAGGCCGCCGGCCAGATCGTCGACGACCTGGAGAAGCGGGGCTACGTCGAGCGCCGGCCCCACCCCGCCGGCGGTCGGCGCAAGCTCGTCGTCCTGACCGGGAAGGCATTGGAGCACCTGACTGCGGCCGGGCGGATCCTGCATGAACTGGAGGGGCAGCTGGCCGAGCAGCTCCACGAAGCCGGCCGGGAGGTTCCGCGAGCCGAACTCGCCGCGCTCATCCGCACCTTGGCCGGGGACTCGATCCCGCCGTGGCGCCCCGTCTGGTGATACGGGGCGGGGCGGTGCGGTGCCGCGGTGGAGGGCGCGGTCGCCACGGCCGTGGCGGGTCGACCGCGGGGTGAGGACGCGCAGGACCTTCGCGATCGTCCGGTCGCCCCGGGTCCGAGAACCCCGCCGAACCGGTGTTGAGATAATCCGGCCATGGGATCTTGGGGAACCTTGGGGCCGGCGCTGTTGTCGCTGGCGGGTGTCGCACTCGGCGCGGGCGGGTCTCTGTTCGGCCAGTTCCTCGTTTCGCGGATGAGTGCCCGGCAGCTGGAGTTCCAGGAATCGACCGCGCACCGGGCCGAGTTGAAGGATGCGATCCTGAAGTTTCTGAGCATCGCGTCGCAGGTGGAGAAGGCGGTGCTCAGGCGTCCGTCCGGTGACGGCGCCGCGGTCGACCCGGAGCTCGACCCGCTCGTCGATGACCTGTGGCTCGCCCAGGCGGAGATCGACCTGGCCGCCGGAAGCGAGCCGCTGCGGGGTGCCACCTACCGTTACGCGGCGGGCCTCGCCGAGGCGGCCCGGGGCGGGACGAACGACACGTCCGCGCTGCGCGGGCCGCAGGCGCGGTTCATGGACGCGGCGTACGACGACATGTGGCCCGGCCGACGACGCGCGGCCGGGGATTCCCCCGCGCCCCGGTGAGCCTTCCGCAGTGGGCCCGGTCGGCGGCCCCGCTGTGCGGCTCGGTCGGTTTCCTGTCGGCCGAGGCGACTGGTTCGGCCGATAGTCGTGTTGTGTTGTGTCGTGACGGGACGCCGCTCCGGTTGCCGGTGCGGGTCGCGGCGAAGAGCGGCGGCCGTGCTGTCCTCAACACAAAGCCACTGGTCCCGGTGCCGTACCGGGAAGCTTTCAGACGGTGGCGCCTCCGTCGACGGGGATGCACGCGCCCGTGATGCCGGAGCCGGCGCGGGAGGCGAGGAGCAGGACGGCGGCGGCGACCTCCTCGGGCCGGGTCAGGCGGCCGGTGGCGGTGCGGTCGGTGAAGTGGCGTAACAGACCGGGGTAGTCGGTGTCGAGAACGCGCGCGGCCCGGGGGCCCTGTTCGGTGAACCAGTCGGTCTCCACGGCACCGGGACATACGCAGTTGGCGGTGACGCCGTACGGACCCACTTCCTTGGCCAGGACCCGGGTGAGCCCGATCAGGGCGTGCTTGGCGGCGGCGTAGGCGCACAGGCCGGGATCCGGGTCACGGCCTTCCATGGAGGCGATGTTGATGATGCGGCCGGAGTGCTGCGGTATCAGGTGGGACAGGGCGTGGCGGGTGGTGTAGAGGGCGGAGTCGAGGTTGAGGGCGAGGGTGTGGTGCCAGGTGTTGTCGGTGATGTCGGCGACGGTGGCGAAGTCGGTGGCGCCGCCCACGTTGTTGACGACGATGTCGAGGTGCCCGTAGCGGTCCACCGTCTCGTCGACCGCGCGTTCGGCGTCGGCCCGGTCGGTGGCGTCGGCCACGCACAGGGTGATGTCGTCCCCGGCGTCCAGCCGGGCGAGGGCCGCCCGGCCGACCTCCTCGGAGCGGCCGGTGATGACGAGCCGGGCGCCGTGGGCGTGGAGGGTGTGGGCGATGGCCAGGCCGATGCCGCGGGTGGCTCCGGTGATCAGCGCGGTCCTGCCGGTGAGGTCCATGTGTTCTCCTGTCGTGGGCCGGAGGGCGGATGGTGGGTGACGAGGGTGATCGTGTGCGGTGTGCCGGGCAGGTTCAGGGGCAGCAACTGCCAGCCGCGGGGCGCCGGTTCGTGCCCCAGTCGGGCCAGGGAGAGCCGGGGCCGCAGGGTGATCTCGACATCGACGAGGGCCCGCAGCAGGGACCATCCCAGTGCCTTGGCCATGGCCTCCTTGGCCGTCCACAGGGTGAGGAACTCCTCCCTCCGTATGGTCTCGGGCCGGTCGGCCGACACGGTGGCCTCGCCCGGGCGGAGCGCGTACCGCAGCAGGTCCGGCGGTGGAGGGGAGGCCAGGTGCTCGATGTCGATGCCGATCCGGATGCCGCCCCGGGGCGCCGCGACCAGTGCGGCCAGGGTCACGGGCCCGCAGTGGGCGGCGGTGAGACGCAGGGGCGGCAGGTTCTGTTCCGGTGCGAGGGCGGGGCGGCCGAGCGGGTCGCGGACCAGGGTGACGGTCTCGGCCGGGCGGGCCTGCCGCGCCGCGACGGCGTGGCGCAGCAGGACCCGGCCGGGTACGGGGCATCCTCCCGGCGCGATGTACCACCAGAGGTCGACCGGGCCCGCCGCGGAGACCACCCGGCGGTGGCGGGCGCCGGTGAGTGGGGGAATCGCCGGCGTCACGGGGTGTCGTCCTCGGTCCGGTGACCGGCCGCGGTCGGTCCGGTCGCGGCCCGCACGGCAGTGGTGAGGGTCGCGGCGGTCGCGGTGCGGGGGCGGGCCGGGACGCGGGCGAGGACGGTGGCGCGCATGCCGGAGATCTGGGCGACCACGCGGCCGTCCGGGGTGGTGGCGGTGCTGGTGCCGGTGGCGGGTGAGTGGTGGAGTCGCAGCCCGGTGGGGTGGGCCCGGACGAGGTCGTGGTCGTCGCCGTGCCCGTACAGGGTGATGCGTTCGATGTGGTGGGGGACGGCGACGGGGTGGTGGCCGTCCGGGGCGGGGGCGAGGGCGGGGGTGCGGGCGAGCCCGTCCAGGAGGACGACCGGGGTGGAGAGCCGGGGCAGTGCGGACAGCCGTTCCGGGTCGGGGCGCCAGCGGGCCCCGGTGCCCGAGCCGGTGGCGCGGCACCGGTCGGTGGCGCGGAAGGCGCCGGTGAGCAGGACCGGGGAGGCGGTGTCGTAGTACGGGTCGTCGACCGTGCGGTGGGGGCCGACGAGCGGGCCGTACGGTTCGGGCAGCGGGGCCGTGCCGCCCAGCCGGACCGTGGCGCGGACGTGTTCCCGGTCGTGTGCCAGAACGCGTCCGCCGGGGGCGACGACGTCGGAGCGGATGGTCACAGCAACCGCGCAGGCCGTCCTGGTGTCGCGACGGCGGGCCTCGACGCGGTAGCGGGCGGGTCTGCCGTCGGTGCGGGCGCGGACCCAGGCACTGAAGGCGAGGTCGTCGATGCCGCGCGGCGGCAGCCCGGGGGCCAGTGCGCGGGCCGCCTGGACCGCGATGTCGGCCAGCATCACCCCCGGCACGGTGGGTCTGCCGTCCACCAGGTGGTCGCGCAGGAAGCCGTGGGCGTCCAGGTCGAGGACCAGGTGCCAGACGGCGTGGTCGGCGTGCCGGGTGACGGGTTCACCGAGCAGCCCGGACGGGATGGGTGGGGTAAGTGGGGTGGCCCGGGGGGTGTCGGCCGAGTGGTGGCGGTCGGTGTTCCCGATGGTGCGCAGGCCCGGGAAGCGGGCGTCGAAGGAGCGGTGTTCGGCTTCGCCGATGAAGGTGACGAGCCGGTCGTTCCCGCCCTCGTCGTGGGTACGACGGCGCAGTTCGGTCAGGAAGTGGGCGACTCCTTCGGCGGTGGTCATGCGGGACAGCCGGGCGGTGCGTGCGGTATGGGCCCGGACGACGGCCCCGGAGCCGAGACCGGTCTCGTCCCAGATGGTCCAGGCGATGGTGAACTCGCCGTCGTCGCCGACGTAAGCAGCGGCGGACAGGAAGTCGTTGGCCGGGGAGTAGTCGCTCTCGCCGGGCAGGCCGGCCACTCCGGTGACCGAGCCGAAGTTGCACCACAGGCGCGGGGCGAGAGCGCCGGTGAACGCGGCGCGCAGATGGTGGTGGCCGAACAGTTTGACGTCGCGGACACGGCGCATGTCGGGCAGGGTCTTACGGGTGATGTCACCCGGGTGGTGCAGCCCCGCGCCGTTGACGAACAGGTCGACGTGGCCCTCCCGGGTGCGGACGGCGTCGGCCAGGGCGCGTACGGCGTTCGCGTCCGTGACGTCGCAGGTGTGGAAGTGGACCTGGTCGGCGCCGCACGTCTCGCGCAGGGCCCGCAGGGTCAGGGCGGACTCGCGGGCGTGCAGGAGGCGGTCGAAGGCGGCGTTGATCTCGCCCACCGGCCGCCGTGGTGCGCGGGAGCACTGGTCGGTGATGTAGCGGGCGCGCGCCGCGAGCAGTTCCTGGTCGGGGGTGTGCAGCAGGTCGTCGGGGACGTCGCCGGGGCGGCCGGCCCCCACGAGGTGGATCCGCAGGGGCACCTGGCGTGCGAGGCCGAGCAGGCAGGCGGCGGTGATGCCGCGGGCGCCGCCCGTGGCCACGACCACCGCGCCGGGGGCGAGCGGCGGGGCCCCGTCCGGCGCGGGAGGGGCGTTCTCGGTGAGGCGCTGGACGTAGCGGGTGGCGCCGCGGTGGCGGACCACGGGCAACCCGTCGGCCGGGCGGGCGAGTTCACCCTCCAAAGCGGCCAGTACGGCCAGGGGCTCGGTGCTGTCGCCGACCACCGCGCGCACGGTGCAGCCGGTCAGCTCCCAGGCCAGGGACTTGACGAAGCCGGTGAAGAGATGGGCGTGCGGGGCGGCCTCCTCCCCGAGAAACGGCGCCGCCACTCCCACCGCGACCGTGCCGCCTTCGGTGAGCCGGTCGCGCAGTCGGCGTACCGCCCAGAACGCCGCCTCCTGCACGGCCAGTACGTCGGCGGCGGGCGGTGCGGGCCAGGCGGGTGCCGGGTGCAGGTCGGCGACGACCCTCAGGTGCCGGAACCCCTCCGGGGCCTCGTCCAGGACGTGGTCGAGGGCCTGTTGCGGGTCCTGGTCCCCGTCGACGGCGACCAGGCGGCAGCGGCCACCGGCCTCGACCATGGCGCGCAGGGCATTCGTGTGCCGGGAGGCGGTGATCACCAGGGTGCGGGCCGGCAGCGGCCGTGCACCGGTACCGCACGGTCCGGCCGCCTCCCAGCTCAGGGTGTGCCGCCGGGTGATCGGGGGCGGGGCCATCGGCGTGGGGTGCGGCGATGTGGACTCCGGTGATGTGGGCTCCGGTGATGTGGGGTGCGGCGGTGTGGAGTTGGACGGTGTGGGGGCCGGCGGTGCGGGATTGGACCCTGTGGGGTTCGACGGTGCGGAGTCCGGCGGTGTGGGGTTGGACGGTGTGGGGGTCGGCAGTGCGGAGTCCGGCGGTGTGGGGTTGGACGGTGTGGGGGTCGGCAGTGGGGAGTCCGGCGGTGTGGGATGCGGCGGGTGGGTGACGATGTGTCGTAGGGCGGTCACCAGGTCGTCGGCCCCCGGGTAGCTCCACCCGGGTCCGTCCGGTGCGCAATGCCCGGCGGACAGCCGGGCGGACAGGGTGTCGAGGGTGGTGAGGAGGGGCCAGCCGCGGGCGCGGGCCACGGAGGACCGGGTGAGCACCAGGACGAAGGCCCCCTCCGCCGTCTGCCGGGAACCGGCCGGGTCGTGCAGGCGGGTGAACAGGGGCCCGGTGGCACCGTTGACGCCCAGCACCAGCGCCATCTCCAGCTCCCCGCGCCGCAGGTGCGCGGCGGCGGCCCCGAGGGCGCTGCGTCCCGAGGTGAGCCCGGTGTCGAGGATCATGGTGGGACCGTGCAGGTCGTGCAGGGCCGCGATCCGGGCGGGGATCACGTTCGGCATCAGCCCGGCCAGGGTGTCCTCCCCCGGGCGGGTGCGCTCGCGCACCGCGTCGAGGAACGCCGAGGTGGCCCTGCGCAGCGCGGTGCGGTCGAGTCCGTCGGGCAGCGGTCGCCCGACCGCCCCGGTCAGCGAAGCGGCGTGGCACCGGACGGTCGTGTCGGGCGAGGCGGCGGGGACGCCGGTGTGGGCGGCGAAGACCCCGCAGGTCTCCCGCAGCCCCTCCCACCGGGGCGGGGCGTCCCGGGGAACGAGTGCGGCGACCGCCTGCAACGCCATGAGCTGGGCCCGGTCGATGCCCGCGGCGGTGGACGCGGGGATGCGTACCTCGGCGAAGGACGGGATCGGGTACCGCGCCCCGAACGAGCGCCGTGCCGCCGGGTTGCGTCCGTCGGCCAGACGGCGTGCGATGTCCGCCGCGTCCGGGGCTCCGGGCAGGTGGGCCGACCAGGCCACGACGACCACCGGATCGTCCTCGACGGGGGCGGGCAAGGAGGCCGGTGCGGTCTCGCCGGGCCGGGGGGCGTCCTGGAGCAGCAGATGCCCGTTGGTCCCGCCGAAACCGAACGCCGAAACCCCCACGGTTCGTGGCCGGTCGGCCGGGCGCGGCCAGGCCACCGGCTCGGTCGGTACCCGTAGCGGCGGCGCGTGGTCGGGGCAGCGGTAGGGGATCTGCGGCGGGATCGTGGAGTGGGCCATGGCCTGCAGGGCGTGGACGACCGACACCGCACCGGCCGCCCAGCCGGTGTGACCGAACACCGACTTGTTCGATGTGCACCATGCGTGGGGCAGTTGCTCCGCCAGCACCCCGCGCTCGACCCGGTCGCCGACCGGGGTGCCGGTGGCATGGGCGACCACCCAGTCGATCTGCTCCGGTGCGATGCCGGAAATGGCCCGAGCCCGGCTCAACGCCCGTTCCTGCCCTTTGGAGTTGGGGGCGTGGACGGCCCGGCCGCGCCCGTCGGACGCCGCGCCGAACCCGGCCAGCACCCCCAGGACGTGGTCGCCGTCGGCCCGGGCGGCGTCCAGTCGCTTGAGGGTGACGAACGCCGCCCCGTCGGCGAACAGCACCCCGTCCGCGTCGGCGTCGAGGGCCCGGACCGCGCCCGACCGGCTCAGCCCGCGCAGTTGGGAGAACAGCACGCTGTAACGGGGGCCGAGGGAGAACACCCCGCCGCACAGGGCGAGATCGCACTCGCCGTCCAGGAGGGCCCGGGCGCCCAGGTCGATGGCGTACAGCGCGGAGGAGCAGGCGGTGTCGACGACCTGGACCGGTACCGGCCGGAGAAGCACTGACGCGACGGCGGCGCGCAGGGCCGCCGTCGGCAGGTGTCCGGCCGGTGCGCCCGCGTGCCGGTGTGCGGACCGCAGCCATCGGACGAGCAGGGCGCGCAGCGCCCCGGGGTCCTCGGGATCCTCGGCCTGCTCTCCGTCCCAGTGCTCCGCGATGCCGTCGGCGGCGGCCTCGACGAGCAGGCTCTCCTCCATGTGTGGGGATCCCTCGGCCCAGGCACCGGCGAAGCACGCGGTGCGGACACCGGCTCCGGACGCCAGACGCGGGGCGTCGCACTGGAGGAGCGCGGTGCGCGTCCACACGGTGAGGAAGTCCTCTTCCTTCGCGTTCTCGTCGGCCCTCTTCCCGATGTGCTGCCCGGTGCCCTCTTCGGTGTCCGGTGCGGGGCGGACGTAACCGGCGACCCGGCTGTAGGTACGGTCCGGGGCAGCCTCCGGCGACCAGAAGTCCTCCAGGGGAAACCGTTCTCCTGGCTCGTCGAACTGGGGGACGCCCTCCATCAGCCGCCGCCGGAATTCCTCCGGCCCCTCGGCGCCCGGAACCACCAGGCCCATGCCCACCACAGCCACCGTGCGCGCCGTGTTCCGCTCCGTGGCGGGAGGCCGCGTGGTCGACGCGAAATCGGCCCGAACAGGGGGCGGAGCCGGGACCTGGACCTGGACCGGAGACGAAGCCGGAGCCGGGGACGGAGGGGGCGGGGACGGAAGAGTGGGGAACGGAGGGGGCGGGGGCGGAGGAGTCGGGGCGGCCCCGTGGGGCGTGAGCATGGCGCGGCCCACGGACAGTCCGCCGTCGGCCAGCAGGCACTGCCCGGAGATCCAGCGGGCCTGCGGGGAGGCGAGGAAGGCCACCAGCCGGGCGAGGTCGTCCTCATGCCCCACCCCACCGAGCGGGGCCGCCGCCGCGCAGGTCGCCCGCAGGGCGTCCGCGCCGGGGAACAGTGCGGCCGTGGCATTGTCCAGCAGCCCGGCCGACGCGGTGTTCACCCGGATTCCCGACGGGCCGAGATCGGCGGCCAGATACCGGGTCATCGCCTCCAGCGCCGCCTTGCACACCCCCACCAGCAGGTAGTTGTCCATGGCCAGCCCGGCACCGACGGACGAGACGTTCACGATGGCACCGCCACCGCGCGCGGCCATCAGCGGCGCCGCTTCGAGGGCGCACCAGCGGGCTCCGTGGAGGTTGGTGTCCAGCGCCCGCTGCCACTCGGAGTCGGTGAGGTCGTCGAAACGGGCGAACACGCCCCGCGCCGCGTTGTTGACCAGGATGTCCACGCCGCCGTGCCGCTCGGCCAGGGTCGCGAACATCGCGGTCACCTGGTCGTGTTTGGCGACGCTGGCCCGCAGCGGCTCCGCCCGGCCCCCGGCGGTACGGATCGACGCGACGGTCTCCTCGGCGGCCCGCGGCGAGTGGAAGGAGTTGACCACCACGAGGGCGCCGTGCCGGGCCAGTTCACGGCTGATCGCCGCCCCGACCCCCTTGCCACCCCCGGTGACCAGGGCGATCTTTCCGGCGAGATCCCGTGCCGCGGGCACTTCGGGCCGGCCGCCGCTCATGCCGGTGCCCCCGTACCCGTGCCGTCCGCGGGCAGTGTGCTCAACAGCCCGGCCAACGCGTCCAGGGTGGTGTACCTGGTCAGGCGGGAGCCGTCCGTCGGCAGTGTACGGCCGAAGCGTGTGGCGGCCCGGGCGAACAATTCGGTCTGCTTGATCGAGTCCACTCCGAGGTCCGCCTCCAGGTCGGCGTCGTCGGTCAGGACCTCGGGCGGATATCCCAACGCCGCCGCGTACAGGGTCCGCAGCGTGGCCACGACGGACCGCCGGTCCGGGAACGCCTCCGCACCCGACGGGGTCCCCTCGGCCGCGGGGCCGGGCCGGTGGACCCGAGCCGCCAGGGGTGATGGGGCCACCGGGAGTGATGGGGCTGTCGGGGGTGATGGGGCTGTCGGGGGTGCCGTGGGTATCGGGGACGCATGGGGAGCGGTGGATGTGTGGGAAGCCGGTGTCAGGCCGCTCAGCGACTCGGCCAGCTCGGGGCCGCCCACCCTGCGGCGCAGCGGTGCGACCACCCGTACGCCCGGTACCGTCGCCGTCACGAGATCACTCAGGGTGCCGCGGGGGCCGCACTCCACGAACACCTCCACGCCCTGCGCGTGAAGCAGTCGGACCGCGTCGGTGAACCGCGTGGGACGTACCAGGTGGGCGGCGACCAGGTCGGCCACCGCGTCGGTGTCGTCCACCCGCCGTCCCAGGATCGCCGAGTGCAGCAGATGCCGCGCGGGCCCGGCCCGCAGCGCGGTCGCCCGACGGGTGAAGTCACCCGCCACGGCGGCCAGCATGCGGTGGTGGAAGGCGTACGGGACCCGCAAGGGGGTCGCTCCGACACCGATCGCCCCGGCGGCCCGCCGTACCCGGCCCAACGGTTCCACGGGGCCGGACACCACGCACTGGCGGGGGCTGTTGTCCGCGGCCAAGGTCACCTCCCACTCCCCGAGGCCCACCAGCAGTGCTTCGGCCCGGGGGGCGGACATCTCCAGTGCCAGCATTCCGCCGTGCTCCGGAGGGCGGGCGGCGAACGCCTCGTCGCGGGCGGTGACCAACGCCATGCCTTCCGTCGGCTCGTACACCCCGGCTGCGGTCAGGGCCACCAACTCGCCGAAGCTGTGCCCCAACAGCACGTCGGGACACAGCTTATGACGTTCCGTCAATAACCGGAACAGCACCATCTCGGCGGCGAACAGCGCCGTGTGCAGATCCGCCGGGGCCTCGTCCACCAGCTCGGACAGGGCCGGCGCCCGCTCGTCGAGCAGAAGACGGGAGGGGGCGCTCCGCCCGAGGCGGACGGCGGTGGCGTCCAGCGGGCGCAGTGTCTCCTCGACCAGTGGTTCGTCGACGGCGAGCCGGGCGAGAACGGCGGGCAGATAAGCCCCTTGCCCCGGAAACACGAAAGCACAGCGCTCGACCAAAGCAACTCCTCTGCACAGAGCGGGACTTGGAAGATCCTTGAGAAGGTCGCGCCGTCCGCCCAGCGCGATGGGGCATGCGCAAGGGGGAAGCGAGGGAGGCGGAATACGGAATGTTGCGCGGTGTGCGACGCGCGGCGTGCAGTGCGCTACGCACGATGCGCGGCGTGCAGTGCGCTACGCACGATGCGCGGCGTGCAGTGTGACAGCTGGAACGAGGACCAGGACAGGCATCAGGGACAAGCAACGGAACAGAAAACGGAACCAGGGCTGATGCCCACCCCCATGCACACGCATACTCAACGTACCGTCAGCCGCACCCACGGTCATCACCCACATGAGTGACGAGAGTGCGGGCGCAGAGCACGGGCGAAGGAAGCAAGGAGGCAAAGAAGCAAAGTCCCCCGCCCGGCCATTACCTCCGAGGTAATCGACCGCACTCCCCCGCCGCGGCAGTGTGGTGCACATCGACGAGATCCCGACGAGATCCCCGACAAGGTTTCCGGCGTCCAGGACCGAGGAGCGGCCATGATCATCAAGTCCACCGACAACAAAGCGAGTTCTGTCGCCGACACCACCCGCCGCGTCGTCCGGGAGTTCCTCGCCGCCCGGATCGCCGGGGACACCGGGCGGATCGTCGCACTCTTCGCCGACGAGGTCGACTGGATGCTCGCCGAGAATCCCGTCGTTCCGTGGATCCGGCCGCGCTCCACCGGGGCCGAATGCGCCGCCCAGGCCGAGGAGTTGGCCGCGCACACGGTGGCCGAGAACGCCCGGGTCTCCGTCGACACGTTCCTCGTCGACGGCACCGACGCCGTCCTGATGGGGCACCTCTCGGGGACCGTGCGCGCGACGGGGAAGTCCTTCGAGGGCCCCTTCGCCCTGCGCCTCACCGTCGAGGAGGGCCGGATCACCCGGCACCACCTCTACGAGAACAGCGTGTCGATCGCCGCGGCGTGCACCCCTTCCTGACCCCGGCGCCCCGGCACCACGACGCCCCGGCACCCCAGCACCCCTGCCCGCGGGCGGGGAGCATCGCCACCCACGCGAGTAGACAGTGTCTACCCCGTCCTGGTAGACACTGCCCATGACTGATGGAAGCTCCCTTCGCGAGCGGTTGATCGATGCCGGGGTGGACCTCGTGCTCAGCGAGGGCTCCGCGTCCGTGGGCCTGAGGGAAACAGCACGTCGAGCCGGGGTGTCGCACGGGGCGCCGCGCCGGTACTTCCCCACCCACCACGCGCTGCTCTCGGCTGTCGCCCGGCGCGGCTTCCAGGACCTCGGAGCCCGGTTCGAGGCCGCGGTCGCCGGCACGAGCGCACCACGTGGTCAGTTGGAGGCCCTCGCGCGCGTGTACGTCGGATACGCGCTGGAACGGCGCGGCATGTTCGAGCTGATGTTCCGGCACGACCTGCTCGACAGCACTCCGCAGGCATCGGACCAGCCCCGGCTGCGCGAGTCGACCCTCCCGTTGTTCGGCCACATCACCGAACTCGTCGCCCGGTGCCGAGCGGAACAGGAGGATGCCGCGCGACGCACCGACAGGCCGGACGAAGCCGTACCACCGCCCGCCGTGGTCGCCGCCGCCCTGTGGGCGAACCTGCACGGCGTCGCCCAGCTGTGGGCCTGGGGCAGTCTGCAACTCGCCCTGGGAGAACAGCCGTTGGGCAGTGACCCCGACCACGGCCAACGCGACCGGATCATCGCGGCGGTTCTGGACGCACATCTGGGCCCGGTGACCCCGTGACCACACCCGTACAGCAGCGGCTCGCACTTCTGGTCAGCGTGGCCGGGGCGATGATCGTCGCGTTGGACGGCACCGTCCTGCTCGTGGCGCAGCCCAGCCTGCAGCGTGATCTCGGCGCGAACATGGCGCAGGTCCAGTGGACGAGCACCGCTTATCTGGTCGCGGTGGCCGCGTTGCTGGTCATCGCCGGGCGCCTCGGGGACCGGTACGGGCATCCGCGCCTGCTGCTCGTCGGCGTCCTCGGTTTCGGGGCCGCCTCGGCCGGGATCGTGCTCGCGCCGACCGTCGGCTGGGTGATGATCCTGCGCGCGGTGCAGGGCGGGTTCGGCGCGCTCCTGCAGCCCGCGACGCTCGCGCTGCTGCGGTCGACGTATCCCGCGGACCGGCTCGGCACGCCCATCGCCATCCGCACCGGTGCGATCGCGGTGGCGGCGGGGGCCGGTCCGATCCTCGGCGGGGTGCTCGTGGCACATCTGGGCTGGCGCTCGGTGTTCTGGATCAACGTGCCCGTCGCGTTGGTCATCGCCGCTCTCGTCCTCGCCGTGCGGGCACCGGCGCCCGGGCGTACGAGCTCTTCGCGGCTCGGCCTCACCGGTGCGGGCCTGCTCGCGATCGCACTCGCGCTCCTGGTGCACGCCCTGGCCGAGGTGCCCGCGCGGGGGTGGACCGCCGCGCCGACGCTGCTCGAGCTCCTCGCCGTCGCGGGCGTCGCAGCGGTGCTCGTCCGGCACGAACGCCGCGCCGCGCACCCGATCGTTCCGCCCGCCGTGGCGCGGTCCACACCGGTGACGGCGTCGATGGCGATCCTGCTGGTCGTCACCGCCGGTCTGTTCGGCGCGCTGTTCAGGGCCACGTTCCACCTCCAGGACACCCTTCGCCTCGACCCGCTCGCCACCGGTCTGCGCGTTCTTCCGCTGACCACGCTCATGGTCCTCGGCGCACCGGCCGCGAACGTCGCGCTGCGCCGGTACGGTGCACGCAGCACGGCGATCGTCGGCACGGGCCTCGTCGTGGTCGGCATCGTGTGGCTGTCCCGGCTGGGCCCGACCGCTCCGTGGACGGCCATGGCCTCGGCCTTCGCCATCGTCGGTGCCGGGTTCGCCACGGTGATGGTCACTGCCACCGGGACCGTCGTCGGCGACGCGCCGCCCGGGTACGCCGGGGTCGTCGGCGGACTCAAGCAGACCGCCATGAACATCGGGCCGACCCTCGGGATCGCCGTCGCGGCCGGTGCAACCGGGTCCGCCGGGTCCACTGAGTCCACGATGGGGCCCACCCTGCTGGTCCTGGCCGCACTCGCCGCTCTCGGCCTGCTGCCCGCGTCGCGGCTGCCCCGACGCCCGGTCGATCACGAGGGACGCGCCCCGGCCTCCGCACCGGTACCGCAGGCGGCACCCGCTCGCCGGACGGGCAGCTGAGCAGTCGCCGCCCCCATCGCCCGGGCCCGAGCCGGTCACCAGGAGCCGACGCCGCCGGTCACCGGAAACCGGTGGATCCAGTCACCGGAAGCCGACGCCACCGGCTGTCGGAAACCGGTGGATCCGGTCATCGACAGCCGGTGGATCCGGTCACCGGTAACCGGTGGCGTCGGCCGGTGCACCCGCGGCCTCGACCTCGACCAGGTAGCGCCAGCAGTCCGGGCGGGAACCGTCGAGATCGGTGAAGCCGTACTCCTGGGCGAGCCCGCCGCTGGACAGTGACCGGCCGTTCCAGCGCGTGGCGTCGGGGTCATCGGCCAGCGCGGCGACGGCCCGTCCGACGTACGCCGGACTCTCCGAGATGCAGAAGTGCGGCACCGTGGCCAGCGCGTCGCGCCAGTTGTCCTCGGTGACGCCGAACGCGTCGAGCATCATCTCCGATCGCAGCCAGCCAGGGGTGAGGGCCACCGCCGTCCCGCCGTGCGGTTCCAGTTCGTGCGCGAGGACGAACGCCATGCGCAACACACTGTTCTTGACCAGGTCGTAGAAGTAGGAGTTGCGGTAGTTCGCCGTGTTGTAGGCGGAGGTCCCGTCGGTCATCTCGACCACGAGGCCGCCCGGTCGGCGTACCAGCAGGGGCAGCAGGAAGTGGCTGGTGATCGCGTGGGTCTCCACGCCCAGCCGGAGCAGCCGCAGTCCGTTGTCGAGGTCGTGCTCCCACACCGGCCGGTCGAACTCGAACAGCCGCTCGCCGCCCCAGATGTCGTTGACCAGCACGTCGAGCCGCCCCTGTTCGGCGTCGACGCGTTCGGCCAGCGCACGGACCCGGTCGGGCTCCAGGTGGTCGGTCGGAACCGCGATACCCGTTCCGCCCGCGGCGGTGACGAGCTCCGCGGTCTCCTCGATCGTCTCGGGCCGGTCGTACTCCGAGCGTCGTTCCCGGGTGGTGCGGCCGGTGACGTAGACGGTGGCGCCCGCCGCACCGAGCTGGACGGCGATGCCGCGTCCCGCGCCCCGCGTGGCTCCCGCGACCAGTGCGATCTTTCCTTCGAGGTCCGGTGTCGTCCTGTCGGGCATGGGTTCCCCCGGTGTCCTTTTCATTCGGTTCCGCTCTTCTCCGTCCACGGGCGTCGGCCCGCCTCGGCCCGCGTCGGCCGCGTCGGTACTTGCCGACGCCTTCCGACTGCCGACGCCTTCCGACTGCCGACGCCTTCCGACTGCCGACGCCTTCCGACTGCCGACGCCTTCTGACTGCCGGCGTTTGTCGACGTCTATCGACGCTTGCCGACCTCTGTCGGCGGAACCATGCTCGGCTCGAAACCGGACACCTTGTGTCGCCTTTCCTCCTCCGTCTCTCGGACCTCCCCCTACCGGACGCCGGCGGGATCAACCGCCCTGACGCTCACGGCCAGGAGCAATCCGGGCGCTCCCGGTCCGGATCGCGCGCGGGGTCGGGCACGAACAGGCTCAGCCGGTAGGTGGTCGGGTGCACCAGGCGGCCGCAGAGGGTGTCGATCCGGGTCATCGCCCAGTCGATCCGCTCCTCCCCGGCACGCAGGCGGCGCAAGTGGGCATGCCACTGCGTCACGTCCTGGGTCTCGAAGACCACCCGCCACTCCCCCGCGCCGTCGCCGGAACCGGTGTGAAGGGCCGCCCGCGGCCCGGCCTCCCGTTGGCGTTTTCTCTTCCGCTGTCCTGGCACCGGCCCAGCATCGCCGCCCCGGCGCCACTGCGGCAAGGCCGTCGTTCCGGCTCAGGGGCCGTTCCGGGTCAGGGGCCTTCCGAGGCAAGGGCCTTCCGATTCAGGGGCCGTTCCGGGTCGGGAAGCCGCCGGGCTGCGCTCCCCCGAGGGGCGGGCGGCCTCCCAGGCCGCCTCGATCATCCGGAAGACCTCGTCGAGCGCGGCCTCCGGATCGGCCGCCTCCCGGGCCAGCGAATAGGCGTCGATCACGAACCTCGCGACCACCCGGCAGGCCATTGCGGTCTGCGGCAGGTCGGGGTCGGCGGCGATGGCCGTCGCCAGCGTCTCCGCGTGACGCAGCCTCATGGACTCCTCGTACTCCCGCAGGGCCGATGAGGAGTCGATCATGTGCCGGATCGGGGCGGTGCCGTCCGCCGTGCAGTGGCGTACCAGGGCCTCGGTCGCGCGGCGCAGCGCGGGGACGAGCGGCGGTTCGGCCGCCCGCAAAGGGCCCGGTCCGTTCCGGCGCTTCCGAGGGCTGTGGGGGCTCGCGCTGGGCGCCGCGACGTACTCGTACCACCTGCGGCGGCGTGGCGAGTGCGGCAGCTGCGGCCGGGCGTGAGCCTCTCGTACGCGGATCGGCGCGGGCCCGGGACCGGTTCCGGTGCCGGTTCCGGTTCCGGGGCCGCGCCAATCCATCCGGTGCATCCGATCCATCCGGCCCGTCCAGCGCCTCTCGCCCATAGGCCCTGGCGCTTTGCGGCCGCTTAAGCCCGGTGGCGGAAGCTGGGACCATGTCTGATCCCATAGTCATTGTCGGTGGTGGCGCCGCTGGTCTGACGCTTGCGTGCGAGCTGGGGCTGGCCGGGGCCGCCACGGTCGTACTGGAGCGCAGGACCGAGCTCCCGGAGCGTTCCGGCGGCATGCTCCTCAACGCGCACATCGCGGACTTCCTGCGCAAGAGAGGTCTGGAGGAACGCTTCCGGACACCGGACACGCCCGCCTGGGGGCGCAGTCACTTCGGTCTCGTCTACCGGGACATCGACGGCGAACTGGCCGATACCGATTACGACTTGATCGTCCCCCAGTGGCGCAGCGAGCAGCTGCTGCGGGAACGGGCCGTCGAGCTGGGCGTCGAGGTGCGGCTCGGTCAGGAGGTCATCGACATCGAGCAGGACGCGGACGGCGTGACGCTCACGGTGGTCTCACCGGAGGGTTCCGGCACCCTGCGCGCCTCCTACGTCGTCGGGTGCGACGGCCCCCGCAGCGTCGTGGCCGGGGCGGCCGGCTTCGAGTTCGATCTCCTCGCCCCCTCGTAACTACGGGGTCATCGCCGATGTCGTCGTGGACGACGAGGCACAAGCGCTGTTCAGAGCGGGCTCGTACCCGAGCGGCCAGTTCGGGGTGCTGCCGGTCAATCCGGCGGATCCGACCGAAGTGCGGTTGATGACGGTGGAGTTCTACCGGAACCCCCGTCCGACGGGGAGCCGCTCACGGCCGACGAGATCCGCTCCACGATCGAGCGGCTGCGCCGGGGGCTGGTGGACGAGTTGGCCATAGAGCCGGGCCGTTCGCTCCAGGCGTTGCACCAGCGGATCCTGGTGGGCGACCCCGCGCTGCTCAAGCCGACGGTACGGGCCGGACACGTCACGGCTTCGGGACACGCGCCGGGTACCGGGCCCGATTCGGACGCCGGGCACGCTTCGGGTTCCGGGCATGCTTCAGGTTCCGGGCCCGCCCCGGGGTCGGCGGCACCCCGCCCGCATGCCCCGGCCGGCGGCTCGGCGGTGGCTCAACTGCCGCCTTCCGACGAGCTGTTCACGGGACGCGAGGATGAGTTGGCGGCGTTGCGGGACGTGCTGGGTGCGCCCGGCGGCAGGCTCGTGGTCGTCACCGGCGCCGCGGGGTCGGCAAGACCGCCCTGGCGCTGACGGTCGCGCGTCGCACGGGGGACCTGTTCGACGTACCGGTCTTCGTGCGGCTGTGTCCCGAGGGGCGCGGTCCGCTGGACGCCGTCGGCGTACTGGCCGGGGTGCTGCGCCGGTACGGGGTCCGGGGGCCGTTGCCGGAGCGGGTCGACGAACTGCGCGACCTGCTGGCGGAGTCGACGGACGGGCGGCGGGTGTTGCTGGTCCTGGACGACGTGGCCGACGCCGAGCAGGTGCGGCCGGTGCTGTCGGCGGTGCCGGACGGTACGGTGCTGGTCACCTGTCGGCGGGTGCCCGAGGGGCTCGCCGGGCGGGTCGTCCGCCTCGACGTGCCGGGGGTGCGGGAGGCGCGGCGGCTGTTCGCGGCGGCGGCCGGGCAGCCGACGGATGTCGCGGAGGGGGCGGAGTGCGCCGATGTCGTGGAGTCGTGCGGCCGGTTGCCGTTGGCGTTGCGGGCGGCGGCGGGCGCGCTGACCGGCCGGTCGCGGCTGCCGCTCGGCGGCCTCGCCGCCCGGCTGCGCGACGAACGCACCCGGCTCGCTGAACTGGAGGCGGCGAGCCCCGGCTTCCGGGCCCGGCTGTGCGACGCCCTGGACGGGGTCGGTGCGGCCGGGCTGCGGGCGTTCCGGCTGTTCGGTCTGTTGCCCGCCGGTCCTTTCGCACCGGAGGCCGCGGCGGCGGTGCTGGACACGGACGTGGCGACGGCACGTGCGACGACGGACTCGCTGGTGCGGGCGCGGTTGCTGTGCGCGGAGCTGCCGTCCGCGGGGCGCCCGGAGCATCACCACATGCCGGAGCCGTTGCGGCTGCTGGCCCGGGAGCGGCTCGACGCGGAGGAAGATCCCGAGGCGGTCCGGGCGGCGCTGGCCCGGTTGTGCGGGGCGTTCGCGAGGGCGGTGGAGGAAGCGGGGCCGTCCGGGCCCGCGACGGTCGAGGGGGCGCATCCGCTGGAGTGGTTCCGCCTGCGGCTGCCCGCGCTGATGGCCGTGGTCCGGCAGACGCACGCGGCCCGGCTGTGGGCGGAGTGCCTGCGGCTGGTGGACGGCATGACGGGTTTCCTGGAGGTGCTGGGGGCCTGGGAGGAGCGGGACGCGTGCCAGGGCCTGGCGCTGGAGGCGGCGCAGCACCTGGGTGATCTGGCGGCGCAGGCCCGGCTGCTGCGGTCGCTGGGCGATCTCGCCTGGCAGCGGCGCCGTCTGGACACGGCCGGCGAGTTGTACGAGCGCGCCCTGATGGCCGCCGATGTGGCGGGGGCGGAGATCGAGCGTTGCCGTGCCCTGACCGGTCTCGCGGGTCTGCGTCTCGACGCCGGGGCGAGGGACGCGGCCACCGCGCTGGTGCCGCCCGCGCTGGATTGCGCGGAGCAGGACGCGCGGACCGGGTTCGAGGCCCATCGGGTGCTGGGGCTGCTGGCCCTGGAGTCCGGTGAACGGGACTCGGCGCAGGGGCACTTCACCACGTGTCTGACGTACGCCGCGTCCCTGGTCGATGCCCGGCTGGAGTCCTACGCCCGCCGCCGGCTGGACGAGCTGGACTCCGAAGGGCCGAGGCGCCCCGGCTGGTCGGAGGTGCAGCCCGGCGTCTGGCGGTTGTGCACGGCGGCGTAGGACCGGCCCCGTTCCTCACGGGGCAGTCTCCCGCAGCACTCACGCGGGGCGGTTTCCCGCAGCGTCCGCGCAGGGCGGCCTCCCGCAGTGTCCGCGCATGCCTGCCTTTAGCCGGGACCGGATGGTTGCGCCGACCGGCCACGTGGGCCGGTCGGCGCTGCCCTTCTCCACCGTGCAGGAGGTTCCATGTCCGATCCGGCCGAACGGCCCGTCGACGGCGTCGAGTCCGTCGGGTACATCAGTGGTGCTGACAGGACGGATGCCGCCGCTCCCCTTCTGCGGAGCGCGGTACCGGCCGACCTGGAGCAGATCATCGCCGACATCGGCGACGGACCGGCCCCGCGCCCCTGACGCCGGGCCCCGGGGTGCCGCCCGTGACGGCGCGGGCGGCACCGCCCTGCCCTGCGGGGCAGGCTCAGAAGGGGCTGGGCACGACGTTGTCGTTCTCGTCGTAGAACGTGGTCCGTTCGAGCACTCCCGGTCTGGTGTGGATCAGGTACATCTCCCAGTCCGTGACGCCGGGCGCCCGCTCCCAGTTGATGGCGTACGGCGGGATCTTTCCGTCGGCGTCGAAGGGAAACCTCCGCTCGCCCCGGTCATAGGCCTCGCCACGGGCCAGCACGTTGGGATAGTCCGTCTTGCTCATGTCCTTCAGCCAGACGTGGATCCGGTAGTTCGGCGAATCCAGCCGGCCGATGAGTTCCCGACGCAGCTCGGAGATGCTCAGGTCCATCAGGTGTTCGTAGTCGTACCGTTCGGCGAACTTCTGGACCCGGCCGCTGAGTCCGAGCGCGAGGTTGCGCTGTTCCTGGGGCATCTGCGGCTCGGACGGCGCGTCGACCGGTTGCACATCGGTGATGAGGACCTTCGTGCCATCGACGACGGCGACGGCTCTGCCGCCGTCGTCGATGACTTCGTCGAACGCCTTCTGTTCCGCTGTCGGCGGCTGCTCCGGGTTGCGGAGGTACACCGCGCGAAAGGTCCCGTCGTCCTTCTTGATCAGGCCGTCGAAGACCCGTGTCGGCCGAAGCGTGCCCAGGTTGTCGGCGGACGCCTTGGCCACGGTGTCGGGGGACAGCACGGCTTCGACCGGCCGGCTGTCGATCTCGACGTCGTGGAGATCGGCGTACCGGTCGAGCGGCTTGTTCCGCACGGTGCCGGAGGCGCTGTCACCGCCGTCGATCCGGGTCTCCGGAGTCGCGGGGCGGGCCTGGTCACCACCGTGCAGCTGCTGCCCGGTGCTCGTGGGCGGCGGCGGGACGAGCAGGCTCGCGGCAGCGGTCGCCATCTGCAGAATCAGTTGCCGGCGATTCTTCCGCAGCGTGTCGAGTTTGGTTTCCAGCGCCTTCTTCCGGGCGTCCAGCTTCTTCTGGGCCGCCTTGATCGCATCGCCCTGGTCCGCGATCTTGTTGGCCTTCTTCTTGAGCCTCCGCTGTTCGGCGTTGAGTGCGGCGGCCTCGGCGTTGAGCGCGTCGGCGACGGCCGACGGCGCACCGTTGGGGTACCGGGCGACACGGGCGTTGTGTTTTCTGATCTTTCCGTCGTTGGCATCGAGGGCGGCGAGGACCGCGCGCGACTCCTTGTTGTATGCCCTGGTCCGCCCGTCCAGCGCGGTCTGTTTGTCGTCGAGGCTCTTCCGGCTGGGCAGATTCGCCAGTTGCCGGTTGAACGACGCGATCTGCGCGTTGAGCGTGGCGGGGTAGGCACCACTCTGGGCGACCGGTTCGATCGCGGCCCGGCCCGCCGCGGGAGCACCGTCCTCGGCATTGGCCGGCGCCACGGCGACGAGTACCGCCAGCACCGCCGCCAGGACCATGGCCCGAATGCGGCGCATCGGATTCTTCACTTCACCCGCCCCGCCATCCGGTCGGCGAGCGCCCGGGAGGCCGGCCGGCCGTCACCGGCCTGGCAGACCGCGGTCTGAAGGACGGTCGATGCCTTCAGCCGCGCCTCCCGGTAGCAGGCCCAGCCCTCGCCCCGGTCCTGGGTGGCCGTCCATGCCAGCGTGTCGTCCGTGGCCCTGTCGACCCGGTAGGTCCACCGTGACGCGCCTCCCCCGGGGGTGCTCCGCACCGCGCTCGTGCAGGCGTCGATGCCCTCGGCGAGGGCGCCGAAGACCTCCCCGGCCCGGGCGCCGGTGGCGTACCGGCCCACGACCTGGGTCACGGTGTGCTCCGCGGCGGTGTCGGAGTCCTGATGGACCACCGAGAGGAAGGCCGTCCATCCGCGCTGGTAGACGACGGTGGTCGCGGGGCCGACCGCCACCGAGCATCCGGGCGGATCGGTCCGCGTCGAGGGCGCCGGCTCACTCATGCGGGTCTCGGTGTTCAAGGTCGTACCGACGGTCTCACTGACTTCCCGGGAGGTGAACACGGTCGCCTGGACCGTCCCTTCGACCACGCGCGGCCCGTCGGCGGCGGGCCACTTCCACCACACCACGCCGCCGATGAGCACGACCAGGACGAGCGCGGCGAGGACGACCGGACGAAGTGGGCGAAGTGAATGAAGTGGGTGAAGTAGGCGAAGACGCCTGGTCCGGGGGTCGGCCCGGGGATCGGCCTGCGGGGGAATCGGCGGTGAAGCGGGCTGGACGCCCTGGGCCCCGGCCCGGTCGGGTTCAGCCTCATGGGTCATTCGAACCTCCTGAACACCTTGGGTTTCGGAGTGCCCGGCGCGGCATCCGGGCCGTGAGGAAAGCCGGGCGCAGATGGTTTTCACCCCTGGCGCAAGCGTTCAACCCTCACTCGGATTTTTATTACAACTCCCCTGATTATGTTTAGATTTGACGCACATTCAGAGATTCGGTCGTCGAACGTTACGCCGAGTCGAAGCACGATAGTTGTCACCAGGGCCACCGGGTGCACGAGCAGCAGCCCGGCGTCCGCGCGGTTCCCGCACCCGGCCGGCCCGATGACCGCACCGGGCGACAACTCGAGGTCGTTACCCGGGAAGGACGGGCATGTGCTGGTCACCAGGCCCGGCCAGGTGGTGGCAGCGGACCGGCTTCGCGATGGAGATCCCCCAGCCCGAGCCCTACTACCGGTTCCTTCCGGGGCTCCAGGTCAGGCGCATCCACGGCCGCCGGGGCGTGAAGATCAAGGGCCTCTGCTCCTGCGGGGTCCGGCTCGACCAGCTCGAACACCTCGATGGGCTCCGCCCCGATCCGCCCGTGCTCAACACCCAGCTGCAGATCCTGGACCTCCTCGGCCCCGGCCGCCCACGACTCGGGCGCCGACTCCTACTTCAGCTACCTGCGCGTTCTCGCCGCACTGCTCCGCGCGTCCTGGCCGCTCGGGCAGGAGCCGGTCCCGTCCGGCGCACGCCACACGGTCACCGCACACATCCGCGCACTTGGTGCAGGCCAACGTCAAGCCCACGATCAGCCTCCCCGGGACTCGATCGCAACGGCGGGAATCCTGACTGCAGCCGCCGACCTCCGCGAAGCTCCCGATCTTCGTGACCTACTGAACCAGCACACGCAGGCAGTCAGAACAGGGGGCTGATACTGGTGGGCTCTCGTATTCAACTGTCGCCAGTTCTCCGAGGAGTCCGACCGACTGGTTACCCTGTGTGATCGCCGGCGGCGTACGGATCCGCGCCCCGCCGCTCTCCTCGAGGAGGCGGCCGGTGTGCACGACCGGTGCCGGCCCCGTCGTCTGCGGTGGGCGTGCGCGCCGGCCTGGCCGACCGGACCGGATGTGGTCGGTCAGCGTCTGACGATCCGGTCGAGGACGGTGGCGATGGCGGACTTGAACGCGTCGCGGTGGTGGAGGGGCTGTGCGGGCAGTTCGCTGGTGGGGCTCACGCCGCGGTCGGCGAGGATGTAGAGCAGGCGCAGGGTGCGCAGGCAGTTGCTGATGTGGGCGGGCACCGGGACGCTGATGCGGTCGGCCCCGAAGCGGTCGGCGATCGGGTCCAGCCAGCCGACGGCGTCGTGTTCGCTCAGGTCGGTGCGGGTGAGGACCCGGGCGATCGCCCGGGCCAGGCGGTCGTCCTCCAGCTGGTCGTAGACATGGTCGGTGGGCGCCGTCAGCCGCGCGGCGGCGAGGTCCAGCATCCGCGCCGGCGCCACCTCGGGGTGGCAGCCGAAGCCGGCGAGCAGGTCCGCACCGTGGGCCACCGCGTGCAGCCAGCCGAGCGTCTCGTCGTGTCCGCGTAGATCCCGCTCGGCCGGGTACCAGCGCTCGAACGCGTCCACCCAGCCGTCCTTGAAGTCCCCCGCGGTCACCAGCATGCCGAGCACGAGCGGGGCGAAGGCGCGGGCCTCGACCCGCGGGTCGGTGAACCGGTCGGCCATCTCGTCGCCCAGCTCCAGCCGCCGGGACCTCCCGATCACGCCTCGGGCGATCCAGGTCGCGAGGACGGTGTGGGGCGCGCCGTCCCGGACCAGTGGATCGGGATCCGCCAGCGCGCGGGACAGCTCGCGGACGAGGTCGTCCATGGGCCGGTCGGCGGGCACGGCACAGTCGGCGGCCTCTACGCTCTTCCAGTCGATCATGACGGGCAGAATAGGTCCTTGCCATTGCCGCACACCTGCGAATTATGTCCAGGCAACCACCTAAATCCGTCAACTCCCCGACCAGAACCGACAGTTCTGGCGTCTGTGCCACGCTGCCCGCCGAAGCCGGACAGCGTGACGCGCAGCGGCTCGGTCCAGCGCGCCATCGCCGCTGGTCCGTGACCAGCCGAAGCCGGACCGCTGGTCACGCGGCGCTTTACTGGCGGGCTCGCGTATTCAACTGTCGCCAGTTCCCCGTGAAGCCCGCCACACCGGTGACCGTACGTGCTCACGAGAGTGAATAATCATCTTTATGGATCAGGGACTTGCGGCGTTATTGGGTGCGACGGTAGGCGTTGTCGGCACGGTCGTGGCGTCGGCGATCTCCAGCGGGTCGACTCGGCGGCAGATGGAAGGGCAAGCCAGAGTTGAGCACTCCCAGTGGCGCAGACAACTGCGGCGAGACGCGTACAGCGCCTTCCTCGCTCCGGCCAACGAGTCTCGCAGCGCTCTGAAGATGGCTGCACGAGCGCTTGTAGGCGATGCCCCGGATGTGGCGGAGGCTGATCGACGGCTCCAGATCGCGCAAGATCAGTTGGTTCTGGTGCAGGCGGCTTGGGCCAGCCTCGCAGTCGAGGGGCCCGAGTCGGTGGAGCAAGCCGCCCACGGCGTCCACCTAGGGCTCCACTCGATGCATACGACTCTCCTGGCCTGGCGGGATTCCTCGGGCTCCCCCGATCGCAACGTCAACTTCGTTGAACGTCACGCCGTCGAGGTGACCATGGTCTCCGAGCGCCTCGGCAGCTTCACGTCGGCGGCTCGGGCCGCCTTGGACGACACAGAACTTCCGTCAAGCAGGCGCAACTGAGAATGCGGCGCTTGGAACATCCGTGTCAGATCGTGCGCTAAGCGCTCGTCGGCCCTGGTGGGCGACTGGCGGAGCGTCGGCCGTGAGACTGATGTGAAGTCGTTCCACGGATAACGCCCTATTATCTGCGGGAGAGTGGTTCGTCACCTGCGGTGACGTTCTCCGGGCCGTACGTGAAGCGGCCCTGTTATCCGTGGCAAGGGGGAGGCGGTGCCCACCGTCGCGCAACTGCCGGCCGGGAAGGCGTTGACCGTCCATGCGTCGGCCGACGCCTTCCTCGACTCGCTCCGCAACCCGAACACGGTCCGCAGCTACGCGACCGGCGTCGGCAAGACCGCCGAGCGAATCGGGGAGGGCCGCCCGCTGGGGTCGGTCGCGGACGACGAGATCGGCGAGGCCCTGGAACTGCTGTGGGCACCGCGGCGGTCAACACCTGGAACGCCCGCCGGGCGGCGGTGCTGTCGTGGCTGGGCTGGTGCGCGGAGTACGGCTACGACGGCCCGGCGGTCCCGGCCTGGACGAAGCGGCTGGCGGTGCCGGACTCCGAGACCCCGGCCCGCTCGAAGATGGCCGTGGACCGGCTCGTCGCCCGGCGCGAGGTCCATCTGCGGGAGAAGACGTTGTGGCGGATGCTCTACGAGACCGCCGGACGGTCGGAGAAGATCCTTGGCGTGAACATCGAGGACCTGGACCTCGCTGCCCGCCGGTGCCCGGTCAAGGCCAAGGGCGCCCGGAGCAAGGCCCGCCGGCGCGGGCAGGCGCGGGAGGAATTCGTGCTGGAGACCGTCTACTGGGACGCCGGCACCGCCCGGCTCTTGCCCCGGCTGCTGCGCGGCCGCACTCGCGGACCGGTGTTCGTCACCCACCGTCGCCCCGGCCCGGGGAAGGTCGTCAGCCCGCGCGACGTGTGCCCGGACACCGGCCTGGCCCGCCTCTCCTACGGCCAGGCCCGCGCGCTGCTGGACGAGCACACCGCCGTGCGCGGGCCGGGAACCGGCTGGGACCTGCACGAGTACCGCCATTCCGCCCTGACCCACCTCGGTGAGCAGGGCGCCTCTCTGCTGATGCTGATGGCGAAGTCCCGGCACAAGAAGCCGGAGAACGTCCGCCGCTACTTCAAGCCGTCGTCCGAGGCGATCTCGGAGCTGACCAGTCTTCTGGCGCCAGGTGACTCACGGCGCTGACGAGTGCGGGCAGTGGCGCTCCGCGGATTGTTCGTGCCTCTGACTCAGTGCACGGCCTTGCCGTGGACCACGGTCGCGGAGGTGAGGACAAGGGGGAGGAAAAGGGTGTCGACGATCTCTTCGAGGACGGTGTCGGCTGCGGGGGTGTTGGTGGTGAGCAGTTCGTGGCGCAGGAGGTCGAAGGGAAGGGACTTCATGCGGTCGGTGACGCGTTCGGGGTCGATCTCGCCGCGGTCGGCAGCACGGTCGAAGACGGCGCCGAGGGTGGTGGGGCATCCCGCGTGGAGGCGATCGCGCAGGTCGGCGGGAGTGGTGCCGGTCTCCTGGTAGTAGGCGGCGAGCTGGATGCTCATGGCGGTGACGAAGTGCGCGCGAGTGGCGTTGATGTCGCGCAGCAGGGCAAGGATGTCGCCGCGCAGGCTTCCGGTGTCGGGTACGGAGACGGGGTGGCGGGCGGCGGCGTGGGCGAGGGCCGCGATCATCAGCTGCTGCTTGTCGGGCCAGCGCCGGTGGATGACGGGCCTGCTCGTCCCGGCGCGGGCGGCGACGCCGTCCAGGGTGAAGTGGGCGTAGCCCACGGCCACGAGTTCGTCCCACGCCGCGTCCAGTAGGGCGCCTTCCAGTTCTGCGCCTCGGCGCCGCTCGGCCATGACTGCCCCTTCCGCCATTAGATGCGGTTGCGCATCTTAATTTCACGTCCTACGCTGCTTTAAGATTCATTCTCGCATCTTAGGGGCGTTCGTGAGTACCTCACCCACCAGCCCGGCCTCGCCGCCGGCGGACTCCGAGAAGGTCGACCCGGCCGTGTGGCGCCTGGCCTTCACCGTCATCGCCGGGGCGATGGCCGTCGTCTTCGATACCACCATCCTCAGCGTGGCCCTGAACGACCTGGCCGCGGACCTGAACGCGTCGCTGAGCACCATCCAGTGGGTCAGCACCGCCTACCTGCTGGCCATGTTCATCACCATCCCGCTGACGGGATGGGCCCAGGCCCGCTTCGGCGGCAAGCGCCTGTGGCTCGCCTCCCTGAGCGTCTTCTTCCTCGGGTCCGTGCTGTGCGCGCTGGCCTGGAACGCCGAAAGCCTGATCGCCTTCCGCGTCGTCCAGGGCATCGGCGGCGGCATCATGATGCCGCTGATGACCACCCTGATCATGCAGGCAGCCCGGGGCCGCAACCTCGGCAAGGTCATGGCGACCATCACCCTGCCCACCGCGCTGGGCCCGATCCTCGGCCCCGTCCTGGGCGGCATCATCCTCGGCCTGGGCAACTGGCACTGGATCTTCCTCGTCAACATCCCCTTCTGCCTCCTCGGCCTGTACCTCGCCGTGCGCAACCTCCCCGACGACAAGCCCGCACCTGGCGCTCCCCGCCCCCGTCTCGATGCCGTCGGTCTGCTGCTGCTCTCCCCGGGCGTGGCCGCCCTCATCTACGGCCTGTCCCAGATCGAGGGCGACTCCGGCTTCGCCTCCGCCCGCGTCCTCACCCCGCTGATCGCCGGCCTCCTGCTCATCGCCGCATTCGTCGCCTGGGCCTGGCCGCGCAGCGCGAGCGCGGTCGTCGACCTCAAGCTCTTCCGGCACCGAAACGTCACCGCCGCCAGCGCGCTCAGCTTCATCGCCGGCATCACCCTCTACGGCGCGATGCTCCTGCTCCCCCTGTACTTCCAGCAGGTCCAGGGACGCGACGCCCTCGCCGCCGGGCTCCTGCTCATCCCCCAGGGCGTGGGCACCCTGATGTCGCGGACCCTAGCGGGCAAGTACACCGACAGCATCGGACCGCGCTGGGTCGCGTTCGCCGGATTCACCGTTGTCGCCCTGGGCACCCTCCCTTTCGCGTTCGTCACCGACTCCACCAGCAACATCTGGCTGATGGCCGTCCTGCTCGTGCGCGGCATCGGCATGGGCGCCGCCACCATCCCCCTCACCAGCGCGATCTACGTCGGCCTCAAGCCCACCGAGGTCCCCCACGCCAGCATCCTCCAGCGCGTCGTCCAGCAGATCGGCGGCTCCGTCGGCACCGCCGCCCTCGCCGTCATCCTCCAGCACACCCTCACCGGCGCCCAGAGCCCCACCGCACTCGCCGACGGCTTCGGCACCGCCTTCTGGTGGGCCACCGCCTTCACCGCCCTCGGCATCCCCATGACTCTCCTCCTCCCCGGCCGTACCAAGGCCCCCTCGAACTCGGCCACCGCCCCCACCGGGACGAGCGCCGACACCGCCGGCGCAACGAAAGCCACCGCACAGCACTGACCATCCCCCGCACCACTCGGAGCAGAGGAAGATCCAGTCTGTCGGCAAGTCTCTTGCGGCCGTCAGTGCCCCTCTTCCCCCGGCGGCTCCCGGCATACGGAAGGGGCACAGTCCCTGACCCACCAGCAGCGGGCCCTGCGCGAGAAGCGAGGCAAGGCACCCGTGCCACCTGCCGCTGGGCACGGGCCTGTCAATCGTCGTCAGTGGCGCGCTTGTTCCTCAGAGGCCGCAGCCCGCCGGGCAGATCGGGGAGCTGGAAGGAGTACCGGCCGAGCACGTTGATGTGGTGGCGAACGAACGGAGAGAGGCGGGCGACGTCCACGGCGCGGACGTCGAAGCCGTCGGCGCGGAGCTGGGAGACGGCGGCGTCCGTGTAGCGGGTGTTGAACAGCACGAGGGCGTTGAGGACCAGGCCGAGTGCGCCGATCTGGTCCTCCATGCCGTCCTGGTAGCGCTGGTAGAGCTGCCCGGCCGCGGAAGATCTTCCGCGCGAGGGCGTGGCGGCCTTCCTGAAGGTTGGCCTGCACTTTGATCTGGCGCCGGTAGCCGGGCTCGTCGGCCAGGCGCAGGATGTGCAGGGTCTTCGCGATCCGCCCGTAGTGCGCGATCGCGTCACCGAGCGGGGTGGGCCGTTCGTCCCGGGAAAGCATCCGGATGACGTCGTTAGGCGCGGACGGCGCCGGTGTGGATGGAGCCGATGATCCGCAGGATGTCCTCCCAGTGCCCCTCGATGCGGGCCAGGTCCACCCGGCCGCGCGCCGCGTCCTGGAAGACCCCGTAGTCGGCCGTGCGGTCGATGCGCCACATCTTCTGGTCGGGCAGGTCCGCCAGCTGCGGGGCGTAGGCGAACCCTGCCAGGGTGAGCAGGCCGAACACGATGTCGCTGTAGGAGGCGGTGTCGGTGACGATCATCTCCGGGCGTTTGCCGCCGTCGCGGTCGTAGAGGAGGTCCAGCACGTACAGGGAGTCGCGCGGGGTGCCGGCCACGACCTTCCCGCCGAGCCCGGCCGCCTGGTCGTTGATCATGTTGAGCCACGTCGCGCCGCCCCGGCGCCCGAAGTACTTCGGGTTCGGCCGCGCGTACGCCGACGGCACGGGCACGACGAACCGCATCCCGTCCACCGAGGCCACCAGGCCCCCGCCCCAGCTCTGCGCGAGGCCGATGGACGCCTGGTGACTGATGAGGGCGGCGTTCGCGGCCCGGTAGGTCGCCAGCCGCAGATACGTCTGGTCAACGTGGGACAGCCGCCCGTACTTCAGCGCGTCCACGTTGCCCAGAACTGGGGTGTAGCCGACGTTGCAGCCGTGGGCGACCAGCAGCGCGGCGATCGTGACGTGCAGGTCCCGCAACCGGGCCTCGCCGCCCGTGATCGACGTGAACGCCTGGTCGGCACCGGTCCAGGAGAAGACCTCCAGCAGCACTTCGGGCAGGTCCACGCGCGGCAGCATCGCGTTGACCGCAGCCCGCAGATCCAGCAGGGAGGCCGGTTCGGGCTCCGGCTCCAGGGCGGCGAAGTGCAGTCGCCCGTCATCGTCGAAGACGATCTGCGCGTTGTCCGGGGCGCGGCCGGCGACCTCCTGGTAGGTGCCGTCCAGCAACGCGGCCCGCGCCGCCAGATGCCCGCCGGCCTCGCCGGGCAGGTTCAACGAGGCCAGGACGGTCGGCCTTGCCTGCTGCCACGCCTCGCCGGCCAGCAGCTTCGCCCGCGGGTCACCCCACTTCGATGAGTTCCTGGCGAAGACCTGCTTGCTCCGCAGCATCCGGTGCAGGTGCTCCAGCACGCAGAACGTGTACGCCTTCCAGTCCACCGTCCGCGGCTCCA
Organism: Streptomyces sp. ML-6; assembly: GCF_030116705.1. Lineage (NCBI taxonomy): Bacteria > Bacillati > Actinomycetota > Actinomycetes > Kitasatosporales > Streptomycetaceae > Streptomyces > Streptomyces sp. ML-6. The sequence continues at coordinate 579,890 of NZ_JAOTIK010000002.1, forward strand.
GATGCGGCGCCGACAGGACCAGACGACGCCATGATCCGGTCAGCAGACCGGCGTCGATCTCGGCCGGGCCGACCTTCTTGCGGCCCATCAGCTCCGGCAGCGACAGCAGCGCGCACAGCACGGCCTCGCCCTCCGGGGTGGCGTCGAAGTCCACCACGGCGACCAGCAGCCGCAGGAACGGCCGGACCGTACCGAACCGGTTGACCAGCATCGCCCGCCATGCCTCGTCGGCGTCCGAGTCCAGCGGCGGAGTCAGCTCGAACAGCGCGGCGATCGCCGCGGCCAGCTCGTGCCGGGGCACCACCTGCTCGATCGCCGCCCACATCCCCTCCAGGCTCTCCACCTTCGGCGGGGCGATTTCCCCGGTGTCAGTGTCGACCTGCTCGCTCGTGGTGTCGAACACCACCTGAAACGCGGTCGCCAGCTTCGCCGACGCCCGCTCCACCCTGGGCAGGGTCTTCAGCTTCTCCTTCGCGCTCTCCCGCTCCGCCCTGGCCAGCAGCTTCGTCGCGATCAACACCTCCAGCAGGTCCAGCGCGTCGTCCACCGCCCGCGAAGTCAGATAGACCGTGGTGGCCAGCAACGTCGCGAGCCGCCGGGCGTCCGAGTGCCGGCGGAGCAGCGACGCTTTGCCGTCCACCCCGTAGCGCGACAGCTCCGCCAGCCGCCGCGGCGGTATCCCCGACACATCCAGGGCACCCATCCCGAGCCCGGCGATCTCCTCCGCCCGCTCCAGCGCCCGCTTCATCTGCGGCCCCGACACCCGCACCGGCCCGCGCCGCAACCGGTCCAGCTCCGAGACCCGCTCACCCGGCGGCACGGTCAGCAGGGAATCCAGCACAGCCCGCTGCCCCACGCTCAGCATCCCGTACAGGGTGTCCCACAGCCGCTGGTTCGCCGCCTCCCGCACCGAGCCCACCAGCCGGGCCAGACGGCTCGCCCCGGGCAGCAGCACCCGGGCCTCGCGCAGCCACCCCGCCGCCGCGTCGAACAACGCCTTCGGCCCGCCCCCGTCGTCCACGCCCGCGCGTCCAGCCACCCCGCCAGCTCCTCGCGGACCTCAGCGAAGTCCCGCCAGCCCCCGGCCTCCTGGATCTCCCCGGCGTGCGTACGGGCCGTACCGTCCCGCTCGCCGTACAGCTTCAGGCACGAGGCGTCCTCAATGTCCAACTGCCCGGCCAGATACTCGGCCACCTCCGCCGGCACCTGCCGCGGGTCCGGCATGAACCGGCCCAGGAACCGCACGCTCGTCAACTGAACCGCGAACCCGAGCCGGTTGTGCGACCGCCGCTTGGCCTGCACCGCCTCCCGGTCCGCGTCGTCCAGGAAGAAGCAACGCTCCAGCTCCGCCCGCGAGGGCACCTCATGGAACGACCCGTACCGGGCCGCCTGCTCATCCGTCAGGAACTCGACCGCCACAACAGCTCTCCGAAGATCGACAACAACGACCCTCGAAGGCTCCGACGCTCAATCACCCCAGGTCAAAGCACCAACCAGCCCGGCGAACGCTTAGCGCACGATCTGACACGGATGTTCCTCAGCCCCCGTTCAACAACCTCGGACCACCGTTTCCTCACATGATCCGGGGCCATGACCGCCCTCGAACCGGCCGACGGACCGGACCTCCTCGTCGCCGAACCGCTCGTCCGCACCGAAATCAAGATCGGATACGCCAGAGTCTCCACTGGCGGGCAGAAGCTCGAACGGCAGGTCGACGCCCTCGCCGCCGCCGGATGCCGGAAGATCTTCGCGGACAAGAAGTCCGGCAAGAACGCCCTCCGCCCCGAACTGAAGGCGTGCCACGCCTTCCTCGACGCCGGCGCCACCCTCGTGGTCCCTTCGCTCGACCGCTACGGCCGCAGCCTCCAGGACCTCATCAACATGGTCGCCGAGCTACGCGACCGCGGGATCGGCTTCACCTCGCTGCACGAGAACCTGGACACCACCACCCCGGCGGCCGGCTCGTCCTCCACGTCTTCGCCGCCCTCGCGGAGTTCATCCGCGAACTCGTCGTCATCGGCACCGACGAGGGTCTGGCCGCCGTCCGCGCCCGCGGCCGGGTCGGCGGGCGCCCCACCGTCGCCACCGAGGAAGTCATCAAGGCCGCCCGCGACCTGCTGCCCGACCCTGGCCGCTCCATCACCTCGATCGCCAAGCTCCTCGGCGTCTCCCCAGGCACCCTCTACAACCGCATCCCCGACCTGCGCGAACTGCGCGTCGGCACCCTCCACCGGCAACTCGAAGCCCGTACGAGGCAGGCGGACTCCAGCAAGATCGTTCTCACCGGGATTTCCTGTACCTCAACTACTCACACCCGTGAACGGCCCGCTCAGCCGGATTCCCTGGGCCCATGTCTTCGAGCGTCCCAGTTCCACCCGCTCGCCACTCGTGCGGGAAGCCGCTGCCCCTGCTGCCCGTTCATACCGGCGCCCCGGGCCACGCGGAAGCCAAGTCCGTACGCCGTCTCGCAGCCGTCCTCCTCGTCCAACAGGCATCTGGCAGGGCACAGGGTGACGCCGCAGACTTTCTCGGCATCAGCCCTGCCGGAGGGCAGTTCGCGGCCACGAGCACGCTGCTGCGGTGGCTCAGGGACGGGCAGAATGCCTTCAACGCGGCTCTGCACACCCTGGCCGAGGAGCTGGACCGTGCGACAGACCCCACCAACTATCAGCACCGACACGAGGTACTGCGAGGCTGGTCCCTGTCGTCCGATGTCTGGACCGAGATCATCACCAGGCTTCCGCCCGTCCCTGGCCCCGTCCGCCCCAACCTGGACGACCGAGTACACCAGGAAGCCTCCGCGTTCGTCTGGGCCCATGTCACCTGCGGCGAACCGCTCCATGCTCCACGGCACATCGAAGCCGAACAGCCGCCGGACGCTCGCCAAGAGGATCGACACCGGGGCGTTACTTGATCAAGTGGAAATCAGGGTGTTGCAGCCATGCCTGCAGAAACTGCACGTCTCCGACGTGCCGGAGTCCCCGCTCTCCGTCCCAGGTGTCATAGGAGACCTCAGCAACGATCCCCGGTAGATCCGACGCCAGTGCTCTCGCCCGGGCCGGCATCGCCTCGTCTCCCGTGTCGTCTCCCGCAGCGGGGTGGCGGCTCAGGAGACCGTCGAAGTCGACCAACGCGTCGAGGCGAGGGGCGAGAGCGAGCGCCAGGTGGCCAAGCAGCACGTGGTTCACCGGGCCCGAGCAGCCGGCGCCGACTATCAGCCCCTGCGCGGGTGGACGCAAGAAGGCTGAGTAGTCCTCGTCCGCGGCAGGTATCTCCTCGTCCTCCGACAGAAAGAACACACCGACACCGGCTGGGTCGAAGGCCCGCAGGCCCAGGGCGGAGCCGTCTCGCACCCGGAAATCCACGTCGCCGCCGGCCTTGGCCTCCACCGGGTCACAGAAGGTCTCCAACCACGGGACCACATCGGCCAGGATGTCCCCGAACCCGCGTGGCTCGAACAGCCACAGCCCAACTGCCGGTCCCGGCATACCGCCCCCAGAGCCTCGTGGCCCAAGTGCCACCGGAATCCGGTTCTACCAGGTCCTGGCGGCGGACGTCCGATCATTTTGGGCCACAGCCCAGGCTCGAGATCAATTCCAGCGCCGGAGTGCTCGTCCGTGTGCCAAAGCGCGCTGGTTGCCACCGGCGTATCGGCTGACGTGGTCGGAGCCGACGGAGCGGCGCACGAGGGTTGTCACCAACGGCTCGCGCTACTTGTCATCTTCGCCGGGCGCTGGGCGGTTCCGTCGCCGGTTGACCGGTGTCGGGGCCAACGTGTCGCCGGCGGGGGGACGAGGTGGACGTAAAGCGGCCGTGCCGATGACCTCGGCGAGGGGTTGAGTGACGACGGCGGCCGGCGCGAGAGCGTAGGTGGCGGGCAGGAACAGGGTCGGGGCAGGACGACGAGGGGGCTGGGGGTCGCGCCGGCGCCTTGCCCCGATAGCGTGACCACTGTTCGTATGCTTGTGCACGGGCGGTGGCGGCACCCCCGAACTCGGGACGGCGCCGCATGCCATGGAAAGGGGGCATGGACATGCGGAAGCGGAAGAGGCGCGCGGGCGGGTCGTCGATCACCTACTTCCTGCTGGGCGGTGCGTGCCTGTTGGTCGCCGTGGTGATGGTCACGGGCATGGCGGCGAAGGGGATCCGCATATGGGCGGAAAACCCGGAATACCTGATTCCGATCCTGATCCTCGGCGTGCCGGGTGCGGTGCTGACGTTCCGTGCGCCGGTGTTCGGCGTCTCCTACGGACCGACAGGACTGAAGTACTCCGGGCTGCTCAGGTCGCGCTCCTACGCGTGGGCGGACATCCGGGAGGTACAAGTGGCCGTCCTGGAGGGCAGGGTCTACTCGTCCGACGTCCCGGAGCTGGTGCTGGCCTCCGGCGGGACGGACCAGTTGCACATGTTGGCGGGCCACAGCTCGGGCCGGACCAACAAACGGGTCAAGCGACTGGTGGCCGAGTTGGAGGCGGCGCGTGCGGCCGCGTCCTGACCCCACCGGCGGCGCGCGATACCAACAGTCTGCCGGTACCGGTTTCCCGACGGGCTCCCCGGCGGTGTTGGGCCATGGGGGCCCGGAGCGGATGGCACGGCAGCGGTTGCCGGCCGGGCTCGGCGACAGGTTTCGACCTTGGTGACGGCTATCGCGCCTCGGTGACGACTGCCGCACTTCGGCACAGTCCGTGAGACCGACATCTGCCCGTGACGACAGATGCCTTGCCGGCACGGCAGTTTGCTTGCCGAGTCACCCGACCACCATGCTTTGTCCTACTGAAGCCGCAGGTCAGCGGATGCCGATGGTGACAACCATCGTGCCTGGGCACCTCCGCCCGCCCCCACCCCGCAGCCGGGGAAGGGGGCGCGAACCGGTGGTCGCACCCCCTTCCCCGTACGGTCGTGTCCGCGTTGTACGGCTGTGCCCGCGCGTTCGGTGTCAGCGCCCCCTGGCCCGCAGGACCTCGCGCAGACGGGTCGCGAACGCCGTGGGGTGGGTCTTGAGCCCGACGTGCCCGCCGGGGAACTCCTCGACCGGCAGGCCGAGCCGGGCGGCGAGACCGTGCGTGCACCGGTAGGACCAGTTGCGCTCGGAGGCGGTGCCGGTGGCGAGCACGAGGCGGCCCTTCTCGGCCCGTACGACGTCCAGCCCGCTCTCGTCCAGCTGGACGGTGCTGTAGGCGGGCATCTCGTGCGTGATGAAGAAGTCGATGTTGGCCAGCTGCTCGTCGGTCATGGGCGACAGTTGGGCACCCGGCTCGAACTCCAGGTTGCCGTAGTCGATGCCGTTGAACGCCGCCCAGCGGGACATGGCGGCGCCGAACCCCTCCTTCTTGTACGTCTCGTACGCCGTCAGCACGACCTGCCCGGCCTCCGCCCGCTCCTCCTCGATCAGGAACAGGAACTCGGAGGGTTCGTGCGCCACCAGGGTGTCCACCAGCTGCGGGTGGCGGGCCAGCAGGTGCAGCCCGACCTGGGCCCCAGACTGGTGCCGAAGACCAGCGCGGGTTCGTCGGCCAGCGACTTCAGCAGCAGGGCCAGGTCGTCGGCGTGGGTCCGCGGGGTCAGCGGCGGCACCGGGTCGCCCGCGGGGCTCCGCGACATGCCGCGACGGTCGTAGGTCACCACCGTGTAGGAGTCCGTCAGGCGGTCGACGAGGCCGGGGATGCGCCTGGCGTCCCCTCCGGCGCCGTCCATGGCGAACAGCAGGGGGCCGGTGCCCTGCATCACGTAGTGGAGATCGGTGCCGGGGGCGGGCACCGTGCCGGTTGTCACCATTGCGGAACTTCCTTGATCGTCACGACGCCGGCCGAGCTGATCCAGCCGTGGCCTTGGGAGAGCAGCAGGACGTGATCCCCCGGCGCCACCTCACCGGTGCGCACCAGGTGGTCGAGGGAGATGATCAGGTCGGCGGCGCCGACGTGGCCGACGGTGCGGCCGAAGTCCCAGCTGGAGCGGGACATGGGCAGGCCCAACGGGCCCATGATCGCGTACTCGATCATGCGGCCGTCCTGGTTGATGGGGACGACCTTGGCGATGTCGGAGGCGTTCAGGTCGGCGTCGACCAGTGAGCGCTGGACGATCGAGAGGTCGAACTCGCTGATCCGTTCGACCGTTTCGGCGAGCGACATCTCCCGTTCGTTGAACAGCGCGGCCCGTTCGGCGACCGCGACCTCCCGGCCGGACCCGTCCTGCGGCGGCAGCAGCGACTCGTCGCCGCGGTGCCACCGCTCCAGTTCGGGCAACGTCCCGGAGTTGAGGGACCGGACCTCGGCGAAGCCGCTGTCGCGGGTGACGACGGCCGCGGCCGCGCCGTCGGCGAGGATGTACGAGTCGCCGAAGCCGCGCCAGCGGTCGATGAGCGGGGTGGCGAAGTTCTGCCCCGTGGTCAGCAGCGCGGCCTCGACCTCGGCCGCGCCGGTCATCTGGCCGATCACGACGTCGAGCGCCGCCAGCATCCCGTTGCAGCCCTGTCGTATGTGCAGCGAGGGGATGTCCCCGGTGCCGAGTTCTCGCAGGATGTACGCGGGCGGGTAGGAACCGTCGGGGCCCTGGTGGTACACACCGCTGTGGACGTGGGACTCGATGTCCTCGATGTCGAGACCGGAGCGCTCCATCGCGCGGCCGGCCGCTGTCACCGCCATCTCCAGGGCGGAGATGCCCTCGGCGATGTGCGTGCCGGTCAGCCCGCTCGCCTTGTACACCTCCTCGTCGTAGCGGCCCTCGGCCACGGCATCCTCGGTGCTCACCCGATCGGGCAGGTACACCCCGACCGAGTTGATGAACACGCCTTCTGTTCTCACGACCACGTCTCCTTTCCTGTGCGTGACGGGGGACGGCTTTCCCGTTCGTAGTAAGGGCTGCTTTCCCGTTCGTGCGTACGGGCGGCCCCGGCCGGGGCCGCCCCTCTCAGCGGCCGAGCAGCTGCTGCTCGATGTGCCGGGCGAGTTCGGTGCCGGTGGGGTGGTCGAACACCACGCCCGGGGGGCATCCGCAGTGCGGTGACGTCGTTGAGCGAGTTGCGCAGGGCCAGCGCCGACAGGGAGTCGAAGCCGAGGTCGCGGAACTTGCGGTCCGGGTCGATGGCGCCGGGCGAGCCGTGCCCCAGCGCGGCGGCGGCGTGGTCGAGGACGAGGGCCAGCAGGAGCCGCTCGCGCTCCGCCTCGTCCGCCCCGATCAGCCGCTGCTTGAACGTGGTGCCCCGGCCCGCGTCGTCCTGCTTGACGACGCGGCGGCCCGGCGTGCGGACGAGACCGCGCCACAGGGACGGCAGCCTCCCGGACGCGGCCCTCGCGGCCAGGCCCTCGAAGTCCGGCCCGGCGACGACGACGGCCGCATCGGCCGACCGGCGCAGTCCGTCGAACAGCTCCGGATCCCGTACGTCCGGGGCCACCCCCGCCGAGACGACGGGCACCCCTGCCGCCCGGCGTTCGCGCGCCCACTCGTCCAGGAACGCCCCGGAGGCCGCGTCGGCGGCGTGGCCCGCCCCGTCCACGGTCCCGGCGGACGAGGACAGCAGAACAAACCTCGGTGCCTCGGCCAGGTCCTCCGTCGCCTCGCGCAGCGCCCGTACGGCCGCCGTCTCCGCGTCCAGCGCCTCGACCAGCCGTTCCGGCGTCAGTTCGGCGAGCGGCGCCTCCCCGACGGTGCCCGGCGCACCGGCCGTACGGCCACGGGTGCCAGCCACGTGGATCACCGTGCGCAGCGGACGGTCGGCCGGCAGGTTCCGTACCAGCTCCTTCAGCGCCTGCGGGTCGGTGATGTCGCACACGACGGGCTCGGCCACGGTGCCGGTACCGGTACCGGCTGCGGTGAGCTCGGCCGCCAGCTCCTCGGCTTCCGCCGCCGTGCTGCCGGGTCCGCAGATCAGCAGGTCGCGCACGCCGTGCCGGGTGACGAGGTGCCGGGCGAGCAGGCCGCCCAGGTGTCCCCCTCCCCCGGTGATCAGGGTCGTGCCCGTTGCCTCCGGCCCATCCGCCCCGTCCTGGGGAGCGGCGTACGCCTCCTCCGGCGGACCGGCCTGGACGAGCCTCGGCACCCGGACGGTGCTGCGGCGCAGCGCCACCTGGTCCTCGTCGGTCGCGAGCGCCTTGACCAGAGCGCGCCAGGACGCCTTGCTGCCGTCGGTGTCCGCCAGTACGAACCGGCCCGGCGCCTCGTCCTGGGCCGACCGGACCAGCCCCCGCGCGGCGGCCGCGGCGGGGGCCCCGCCGTCGGAAGCGGTCGCACCACGGGTGAGGAGGACCAGCCGGGAGGCGGCGAACCTGTTGTCGGCGAGCCAGGTGCGGGCCCACCGGAACGCGTCCTGCGCGGCCCGGCGCACGGCCGCTGCCGTGCCGTCCTCGTCCGGGTCGCTGGTGACCAGGACGACGTCGGGGGACGGCGCGCCCTCGGCCTCGATCCCGGCCGCCAGGGCGTTCAGGTCCGGGTACGCCTCGGCGTAGACGCCCGCGGCCATCAGCCCGGAACGCGCACTGAACGGGTCCTCGCCCACGACGGCCCAGGTCCTGGGCTCGTACACGGCACGCGGCATCCGCTTCACCTCGGTCCACCGCACCCGGTACAGCCCGCCGCGCTGCGCGGTCGCGGCCCGCTCGATCCGTTCCACGGATTCGGGCCGCAGCGCCAGGGCATCGACGGTGGCCACCGGGGCCCCGTCGTCGTCCGCGACGGCGAGCGACAGGCTCTCGAGGTCCCGGCCCGTGACGCGGACGCGCAGCGCGCGGGCGCCGACCGCGTGGAGGGTGACTCCGCGCCAGTGGTGGGGGGAGCTGAGCATCGGGAGGAGAGGCCGCTGCTGCCGGATGTCGGTGCTCGGTTCGATACGGGTGCCCGTCTCGGTGCCGGTGTCTGCCTCGGTGCCGGTGTTCGGGTCGGTGCCGGTGTCTGCCTCGGTGCCGGTGTTCGGGTCGGTGCCGGTGTCTGCCTCGGTGCCGGTGTCCGGTTCGGTGCCGGTGTCCGCTTCGGTACCGGTGTCCGGTTCGGTGCCGGTGTCCGGTTCGGTGCCGGTGTCCGGCGAGGCGTCGATGAGCGCCGTGAGTCCGAGTGCCGCGTCCAGCAGGGACGGGTGGATGCCGAATCCGTCCGCTCCCGTCCGCTCCTCCCCGTCGAGGGCGACTTCCGCGTACAGCTCCCCGTCCCGCCGCCAGGCCGCGTGCACCCCGTCGAGGCCGGTGGTGTCCACGGCGGAGGCGTCGAGCGGCGGCCAGACCTCCAGGTCCCACGACGGCGATTCGCCCTCGGCGTCGAGCACGGCGTCGGCGTGACCGGTCCACGGGGTGCCGGGGGCCCGGCCCTCCTGGCGGGAGTGGACGGACACGGCGCGCCGGTCGGCCTCGTCGGGTTCTCCCACTTCGACGCGGAGCTGGACGCCGCCCCTCTCGGGGACGACCAGGGGTTCATGGAGGGTGAGTTCGTCGACCCGTCCGCAGCCGGTCTCGTCGGCGACGTACAGGACGAGGTCGGCGAGGGCGGTGCCGGACAGCAGGACGGTCCCGGCCACCGAATGGTCCGTGAGCCACGGGTGCGTGGACCGCGTCAGCCGTCCGGTGAACAGGAGCGACTGCGAGCCGGGCAGTTCGACCGCCGGTCCCAGAATCGGGTGCCCGGCCGTGGCCGTACCCAGATCGGAGACGGCAGCGGTCTCGTTGTGCGCGGAGTTGAGCCAGTACCGGCTGCGCTGGAAGGCGTACGTCGGCAGCCCGGCAGGGCGGTGGGTTTCGGGCAGGACCCGGTCCCAGCCGACGTCCACGCCGTGGGCCCATGCCTGGCCCAGCGAGGTGAGGAAGCGCCGCCTGCCGCCCTCGTCCCGGCGCAGGGACGGCACCGCGACCACGGCGGGGCCGGCCTCGGCCGCCTCGAAGGTCTCCTGGAGCCCGACCGTCAGCACCGGATGCGCGCTGCACTCCACGAACGCGGTGAACCCGTCCGCCAGCAGGGACCGGACCGCGTTCTCGAACTCGACCGTGCCCCGCAGATTGCGGTACCAGTACCCCGCCCCCAGGCACGCGCTGTCGACGATCTCGCCCGTCACCGTCGAATACAGCGGAACGGCCGGGACGAGAGGGGACACCGGGGCCAGGAGGCGGGCGAGTTCCTCCTCGATCGCCTCGACGTGCGGGGAGTGGGAGGCGTAGTCCACCGGCACCCGTCGGCACCGCACCCCCTCCCCCTCCAGCACGGCGACCAGACCGTCCAGGGCGGTCGAGGAGCCCGAGACCACGGTCGAGGACGGGCCGTTGACCGCGGCCACCGCCACCTCACCCGCCCACTCCTCCAGATACGGGCGTGCCCGGTCGGCGCCCAGCGCGACCGACACCATCCCGCCCCGCCCCGCCAGCACCACGAGCGCCCGGCTCCGCAACGCCACCACCCGGGCACCGTCCTCCAACGACAGTGCCCCGGCGACCACGGCCGCGGCGATCTCCCCCTGCGAATGCCCCACCACCGCATCCGGCACCACACCGAAGGACCGCCACAGCTCCGCCAGCGACACCATCACCGCCCACAGAGCCGGCTGCACCACATCCACCCGCTCCAGCAACCCGGCACCCCGATCGGCCAGCAGGACCTCCAGCAGATCCCACTCCACAAACGGGCCCAGCGCCCGCCCGCACTCCTCCAGCCGCGCCCGGAACACCGGCGCATCCGCATACAACCCCGCAGCCCTCCCCACCCACTGCGACCCCTGACCAGGGAAAACGAACACCGTCCGCCCCGATACGGCCGGCCGCGACTCCCCGTTCTCCGCCACCGCCTCCAGCCCCCGCAGCAGCTCCTCCCGGTCAGCACCGACCACGACCGCCCGGTGATCGAAAACCGTACGGGCACGCACCAGCGCCGACCCGACCGCAACCAGATCCAGCTCCGGCCGGTCGGCGACAAAACCGGCCAGCCGGGCGGCCTGCTCCCGCAACGCCGCGCCACTCCGCGCCGACACCACCCACGGCACCGGGCCCCCGGCGAGGGCCGTCTCGCCCGGCCCCCCGTTCCCCTCCGGGGCCTGCTCCAGGATGAGGTGGGCGTTGGTGCCGGAGATGCCGAACGAGGAGACCGCGGCCCGGCGCGGACGGTCCAGCTCCGGCCAGGAACGGGACTCGGTGAGCAGTTCCACGCCTCCCGACGCCCAGTCCACGTGCGGAGTCGGTTCGTCGATGTGCAGGGTCTGTGGGAGTACGCCCCGTTGCATCGAGACGATCATCTTGATCACCCCGGCGACGCCCGCGGCGGCCATGCTGTGCCCGATGTTCGACTTCAACGACCCCAGCCACAAAGGTCGTTCGGGCGTGTGCTCCCGGCCGTAGGTGGCCAGCAGCGCCTGCGCCTCGATCGGGTCACCCAGCCGGGTACCCGTACCGTGCGCCTCCACCACGTCCACGTCCGCACCCGTCAGACCCGCGTTCGCCAGCGCCTGCCGGATCACCCGCTGCTGCGACGGACCGTTCGGAGCCGTCAGACCATTGGACGCACCGTCCTGGTTGACCGCACTGCCCCGCAGCACCGCCAGCACCTCGTGCCCGTTGCGCCGCGCATCCGACAACCGCTCCAGCACCACCACCCCGACACCCTCACCCCACGCCGTCCCGTCCGCGTCCGACGAGAACGCCCGGCACCGCCCGTCCCCCGACACCCCCTGCTGACGCGAGAACTCCACGAACATCCCCGGCGACGCCATCACCGCCGCCCCACCCGCCAACGCCAGCCCGCACTCACCACTGCGCAACGACTGCGCCGCCAGATGCAACGCCACCAACGACGCCGAACACGCCGTGTCCACCGTCACCGCCGGACCCTCAAGACCCAACGCATACGCAACCCGCCCCGACGCCACACTCGCCGTCGTCCCCGTCAGGAGATAGCCTCCGGCGTCCTTCGCGGGTTCGTGGAGACGGGGCCCGTACTCCTGGGTCATCGCCCCGACGAACACACCCGTGCGACTGCCCTTGAGGGTGTGGGGAACGATGCCTGCGGTCTCGAGGGGTTCCAGGCCGTTTCCAGCAGCAGCCGCTGCTGCGGCTCCATCGCCTGGGCCTCGCGCGGGCTGATCCCGAAGAACTCGGCGTCGAAGGCGTCGGCGTCGTACACGAAACCGCCGTGCCGGGTGTACGTCGTGTCGGGGGTGCCGCGCTCGGGGTCGTACAGCGCGTCGAGGTCCCAGCCCCGGTCGTCGGGCAGCGGGCCGATGGCGTCGGTGCCGGAGGCGACCAGCTGCCACAGGTCCTCGGGCGAGGTCACACCGCCCGGGTAGCGGCAGGCCATGCCCACGACGGCCAGGGGCTCGTCGTAGGCGGCGCTCGCGGCCGTGGGCAGGTCGGCCGGGCCGGCGGTCCCGAGCAGCGCCGCCACGATGTGACCGGCCAGCACCTCGGGGTGGGGTGGTCGTAGACGAGGGAGGAGGGCAGGGCGATGCCGAGGTCGGCGGCCAGACGGCTGCGCAGCTCCACCCACGTCAACGAGTTGTAGCCCAACTCCTTGAACGGGAGCGCCCGATCGACCTCGTCCTCTGTGTCGTACTCCAGGATCTCGACGGTGTGACGGCGGATCAGGTCGGCGATCAGCGTGATGCGCTGCCCGTCGGTCAGCCCGCGCAGCCGACCGGCCCAGCTCTCGTTGTCCTCCTCCTCGGGTTCGTTGTCGGCCGGGGCACCGGTGAGGGCGCCGGGGCCGGGGGCCGGGGCGGTGAGGCCGGGGACGTCGATCCAGTACCGCTTGCGCTGGAACGGGTAGGTGGGCAGGGCGGTCCGTCGGCCGGGGCCCAGCAGCGGGGCCCAGTCGGTCCGGGTGCCGGAGGTGAACGCCACGGCCAGGGCACGCAGCAGCGCCCGGGCCTCGCCCTTGTCCCTCTGGAGCACACAGGCCGCCGCGATGCCCTGGCCGTCCAGGGCATCGCGGGCCATGGAGGTCAGCACCGGGTCGGGGCCCAGTTCCAGGCAGGCGGTGATGCCCCGGGTGTGGAGGGTGGTGATGCCGTCGTGGAAACGGACCGCGGCCCGGATGTGGCGCGCCCAGTAGGCGGGGGTGGTCAGGGTGCCCGGTTCGGCCACGGTGCCGGTGAGGTTGGAGATGACGGGCAGGGTGGGTTCGTGGAAGGTGATGCCGGCCAGGGCCCGGCCGAAGGTGTCGGCGGCGGTGTCCATGTGCGGGGAGTGGAAGGCATGGGAGACGGTCAGGTGCTTGGTCCGTGTCCCCTGTGCGCGGAAGTGGTCGGCGATCTCGGTGACGGCGTCGGTGGCGCCGGAGACCACCACGGCGGCGGGCCCGTTGACCGCCGCCACCGCCACCCGCCCCCCATACCCGGCCAGGTGCTCGGTGACCTCCGTCTCGGGGGCGGCGATGGTGGCCATCGCACCCCCGGGGCGGGCGGCCTGCATGAGCCGGCCCCGGGCGGCGACCAGGGTGCAGGCGTCCTCCAGGCAGAACACCCCGGCCGCCCAGGCGGCCGTGATCTCCCCGAGCGAGTGCCCCATCACCGCGTCCGGGCGCACCCCCAGCCAGGACACCAGCGCGAACAGCGCCGACTCCACCGCGAACAGCCCCGCCTGCGTGAACACCGTCTCGTCCAGCAGGCGCCCCGCCTTGCTGCCCGGCCCGGCGAACACCACCTCCCGCAACGACCCCACCGAGCCCCTGCCCAGTTCCTGGGCCAGTTCCCGGTCCAGGAAGGAGCACGCCGCATCGAACGCCTCCCGTTCGGCGCCCGCGAGGTCGCCCAGGCGCAGCAGTGCCTCGCCGTGCAGGGTGCCGTACAAGGCCCGGAGGCCAGGGGCCCGGTGTGGGGCGGTCCGTTCCTGGAGGCGTCGGCACCAGTCGGCGGCCCTGCGCGGCCGGCCGGCGTGGATGAGTGTCCGTACGGCCTGGGCCAGGGCTTCGTGGGTGCCCTGGGTGGCCGGGGCGCCTTCGAGGAAGCGCCCGGCGTCCTGCGCGTCGTCCTGGTGGCCGGGGTGGGTCCACAGGGCCGCGCAGGCGTTCAGGTGTTCTCCGCCGGGCGGAGCGGGGGAACTCCCGCCCGGCGGAAGCGCAAAGAGTTCCCGCAGCACGTCGGCCCCCGTGGCACGGCTCGTGGCCTCGGCCCCCGTGGCGCGGCTCGTGGCCTCGGCCATCGTGGCGCGGCTCGTGACATCGACACCCGTCACGCGGCCCGTGGCACGGCTCGTGGTGTCGGCATCCGTCGCGCGGCGCAGGGCCTCGGCGCCCTCCTCGATGCGTCCCTGGGCGACGAGGAGTCTCGCGAGGTGCCCGGCGGTGGCGGTGCCGAGCCGTCCGGCGCGCAGCGCGGCAAGCGGTGCCTCCAGGTGCTGCTCCGCCGCCGCCGGGCTCAACCTCCAGGTGAGGGCCGCGAGTTGGAGCATGATCTCGCTGCGTGCGTGTTCGTCCGTGTCGGTCGCGCAGGAGGCGTGGGCAAGTTGCAGGCAGGCAGCGGCGCGCTCGGGTTCGTCGACCGCCATGGCTTGTTGTGCCGCCTCGCGCAGTACGGGTACGACCCAGCCACGGTCGGAACCGTCGAAATCGTCGAAGCCCCCCGGAACCCCTGGAGCCCCCGAACCCTCCGAAACCCACAAAACCCACAGAACCCACAGAACCTCCGGACCCCCCGGTCCCCCCCGGAGCCCCCGGAGCCCTGGGAGCCGTCGATGCCGCCGCAGGCCCGCAGGCTGTCGGCGATGACGGCCGCTTCGGCCCGGGACGCGTGGAGGACGCGGGCCACCCTTCGGTGCAGTCCCTCGCGTTCCTCCGGGTCCATGTCGTCCAGCACCGCCGCCGCTGCCGCGGCGTGCCGCAGCCGGTCGCCGAGGGCGAGGCCCGCGGCCCGGAGTGCGGTCAGGGTGCGGCCGGTCTCGGTCGGTGTCGTGCGGAGCACGCTCGCGGCGCGTTCCGCCGTCGCGCTGTCCCCGAGGGCCGCCAGCGCCCGCGCCAGGTGGGGGGCGGGCGCGCCGCAGCGCTCCAGGCAGGTGAGGACGGCGCGTGAGAAGGGGCCGCCCGGCTCGGGGACGTGTCCGGGTTCGGCGAGCAGGGCGCGCAGCAGCAACGGGTTCCCGCCGCTGGCGAGGTACAGGCCGTCGGCCACGGCGGGGGCGGTCGGTTCGCCGGTGTGCCGACGCACCAGTGCCGCGGTCGCGGTGCGGTCCAGGGGGCCGACGCGGATTCTCGTGCACGCGGGGTGTTTCAGCAGTTCGGTGGCCAGTCCGGCGTCGTGGTACGGCGCGTCGGTCGCGGCGAGCACGAGCAGCAGGCCGCCGTCCCGGGCCGGGTGGGCCGTGGTGCGCACCCCGGCGGTCAGCCGGCCCAGGGACGCGGCGTCCGCGTGGTGGATGTCGTCGAGGCAGACGACCACGGGGGTCGGCTCGGGAACGTCGTCGAGCGCGGTGGTGAGGTCCGTGGGGCAGTCCGGGTACGCGGCGCGCACGGTCGTGACGCCCTGGCGGTGCGCGGCATCGGCGCAGTACCGCAGCAGGGCGGATTTGCCACAGCCCACGGCGCCCTCCACCAGCACGAGTCCGGTGCCGCCCCGCACGCAGGCGGCCAGCGCGTCGTCGAGCTGCGTCCGTTCGGCGTCTCGGCTCAGCAGCGTCATGACCAGCAGGCTAGGTACGTTCCGGGCGAGTGGGGGTCGTGGAGCGGTGGCCACAACCTGCGGGGCAGCAAGTTCGCCCCGCGCCCCTCAGCCGGGGAGAACGACGCGCGGGACGGTACGGGGATGGCCCGGGGTGCGCCACTCCCGGGGGTAGCCGACCGACACCTCCTCGAAGCGCACCCCGTCGTACCAGCTGGTGCGGGGGATGTGCAGATGGCCGTGGACGACGGTCCGGGAGCGGAAGCGCAGGTGCCAGTCGGCGGTGCGCGCGGTGCCGCACCACTGGGCGAATTCGGGGTGGCGCAGCATCCTGGTCGGCTCGCGCACCAGTGGGAAGTGGTTGACCAGTACGGTCGGCAGTGCGGGGTCGACGGCCAGGAGCCGTTGCTCGGTGGCGGTGACCCGTTCGCGGCACCATGCCTCGCGGCTCGGGTACGGATCGGGGTGCAGGAGGAATTCGTCCGAGCAGACGACGCCGCTCCGGTACGCCTGGGCCAGCGACTCCTCCTTGTTCCGGGCCGTTCCGGTGCGGAAGGTGTAGTCGTACAGCAGGAACAACGGGGCGACGAGCACGGGTCCGCCGGGGCCGTGCCACACGGGGTAGGGGTCCTCCGGGGTGACGACGCCGGCGGCCCGGCAGAGCGACACCAAGTGCCGGTACCGCTCCTCGCCCCGCAGCTGCACCGGGTCGTCGGGCGGGGTCCACAGCTCGTGGTTCCCCGGGGTCCACACCACTTTGGCGAAGCGTTCGCTCAGCAGCCGCACCGCCCATTCGAGGTCCTCCACCAGCTCGCCGATGTCACCGGCGACGATCAGCCAGTCCTGATCGGTGGTGCTCCGCAGTCCTTCGACGAGGAGGCGGTTCTCGGGGTAACCGATGTGCAGGTCACTGATGGCCAGCAGCTTCCCGTGCGCCACGGGTTCAGTGAGTGGCGGGCTGGGCGAGCGGGGCCAGGTCCTGGGCGATCGCCGCGGTGACGGCGTCCTGTTGCGGGGTCAGGAGGAAGTGGCTGCCCGGGAAGCTGCGGAAGGTGAAGGGACCATTGGTGAACTTCTGCCAGGCCCTGGCCTGTTCCAGGGTGACGCGCGGCTCGGAGGCTCCGGTGAGCACGCTCAGCGGGCAGTCGAGGGCGGGCCCCTCCCGGTCCGGCCGGTAGCGGTAGGTCTCGATCGCCTTGAAGTCGGCGCGCATGGCGGGCAGGACCATGCGCAGGATCTCCTCGTCGGCGAGGACCCCGGGGTCGGTGCCCGAGAGGGTGCCCATCTCCGCGATCAGCGCCTCGTCCCCGCGGGTGTGCACGTTGTCCGCAGCGTAGATGTCGGGGGCGCGCCGCCCGGAGACGATGAGGCCGCTGGGCGGCCGGCCCTCGCGTTCCATCCTGCGGGCCAGTTCGAAGCCGAGGATGCCGCCCATGCTGTGGCCGAAGAGGACGAGCGGGCGGTCGTGGTGGGGGGTGAGCACCCGGTGGATCCGGTCCGCCAGGGCGCTCACCGTCGTCAACGGAGTTTCGTGCCGCCGGTCCTGGCGCCCCGGGTACTGGATCGTGAGCACGTCCGCGGTCGCCGCGAGGATCTGCGAGTAGCGGAAGAAGTAGGAGGCGGTACCCCCGGCGTGCGGCAGGCAGACGAGCCTGATCGGCTTCTCGGGAGCCGGGTGGAAGCGCCGGATCCACAGCTCTGCTTCGGTTTCGTGGATGCTCATGTACCGGGAAGCTAGCCCTTCCCGGTTAAGCGGAGCTTGTGCGCACGGCCGGGACGTCGGTCGTCACCGGTCACCGATCACCGCCGCGGACATCCGGGCCGACGCGGCAGAGCCGCATTGCAGCCGCACCGGCCCGACGCCCGTCGGTCAACCCTGCTTGCGGGAGCGGGCCTGTGGGGACAGATGACGGGCCAACACGTCCAGGGCCTCGGTGACCTCCTTGAGCCCCTCGGCATCGTCGCCTAGCGCGTCGGCCAGCGCGCCCTCGATGGAGGTCGCCCTGACCTGGGCCATCCGATCGGAGGGACGGGAGGACTGCCGGACCAGGAGGCGGCGGCGGTCGGCGGGGTCTGGGTTGGTGACCACGGCGCCGGCCTCCTTCAGCCGGGCCACCGCAGTGGAGACCTGACTCTGTGGAAGGCCGGTACGGGCCGCGATCTCGCCGACCGCGCTGTCGGGGTGGGTGGCCAGATCGCTCACCACGATGAGGACCGAGCGCACACCGCCTCCGTAACGGGCGGCGCCGCCCTCGGGCTCGGGCATCGCGCCCTCCCCGATCTTCATGAGGGTGCGTCCCAGCAAGAACAGCTCGACTCCATCCATGCCGCCACATTACATCGCGTTCGATACATCTTCCAGAGATGCATCCCCCCAAGATGCATCTCTTGCAGATGCATCTCCCGTAGATGCACCCCCAATGGATGCAACTACTTCGATACATCTATCTTGATGCATCGAAGAAGATGGGTTAACTTCGAAGCAGACGCCGGGACACCGGCCATCGACGGATGAAGGAGACGGTCGTGCTCAAGTGGCGCGGGAACCCCTGGGCAGTCCTGGTGACGCTCTCGCTCGGGTTCTTCATGACCCTGCTGGACCTGACGATCGTGAACATCGCGATCCCCGACATGATCAACGGCCTGGGAGCCTCGCTCGACCAGACCCTGTGGGTGGTGAGCGCCTACGCGCTGGCGCTCTCCGTACTGCTGATCACCGCGAGCCGGCTCGGCGACATGCGCGGCCCGCGCAACCTGTTCGCCGCGGGCCTGGTCGTCTTCACCCTGGCGAGCATCGCCTGCGGATTCGCCCCGAACGCGGCGGCCCTGATCGCCGCCCGCGGAGTACAGGGGCTGGGCGCCGCCCTCCTCGTACCGCAGACGATGACCCTGATCGTGTCCGTCTTCCCGGCTTCACGACGCGGCTCCGCACTGGGCATCTGGGGCACGGTCGCGGGCCTGGCCACCCTCTCCGGGCCGACCCTCGGGGGCATGCTGGTCTCGGCCGTGGGCTGGCGCTGGATCTTCCTGGTGAACGTGCCGATCGGGATCGCCGCGCTCGTCCTCACGTTCCTGATCATCCCCGACATCCGTCCCGCCCGTACCCACCGCTTCGACCTGATGGGCGTCCTCCTCGCCACTGCCACCCTGTTCTGCCTGGCGTTCGGTCTCCAGGAGGGCGAGCGCTACCACTGGGGTCCGGGCATCTGGGCGCTGCTCGCCGCGGCCTCGGCCCTGGCCGTCGGGTTCCTGCTGCACCAGCGCGGCCGGCAGGACCGTGAGCCGCTCGTTCCCTTCGCGCTCTTCAAGGACCGCAACTTCACCGTGATGACCGTGCTGGTCGGCCTCGTCTCGATCGCCATGCTGGGGCTGGTGCTGCCCTTCAACCTCTACCTCCAGTCCGTCCTGCACATGAGCGCGATGAAGGCGGGCCTGGTGCTGGCCCCCTCCTCCCTGGTGTCGATGGCCCTCGGCCCGTTCGCCGGGCGCATGTCCGACCGGATCGGCGGCAAGTACCTGCTGATCACCGGACTGACCCTGTACGCGTCCGGCATCCTCGCCATCGCTCTGATCGCGGGCCCCGCGACCTCCTGGTACGCCTTCGTCCCCGCCACCCTGCTCACCGGGCTCGGCGTCGGATGCATCGTCACCCCGATGTCCACCGAGGCCATGCGCAACGTACCGCCCCGGCTCGCCGGTGCCGCCTCCGGCGTCAACAACACCGTCCGCCAGATCGGTTCGGTCATCGGTGCCGCCGCAGTCGGCGCCCTCGTCCAGGGACAGCTCTCCGCCGGGCTCTCGGCCGGACAGAGCCACTCCGCCGCCTTCCTCGCCACACTGCACAGCGCGGTGGCCCTGCCCATCGCGGTCCTGGTGGCCGGTCTGCTCGCCTGCCTCCTGATCCGCAACCACACCAAGCCCCGCACACCCGCCACCGTCACCGCCCCGGCCACGCCCACCGTCGCCATGCCCACCGTCGCCACTCCGGCCGAAGTCGGCCCCCGCACCGGCCCGGCCGTCGGCACCGCGGCGGCAACAGCCGGGCCGACCGACCGGAAAACGCTCTGAACGCTCTGGAGGCCCTGGGCGTCCCGGACACCCTGGGCACCCTGGGCGCCCTGAACACTTTGGACGCTTTGAACGCTTTAGACAGGCTTTAGAGCGACCGCCGATCCTGCGCGCAGCGAAGCACCCCCTACTGCCAAGCCGAAGCACTGAGGACTTCCGAACAATCCGCACCTGCGCCGAAGGAGACGGCAGTCATGGAGAATCCCAACGTCATTCTCACCGGTGGCCCTACCTTCCTCATCCACGAGAAGGACCGCGTGCGCTACGTCGCGGACAGGAACTCCAAGGTGAAAGTACTTTCGGGCAACCGGTACGAGCACTTCGAACCGACCGACGAGACCGTCGTCGCGGCCGACCAGGAACTCCAGGTGTTCGCCTGGAGCGGCTGCACCTACGTCGCCGAGTAGACCGACGGAAAACGACCCACGACCAACGACCCCCGAGGCAGTGGCCCGGCACCACGCCGGACCGCTGCCTTTTCCGTGCTTGCTCCCCC